>JBQTHR010000055.1:0-131057 GCA_052389675.1 Actinomycetota bacterium
GTTCACACCGCAGAAGACCTCGCTCGTTTCGCCGAAAGCCTCAACAACCGTCCACGCAAGACACTCGGATTCATGAAACCATCAGAGAAGCTCGCTGAGCTTGTTGCGCTGACCGGTTGAGCCCGCCAGTCTTAGCACCGTCGGCCCTGCAGGTGGGCACCAGCGTTGAGTAGGGTCCCGATCTGATCACATCGTCACGAACGGGTCGCACCGAGGTGGACGTTGTCCCGGATCCGCTGGCATCTCGTCCCAAGTCCGACCTTCAAGCAGCCTTCCCGCCCTCTTCTTGTTCGATCCGCCCCACTGTTTGCATCGGGTCGGGCTACGGTACCCCGCCAGGGTAAGCTTGTAGGAGCGAGGACCAGGAGGAAGGCGATGGTTCGAGGATACAGCACCACCAAGGACGATCTGCGCGAGCGTTTGGCGCGGGTAGAAGGCCAGGTCAAAGGGGTCACCAGGATGATCGATGAAGACCGCTACTGCATCGACGTCCTGACGCAAATAAGTGCGGTTCAGGCAGCCTTGGACAAGGTGGCACTGGGTCTGCTCGACGATCATGTCCGCCATTGCCTGGTGGCGGGGGAGGGGGGCCCGGAAACCCCGCAGGACCCGGCAACCGAGCTGATGGCGGCAGTGGGGCGGATGGTTCATCGCTGAACCGGGCGTGCTGTCGGTTCGGGTGCGTCTTACGCCGAGCGCTCCTGCAGGTCAGCCGCTTCGTCGATTAGCTGTGCGACTATGCCGGCCAGAGCCGCCGCCAAAGCCGGGTCCTTGAGGGAGCCATCGGAGTGGAACGCTTCGTGCGCTTGGCCGATAGCAAGCTCACGGTCAAGCACCCGAGCTCCGATTCTGGTGAGTACCTTCCGCAGATCCGCCTGGGCCCACACTGCGCCGAACAAGCCGGTGGAGGCCCCGACCACCGCCACCGGCTTACCCCGGAGGGCATTGTTCGGGAAGGGGCGGGAGGCCCAGTCAAGCGCATTTTTCAACTGCCCGGGAAACGAGCTGTTGTACTCGGGAGTGGCGATCAGCAGCGCGCCGGCATCCTGGATCGCCTGCCGGAATGCCCGTACCGGCGCAGGAGCGTCCATGTCCTCGTCGTAAGGGGGAATCATGCGCAACTGTTCATAGATCTTCATGGTTGCGCCACCCGCCAGCGCCCGGGCGGCGGCCTGGAGCACTCCACGATTGTAGGAGTTCTCGCGCAGGCTGCCGCTAAGGCTCAGGATCTTCACTGTGCCTGCTTGATCAGCTCGACGTGGGCATCGATCCGGACCTCCCAGGCAAGTACGTCCCCACCCTTGGGAAGCGGTGCCTGCCAGGTTAGGTCCCAATCCCGGCGGTCGACCACAGCGGCGAAGTCGACGCCGACGCGCAATGAGCCCCACGGGTCCTCGGCAGGCTCCTGGAAGGTCCCGCTGGCCGAGAACGGATTGGTGATTCCTTTAATGGTGAGCTCCCCGTTGATGGTTGCCTTGCCGTCCTCTTGCACCGCAACATCGCCGGCGGAGAAGGTGATCGAAGGGTGGTTGCGAGCATCCAGGAATTCGGCCCCGTTGAGGACGTGCTCCCGGAACTCCGGAGGGAACTTGATCGAGATGGATTCGGCGGCCACTGAGCCGGTGAGCCCAACGCTGCCTTCCTCCGCTACAACGCTCAAATCCACGTCGTCGAAGTAAGCGGTGTAGTTGGCCACCAACATGTGCTTAACCGTGAAGCTGAAGGTGGAGTGCGTCTTATCTGCGATGAACGTCCCGGAAAGCGGTTGGGTGAGAGTTGGCATATCTTTCCCTCCTATACGGAAAACACTCCGGTTGAGTGCGTAATCGGAGCCTACTCCAGTTATGCTAGATGTCAAATGAACCTTCGAAGATGGGAGAATGTTTTCGACAGCATGCCTACGCCAATGAATCCGTCAGCAATCCTGCTCCCGATCTACGGCCAGGGGGAACCCGAACGAGCCGACGCTCAACGCAACCGGCGGCTCTTGCTGTCGGTGGCGCGCCGGATGCTTGAACAAGACGGTGTAGCCGCTTTAACGATGGACGATCTGGCGGAGCGGGCGGGGGTGGGAATCGGTACCGTTTACCGGCGCTTCGGGGACCGTAACGGCCTGGCGCTGGCGCTGCTGGACCACAGCGAGTTGGAGTTCCAGGCGGCCTTTCTGTCCGGTCCACCGCCGCTGGGTCCGGGTGCTGCTCCGCTGGAGCGCCTGCGAGCGTTCTTCGAGGCCTTCGTCGACCGGTTGGAGGTTCAGGCGGATTTGCACCGTATGGCGGAATGCCAGACGGTCAAGAGCGGGCCTTACGCCAGTGGCGCCTACCAGGCCCGCCGGGCGCACATTCTGGGGCTGCTCAATGAGGCCGGCATGGGCGACTCTTCCGACTACCTGGCCGATGCGCTCCTCGCGCTGCTTTCGGCCAGCTTGTACGTTCATCAGCGCCGGGATCTTGGTTTGAGCAAGCAGGCCGTGCTCGATGGAATCGGCAGGATCATGTGCGGCTTGCTGTTCGGTCCCACATTTTGATGTGGGCCTGGCGCTTCGGGCCTGCTCCGGTGAAGCGGCACCGGCGGCACACGCCTGAGGTTGCCGATTGGAACTGCGGTTGAGCCAAGTTACCCTGTTCGGCAAGCCCAGCTGTTCGCTGTGCGATAAGGCGAAGGTTGTGCTGGAAAACGCCGGGATCAATTACCGGGAGGTGGACATTACCGCTGACTCGGCACTCAAGGCCGAACTGGGCTGGTTCATCCCCGTGGTCGAAGTGGGTTCGGCTAGGGTGTTCGAAGCGGGGATGAACCCCTCTGAACTGCCCGATTTGGTCCGGGAAGCGCTAACTTTAGAGCTTGGCGCCCCCGGCGCCCCCGGATAAGGCTCAGGCTTCGGCCCGGCTCGGCGGAGGGCAGTGCTATGAGTGGTGTGGCGTCGGGACGCTCCGGCCCCTATGCCGTCTGTGGTGCCAGGGCCTCGTTGGATTCCTTCTCGATTTTCTGAAGGCCTACCAGGTGGAAGGCCAGGCCGATAAGGCTGGCCACCAGATAAATGAACGACGGTACGCGGATAGATCCGCGCACCCGGGCGGCCGAAACTTCCACCGGCTGCGGAGCGCCTGGCTGGCCGCTGACGTCCAAGGTCATCAGGGGGGCCTCCGCTTTGACCGCGTCGCCTTCGGCAAAGCCGAACGAGAGCACCCTACCGGACTGATCGGCGGTAAGCCGGATGGACGGACCCTCCGGCTTCAGTTCGGCTACCGGAGTACCGGGCTCTACGGCATCGCCGACTTCCACCAGGTACTCGATTAACTCTCCTTCGGCAGCATCGCCGAGATCGGCGGTCATGGTGGCCTTGGGTACAGCCCTGCCGACTGCAATGATCGATTCCTTGCCGGCCACCTCAACTTCTTTCATCCTGACGTCGGAGATCGCGAACTGCCCGCTGACCAGGCCGATCGGTCCACCCACAACTATTTCCTGCGCCCGCTCCTTGATCCCGGGAATCGGGCTGACCGCTTCGGCAACCATCGCCTCCATGACCGGGCGGGCGTTGTCCAGTTCTGCTCCGGTGGATTGGCCATCTTTGAGGTCAGCAAGCCGGTCCTCGCCCGGGACAACCCATTCGCTGCCGTTGGGGTAGTCCGCTACGTCAAATTGCCCGTACCGCGAGTCCAGTGAACCCAACTGTTCCCCGGTGAATAGCGTGTGCCAGGCGGTGTCCTCGCCCAGGCTGCCCAGGAATCCCTGAGCACCTCTGGGCCCCAGAGCGGTCACGAACCAGATTGCCGAGATCAAAGAGAACACCGCAAAAAGGGAAGCGCCGGTGACGAAGTAGCCCAACTTGGCACCCAGCACCATTGCCGAGAGCAGCCAGGTGCCTCCTACGAAGAACACCATGAAGCCGATGAACACGGCGAGGCCCTTTAAGAACGCGCCGGTTCCTCCGGCTGAAGCGGCCTCGGTGGCCAGCAGGACTCCCTGCGCAGCGCTCATTACAGGCTCCTCTCGTACTCGACAACGGCTCTTATCTGTTCGTCGGTCAGGGTTCCGCCCCACGCAGGCATGGTGCCGGTGCCGGTACCGCTGGTGCCATAGGGCTGCCCGGTCACTGAGCCCTCCTTGACAAATGCGATGTGGTCTTCGATGTCCGGGAACTGAGCCGTAGTGGCGCCGTTGCGCATCGCCGGACCCGACCCTCCGGAGCCGCCGATGCCGTGGCAGGCAACGCAAAGCTGGTTAAAGATCTGGTCGCCTGCTGCGCCTTCTTGGACCTGAGGCACTTCCTGGATTTCCTGGAGCCAGTTGACGATGTCGTCGATCTCCTGCTCGGTGAGCGGGCCGCCGTACTCGTTGCCCCAGGTGGGCATCGGGGTGCCGGGCCTGCCTCGCTCAATGGTCTCTCTGATGAACTCGCGGGCGTCCCGGAAGCCTGCGGGAGGTTTCTGGTAGCGGGAGAAAACCGTCTTGAGTTCCGGCACCGGGTATTCGGTGGAGACGCCGGTGGCGGGGCTTAAGAACATGGTGGTGCCGCCTTCGGCGTCTACTCCGTGGCAGCGGGCGCATTCTTTGCCCCGCAAGTTCGGCTCGCCGCTGACCGGATCGGTGGTCAAGGCGTAGTAGATGTGACCCCGCTCGATCGACTCATCGGCGAAACTCTTCTCCTTGGCGGCCATACGGGCCGGCTCCCGGTACCAGTAGACCGGCAGGAAGATCGCGAAGAAGATCGCCAGCGTCATGCCCCACAGGGTCACTTTGGTCAGGCGGTCCGATTCCAAGACGGTGTCGATGGCCGCCGGCCGCATGGCAGGTGGGATGGACTTGGCCTTGCCGGATGAGGCGCGAGGCCGCAACGCCACGATCGCCGCGCCTGCGGCTATCGCTCCGAACACTACTGCTATTAGAAGTGGGCTCATTTATCCTCTAGGTTCGTCGCCGGTAGCTGCAATCTTCGGAGTGAAGCAAGCTCAACCTTCCCGGACGCTCACGCAGTTCGCTCCCTCCGGCTGAGGCTGCGAAGTGAAGGTTCCCCGCGGCGCACCGGCGATGATGGTAGCCGTGTCCACGATCACTTGTCCGTCCACGACGTCGACCCGGAACTGATCCAGGCTGCGAGGCGCCGGACCCTCACGGTACTCACCGTTGACCGAGTACTTCGAGCCGTGACACGGGCACTCGAACCACTTGGAGGGCGGGCACCACGGCACGCTGCACCCAAGATGAACACATTTACGGTAAAGCGCCATGAAACCGGAGTTGGCGACGTTGGCTTTGCGGTAAGCCGGGATGGCTTCGGCGTCTTCCGGGTCCCCCTCGTAGAGCGAGAGGTAGAACCGGCCGTCCGAGATGAACTTCGGCTCCCGGGCTGCGCCGATTTCATTGCGTAGCTCCTCGGCGTCTCCGACGGTCAGCTTGGCGCCGAAGCCGCCCCGCAACCGGGGGAACAAAAAGTCGATCGAGGCCAGCCCGAACTGTGCCAGGCCAGCCAGGAAGGCGAATCCCAAGCCGCGCAGCAAGAACTTGCGTCGGCCCACGTCGGAAAGGTCCGGGCCCCGGCGCAGCGGCCGGGACTCCGGGAAATCGAGGTCCCCCCCGGCTCCGGCGGCGACCGCCGTGCGAGCCCGGGAGCGGCGCGAGATGACCATAAAGGGCACCCAGGCCAGCAGCGTAGCGATACCGATCACAACAACGAAGTCAGTAGGTGTCATAGCTCGAAGAAGATCCCCGCGTCCCATGGATATACGAAGTTGAAGCCCGGACCCCGGAAGATCGAACCAAGCATTCCGAGGATGGCGAACATAAGCATGAAGATCGTCCACAAGGCGATGGCCAGTTTGCGGTCATGCGGCTTGTTGGACGGGTTCCGATCGATGTAGGGGGCCGCCATCAGGCCCAGGATGATCCACTGGGGGATGGTGACGCCAGCAACCTGGGGGTGAAAGTAGCGCAGCAGCTCCTGCAGTCCTAGGAAGTACCAGGGCGCCTTGGACGGGTTGGGCGTGACGTTGATGTTGGCCAGTTCCCGGAAGGGAGCATTAACAAAGGTGGAGAAGACCACCAAGAACGCGGTTATGGCCAGGATCGCCAAGAACTCGGAGGCCATCAGGTGCGGCCAGGTGTTAACCCGGTCAATCGGCTCCTTCTCCACCCGCTGGATGGACTCGGGCTTGACGACCGCCAGGAGGCGCTGGATCCGGTCCGGGGCGGCTTCTGCTCCGCCGACCCCGGCCCGGGCCGCCGCCCTTCTGCCGCCTGCTGCCGGTGCGGCTGATGCCACTGCTGAGCCCGCAACTGCTGCAGCCGGTACAGCCGGTGCAGCCGGTGCAGCTACGGCCGGTGCTGCTGCGGCCGAGGCGGTAGGTGCCGCTGCCACTACGGTCGCTGGCTCCTTGACTGCAGCAGCGTCCGCCGCCGGCGTGGCTGCCACTGCCGGATCGCTTCCTGCGGCCTCGGCTTTGCGGGCGCGGTGGCGTGCCGCCTTGGCCCGGGCCTCGGCTACCTGCGGGGAGGAACCTTTGGCCTGCTCCTCGGCAAGGGTCTGGTCGAAGATTTCGTCTGGGGTGGGCATCAGTGGATCCTAACCTCTCTCTAGAGCGGTCCGGAGATGCCGCCATCCTTGCGGACCCGCCAAAAGTGGACGGCCATTTGGATGACGATCACAAACGGTAGTGCCAGCACGTGAAGGGTGTACCAGCGAATGAGGGTACCGGCACCAATCTGCACACCGCCCAACAACACGAACGAAACTTCCTTTCCAATCAACGGCGACTCGTAGCCCATCTGAGTTCCCACGGTGACTGCCCAGATGGCCAACTGGTCCCAGGGGAGCAGGTAACCGGTGAACGCCAAAAGCAGCGTGATCAGCAGCAGGGTGACTCCGAGCACCCAGTTGAATTCCCGGGGGGGCTTGTAGGAGCCGGTGTAAAAAACCCGGGACATGTGCAGGAAGACCGTTACGACCATCAGGTGAGCACCCCATCTATGCAGGTTGCGCACCAGCAGCCCGAACGGGATGGAAGTATGCAGGCCGACCATATCCGTGTAGACCACCTCAGTGGATGGCCGGTAGAAAAACATCAAGAAGATGCCGGTGATGGTGAGGAAAATGAACAGGAAGAAGGACAGGCCGCCCAAGCACAGGGTGTAAGACAGCTTGATGCCGTGCCGCTTCACCTTCACCGGGTGCAGGTGGTACACCAGCGAGTTCATCACCACGTAGGCACGGTTGCGCGGCGAGTCCTGGTAGCCCTTGGTCATCACCGAGCCCGGCCGGAAGATCGAACGCCACACCTGGCTGCCCCGCAACCCCTCGAACCCAGCCTTCAACAAAGCTCCGGGATGACGGATCGCGCCTGCCTTCTGCTTGAGACTTGTTGCCACCTGCTCTCCTTGCTAGTCGATGAGTCTAAGAGGCTGCCCCGGAAACCTTTCCTATGGCACGGCCTCCGCCCTTGGGTCCCTCCAGCTTGCCGATGGTGAGCGCCCCGGTGGGGCATCTCTCCACGCACAGCAGGCAGCGGGTGCAGGCATCGTCGTCTATCACGAACAAAATGTCTTTGGGCTTCATGTCCCGGGCAATTTCCTCAGACCCGGCTTCCGAGACAATGCCCGGGTCGAGCATGAATATGCAGTACCAGGGGCAGATGTCGACGCAGCCCTCGCAGAGAATACACAGTTCCGGGATGAGCCCGATGTACCGGGGCGGCTTGCGCACCGACTTTAGCCAGCTTGCCTCTACGTCTTGCATTACGTAGTCGGTCCGAAGACGCGGCTTCTCGATATCGTTCTTCTGGCTGAACGGGTCCTGGGTGTAGCTCATTTGCCGGGCAGGTATCCCTTCACGCCCTCGTTGCCCCGCAACCCGAGGCGACGACGACGCTTCTCGCCCAACACGTAGGTAGCAACGATTGGAACGGCAAAGACGAAGGTCTGGAAACCCATGGAGATGGCGTCATGGATGCGCACCATCGTGTAGCTGTCCTTGAACTCGTACCCGGTCTTTTCGTCGACGAACGCGATCATTTGGTCCGTGTTGTTGTCCCAGGCGTAACGAAATATCGAAGGTGCAAAGCCCAGCACCACAATGAGTGCGGCGTTGATCAGCGTGGCGATGATGATCGCTCTTACCCAGGTCATCTCTTTGTTCAAGGTCTCACTACCTCAGTGTTTGGGTTGACGAGGCGCATTATATCGGACCGCTCCGTTCCTACGGGTGCTGGGGGACCAGCGGGGGAGCTAGTCGCCGATCGTCCGGCGCAACTCTTCCAGCCGCTTCTCAAGCCCCTTTTGACGCCTGGTAACCGAAAACAGATAGGCAACTATCCCGAACCAGACCAGCACGAAAGCGAGTCCCAAGAAATTCAGGCTGCTCATTGGGCGGCCGACGGATGGGGGCGTACCGGAGCAGGCGGGGAACGAGATTCCAGTTCTTCAATCTCGCTTTCCAAGCGCAGGGTACGTACTCCTAGGGCCAAAAAAACGGTGTAGGCAAGTGTGAACATCGCCACCATGAACAACAAAGTGATCAGCATGCTGGAGGGCATAGCCGGTCCCGCCTCGGGGCGAAAGACGGTACGGGCGGGGTGCTGGCCGCGCCACCAGTCGACTGAGAAGTGCACCAGGGGCACTACCAAGAATCCGGCGATGCCGATGACGGCGCCGATCCGGGCGCCCCGGGTGGAGTCGGTTGCGGTGGCCCTGAAGCCCAGGTAGCCGATGTAGATGAGCAGCAGAACGAGCGTTAGGGTCAGGCGGGGGTCCCACGCCCAATAGGCACCCCAGATCGGCCGGCCCCACAGCATCCCGGTGACCAGGTTGAGCGCCGTGAAGGTGACGCCGGCTTTTGCACTGGCATGGGCTACCCAGTCCCAGCGCTGGTCTCCCCGGCGCAGGTAAGCAGTCGACCCGATCAGCACCACCCCGAACGCCAAATATGCCACCCAGGCGGCCGGAGCGTGGACATAGAGGATCCGCTGGTGGACACCCTGGAAACTGTCGGTGGGTACCCAGAAGAAGATCATGACGAGCCCGACCGCCAGGCCGGCGCCCAGCAGCTTTTCCGTCACGCCGAGCGGATCTTTGTTCATTCCCGAATCACGAACTCGTAGGTCACCGTTCCGATCGTTAAGAAGACGACATCGAAGACAGTCAAAAGGATAAACCAGCGCATCTCCGAGGCGAACGCGCCGGTGATCAGCAGGGTGGAGGTGAGCCTCGATGCGGCCAGAACCACCGGCAAGCAAAACGGGAAGGCGAGCAGCGGCAGCATCACCGATCGGGCTTCCGAAAATTGGGCGGCTGTGGCGAACAACGTACCCACTGCGGCCAGGCCGATATTGGCGGGGATAGCCACCAGGACGATTTCCGGGAACAGCAGATCCGCGGGGGCGCCGGCGAGCAGGACAAACATAGGGATTACCAGTGCTGCGGTTACGGTAAGGAACAAGAAATTGGCGACGACCTTGGCGGCGAAAAGTGCCGCCGGGTCTACCGGTGCCAGCAGCAGTCCCTCTGCCGCCCCGGCCTCCCGGTCTACCGAAGCTCCCCGGCCCAGCCCGATGACCGCCGAGAAGAACACTGTTGCCCACAGCAAGGTCCCGGTGATGTCCCGAGCCGGTACTGCACCGGCCACCGGGGGCGGGGCAGGCGCCCTGATCGCCCCGGTGGGCAGGGCGAAGGTGAACAGGAACACCAGACTCAGAGCGAAAAAGGCCATCACCGGGGCGACCTGGCGCGCCCGCGACTCGCTGAGCAGGTCCCGGCCGGTCAAGGTGGCGACCTTTCTCATCGCCCCTATTGCGCTCATCGCCTCATCGCCTCATCGCCTCATCCCCGGGCGACCACGCAGCCGGCATCCAGGGTTAGGCAGTCGTGGGCGATCGCCCGGCCCTGGTACTCGTCGTGGGTGGACAGGATTACCGTGCGACCGGGCATGGCAAACAGATCGGGCAGTGTCTGTGCGGTGGACTTGTCCAGGCCGGAGAAGGGCTCGTCTAGGATGAGGTAGTCCGGGTTGTGCAGCATTGCCCGGGCCAAGCCGAGGCGCTGGGCCTCTCCCCGGGAGAATGTCCGCACCTGGCGTGCGCCCTTGCCGGCCAGGCCGAGCCGGTCGAGCATGGGGAAAACCTTGTGGCGGTCCACACCGTACAAATCTGCGTAGAAATTGAGATTTTCGGTGGCGCAAAGGTACGGGTAGAGGTAGGGAAGGTGCCCGAGATAACCCAGCCGGGCCTTCATCGCCCGCGGCGGATGGCCGGCTATTTCCGCCGACCCTTCAGTCGGGCGCAGCAGCCCGGCAATTATCTTCAGCAATGTGGACTTGCCCGATCCGTTCGCCCCGAACACCGCCATGACGGTGCCAGCCGGGACTTCCAGGTCAACGCCGTGGAGCGCCCGCACCGGCCCGAACCGTTTGCCGACGCCCGACGCCCGAATCACTCTTCCGGACCGGAGAGGGATTTCAAGGCGCTGATGAGTTCTGAGCGCCGCCGATCGTACTCGAGACGTTCGACGCCTCCGGCGTCGAACCTCTCGTCCAAGCGGGCCACCTCCTCGATCAGTTCCGCCCGGCCCGCTCCCGCCCGGCCCGGCCCCGGTGCGAGCAGCCGCCGCTTTCGACGGCGCAATGTTGCCGCTCCCAGGGCGGCTGCTACAAGCGCAACGATGGTGCCGAAACCGACCCAGACTCCACTGCCCGAGCCGCCTGCCGAGTTGAAGCCGATGTCCGCGGCTACCACTTCGCCCGGCGTTGTGGACTCCATCCGATAGCGCCGGTACCGGCGGTCTGCCAGCGTCACCTCCTCGGCGAAGGTGAAGCCGGGGGCGGCGTCCAAAGTGAGGTCGGTGTTCACCAGCAGGTCTACATGCTCGGTCGGATAAAGTACCTCTCGGCGCAATTGCCAGCCGCTTCGGGGGACCTTGGCACGGTAAAGGTAGGGAATCTGCGCCTCGCCCGGCTTTAGGGGCACAATGGACCCCAGCCCCCGGGGCCCGACCGCCAGGCCGGCGGAATTGGCTTCGTCCATGGGCGTGAGCTCGACCACGCCTTCGGGCACCGCCAAGCGCACCACCGGCTGGCCTTCGCCCTCCTCGCCGATGTAGGTGCGGTCGGAGGAGTTCAAGTAGGTGGTCAGCTCCAGTATCTCCAATTCGTCCGGCCGGTCCTCGCGGGGCACCACCGTCATCGAATCTGAGGAGATCTTCACCACAGAGACGTCCCTGGTTGTCTCGTGGATCTTAAGCTCGCGGGCGGGCAGATCGCCCGGTTCGGCCACCATGCTGTAAGTCACCTCCCGGTAGATCGTGCCGATCAGGTACTCGAGCGCGGGGCCACCTTCGAAGCTGTAGGAGCCGTCTTCGGCGATAGGTACGAACACCGGTTGCTGCAGGTCCCCTGCGGCGGAGATCTCTACCACCGTCAAACGCAGCCCGCCGGGAAACGGTGCGCCGGCCGTGCCCATGACCACCCTCCCGGCGAGCGGGACGGCGAAGGCAGGTGAGGGATGCAGGGCTACGGCGGCCATCGCCAACACCAGGACCGTGAGCGGCTTGGGCAGCCTCATTCCCGGCGCAGGCGTGAGCGTGCGGCCCTGATCTCCTCTTCCAGTGTGGTCTCGGCCGGCTCGGAGCCCTCAATCTGCTGGATCAGGCTGAGCGCCTCCTGCTTGCCCTCCAGCTGTAATTGCCGGTAGTCCTGCTCGGTCAGCTTGCCCTGTTCGTGGTCCATCTCAAGATCGATCAGGCCGCGGTAAACGCTTTGTTTGGCCTCCAGTAAATCGGCGTTATCGCTCGAGGAAACTTTCAGCACTTCGGATGGCTTGCCGAACAGCGGGCGCACTATCCAGCCGGCCACCATGGCACCGACCAGACCCACCAGAAACATCTCCATCTATTCGGTTCCCCGCGAAAAGCGGGAGAAGTCGCGGGTGAACTCCGCCTCCTGCTCGTCGCTTAGCCCTTCTGCCGGAGGCGCCCCGGTGCCTGCCAGGGCACGTTGCCGGCGCAGGAAGGCAAGAACCACTACCAAGCCGCAGGCACCGATGAGCGGCGGAGTCAGCCAGGCCAGTGCGCCACGCGGCCTGCCCAAAGCGACGATGCCGTAGTTGTCCTGCATCCATCGGTCGATCTGCCGGTTGGTCGCGCCGGAGGAGATCATGCGTTCGACCTGCGTTCTTAACTGGCTCGACCGCTCAGTCGGGCACTCCTCGAGCGTCAAGCCTTCACAAAACGGCGACATCACCCGGCCGGACACCTCGTCCACTGTCGGCACCGCATCGGGGTCGGGACCGGCATTCAAGACTATCAAGCCGGCGATTGCCAGGCAGGCCAGCGCCCCCAGCACCGCTTGGGCGATCTTCATGCCGGCATCGTCACCTTCTCCCGGGACCGGGAGGCCGGGCGGCCTTGTGGAGGCTGCTCGGCCGGTCTGCCGGACAGGATGACCACCATGCCCAGGGCCATGAACAACCCACCCATCCAGATCCAGGCGACCAGCGGGTTGACCCACGCCCGCAGGGTGATTCGGTCGGCGTCGTCAACCTGGGTCAGCACCAGGTAGAGGTCCTCGGAGAGCGTGGTGCGCAGCCCGATCTCCGACTGCGGCTGGTTCTGCGCCAGGTGGACGTTGCGCTGCGGGGTAAGCGTGTCCACCGGGCGGCCGCCCTTGCTCACCTGCATGATCGCCATCTTCCCGACTTTCTCGTCGGTTCGGATTGGCCGCACCCGGTCATACTCCACCGTGTAGCTGCCCAGAGCGAAGCTGTCGCCCACTGCCAGTACTCCCGACCAGGACTGCTTGAATGCCGACCCGGACAGGCCCAGGCAGATCAGCACCACGCCCAAGTGGACAATGTAGCCGCCGTAGCGCCGTCGGTTGGTGCTCACCACCTCCACCAGCCCGCGCAGCAAGCTCCCACCGCGGGCGTGGGCACGGGCGCCCCGGACGAACTCTCCGAGCGTAGCCACCGCCACGAACACCGTGAGCCCGAGACCGAACAACGCTCCGGCCGAGGTGACCTTCAGGAAGGCCAGTGTGACGATGGTGAGGGCCCCGGCAAACATCGGTGCCAGCAGTTGTCGCTTCAGGCTCATCCACGATCCCCGTCGCCACGCCACCAGCGGGCCCACCCCGGTCAGGCCGACCAGCGCCAGGCTCATCGGCCCAACGACGGTGTTGAAAAACGGGGGGCCGACGGAGATTTTGTCGCCCTTGATCGCCTCCACGAACACCGGGTAGAGCGTGCCCCACAGCACGGTGAGCGCCATGGTCACCAGCAGCAGGTTGTTGAACAAAAACATCGCCTCCCGGGAGAACATCGACTCCAGGTGACGCTCCGAGCGCAGTTTGTCGTAGCGCCAGCCGAGCAGACCGAACGAGACAATGAGCAGGACGGCCAGAAAAGGTAAGAACATCGTTCCTATGGGCGACTCGCTGAACGTGTGCACGGAGGAGAGCAGCCCGGAGCGGGTGAGAAAGGTGCCGAAGATCGACAGGCAGTAGGTGCCCAGGATCAGCGCCACATTCCAGACCTTGAGCATCTGCCGGCGCTCCTGGATCATCACCGAGTGCAAGAACGCGGTCCCGGTCAGCCAGGGCAGCAGGCTGGCGTTCTCCACCGGGTCCCATGCCCAGTAGCCGCCCCAGCCGAGTTCGGTGTACGCCCAAGCGCCCCCCAGGATGATCCCGATGGTCAGGAAAGACCAGGCCACCACGGTCCATCGCCGGGTGGATGTGAACCAGCCGGTATCCAGCCTGCCGCTGACCAGTGAGGCGAAGGCGAAGGCGAAGGGCACGGCGAAGCCGGTGAATCCCAGGTAGAGCAGCACCGGATGGATCGCCATGAACGGGCTCTGAAGCAGCGGGTTGAGGCCTGCCCCGTCGGCCGGGATCGGAGACAGCGTCTGGAACGGATTGGCGGCGAAGGCGAGCAGCCCGATGAAAAAAATCATGATAGATCCAAGGACTGCGGTGGCGATGGGGGCTAGATCCGGCCGCCGCTTGCTCTGGATCGTCACCGCCGAGGCAGCGTAGAGCCCCGACAGCAGCGTCCAGAACAACAGCGACCCCTCCATGCCCGCCCACAGGGCGGTCAGGGTATAACCCGCAGGGGTGGACCGGCTGCTGTAACGGGCGACGTAGGCGATCGAGAAGTCCCGGGAGAACAACGCTGCCACCATGAGCAGGGTCGCAACCCCGACCAGAGCGGTCGAGGCCACCAACGCCCGCCGTCCGGAGTCTGCCAGGCGCTGGTCGCCCCGGCGGGCGGCCAGCGCCGATGCGGCGAACGCCCACAATCCGCAGGCGAACGAAACGAGTAGGACGGCCCGGCCGGTTGCTCCTAAATCCACGATTAAGCGGGCGGCGCCGCCAACTCCGCCTCGAATTTCGAGGGGCATTTGACCAGCACGCTGGAGGCCGAGAAGACTCCGTCCGCGCCCAAGCCCCCTTCGGCAACGGTTTCGATGCCTGAGGCGAAAGTGTCGGGTAGGACGTCGCGGGTGGTGACCGGGACCTGGGAGACTCCGTCGGTCAAGGCGAAAGTGGTGACGGCCCCAGAGTGCAGGATCGAACCCTCCACCACATTGCCCGCTACCCGTACCGTTCGGTCCGTTGTGGCCTCGCCCGAAACCAGCTCAGTGGGAGTTACGTAGTAATAGGTGGAGAAGGAGAGCGACCAAACGATCAACCCGGCTATTGAGCCAACCATCACCCCCGCGGCAAGAATGAAGCGTGCTCGGGCGGACATGCCGCCATTATCTCACCTGGTTCTTGTGGAGTGGTCCTCCCCATAGGGCCGCCCTTTGCTGGACCGTATCTATATGTATATTGACAGAGATCATCAGTAGTGCCATACTCACAATATAGGTATACCTAATAAAGGACGGCTTCAGAAAGTTGGTATTTGATGAGAACAGGGCATGTAATGAAGGTCGCAGACGCACGTTTTCGGCGGTTGTGCTCAGTCCTGATGCTTACGTCGCTGTTGCTCGGGATCACTGCTCTGGTAGCGCCCGGCGCTTGGGCTGCCCCGCTCAACATTACCGGCGGTTCGGCAGATTGGGGTTTGCGTGCCAGCCTACGCAGATACATCCTTTGTAGCCCGCCCCCGCCCGGTACTGTAACGGTCGGCGCACCGGCGACGTGGCCGACTCCAGATGGTTGCCCGCTGACGCAAAACGGAGGCAGCCGCTTCAACTTCCCGGTGGATGCAGTTGGCACTTATGACCCCAGCGCGGGCGCCGTTTCCAGTGCGACTTTATTGGGCGATGTGACCTTGGTCAAAACAGGCCACGGCTTCAATCACAAGTACTCGGACTTCAAGGTGTCTTTCAGCGGCACCGCCGGAACCATCTCTGCTGATATCGACAACCTAGGAACAGGGCCTGATTACAGCGATTACACGCTGGTCACTTTGGACCTGACCGGAATCACGCCCACTGTCTCCGGCAATACCACCACCTGGACGGACATCCCGTCCAAGGTGACCGCTCAGGCCAACGCCGACCTTTTCGGAAACTTCTACACAGCACCCAATGATGCTTTCGACCCGCTCACCCTGAGCGTGATCACCGAGGCCCCTCCAACCCCGCCGCAGGCGGCAACCGATACTCAATCCACCAGCGTCAACGTCACGTTCGTGCCTCCCGCGGGGGTCTTATCGATCAATGCGGTTCAAAGCAGCCTGGACTTCGGCAACGTAGACTCCGGTGCTGCCAGCTCGCCGACCGCCCTGGGGGACGTTGTTTTCACCAACACGCTTGCCGGTACCACTCCTTGGTCGGCAACTGTGGCAGCCACTTCGCTCATCAGCGGTAGTAACAATATTCCCTGGCAAAGTTTAGCCATAGCGCCGGGTTCCACTATTGCCTCAGGGGGTGGGGCCACCGGTCCCGCACCGACCCCGGGGAGCGGTGGGACCTTCGCTGCCGGAACGGATACCACCCCAGGCACAACTCTGTCGCCGCCCCTCACCCTGGCTAACGGATCGGGCACAACCAAGGGTCAATACACCCAGCCGGGCTCCACTGCCACGCTGAGCGTGCCTGCCAACTCAGCCAGCGGAGTGTATTCGGGGACGTTGCAGTACACCATCACCGGGTAGTGCATCCGGGCATGGCAACCGGCAAGAGCCTCCAATCAAACGGTTGGAGGCTCTTGCTGTCGTGCTTGGTGGCTCTGGCAGGGATGCTGGTGGCTCAGGCGGCGTTTGCTGCCACGGGGCGGCCGGACGTGGCGGAGTTGCCCGTTTTCGGAATAAGGGCCGATCTATTCGGGCTTACCGAGCTTCCGAACGAGCACTTCAGCTACGGGCTGGAGGCGGGGACTGGGGTGGCGGACGCGGCCGTATTTTACAACTTTACCGACCAGCCCCTCACTTTGAGGGTCTATCCTGCCGACGTCGATACCGCCGAGGGAGGCGGCTTGGCGCCAGCGCAGGCTGATGAAGCTATGAGCGGCGTGGGGGGTTGGGTGAGCACCGAGTCAGACGAGGTAACCGTGCCCGCGGGCGGTGAGGCGCCCGTTCGCTTCAGCTTGGAGGTGCCGGCCGGAACTGTTCCGGGAGACTATGTGGGGGCAATCGTCGGGTCGTTGGTGGCCGCGCCCGTTGAAGCGGGTGGGCTGAGGGTGGAGACCCGCGTCGCACGGTTGATCCGGCTGAGCGTTCCAGGGGACCCGCGGCTGGGAGTTTCCCTGTCTCAGCTGGGAGTGAGCAGGAACGGGAAAACCGAAGAATTCTCTCTCACAGTTAAGAACATCGGCAACGTGCTGTTCCTGTTCGATGGCGCCCTGATCATCGAGGGCGGCGGGGCCAACCTGATCAGGCAGATGAAGCCTGACGGCATTTATGTAATCCCGGGTGGCGAGGCAGTAATCAAGGGAACCTGGAACAATATGCCCGTCTTGGGGCGAAGGACCGCAGTTGCGCAACTCCTTGTTACTGCGGGGGACCAACCTCCGCGAACCTTCGTAAGTGATCCGCTCAAGCTTACCTACTTCCCGGTCAGACTGGCGCTAGCTATCGGGCTTGTGTTGCTACTGCTTGCAGTGGTTCTTGTTGTGACTCGGCGCCGGTGGCTTGCCTTCTACCGGCGCCGCCGGGATATCAGGGTGGCGCTGCGGATGCTGAGAGATCGAATGGAAAAGGGCTCGGCTACCTCGACTCTCGGCCAAGAGCCGGCTAGTCTCGACTGATCCTTGATCTCCGGCGGCGGGCCGGTGCTCGACCATCAGGCAGAGCCGGCGCTGATCTCACTGCTCACCTCCGCAGCGAACCTTGGGATTCTGCAAGCGCTGGAGCGCGAAAGGACCGCCGGGGAAGTCGCAAGGTTGGCCTGCCTGCCTGAGGAGAAGGCCAGGTCGTTTTGTAGGGCACTGAGCGGGTGCGGGGTTGCCATCCGGGTGGGGAATCGTTACAGGCTGGCGCCTGACAAGCTGCAGGTGGTCGATGCACTTGTCCCCGGCCTCCTGGATCTGGCGGCGCCGGTCTTACCGCCGGCGCCGGTAGCCGGGTCACCCGGTCTGCGGCAACTGCTTCGCGGCGGTTTGAGCTGGGGAGCCGTTTTGGTCGGCCTATCGATGGTCCTGTACGCTTGCTGGTCATTATGGGGTACCGCGCTTGCGCAGGCCGGCAGCCAGGAGGAGCTCAGGAGGTCCCTGTTCAAAGATCGGATTGTGTCGATTCCCCGCCACTCGCTGCCCGAGCTTTTGAGCGGAACCGAGGCCGGCTTCTCGGAGGCAACGGATTTCGCAGATCCCGTTACCGACGCTTTTCAGGGTGAAGCCGTCGCCATCATCAGGATTCCCAGGATCGGTATTGATCAGGTGGTCGTCGAAGGTACCTCGGTGGCAGATCTCAGGCTAGGTCCCGGCCACTACTCTGGGACCCCGCTTCCCGGCCATTCGGGGAACTCGGCCATAGCCGGGCACCGCACCACTTACGGCGCTCCATTCAGGCGGCTCAACGAACTCAAGGTTGGCGACGAGATCCTGATCCAGACGAAGGGAGGAAAGTCGAAGTACGTGATCAGCGGGTCCACTGTGGTGTTGCCCGACGACACCAGGGTTCTTGCCCAAGTCGGGAAGGACCGCCTTACGCTTACAACCTGCGACCCGCCGTTCAGCGCCGCAAGGCGATTGGTAGTATCGGCTGAGCTGAAGTGACGACGATTTCACTCAAGGTCCAATCCCAGATTGGCCGACGCCTTCTGGTACATCTGCACCACCTCGGTCCTGATCTCCGATCGAGCTACCGGCGTGGTGTTCCAGGGGATCCGGACGATACTGAGTGCCTGAGTGGCAGACCAAACCGTGAACTCAATGCCGCCAGGGTCCATACCGCTCATCTGTGCCCTGTCTGCATGTACCGCTCCTCCCAAGCCCTTGCAGATCACCAGTGAGTCGGAAGCGTGATCCTGGTTCATGTGGCTCATGACCGCAGCCACCACCTGTTCGCCGAAGATCTGTTGGTCTTCACTCACAACGTTTCGGCCCCCTGACCCTGCAGCCCGGCAAGGACGTTGCGATTGTGTTCATAGGCAAGCAGAACCTCGTCGATGATGCGAACCCTTTCGGATTCGTCCCAAGGGCCCAGATCCAGCCGCCGGCGGTACTCGTGCTTGAAAGCCCTGATATCGGGGATCTGATCGAACAGGAAGAAGCGGGCGCCGGTGTTGGGACCATATCCGTACCTGGTCTCGAGTGATCTCTTGATCATCTGCCCACCGGAGAGGTCCCCCATGTACCTGGTGTAGTGATGGGCTACGAATCCCGCCGGCCAGCTGGCGCACTCTTCTAGCCTGGTGCAATAGTTGACAGTCGCCCGGCTGGCTGCGATCTTGAGTCTCCAGTCAGGCCCTTCGAGGTATTCGAGATCAGCGCCGAGGGCTGCGGTGCGCAGCAGTTCCGGGAAAATGAAGCGCCCGGCGACCGGATGTTTCGCCAGCAATTCCCCCACCTTCTCCAGCGCAGCATAAACGCAGTGGTACTGGGCCAGCAGATCAAAGTATCGGCTTCGATCCAAAGCCCCCGAGGAAAGCTCAGTGACTATCGGCGCACCTTCAATCTGTTCATGAGAGCCCCAGGTGGAGGTCCGCATGCGCTTGGAAAAAAGCTCTTGAGTTTGGACGGTCCCGGTCACAAAAGCCTCCTTTCTGGGAGAAAATTCGTCAGACCACATGGTGTCGTGAAGGTTACCCTAATAAGTTCCCCTAGCTTTCCTATATGCTACTCGTTGTTGTTGGGAAGTACAGAAGTCGGAGCAAGAATATGCCCGCAGTCATGGGCCCTGGAGTCCGGGAGGCAATTAGGTGCGCGACCACGCTCGCCCTGATTGTCTTCTCGATTGGTTCGTCTTCCGCTCGGGGCGTTGAACCGTCCTTCGTCCCGCCACCACCCCCACCTCCGCCACCTGAGACCACTTTGTCGAAGAACGGGCTGAGCGCCACAGATGGAACGCGCGTACTGACCGTCTCCAAGGCTAAAGACCTCAACCCAACGGGCGAGACCGTAAGAGTTTCGGGTAAAGGCTACGGCGACCCGATCGGTTTCAAGCCCATATACGTTGCCTTTTGTCTTGTCCCTCCCACGAATCAAAGGCCTACGCCATGCGGTGGCGGGGTGCCCAAGGACACCTCTGCGCCCAGCAGGAGCGCCGCGCGCATTGTTCCCACGCCGCCGCCTGGGGAGGAGGCAACCGCAACCGCTTACGGGCCGGGCGGCACTTTTGATGTCGAGATTGACGTTGCAGCGCTCATTAATGCAGATGTGGATTGCCGCAGGCTGAGATGCGCAATCGTGACCCGAAACGATCACACGAGAACTGCCGACCGCTCCCAGGACATATTGATCCCGGTCAGTTTCTCAACCGACCCCGCCCTTCAGCCAACCTCTCTTCCGCCACCTGCCCCGGTTGAGTCGTCTCCGGAGGTTGCTCCGGAGGAGCCAATTGAGCCCTCTCCCCCACTCAGTACTGAGGCCACGGCGAACACCGATGTCGCCGAGGCGGGCAACTCCAGCTTGCTGGCCCCGGTGATTGTTCTGGGATCACTCGTTGTCGTCGCCCTCGCGTGGATCATTTTTCGTAGCGGAAGGAGGAAAGCCTCCAATGGGCTTTAGGGTCCGAGAGGCAATTAGGTGCGCGACCGAGAGCGTTCAGACGCAATTGAGCGCAGCGAATCCTAGCCTCGCCTTGTCCGGTCCGAAGCGACGCAGGAGCGTAGGCCGTGGCGCGAGGAGAGGCACATACCGCCTGCCGTATGTGCCTGACGAGCAACACAGCAATCGGGGATGGCTGGGCGCTCCAATCGCCCAGATAATTGCCTCTCGGACCCTTAGCTCCCGCAGGACCGCGCCGGTTCTTGTTTCGGTGGCTCTACTGTTTGCAACTGCATGTGGTAGCGCCCCAACTTCCGCGCTCAGCTCATCGGCCAGGTTGGATCCCAAGCCAGCACTGCTGGGCACCCTTGCGCCGATAACTGAAACGCCCCGTCCGGTTCTACCGGTTACCAGCACCAACGCGGACGGGTCAAGGGTCACGGTGGCGGACCTGAGCAGGATCGTCCCGCTGGCCGGAACTCTTGCTGAAACCCTGTTCACCCTTGGTTTGGGGAACAATGTTGTAGCGCGCGACATCACTGCCACCTTTAAGGAAGCCGAGCATCTGCCTGTCGTAACCCGGGTGCACGATGTTTCTGCAGAATCGGTACTTTCGCTAATTCCTACAGTGGTCCTGGCTACCGCGGACACCGGACCGCCGGAGGCAATGCAGCACATTCGCGACGCCGGGGTTCCGGTGCTGGTTTTCGGCGTACCTACCTCGGTAGAGCAGGTTCCTGATCAGATAGTCACCGTCGCCTCGGCCCTGGGATTGGCCAAAGAAGGCAAAGCGCTGGCCCGGCGAACCGAACAGCAGATCCGCCAGGCGCAAAGCGCGATCCCCGAATCCGCCGAACCGCCCAAGGTCGCGTTCCTGTACATGCGCGGTCAAGCGGGGGTTTACCTGATAGCAGGACCTCAGTCAGGTGCGGATTCGATGATCAAGGCAGCAGGCGCCCGAGATGCCGGGACGGAAATGGGGCTGAGCAGAGCGTTCACCCCTTTGACAAGTGAGGCCTTGGTCAAGGCGGCGCCGGACGTGATCCTGATGACCACTACCGGCCTGGCTTCAGTGGGTGGGATCGAGGGGCTTGTTCAGATCGCGGGTATTGCCCAGACTCCGGCGGGAAGAGACCGGCGGATCGTAACCGAAGAAGATGGGCTGCTGTTCAGTTTCGGCGCTCGTACGCCCCAGGCGCTGGCCAACCTCATCGGCAAGCTCTACCCAGTGGCGTGACTGCGGGCATGTCGGCTCCATGAGTCCCGTTCATCCGCCCCGGCAGGACCGGCAGGACCGGCAGGAACTGGGCGCTGCCGGAACCGAGCTCGATCAGGACCCGCTTGGCGTAGGCCCGGCTACTCCCGTCCAGTTGATGCGGCACGCCCGCGGCCGGACATCGCGTCCGCGGGTCTTGACTTTTTCGCTGGCCTGCGGATTGTTGGCTGCTTGCTTGGCCGGGGCAAGTATGGGGGCTTACGTGGTGAGCGTGCCGGAGATTCTTGGATCGATCGCCCATCGGCTCGGGTTCGAGGTCGGACCGCTCCCTCCGGGGCTGGGCGAATCCGTCCTATGGAATATCCGATTCCCGCGAGTGGTGCTTGCTGTGTTGGTCGGAGCGTCGCTCGGGTGTGCTGGTGCCTTGATGCAAGGGATGTTCTCCAACCCCCTGGCTGAGCCAGGGATTGTGGGCGTTTCCTCGGGAGCGGCTCTGGGAGCGGTGGTCTGCATCGTTTTTGGTATTTGGTTCCTCGGCCCATGGTCGGTCGCAGGAGCGGCTTTCCTGGGCGGACTGGCTACGGTGTTGGTGGTCTACCTTGCCTCCCGTTCCTCCGGCAGGACGGAGGTGGTCACGATGATCCTCACCGGGATCGCGGCGAACGCGCTGATTGGCGCTCTTATCGGCTTATCGATGTTCTTGTCCGACGACGCCGAACTGCGCTCGGTAGTGTTTTGGACTCTGGGCAGTATGGCGCAGGCGAACTGGGCCAAGGTCAGCCTGATCGTGCCGCTAACGCTTGGCGGCTTGGGCCTGGCTCTAGCTCAATCCAGCAAGCTTGATCTGTTGACCCTGGGCGAACGCTCGGCCCGGCACCTGGGGGTCGATGTAGACCGGCTGAGAGTCGTGACGTTGACCACTGTCGCCATCTTGACCGCCTCAGCTGTGGCCGTTTCCGGGGTCGTGTTGTTCGTTGGGCTGGTTATCCCACATCTCATCCGCATGGCTGCCGGACCCGGGCACCGTCATTTGCTGCCCCTGTCGGCTCTTGGTGGTGCTGTAGCCCTGGTGAGCGCGGATCTGATTGCCCGCACGATAGTGGCGCCCGCCGAGCTGCCGCTCGGAGTTCTCACCGCGCTGGTTGGTAGTCCATTCTTCTTCTGGCTGTTGCGGCGAACCCGGGCCCGGCAGGGGGGATGGGCTTGAGATCCAAACAGGTCGCTCTGCCCGCCCGCCAGCTTGGTGGTGGGGTCTTGTGCGAGGCCCGGCAGGTTAGGGCAACGCTGGGCGGTAAGCAAGTCCTGAGCTGTGCCGATCTCACGGTGCTCTCCGGAGAGATCGTGGCACTGGTCGGACCAAACGGCGCTGGCAAGTCGACCCTGCTGGCGGTGATCGCCGGCGATCTCAAGCCGGATCATGGAGAGGTTTTCATCCACGGTGCTCGCATCGGGCAGTGGTCTGCGTTCGAGCTTTCAATGCGCCGGGCGGTGCTTCCCCAGCACGTCACAGTTACTTTTCCGTTCACCGTTCGCGAGATTGTTTCGATGGGACGAGCGCCTTGGGGCCGCACCTGCGCGCAGGAGCATGACGACGAGCAGATCGAACAGGCACTGGCCGCAACAGAGTTGAGCGATCTTCGCGACCGTCATTTCCCGTCACTTTCCGGCGGCGAGCGGGCCCGCGCATCGCTGGCACGGACCTTGGTCCAACAGACCCAACTCCTGCTGCTCGACGAACCCACAGCTTCTATGGACGTTCGGCACCAGGAACTGGTACTCGGCCAGGCCCGCAGACGTGCCCGAATGGGCGACGGGATTCTTGTGGTTGTTCATGACCTGGGGCTGGCTGCCGCACACGCCGATAGAGCCGTGATTATGAAAGAGGGCAAGGTGGTGGCCAGTGGTCCACCATCTCAGGTGTTCACCCCTTCGATTCTCAGCCAGGTATACGAGCACGAGATAGAAGTGTTTCTACATCCCGCTACAGGGGTTCCCATAATCTTGCCAACGCGGCTCGGGCGGGCGGCCCTTGCCCCGACAACCTCCCGGAGCGACTTATGCGACTGAACTACAAATATTATGTTCTGGCCGGAATTGTGGCTGCGACCGTGCTCGTCGGCCAGCCATCGGGCAGGGCCGCATCAACTGTGGTTACCGGCGGCAAGGTTGACTGGGGCATCAAGGCCAGCCTGCGAAACTACATTGTTGGACCAATTGCCCGTGGTGCGGTGCAGGCAGGGGACGGCGCCAGCGGGACCGGACCGTTTCAGTTCCCGGTCAAGGGCGCCACTGCCGATCCGGCTGTGCCGAGCGCCTCGGTAAAGATGGGGGGCAGCGTGAGGTTCACCGGGCATGAGGGAAAGCTCGATCTGAAGATGTCCGATTTCAGCATTTCTATCAGCGGCTCGCAAGGGACGCTGAGTGCCACGATCAACACCCTATCCTCGGGGGTGGATCCATTTAATCCGTCCCCCCCGCCGGCGCCGGCGCCCACCCCGTCACCGAAGGTCTTCACCGGGATAGTCCTGGCGAATCTTTCGCTTGGCCCTCCGGTGGTCAGCGAAAACACCATCGCCTGGGTGGACGTTGCGGTGTCGCTGACCCCGGCGGGGGTTGAGCCCTTCGGTGGCTTCTACTCGCCAGGGGAGATCCTGGATCCGATGACGATTTCTCTGAGCTTGGCGGCCCCGGCCACAGATTCGGCCGCTGGAACTACCACAACCAGAAGAGCAACAACCACCACCACCGCCAGCCGCTCGTCGACCACTCTCATCAACCCTTCTCCCAGCGCGGCGTCTTCTACCGTGGCCACCACCACCAGCCGCGCTCCGGCCGCCGCGCCATCCTCCCTGCCGGCTACGAGTACGGCTGCGGGCGCTCCGGTTACCACCCCCGCGGCTACTGGCGGAGCAGTCACCTCGGCCGGGATTAACAAGAGCTTGGTCGAAGTTGGAGAGCAGGCAACGGTGACCGGGGCCGGTTTCCAGGCTGGGGAGCAGGTTGAGGTTCACCTTCACTCCGAACCCATCTTCGTGGGAGTGGACACTGCCGATGCGCAGGGTACCGTGTCACACACCTTCACCGTTCCCCAGATGCCACCCGGGATCCACAGAGCAGAAATCCGAGGAATCAGTTCGGGTAGGAAGCTGTTCTCGCCGGAGTTCACCGTGGCCGCAGCGGCAGCGGCCGGGCCGGTTGCTCAGGCGGATGGTAGTTCATCGCTCGCAATCACCGGGGCGGCCGACCAACTCATCCTGGGAGCGGGCATCTTGCTGATCTTGCTTGGGATAATGATCCGGCCTGGCCGAGCCGGCGCCGGCTCGCCGCGCCAGTAGCTGTGAGGGAAGCCGGGCAGGCAATAGCCAGCTCTCCAAGCGCTTGCCGCTTAACCCGAAGGAACCGAGATGCACGCTAAAACAGAAGTGATCCGGCGGCCCCGGCCCCGGGACGCTCTCCCGCCCGGCAGGGCCTCACGGCTAGACTGGACTGACAACCAAGCCATGGAGGGACCCGCTGAGCGAGTACGACGCGATTGTCGTCGGAGCAGGGCCGGGCGGCTCGGCAGCGGCCTACTTTCTGGCGGCGGCCGGTCTCAAGGTGGTGCTTATAGAGAAGAAGACCCTGCCCCGGGACAAGACCTGTGGCGACGGTCTCACGCCCAGGTCGGCCAAATCGCTCGCCGAGATCGGGATCGATCTATCCGGTCTGAAGTACCACCATGTGCGTGGCCTGCGGGTGCTCGGCGCCGGGCGTGAGATGGAACTGGACTGGCCCTCGCTCAGCAACTTCCCCCCCTACGGGCTGGTGCGGCCCCGCAAGGTGCTGGACTCCGAGATCACCGATCGTGCCCGAGCGGCGGGGGCCGAGGTGCGGGATGGAACCGAGGTGACCGAGCCGATTCTGCAAGAGGACCGGTTGATTGGAGTCCGTTGGGTGCGCAAGGACAAGGCGGAGGATGGCGGCGTGGTCAAAGTGGACGAGGGCAGTATTTTCGCCCCATTCACGGTGATCGCCGACGGGGCCTCTTCCACTTTCGGGCGGGCGCTTGGCGTGCGCTTCAATCCCGACTACCCGCTTGGCCTGGGCATCCGCACCTACTACCGTACCGATCGTCACGACGATGACTTCATCGAATCCTGGCTCGAGCTGCGCAAGGATGACTTGCTCCTGCCGGGCTACGGCTGGCTCTTCCCGTGTGGCGACGGGACCATGAACGTGGGCGTGGGCATCCTTCAGAGCTCCAAGCAGACGCTCGGGGTCAACCTGAACCGGCTACAGCGCGACTTTGTCGATGTGCTTCCCAAGTCCTACGGCATCACTCACAAGACCCAGACCGAGCCGTACAAGTCGGCTCGCCTCCCGCTCGGCGGCAGCGTGTCCAAGCCCTACGGCAATGGCTACCTGCTGGTGGGCGATGCTGCCGGCATGATCAACCCTTTCAACGGCGAGGGCATTGAGTACGCCATGGAGACCGGCAAGCTGGCCGCCGCGATGGTCGTTTCCGCGCACGCCCACGGCGCTTCGGCGGAAATCCACGAGTACCGCATCGCCCTTCACGACATTTATGCCCCGTACTTCCGGCTCGGCCGGTTGTTCCTTCGGATGATCTCCAAGCCGGAGCTTTTCCGGATTCTTTGCCAGTTCGCGATGCGCTCGGAGACGGTGATGGCCTTCGCACTTCAGGTCCTGGCTAACCTGGGAGAAGAGCGGGGCGGCAAGGCCGGCGACCGGGGCTTCCGCACACTGGTACGCCTGGCAGAAAGGCAGCTGGAGGATCTACGGGACCCGCAGATTCCGGCCCCCAACGGCATGAAGAGCCCCGTTCGGTCGGGACCAACCGAGATCTGAGCGAATGAGGTCGGCCCGCTCGAAGCGCTTGATCATGGGACGGGCAGTGGGACCTGCAGGGCGACGGCGAACAAAGTGACGGCAAAGGCGCCATGGACTGCGCCACCGGAACCTTGGCAACTCTGACTTACTGATGCTGGTTGGCCCTGGGACGTATGCGCATGCTAATATATGCACATGCTCAGCGAACGGCTCCAGATTCTCATTGACGCCGAGCGCTTGTCCCGGATTCGCCATGCGGCTGGCGAAAGGGGTGTTTCGGTAGCCCAGGTGATTCGCGACGCTATAGATCAGGCATTTCCAGTCCAATCACCAGAGAAGCGGAGGGCAGCCGAGGTGATACTCGGGGCTACGCCCATGCCGGTGCCGGCGCCGGCACAGCTGCGGGAGCAACTGGAACAGATCCGGACGCACGGTAGGTGATACTGCTCGACACCACCATCCTGGTTTATTCGGTGGGGACCGACCACCCCCTTCGAGATCCCTGCCGGCTGATTGTCCAGGCCGTGGCCAGCGGCAGGCTTACAGCTTCAACCACGGTTGAGGTCATCCAGGAGTTCGTCCATGTCCGGGCCCGCAGGCGGGATCGTCAGGACGCCGCCAGCCTGGGTAACGCCTTCGCCGAGCTGTTATCACCGTTAGTTTCACCCGGCCGGGCCGAGCTGGAGAATGGGTTCGGATTGTTCATCTCCTATCCCGCTTTGGGTGCATTCGATGCGGTGCTTGCCGCGGCCGCGATGAAGGCGGGCGCGCTGGCTTCCGCAGATTCGGCCTTTAAGGGTTTGCCGCAGCTGAACCATGTGGATCCTGGTCATCCGGACCTGGCGGAGACGTTGGGCCTTTAGGCCGTTCGCTTGTCGGATTTGCCGCACCTCCCGGCCCCAGGCTCCGGCCCCTCCCCCGCCTGGCTGTTCGATGGTTCGGTGACCATCCCGGGCGGACCTGCCCCGGGAGCCGATTCCCGGTGGTGTGATAGCTTGTCGGTGCCTGATCGATGTCCATGAAAGGGGTCCTCCAGCTTGCCCGACGGCTACTTCGGTTCGTACATAACGTTGGCGGTTTATGCGCTGGCAATGATCGGGTTGGTGGGAGGGACTTTGGCGCTCAACAACCTCGTGGCGCCCAAGGTGCCCAATCGGGAGAAACTGACCACCTACGAATGCGGCATGGATCCCATCGGCTCCGGATGGAGCCAGACCACGGTCCGCTATTACATATTCGCCATCTTGTTTGTGATCTTCGATGTGGAGGCAGTCTTTTTGTTCCCCTGGGCGGTCGTCTTCGAGGATCTGGGTGTGGTCGCCTTCGTGGAGATGATGATCTTCGTAGCCATCCTCGGCCTCGGCCTCCTCTATGCCTGGCGGAAGAAGGTGCTGGACTGGCTTTGATGCGGTTTTCGCAGGGCGCCGAGCAGGCGGCGTGGCCGGTTCATAGGGAGCGCTTCTGATGGCCGACTCGGACGTCCAGCAGGTGAGGCTGCCCAAGTCGGTGGCTTTTTTGCTCAATTGGGGGCGCAAATACTCGTTGTGGATGTTCCAATTCGGGCTGGCGTGTTGCTCGATAGAGTTCATCGCCTCGGCTATGCCCAAGCACGACATCATGCGGCTGGGGGTCATCCCGTTTCCCGCCTCGCCCCGCCAGGCCGACCTGATGGTGGTTGCGGGCACGGTGACCGACAAGATGGCCCCGGCCATCAAGCGGGTCTACGAACAGATGCCCGAGCCCAAGTACGTCATCTCCATGGGCTCGTGCGCCAACTGCGGGGGGCCCTACTGGGATTCCTATTGTGTGACCAAGGGCGTTGACCAGATCATCCCGGTTGACGTCTATATCCCCGGCTGCCCGCCCCGGCCGGAGGGACTGCTGCACGGCATTGTGCGGCTGCAGGAGATGATCCAGGGCGAAAACATCGCAGAGAAATGGCGGGGTAGTGGAGCAAGCGGGAAGATCCCTCAGATCATCGGAACGGGTAGAGCCGGAGGCATATAGCTGGCTCGTCTCCCTCAAGCTGGGGGACATGGTGAGCCAACCCGAGGTCCGATACGGGCAAGTCTGGGCGACCGTCACTGCGGAGCGCTTGGTGGACGCCGTCCGCGTTCTAAAGAATGATCCCGACCTCGATTGCAACTTCTTCACCTTCCTATCCGCGGTGGACTGGCAGGAGAAGGGCTTGGAGATCGTGGTGATGCTGTACTCGACCAACCGGCTGGTGACCGTGGGACTCAAGGTTCCGCTGGGTCCCGGGGTGGACCGGGTTCAGTCGATCACTGGCGTCTATCGCGGGGCGAACTGGCACGAGCGCGAGTGCGCCGAGATGTTCGGCATCACCTTCGAGGGCCATCCCAAGCTGACCAACCTGTATCTTTCCGATGACTTCGTCGGCCACCCGCTGCTCAAGAGCTTCCCGCTGGCAAGCCGAACCTACAAACCGTGGCCGGGCGCCAAGGACCCGTCCGAGGCAGCCGGGGGAGGGCGCTGATGAGCACCGAACTCCAGGGCGAGCAGCAGGCCCACCTGTCGGGCGCGGGGGTCCTGCGCACAGAGGAGATGATCCTCAACATCGGCCCCCAGCATCCGGCTACCCACGGGGTACTGAGGGTGGTAGTCAGGCTGGACGGCGAGCGGATAGTCTCCGGGGACCCGGTCATCGGCTACATGCATCGGGGTCATGAGAAGTTGCTGGAGCAGCGCGATTTCCGCCAGATCACCAACCTTTTGTCCCGCATGGACTGGCTTTCGGGCATCAACAACGAAATCCCTGCATCGATATGTGTGGAGAAGCTCATGCAGATCGAGGTTCCCCGCCGGGCCACCTACCTGCGGGTGATCATGGCCGAGATCAACCGGATCCTCAACCACCTGATGTTCACCGGTTCGTTCGGTCTTGAACTGGGCGCCACCACGCCGGTCATGTACGCCTTCCGGGAGCGGGAATTGCTCCAGTCGGCAATGGAGATGGCCACCGGCGGCCGGCTTCATTTCGGCTTCATCCGCCCGGGCGGGCTGAAGGAGGATGTACCAAGGGGGTTCGTGGACTTGGCCTTGAAAGGGATCAAGCAGCTCATCAAGGCGATCCCCGACTACGAAAACTTGCTCATGGGCAACGAGATCTTCAAGCAACGTACCGTCGGCATCGGAGTGCTGCCGGCCGATCTGGCACTCGAGTACGGCGTGTCCGGGCCGATTCTGCGGGCGTCCGGGGTTGGTTACGACGTGCGCAGAGCCGATCCCTACTTGAACTACTCCGAATTCGACTTCGACGTGCCGGTAGGCACCCGTGGCGACTCCTTCGACCGTTACTGGGTGTTGATCCAGGAGATGAAGGAATCGGCGAAGATCGTCGAGCAGGCATTGGAGGGGCTGCCGGCCGGATCCCACATTGGGGTGGTGCCCAAACGCCTGACCCTGCCGGCTGGTGAGGTGTGGTCCCACGCCGAGAACCCGCTGGGCGAGCTTGGCTACTACTTGGTTTCCGACGGCGATGCCAAGCCCTACCGGATGAAGGTGCGCACCCCATCCTTTTCCAATGTGAGCGTCATTCCACACATGCTGGAGGGGGCGTACGTGCCGGACATGGTCGCCATCCTGGGCAGCATGTTCTTTGTGGTCGGGGACGTGGATCGATGACGGAGGCCGTCGCCGCAGTCCTGGCCAACGACTACGTGGTGCTGGCGCTCAAGATGGGCATCCTGCTGGTACTGCTTCCGGCCACGCTCGTGCTGGGATGGGTGGAGCTCAAGGTCGGCGCACACATGCAGGCCCGCTTGGGGCCGATGGAAGCGGGCGGCTTTCACGGCTGGGCGCAGACGCTGGCCGACGGTATCAAGTTCGTCTTGAAGGAGAACATCATCCCGGCGTCGGCCGACCGGCACGTCTTCGCTCTGGTCCCCTACATCACCATGCTCGGCTCCGCTTTGATCTTCGTGGTGATCCCGGCGGGACCCACCGCAGTGATCGAGGACCTGGAGGTGGGCGTCTTCTATGTCTTGGCCGCTTCCTCCATCGGGGTGATCGGCGTTTTGATGGCCGGCTGGGCATCGGCCAACAAGTACTCGCTGCTGGGCGCTCTGCGGGCCGCAGCCCAGCTCATAGCTTACGAGCTACCGCTGGTCTTGTCGGCCGCGGCGGTGGCGATGATGGCCGGATCGCTCTCGCTGGTGGACATTGTGGAGGCGCAGAAGGAGATCTCGTTTTTTGGCTTCTACATCCCGTTTGTGCTGCCCTTCCAAGCGCTCGGTTTCTTTATCTTCTTGGTGGCGGCCACCGCCGAGCTAACCCGGCCCCCGTTCGACATGCCTGTGGCCGAGGCGGAGTTGATCACCGGGGCGTTTACCGAGTACACCGGTATCCGCTTTGCCTTCAGCCTGTTCGCTGCCGAGTACATCGCGATGATCGGCCTTTCCGCTCTGGCTGCCACGCTCTACCTGGGTGGCTACGCTCCGCCCCATGAGGCGCTCGAGTTCGTGCCCGGAATCGTGTGGCTGCTGGGCAAGACGGCAACAATCTTGTTCCTGCTGATTTGGATCCGCTGGACCTTCCCGCGTCTGCGGGAGGATCAGCTGCAGAAATTCGCCTGGAAGGTCCTGGTTCCGCTCGCGCTGCTGAACATCTTCATCACCGGCGCGATCAAGCTGACCCCGTGGGTTTAGGAGACCGTATGGCCGATGACGTGGATGAATTGGTTTCTCGGAAGGCGCTCGTGCCCAAGAGCAAGCGGACGACTTACGGCATCGGGCTGCTAAAAGGTATGGGCATAACGCTGCGCCACCTGCTAACCAAGCCCGTGACCATCGAGTACCCGAAGGAGAAGGATCACCTGCCCGCCCGTTCCCGGGGCGTGATCGCCCTCAAGGAGGAGAACTGCACCGTGTGCATGTTGTGCGCCCGGGAGTGCCCGGACTGGTGCATTTACATCGAGGGCCACAAGTCCGCTCGGGAGTCCAGGGACGGCAAGAAGGGCAAGAAGGTCAACATCTTGGACCGCTTCGCTATCGACTACGCGCTGTGCATGTACTGCGGCATTTGTGTGGAGGTCTGCCCGTACGACGCACTTTTTTGGGCCCCCGAGTACGAGTACGCCGAACACGACGTCACCGGCCTCACCCACGAGATGGAGCGGCTCAATCAGTGGATGTACAGCGTGCGTCCCCCCGAACCGCTGGAGGAGGGCGCACTCGGCCCTGCCGTAGCTCCCGCGTCGGTCAAAAGCGAAGGTTAGCCGGTGCACAACTTTGTCTTTCTGGTCCTGGCCGCGGTTACAATCTTTGCCGCGTTGCGCTTGGTGACTACCAAGAACCTGGTGCACGGGGCGCTCTACCTGGTGGTCACATTGCTCGGCATGGCGGTGATCTTTTTGATCCTCACCGCCGAGTTCATCGCCTGGGTGCAGGTGCTGATCTACGTCGGGGCGGTGATCGTGCTGTTACTGTTCGGGCTCATGTTGACCAGAGCCCCCATCGGCAAGACCGCGCTCGACCGGCAGCAGCGGGCACTGGCCATCCCGGTATCGATTGGGCTGTTCGGCGTGACCGCTCCGGTACTCTGGCGGCACTTCGACGGCCAGCTGATCGACTTCACCGCGGCTCAGGGCAATACCGAGGCGCTGGGTCTGGAGATCTTCACCCGGTTCATCATCCCGTTCGAGGTGGTTTCCATCCTGCTGCTCGCCGCTTTGGTGGGTGCGGTGTTCCTGGCGAAGAGGGACTGATGAAAATCCAGACCCACCGCGTGAATCACGCCTTTCTTCCGGGTGCTCCTCATCGGACGAAGGGAGCTTAGCCGTGCCGGTCAGCTGGGTCCTGATTCTCACGACCGCCCTGTTTTGCGTGGGGATCTACGGCGTGCTCGCCCGGCGCAACGCGGTGGTGGTGCTCATGTCCATCGAGGTAATGCTCAACGCGGTCAACCTCAACTTCATTGCCTTTAACAACGTAGTAGGGGGCGGGCGGCTGGTCGGGCAGGTCTTCGCGCTGTTCGTGATCACCATCGCCGCCGCTGAGCTGGGCGTGGGCTTGGCCATCGTCTTGCTGGTTTATCGCAACCGCTTCACGGTCTCGCTGGATGAGGTGAACCTGCTCAAATGGTAGAAGTGGGCGCCTTGGTCCCGATGGCCTGGCTGATCCCGGTCTTCCCCTTCTTGTCGTTCTTCCTGATCGTGTTCATCGGCAAGAAGATGCCCAAGAAGGGGTCGGAGATCGGCATCCTGGCCATGCTGTGCTCGCTGGGGCTTTCTCTGGCGGTCTTCTTCCAAACGATATCGATCCTGCAGGCGCCCGGAGGGGGCGACTATCACGGCTATACCCGCTCCTTGCGCTGGATGGACTTCGGGCCGGAAGGTTTCTTTATTGAGGCGGGATTCAAGGTCGACGGGCTGGCGGCGGTGATGCTGCCGATCGTGTGCTTCGTCGCCCTACTCGTCCATATTTATTCCACCGGATACATGAAGGGGGATCGCCGCTACACCTTCTTCTACGCGGTTCTCTCGCTGTTCACCGCGTCGATGCTCAACCTGGTGCTGGCCAACAACTTGCTCCAGATGCTGGTGGGCTGGGAGGGTGTGGGGGTGTGCTCTTACCTGCTCATCGGCCACTGGTGGGAGGAGGAGGCCAACTCCAACGCAGCAATCAAGGCCTTCTTAACCACCCGGATAGGCGACGTAGGTTTCATGTTCGGGATTTTCGTGCTCTTCTTCGCCGCAGGCAGCTTCAACGTAGATGTGATCAGCGAGGCGGTAGCCGCAGGCAACATCGCTCCCGGAGTGATTACAATCGCCGCGTTGCTGCTGTTTTGCGGGGCGGTGGGCAAGTCCGCCCAATTTCCGCTGCACGTCTGGTTGCCCGACGCGATGGCCGGTCCTACGCCGGTCTCGGCGCTCATCCATGCCGCGACCATGGTCGTGGCCGGTGTGTACCTCATCGCCCGGATGTTCGAGGTATTCCACGCTTCGGCGCAGGCGCTGGCTGTGGTGGCGGTCATCGGAGCTATTACCATGCTCATCGCCGGCGCCCTGGCGCTCATCCAAAACGACCTGAAGAAGGTGCTGGCCTACTCGACGATCTCTCAGCTGGCCTACATGATTGCCGGGCTGGGGGTTAGCGCGTACACCGCCAGCGTCTTTCACATCTGGACGCACGCTTGGTTCAAGGCCCTGTTGTTCCTGGGGGCCGGATCGGTGATTCATGCGGTCCACTCCAACAACATGAGCGACATGGGCGGCCTGAGAAAGCACATGCCGATCACCGCGGGCACGTTCATTATCGGCGGCCTGGCCTTGGCGGCCTTCCCGCCGTTCGCCGGGTTCTTCTCCAAAGACGAGTTGGTGGTGGGTGCCTACGAACAGGCCATCCACGGCAGTGGCGTGGGCGTTTTTGTCTTTATTTCCATGATGGTCACCGCGTTCATGACCGCGTGCTATGTCGCCCGGATGCTCGCGCTCACCTTTTTCGGTAAGGAGAAGTTTGACCACTTGCACGTCCATCCCCATGAGAGCCCCCGGTCCATGACCGTCCCGTTGATCCTTTTGTGCATCCTTTCCATCGGCGGTGGCTGGGTGGGCATCCCGGGCGAGATGAACCTGTTCGGCAAGTGGGTCCATTTCGGAGACGAGCACGCCGCGTTCAATCCGATGATCGCCATGGTGTCAACCGGCATCGCACTGCTGGGGTTCGCAACCGGCTGGGCGATCTTTGCCAGGGGCAAGACCAACTTCGACATCAGGTCTACTCCGCTGGGAGTTTTCTACCGGATGCTGGAGAACAAATACTACCTGGACGACATCTACATGAAGGGCATCGTCCGTCCGATCCGGGACCGGCTGTCGGTGATCTCCTACTGGATCAACCAAAACGTGATCGACCGGGTGGTCAACACCGCCGGGGTAGCCACCGCAGGATTCGGACAGGTAATGTACCGGGACATCGACCAGTCGATGATCGACGGTTTCGTCAACGGCCTGGCCGGCTTCGCCGGCGCCGTCGGGGAGAAGCTCAAGTTCTGGCAAAACGGTAGCGTCCAGCGTTACGCCGCGGCGCTGTTTCTGGCCGTCGCCGTTTTGGTCGGCACCTTCGTTTTCTTAGGTCCTAGATGAAGTCGGAGGTTCTATGAACTGGGTAGAGGATTGGGGCATCACGCTGGCGGTATTCCTGCCCGTGATGGGTTCGGTGCTCATCGCGCTGACGCCCAAGAGCAAGCAAATGGCGGTCAAGGGGCTGGCGCTGCTTTTCACCGGGGCAGCCCTGCTGGTGGGTTCCATGGTCCTGCGGGTCTACGACATCGGCGAGGCGGGGATGCAGTTGGAACGCAACATCTCTTGGATCCCCTCCATTGACGCCAACTACCACGTGGGAGTGGACGGCATAGCCATCCCCCTGATCATCCTCAGCTTGCTCGTCACCTTCCTGTGCGTGATCTACAGCTTCTGGCACGTACCCGAACCGCACAACTTCAAAGCCTTCTTCGCCCTTATGTTGCTGTTGGAGACCGGGATGACCGGCAGCTTCATCGCACTCGATCTGGTGTTGTTCTTCGTCTTCTGGGAGTTGGTCTTGGTGCCGATGTACTTCATCATCGGGATCTGGGGCGGCCCCCGGCGTGAGTACGCCTCGATTAAATTCTTCCTGTACACGCTGTTCGGAAGCGTTTTCATGCTGCTGGGCTTCCTGGCGCTGTACTTCCAATCGGATCCGAATACCTTCGATATCATCGAGCTCCAGCAGGCGGGGGCCCTGACCCTTTCGCCACTTCTGGCCAACGTGATCTTTGGTGGTCTGGCGCTTGGATTCGCGGTCAAGGTGCCCATGTGGCCGTTTCACACCTGGCTACCCGACGCCCACACCGAGGCCCCCACCGTAGGATCGGTCCTGCTGGCCGCCGTCTTGTTAAAGATGGGCACCTACGGGTTCTTGCGGATCGCCATCCCCATCCTTCCGGACGCCGCGGTCAACTACGCCCCGATCATCGCGATCCTGGCGGCGATTGCCATCGTCTACGGGGCGCTCAACTGCCTGGCGCAGGTCGACTTGAAACGGATGATCGCTTTCAGCTCGGTCGGCCACATGGGCTTTGTGATGCTTGGGATCGCCACCATGACCCCAGCCGGCTTCAACGCGGCGATCTTCGGAATGGTCGCCCATGGCGTGGTTACCGGGATGCTGTTTTTCATTGCCGGGTCGATCCATGAGCGCTATCACACCCGGGACATCCCGGAGCTGGGCGGGATGGCGCTCAAGATCCCCCGGATGGCCGGCTTGCTGGCCTTCACTTCGATCGCCTCGCTCGGCCTGCCTGGTCTGGCCGGCTTTTGGGGTGAGGTAATGGCCCTGCTCTCCGCCTACAGCCCGCTCCCCGGGCTCAGTCTGGGGATCTTCCGCTCTGCCATGGTGCTCGGGGGCATCGGCACCGTGCTCACCGCCGGCTACTTCCTGTGGATGCTCCAGCGGGTCAATATGGGCAAGGTGAAGCAGAAGTGGCAGGACAAAAAGTTGTCCGACGTGGAGCCGCTCGAAATGCTCGCCTGGGCTCCCCTGCTCGCCTTGGTGTTCGTGCTGGGGGTCTATCCCCGGCTGATCCTGGATGCCACCAACGGCTCGGTGGTGCGCCTGGCGGAGGTTTTCGGGGCCACTGAGACCCTGCCCTCGGACGAAGGCACCGATGTGAGAGCAAGCGGCGACGATGCGGCGCTGGGCGGCACCCCGAAGTCCACCGTCGGAACAGCTCCCGGCCAGACCGGCAGCGGCGAGCACTAGCCATCCCGTGAACCTCGACCTGGAACTCAACCTCATCGCATTGCTCCCGGAGATCGTTCTTACCGTCGCGATCTGCGGTGTAATCATTCTTGACCTGTTCCTCCCCACCTGGCTGCGCTGGGCGATTATGCCCGCCGCCTTCCTAGGAGTGCTTGCCAGCGCCGGTGCGGTCTTGTTGGTTCCCGACGGGGCCACTGAAGTCCAGGGTGGCATGTTCGTGGTGGACCGCTTCTCAATCACGTTCAAACTGGTGTTCTGCTTTGCTGCCCTGATTGTGTTCGTGATGTCCTCGGACTACTTCAAGGACGAGGCGGACAACCATCCGGGCGAGTACTACGCCATGATGATGTGCTCGCTGCTGGGGATGATGAGCATCTCCTCCAGCCGGGACCTCATCGCGATATTCGTTTCGCTGGAACTGATCTCGATCCCGGCATTTGTGCTTGCCGGCATCCGCAAGGGCGACGTTCGTTCGAACGAGGCGGCCCTTAAGTTCTTCCTGTTCGGAGTACTGTCGACGACCCTGATGCTGTTCGGTATGTCGTTGCTCTACGGCATCACCGGGTCTACGAACCTTGCGGAGATCTCCCGCAGCCTGCAGGGGCAAACCGGGATCGCAGAGATCGGGATCCTGAGCATCTTCTTCATAATCGTCGGCTTCGGGTTCAAGATCTCGGTTTTTCCGTTCCAGTGGTGGGTGCCAGACACCTACGAGGGGGCCCCGGTACCGGTTGCCGCCTTCCTCTCGGTTGCCTCCAAGACCGCCGGGTTCGTGGGGCTGTTTCAGATCATGTTCCTGGGACTGCTCCCGCTGGCCGATCTGTGGCGCCCGCTGTTCGCCCTGCTGGGAGTGGTCACCATGACCTTCGGCAACCTCGTGGCCATCCAGCAAAAGAACATCGTGAGACTATTGGCCTATTCTTCCATTGCTCAGGCTGGCTACATCGTCTTGCCGCTCGGTGTGGCCAGCGCGGCCAATCCAGAGGCCAACGAGGCGATCATCTTCGCTGCAGCGGCCTACCTGATGATCTATGCCTTCATGGAGAACGGTGCGTTCGCCGCGGCGATCGGCATGGGCAAGCGGGGTGGTGGCTACCTGATCACCGACTATGCCGGGCTGTTCTCCCGAGCTCCCGGCCTGGCCTTGGCGATGACCGCGTTTTTGCTCTCCCTGGCCGGTATTCCCCCGTTCGCCGGTTGGTGGGCGAAGTTCGTGGTCTTCGAAGCGCTCATCGGCGGCGGCGGTCTGTGGCTGGCGGTGGCAATGGCTCTGAACACCGTCATCGCGCTGTTCTACTACCTGGTGGTGATCAAGCGGATGTTCGTCGACGTCCCAACTCAGCAAAGCGAGATCAAGCTGCCGTTCAAGTTGGGCGGGGCCATAGCCTTTACTGCCGTGGCGGTGGTGGTGCTCGGAGTGTTTCCGGACACGATCGGGCGCCTGGCCCAGCAGCTGAACTTTTTCTAGCCCGGGGTCGCTGGCGGGAGGTTTTAAGCCAGTTCTAATCGGCGGTGACTTTCCCGGGAGCGGGCACGAGGGTAGTCTGGATACAAGAGGTGATGCCTGAATGAAGAACAACATGAAGACTGTGGTGCTGCTCGGCGGACTCGCCGGGCTGCTGGTGGGCGTGGGCAACTTGCTCGGGGGCCGGAGCGGTGCCTTCCTGGGCCTGGTGTTCGCCGCGTTCATGAACCTCGGGGCGTACTGGTACTCGGACAAGATCGCCTTGCGGATGAGCAAGGCACGTCCGGTGACCCGCAACGATCTACCCGAGTTGTACCTGATGGTTGAGAACCTGGTGAGGAGGGCGAACCTGCCGATGCCGGCGTTGTACGTCGTGCCATCCGAGCAGCCCAACGCATTCGCAACCGGCCGCAACCCCGAACATGCTGCGGTGGCGGTTACCGAAGGCATTTTGAAGCGCCTGTCGCCCGAGGAACTTCAGGGCGTCGTGGCCCATGAATTGGCTCATGTGCGTAACCGGGACATCCTGATTGCCTCGGTGGCGGCAACTATCGCCGGTGCTATCTCCTTCATCGCTCAGATGGCCCAGTGGGCTGCCCTGTTCGGCGGCGGCCACCGCGACAACGACAGGGGTCCGGCGGGCATCGTCGGCTTGATGGTGGGGATCATTGTTGCCCCGCTTGCTGCAATGGTCCTGCAGATGTCCTTGTCCCGCTCACGGGAGTTCCAGGCGGACGCCGTAGGCGCTCAGATCGCCGGTCGTCCCGACGGCCTGGCCAGCGCCTTGCGCAAGCTGGAGCGGGGGGCCCAGCAGATCCCCATGGCGGTCAACCCGTCGGCCGCGCCGTTGTACATCGTCAACCCGCTGCGCGGTCAGTTCGCAAAGGGGCTCGCCGGGCTGTTCAGCACCCATCCGCCCACCGAAGAGCGGGTCCGCCGGCTGGAGGAAATGGCTTCCCAGATCGTAAACCCGAGCCTCTAGCCGAGCCGCCACGACCCTGCTCGTGGCGGCTCGTTCGCGTCACGTACTTGACTTCCATATGAACGTTTGGGTTATCGTTCCGTAGCATTTTCCTTCCGGCCCGTATGTGCGGGCGGCGGCAACCTACAGGGGGGCTCGTGCGGCGAAATTTGAGGGTCCTGATTTGCTGCGCTTTGACCGCCAGCTTCGTAGTCGTCAGCGCGCTGCCGGCCAACGCGCAGCTGCAGAATCTGCTCGATCTGCTGTTTCCCAAGCCCCCGGCCGAGCCCGTTCCGGCCCCTGGTCCCGGAACGGCCCCAGCGGTGCCGGTTATCCCCGGGCCGGCGCCGGTCGTCAGCCGCACCTCCGGTTCGTCTTCCTCCGGGCGCGCGCCGTTCCCGCTGGCCGTTCCGCAGATCCGCCGTTCACCTGCGCGCTCCACTGCAGTGCTGTTTGAGCGCCTGAGGGCTGTGGTTGCCAAGGGGATGCCTATGGAGCGGGCCCTGCTTCAGGCGGTTCCGCCTTTCCCGGTGGCCGGGCCCTCCAAGTTCAGCCATGACTGGGGATTTCCCCGGTACACCCCCACCCCGCACCTTCACAAAGGGACGGACATCTTCGCGGCCTTCGGAACGCCAATCGTCACGTCGGAGTCGGGCAGGGTCATCGCCAAGGGCACTGCTGGAGCGGGTGGCATCTCGGTGTGGGTTGGCGCCGACACCGGGACGGCCTACTACTACGCCCACCTTCAAAGCTGGGTGAAGGGGCTGGCGGTCGGGCAGCGGGTGGAGAAGGGGGCGGTCATCGGTTTCGTGGGCGATACCGGCAACGCTGAGGGTGGCTCTCCCCACCTGCATTTCGAGATCCATCCGGGAGGCAAGGGCAGCCCCGCCCGCGATCCCAAGCCGTTCTTGGACGATGCGCTGCGCCAAGCGGAGGAGCGGGCGCTTGCGCTGGCAAACGGAACCGGAGCCTTGGTCAACCGGGGCGGTTCTGGGCAGGCGCCCCTTTTGATCATCAACAAGCACGTCGACCGGCTCCTGCAGTCCTCTGAGATCCAAAGTCCCGAGGACGTGCTGTGGTTCTCAATGATGGACCCGACTCTGGGGGTGCTCGGCTTGGCCCGCCAGTCGGCGCTGGACGCCGGGCTTCCCTCCGGTGCCCTGTCCACCGCGGAGGTGCAGGAGGAGACCCGCATGGACGCGGTCAGGGCGGCGGTAGCCAGCCCTCAGGCGAGGATGATCGAGTTCGTGTCGAGCGCCTTGCTGAAAGACGAGGCGTTGGTGGTCGGCCCGGTGGGACTAGCGCTGGCGTCTTCCGCCGCCTCCGACGAGCAGGACTCCGGGCTCCCTTAGCTCCCTTAAAGGAGCGCGCCTTTGATCCTCTCAGCGTTGGTCTCCAGCGTCTTCAGACTTACCTCCATGGGTGCTGCAGGAGGGATCAGGCTGTCGCTGTACCAGCGTGGGATGAGGTGCATGTGGAAGTGTTCCACCGACTGCCAGGCGGCTGCACCGTTCGACTGAAGCAGGTTCAGGCCGTCTGCACCCATTCCCCGCTTGATTGCCGGGGCAAGCAGATGGGCCACTTTGGTTACCTCAACGGCGTCTCGCTCTGATATCTCGAAAACATTCGCCGAATGGTTGCGTGGGATGACCAAGCAGTGACCCCTTGTCCACGGGTTGATGTCCATCAGCACAACGACAGCCTCGTTCTCGTACACCCGGGTGCCCGGCAGTTCGCCTTCAATAATCTTGCAGAAAACGCAGTCGGTCATCAGCGGTAGTTCGTGAACTGCAGCGGGATGCCGAAGTCCTCCTCTTTGAGGGCCTGGATAACCTGCTGAAGATCGTCCCTAGACTTCGAACTTACCCGCAACTGATCCCCCTGGACCTGGCTTTGAACTTTCGATCCCAAGCCCTTGATGAACTTGTTGATCGTCCGGGCCTTCTCGTCAGAGATGCCATGAACGATCTCGATCCGCTGCTTGTAGTTGTTGCCGCCGGCCGGTTCAATTTTGCCCTCGGAGAGCGCCTTCAACGAGACATTGCGCCGGACCATCTTCTCCTTGAGCACCTCAACCGCTGCCTGAACCCGGCCCTCCGAACTGGACCTGATTTCAATTGAAGAGGCTTCGTGCTTTAGCTCGGTACCGGTATCCTTGAAGTCGAAGCGTTGTGTGATCTCACGCCGCGCCTGATCTACAGCGTTGACGACCTCCTGGCTGTCGACCTCGCTGACCACATCGAATGACGCTTGGGCCACTGCACTCCTTGATCCGGCTCAAGCTTTATCCTAATGCGGCGGCACACGGTGGGATACCTAAGTGGCCAAAGGGAGCCGGCTGTAAACCGGTTGCGTGAGCTTCGGAGGTTCGAATCCTTCTCCCACCACCAGATGACTAAAGCTTGCTCAGGCGCACCGTATCGGCGGGATGATAGATGCAGATGACATCCATCAGGTAGCCGAGTTCTCGCGCGGTATTCATCATCGCCAGGCCGGCTCCGGCAACGGGTAGGTGCGACGTTAAGACCACAAACGCCGGATGGTCGCCCACCGCGGCCAGCAGCGCCCCATTGGCAATTGCCTTCTTGAGGGTGTCGGTGCGCATGAGTCCGGGCCGGGAACCCTGCACGCTTCCCTTGTACTCAAACCAGATGGTGGTCCCGGAAGGGCTGAGCGCCTCCCGATCGATTTCGATGCCGATCCGGTTCACCAGCACCCGTGAACCCAGCCGGTAGCCGCAGTTGCGCAGCAGCAGGTCACACTGGCCTGCAAACTGCCGGCCCTGCTCACCGGCGGAGGATTGAAACACGCTAGGGTCGGTCATTGATCTTCCGGGTCGCTCGCCGCCGAACGCCCCCGACTGCCAACCATTCCCGGCCGCAATCTTTAACCGGCCTCCAACCCTCGCTCGGCGTAGCCGTGGAGGCGCTTGACGTCGGATTCGGAGAGCATCTCGATAATGTCGGTGATCGCTTTGCCTCTTCCGAGCACCGCCGAGAGTGCCCTATGGCCGGAACTACCTATCGGAGGGACGCAGGTGGTGAGCAGGACCAGCGGTAGCTGAGGCTGGGTTGCATGCACAACGGCGGCCTTGCCCAGCGCTTTCCAAAGAGTGTCTGTGCGCATGAGGCCCGGGCGGCTGCTGGTGAAGGCGCCGGAAACATCGAACAGCCATGGCTGTCCGATCCGGTCCAAGGCGCGGAAGTTGGCCTCCACTCCATGGGGCAGCTTTACATCAGCCTTGATCGAGGCGAAACCGCAATCCTTCAAGAGCGCGTGGGCAATTCGCTTGGCCGCCTGACCCTCCCGCACGGCTCTCGATTGGAAGTTCTCCCCGGGGGGCGCCGGCTGCGGGATGGCCGGCCGTTCGAACCGGAAATCGCCGCGATCCAAGCCGTCCGGCAGGGCCAGGCGCGCCCGTTCCTGTTCCACCCGCTGCCGGGCCAGCTGAACGTAGGCCGCTTCGGTGTCGTACCCAACGAAGTGCCTGCCGGTGCGCAGCGCAGCCACCGCAGTGGTGCCTGATCCCATAAACGGATCCAGGACCAGATCCCCCTGGTAGGTATAAAGATCGATCAGTTTTCGTGGTAGATCTACCGGGAAGGGTGCGGGGTGTTTGACGCGTGTGGCGCTTTCGGAAGGGATCTCCCAAACGTCGGTGGTGGCTTCCATGAAATCGTCAATGCCCAACGAATTGGTAGCAGGAAAACCCATGGCGTGGCGCTGCCGGGCGCTGAGCGCCCGGTCGAACCTGCCCTTGCTGGCGATGACAACCCGTTCGGTAAGGTCTCTCAGGACCGGGTTGGTTGGGCTCTGGAACGATCCCCAGGCGCATGACCCGGTTGATCCCCGTGCCTTTTGCCAGATCACCTCTCCCCGTAGCAGCAACCGGAGTCTGTCCTGCAGGATCGTGATGACGTCGCTAGACAGCGAGCGGTAAGGCTTGCGACCGAGATTGGCCACGTTGACTGCAATGCGCCCGCCCGGCTCCATCGTGCGGACGCACTCGGCGAACACCTCCTCCAGCATCCTCAAGTACTCGATGTAGGTGCCGGGAACCGCTCCTTCGCCCAGACGCTCCTCGTACTCCTTGCCGGCGAAGTAGGGGGGCGACGTGACCACCAGCGCCACCGATGCCGTGGGCACATCGTTCATTTCCCGGGAGTGGCCGACGAAGATTTGATCGACCTGCCTGGCTGGCGCTGGGGCCAGTGTGTCATCGTCGTTCAACTCCGGCGCGGTAAAACGGGCGTAGAAATCCGTGGCGTCGTGCGCTTCCCGTTTTGAAACTCCGAAGGCAGAGGTGGAGGTACCCTTGCGAAGCTCGGAAACAGAAGAAGGCATTCGTCATTCTATGCCTCCTATGCCTGCGAACTGGCATGATTCGAGCCCAATTTCGCAAGGCCGCCTTGCGGGTAAGGCATGCTGATACGGCTGCCCGGCTGCGCCGGTATCATTTAGCGTCTTGCCCCCTTAGCTCAGTCGGCAGAGCGACGCCATGGTAAGGCGTAGGTCCGCGGTTCGATTCCGCGAGGGGGCTCTGCGATGGTCCGGAGCCTCGAGGGCAGGTTACTCTGGAGGGCCGGGCGGGGTTGCCCGGAGCCAAGTAACGTGAGAGCGTTGTTCGGTAAGGCCCGAAGCAACGTGAGAGCGTTGTTCGGTAAGGCCCGAAGCAACGTGAGAGGGTTGTTCGGTAAGGCCCGAAGCAACGTGAGAGGGTTGTTCGGTAAGGCCCGAAGCAACGTGAGAGGGTTGTTCGGTAAGGCCCGAAGCAACGTGAGAGCGTTGTTCGGTAAGGCCCGGCGGCGTAGCTCAGAGGCAGAGCAAGCGGCTCATAATCGCTGTGTCGGCAGTTCGATTCTGCCCGCCGCTACCGATTCGCAATGCGGGTCTGCCAACCTGGGGTGAGCGCCACCGGGCACAGCAGGGTAGTCTTTTGAGTTCGACGCGGGTTCTTAAATCTAGAGCAACGGGCTGAACACACGAAGCCGGAAGGGAAGGGCATGGCAAAGGCGAAATTCGAGCGGAACAAGCCGCATCTGAATATCGGAACCATCGGTCATATCGACCACGGAAAGACGACTCTGACGGCTGCGATCACCAAGACGCTCACCGACGCAGGCTTGGGCAACTTCTTCACCGCCTTCGACCAGATAGACAAGGCGCCCGAGGAGCGCGCCCGGGGCATCACAATCACCATCGCCCACGTGGAGTACGAAACGACGAAGCGCCACTACGCGCACGTCGACTGTCCGGGCCACGCCGACTACATCAAGAACATGATCACCGGCGCTGCCCAGATGGACGGGGCAATTTTGGTGGTTTCGGCGGCGGACGGCCCGATGCCGCAGACCCGGGAGCATGTCCTGCTCGCCCGGCAGGTCGGCGTGCCCTACATAGTCGTGGCCATGAACAAGTGCGACATGGTGGACGACCCGGAGATCCTGGATCTGGTCGAGCTTGAGGTCCGGGAGTTGCTCAGCTCCTACGACTTCCCGGGCGACGACTTGCCGGTTATTCGGGTCTCCGCCCTCAAGGCGCTTGAGGGGGACGCCGAAGCCCAAAAAGGTGTAATGGATCTGATGACTGCGTGCGACGAGGCCATTCCGCAACCCGCTCGCGACGTCGACAAGCCGTTCCTGATGCCCATCGAGGACGTGTTTTCGATCACCGGCCGGGGCACGGTGGTTACCGGCCGGGTTGAGCGGGGACAGGTCAAAGTGGGTGAGACCATTGAGATCGTCGGCATCCACGAGAAGACCCAGAGCACGGTATGCACCGGCGTGGAGATGTTCCGCAAGCTGCTGGATTCCGGTCAAGCGGGCGACAACATCGGGGCCTTGCTTCGAGGTATTGACAAAAACAACGTCGAGCGTGGCCAGGTTCTGGCCAAGCCCGGGTCGATCACTCCGCACACTGAGTTCGAGGCTCAGGTCTATGTTTTGGGCAAGGACGAAGGCGGCCGTCACACGCCGTTCTTCAACAACTACCGTCCGCAGTTCTACTTCCGGACCACAGACGTGACCGGTGCGGTAACCCTGCCCGAGGGCATCGAGATGGTCATGCCGGGCGACAACACGGTCATGCACGTGGTGCTCATCCAACCCATCGCTATGGACCAGGGTCTGCAGTTCGCTATCCGCGAAGGCGGCCGGACCGTGGGAGCGGGTCAGGTCACCAAGATCATCAAGTAGGGAGCACACCGTGGCATCAAAAAGCGCAGACAAACGGCCGCACGTAATCATGGCGTGCAGTGACTGCAAGCGGCGCAACTACATAACTACCAAGAATCGTCAGAAACAGACCGGACGCCTGGAGTTGAAGAAGTACTGCCGGTGGTGCAAGGTGCACACCTCTCACCGGGAGACCAGGTAGCGCTTGGCGGTTCCACTCAAAGCAGCGCGGCGCGCCCTCCAAGGGCGCGCCGCTGTTCTTTCCGGCCCTTGCTCTTCGGTAACCATCCGCCCTACCAGCGCGTCCGACTACTAGGCACCAAGAGCATTTGTGGAGGTTCCGCCGGAGGTCATCGAGGCTTGTCAGCGGGGGGACCAAGCAGCCTTCGAGGAGTTGATTCGACTGACCCACGCTAGCGTTTACAGTCTTTCCCTGCGGATTGTGGGCAGTCCCGAGGATGCTGCGGACGTTGCGCAGGAGACCTACATCAAGCTCCTGCGGGTGATAAAGCAGTTTCGCGGCGAGTCGAAATTCTCCACCTGGCTGTACCGGGTGACTTCTAACGTGGCCATAAGCTACCTGCGCAAGAGATCCCGCAGGCGCACGGAGGTTTTCATCGAGCATGAGGACTGGGACCTGATCCCGGCCAAGGGGTTCGACGATCCAGCCGCCCGTGCTGAACAACGTTCGTTGGGGGAAAAGCTCGATGCGGCAATCGCTTCGCTGCCGCAGGACTACCGGACCGTTGTGTTGATGAAGGACGTCTACGGTCTAAGGTTCGACGAGATCGCGTCGCAACTTAACATCCAGGAGGGAACTGCCCGGGTGAGGTTGTTCCGGGCGCGGCGCCGTCTCAAGGGGATACTTTCCGAAGAATGGCAGTTACATGGTTGAAGGGCAGGTGCTAAATGGAGTGTGGGCAAGCCCGAGAACACATCTCGGCATTTGATGAAAGCGAACCGCCGATTGCGGAGCTCGGCGCACACCTGGCCGTCTGCGAGGATTGCCGGACCGAGCAGGCCCAGTACGGCGAACTGATGTCTGCGATGAAGCAGTTGGCCGATGTAAACTTGCAGCCCCCGGCCTGGCTGCTGGCTTCGCTCACCGAGAAGACCTTGGAGCGGGCCCGGCGTGTGGCGACGGTCAAGGCCACCGGCAGGCAGATCGGTGAGCATCCTAAAGTAGCCGCCGGCGGTGCGATACTCCTGGCCGGAGTTGCCGGTGCTTGGGTGTTCGGCCGGAGGCGCCTCCGCAGAGTCCGCTCTCCCGGTTTGGTTGCTGCGTAACGGGGAGAAGCAAGCCGCAGTCTAAACCCTCGCAAAGTTCGGGAAATGCCCCGGCCGCCGGCCGGGGGGGAGCCCGAGTAAGCAGGAGGTTCAGATGGAAGTTCTCACGGCGGTGGTCCTCGGTATCGCAGCCGGCATCCTTATCAAGACGGTTTTCGCAAAGGAAGCCGAAATGATCTGGAGCGTCGTGCTTGGGGCGGCCGGTGGTCTTGTGACCTACTTCCTGTCGACCATGCTCTCCGAGGGGATCTACGAGTACATCGCAACCCTCGGCACCGCTACGGTGGTCGCAGGCGTGCTCTACGCACTTGTAGGGAAGTTCGGCAAGACTGCGTAACACCGCAGCAGGACTCAACGGAAAAGGGCGCCTTCGGGCGCCCTTTGCCGTTGAGGGATTCGGATGGCTTTTCGGCAAAGTCGGCCCGCTTGCCGACGCGGCGGGCTGGTAGCCTATACTTAGTCGGTTGCAGGGCGGGCGTCGCTGAAAGCTATATAGGCCCGTGGCTCAATTGGCAGAGCACCGGTCTCCAAAACCGGGGGTTGGGGGTTCAAGTCCCTCCGGGCCTGCCGGACTGAATCGGAATATCCCCAGACGGCGGAGTGCGAAGCATGGCAGGAAGACCTGAGAATCAAGACAAGGAGCGTACGCCTCGGGCGGCGGCCAAGAGCCCTGCCGGGCGGGCGGCCGCCAAGACTCCGGCGGGCCGCGCGGCGGCTAAGAGCGCTACAGTCACCCGCTCGGCGTCGAAGGGCTCGTCGCCCCCGTCCGGAGCGGCCCGCGGTGCTCGGTCAGTCGAGGAGAAGCCGGCCACCAAGGACGTGAAGACCGAAGACAAAGTGGCAGTACCCGCCGGTCAGCCGGTCAACCGGGAGATGAAGCGGATGATGGCCCGGCGGGAGGGCGCCGCCGACCGTCTAAAGCGGCCGACGGTCCCTAGAGCCAAGCGAACGAAGCCACTGGCGTTCTTGAAAGAAGTAAGGGGAGAGCTCGGGAAGGTGGCTTGGCCTACCCGCCAAGAGGTAATGACCTACAGCGTGGTGGTGCTCATCACGGTGATTTTCTTCATGGTGGTCATTTACGGGATCGACTATGTCGCGCTTAAGGGAGTTTTGCTCTTGATTGAACGAGGAGGGCGGTAGGTGTCGGAGAACAAGGGCTTGGCAGTCGAGGAACCGCAAACCGGAATTACAGACACATACGTGCTGTCCGACGAGTACATTCCGGCCACCATGCGCTCCGGTGACTGGTTCGTGGTCCATACCTATGCCGGATATGAGAACAAGGTGAAGGGAAGCATCCTCACTCGAATCAACTCCATGAATATGGAGGAGAAGATTTTCGAGGTTGTGATCCCTATGGAAGATGTCATGGAGTTCAAGGGCGGCAAGAAGCAGGTAGTACAGAAGAAGGTGTTTCCCGGCTACCTGCTGGTGCGCATGTACTTGGAGGACGACTCTTGGTACGTGGTGCGTAACACCCCCGGAGTTACCGGCTTCGTAGGCTCGGGAGCCAAGCCCATCCCGCTCGCGCCCAAAGAGGTGGACAAGATCCTGCGGGTCAAGCCGGTGGAAAAGCTCAAGCCGCGGCTGGAGTTCGAAGAAGGGGAGAGCGTTCGTGTGGTCACCGAGCCGTTCTCCAACTTCACCGGTACGATCTCAGAGATCAACGTTGACCAGTCGAAGCTCAAGGTATTGGTGAACGTTTTCGGTCGGGAGACCCCGGTCGAGTTGTCGTTCGAGCAAGTCGCAAAGCTCTAGAGGAGAGGTCGAATGGCAAAGAAGCGAAAGGTTCTGGCAGTTGCCAAGCTGCAGATACCGGCAGGTCAGGCAACGCCGGCACCCCCCGTGGGCACCGCTCTCGGCCCCCACGGCGTTGCCATCATGGATTTTGTCCGCCAGTACAACGACAGGACCGCCGCTCAGCAGGGAATGGTCGTCCCAGTGGTAGTTACCATCTATGACGATCGGTCATTCGAGTTCGTTTTGAAGTCGCCTCCGGCGGCTAACCTGCTGAAGAAAGCGGCGGGGGTTTCCAGCGGGTCGGCGGAGCCGAACCGGGTGAAGGTCGGGAAAGTCACGCCGGCGCAGATCCGAGAGATCGCCCACATCAAGATGGCCGACCTCAACGCTACCGATATTGAAGAGGCGGCCAAGATCATCGAGGGAACCGCCCGGTCAATGGGCATCACCGTCGGCTAAGCAAGCTTTCAACAGCATCACGGAGGGTAACAATGGGCACTAAGGGCAAGCGATACACCGCGGCACTCTCCCGTTATGAGCGAGCCAGGTTTTACGAGCCGGCAGAAGCGCTGCAACTGGTAAAGGACATGGCTGGGGCCAAATTCGACGAGACGGTCGAGCTCAGCTTCCGGCTCAACCTGGACGTGCGCAAGGCGGACCAACAGGTCAGGGGTACGGTCAGCCTACCCAAGGGGACCGGCAAGCAGATGCGGGTGGTGGTGTTCGCTCAGGCGGACAAGGCCCGTGAGGCCGCCGAGGCGGGTGCCGACGTGGTGGGCGACAAGGACTTAGCGGAGCGGATTGAGAAGGGCTGGACAGACTTCGACGTGGCCATTGCCACGCCGGACATGATGCCTGTTGTAGGAAAGCTGGGACGGATCCTCGGCCCCCGGGGCCTCATGCCGAACCCCAAGACCGGTACAGTGACCCAGGACGTCTCCAAAGCAGTAAAGGAGTTCAAGGCGGGCAAGATAGAGTACAAGACTGACCGCCAGGCCAATGTCCACACGGTCATCGGCAAGGCGTCGTTCCCGGTAGATGATCTTGCCGCGAACTATCTCACGGTGGTAGAAGAGGTGCTGAGGGCCAAACCGGCGGCAGCTAAGGGCAAGTACCTGAAGTCGCTCGCAGTGTCTTCCTCGATGGGGCCGGGGGTGCGGATCGACCCGCTGGCAATTAAGAAGCTGGAGGTCGTGCCAACGGCTTAGGGTCCGAGAGGCAATTACTTGGGCGCCCTCGGTCGCGCACCTACTTGCCTCTCGGAGCAGTAGCTTACGCTTTAGCACTGTGCCGGCCCGGCGGATGGTAGGCTGGCTGAGCCGCAGACGGCAGGTGGTCCAAGGGACTTTAATTACCACAACAGGTAGCCCGCTCAGGCGAACAGAATCCACGCTTTCTCTAAGAGCGATCTGTCGTTTGCGGCAGGTCGTTTTTTCGTGACCTTTTTTGATCTTTTCGTTAAAGGAGAGTCTTTATGCCCAAGCCGCATAAGGTCGAGTCGGTGCGCAAGCTCACCGTGAGCTTCGAGTCAAGCGACGCTGCACTGCTCGCGGAGTACAAGGGCCTCAAGGTGGGAGAGATGCTGGAGCTCAGGCGTGCTCTGGCGGCCAACGGTGCCAAGTTCGGAGTCGTTAAGAACACCCTGGGGCGAATCGCCGCTACCAACGCAGGGATGGATGATCTCGTACCGCTCCTCAGCGGTTCTACCGCCATCGCCTTCGTTCAAGGTGATGCCGTGCTGGCGGCCAAGGGTTTGGAGGAGGCGGCTAAGAAGTACCCCGCCTTGGTGGTCAAGGGTGGAATCCTCGGCAAGAAGGTCCTAACCGCCGAGCAGGCCCGGGCGCTGGCCAAGGTCCAGTCGCGAGAAGTCTTGCTGGCTCAACTGGCCGGCCTGCTGATCTCGCCGATTCAGAAGGTCGCCAGCCTGATCTACGCCCCGCTGGGCAATTTGGGCAATGCCCTGTATGCATTTCAACAGCTTCGACAGAGCCAGGACGGCGTCCCGGCTGCACCAACCGAGAGCGCGGCAGTAGATGCCGCTATTGAGAATCAGGAGGCAGGAAAATGACCAAGGTATCCCCGGAGGATCTGCTGGGCGCAATCGGTGACATGACGGTTTTGGAGCTCTCCGAGTTCGTGAAAGCGTTCGAAGACAAGTTCGGAGTGACCGCCGCTCCGCAGATGATGGCTGCTCCGGCGGGCGGTGGCGCAGGCGCGGCTGCGGCCGCTCCTGAGGTGGAGGAGCAGGATGAGTTTGACGTCATGCTGGTGGGGATCGGCGAGAAGAAGATCCAGGTCATCAAGGAAGTTCGCGCTCTGACCCAACTCGGCTTGAAGGAAGCCAAGGACTTGGTGGAAAGCGCTCCGAAGGCGATTCTGGAGAAGGTGGCCAAGGAGGTTGCCGAAAAGGCCAAGGCGCAGCTGGAGGGCGCCGGCGCCACCATCGAGCTCAAGTAGCCGAGCGGCCCGACTGGCCGGGGCACCCATGAACCCTCTGCTGGTTCTGACCGACGCTGAGGTTGGCGGGCTGATCGACGACGGCGAAGCAATTGAAGCTGTCGAGAGCGCCTTTTTGGCGCTTGCCCTGGGGATGGCCAGCATGCCCTCGAAGGTTTATCTCGATTTCCCGCACCGAGGCGATCTAAGAGCGATGCCAGCGGCGCTCGGTGATCACTACGCCGGAGTGAAGCTGGTCAACTCCCACCCGGGCAATCCGGGGAGAGGGCTGCCGGTTGTGATGGGGACCTACCTGCTGTTTTTGCAGCAGACGGGGGAGCCGCTGTGCCTCATGGGGGCAACCCTGCTGACCGCCATCCGAACGGGCGCCGCCTCCGGCGTGGCCAGCAGGTACTTGGCCCGTGCGGACGCTTCCAGCGTAGGCTTGGTGGGCTCAGGCGTCCAGGCGCTGCATCAACTGCGCTGCGTCCGCCGGGTGCGGTCCATTTCCGAAGTGGTGGTTTGGGCGCCGGCGGACGATGCCGCCCGGCGGGATGCGCTCATCGCCACCATAGAGCGGGGATTTTCCGGCATCGCCGTGCGTGCCGCCGGCTCGGTGACCGAGGCGGCCGCGGCCGGCATCGTGTGCACCACCACGCCCTCCCGGATGCCGGTGGTCCTGGCCGAGCATGTGGGCCCCGGGACTCACATAAACGCGGTGGGGGCCGACGGGCCGGGCAAGCAGGAGCTCGACCCGGCAATCCTGCAGGGGGCCCGAGTCATCGTTGACGAGATGAATCAGGCCATCCACGGGGGAGAGGTGAACGTCGCTTTCGCAGGTGGACTGATCGGCGAGGCGTCGATTGCTGGAACCCTGGGCGAGGTAATTGCCGGCACCAGGCCCGGGCGCACCTCCGAGGAACAGCTCACAGTGTTCGACTCAACCGGCCTGGCAATCCAGGACATCGCCATAGCGATAAAGGTCTACGAGCGGGCGGTGGAGCGGGGGCTTGGAACTCGCCTCGAACTCTAGTCTGGTCAAAGTAAACCGGCCCCCGAAGGGGCCGGCTTACGTGTTGGCTAAAGTTTACAGCTCTGCGGTGGCTCTTCCGCCGTCGCCGCCGCCGCCGGCCTCGCCGGACTCGCCGCCGTCGCCACCGTCACCGCTGGCGCCACCTTCGCCACCTTCGCCGGCTTCGCCGGACTCGGCGTCGCCACCGCTACCGTCGCCGCCGGCTCCGCCGACAGCTGCGCCGCCTGCGCCGCCGCTGCAGCCGGCACCGGTGTCGCCACCGCTACCGTCGCAGGTGCCGTCGCCACCGGCTCCGCCGTCGCCGCCGCCACCGTCGCCGCCGCCCGTGACGGCACCGGCGTAGTTGCCGCTGCCACCCGCTGCGCCGCCGCCGCCGCCGTCGCCACCGTTGCCGCCACCGCTACCGCCAGCGCCACCGGCTGCTCCACCGCCGTTGCCGCCGTCTCCGGAGCCACCTTCTGCGTCTCCGCTGTCACCGCCGCTTCCGCCGACGCCACCGTTGCCGCTGGCCGCACCGGCTCCACCGTCACCGCTGTCGCCGCCGTCGGCACCGTCGCCACCGGCCTGCTCGGCTTCGAAGTCGAAGCTGATGTCGGTGCAGAGGTTGCCTCCGCCGTCTGCAACGCACTCGACGTCTGCGGATGCCGTGGGAACCATGAGGACCGCCGCGAGGGCGAGCATCATAAGCACGCCCATCATTTTCTTGATCTTCATCCCTACTCCTTTTGTTTGCGGCTAGAAGTTGCTGTGTTGTGAAGAAAGAGTTCAGCTAGCCATTTCCAACGAGATGTAATCTACACCAACGGATGGCCGGTGGATAGGATAAATCCGCGTTCCGGGGCACCAAAATCGATCCCACCCACGTGTAAGAGCGCTCGACGGCAACAGAGCGCGAAAATCCTTGACATCTTGACGTGCGGGCACCTAGTCTGGCGAGGATTGGGAACCGAATAGGAAGTGCGCAGATCGGCTTATTTGAGCCGTTGACACCTCGGCTGTCACCTGCTACCCTTGCTTTCTTAATGTCAATTTTCCGGGCGATCTCTCGCGCCTTGAACCTAACCGGGCAGGCGCGTTCCTGTCAGCATCTCATTGCAAGAGGCACGGTTCGTCGCCGAATACTTGCGAACCAAGTGGAGCGTTGCCTGAACCGTCGCGTCAGCGTGGCACCACTCGATTTGTCCGGTCCATTCGAATTCCCTGAAAAGGAGGAGTGCCGCATTGGCGATCAAATCCGCCTCCCGTTCGCGCGTCTCGTTCGCACGCTTCCCCGAAATCCAGCAACTCCCAGACCTTATCGCCGTCCAGCGAGACTCGTTCAACTGGTTTTTGTATGAGGGCCTGAAGGAGACGTTTCACGACGTTTCGCCGATTGAGGACTTCACCGGCAACCTGCAATTGGAATTCGCCGACTACCGCTTTGAGGACCCGAAGCACTCGGTGGAGGAGTGCAAAGAGAAGGACATGACCTTCTCCGCGTCGCTGTTCGTTACTTCCCGCTTTTTTAACAAGGAAACCGGAGAGATCAAAGAACAGACGGTTTTCATGGGCGATTTTCCGATGATGAGCGACAAAGGCACCTTTGTGATCAACGGTACCGAGCGGGTAGTGGTGTCGCAGTTGGTGCGCTCTCCGGGGGTCTACTTCGACCGCGCCTTGGACAAAACCTCCGACCGCGACCTGTTCAGTGTCAAGGTGATTCCAGCCCGGGGGGCGTGGCTTGAGTTCGAGACCGACAAGAAGGATCTGGTGGCGGTTCGCATTGACCGCAAGCGCAAGCAGCACGTTACTGGCTTGCTCAAGGCAATGGGTCTCACCCCTGAGGAAATTGTCGAGCTGTTCGACAGCGACTCCATCCGGGCGACCCTGGAGAAGGATCACCTGCAGACGCAGGACGAGGCGCTCATGGACATCTATCGCAAGCTGCGCCCGGGCGAGCCCCCCACCCCCGATTCGGCAAGGACCCTGCTGGACAACCTGTTCTTCAACTGGAAGCGCTACGACTTGGCGAAGGTCGGCCGCTACAAGGTGGACAAGAAGCTCAATGTCAGCTCTGATGCCATGGAGCGGGTGCTCGGCCGTCTGCACGCAGAGATGCTCCAGCGCGCCAAGCCCGGCAAGGAGGCGTTCGAACAGGAGCACTGGAAGGTGTTCTCCGCGATCACTGAGGTGGACCGGGCGCCCCGCACGCCCGGCTACAAGTCAGTGCTCACTTACGAGGACATCCTGAAGACCGTTGAGTACTTGGTGAAGCTGCACCGGGGCGACGTTGACTTCGAGGTGGACGACATTGACCACTTCGGCAACCGGCGCATCCGTTCAGTGGGGGAACTGATCCAAAACCAGGTGCGGATCGGCCTTTCCCGCATGGAACGGGTGGTGCGAGAGCGCATGACCACCCAGGATGTGGAGGCAATCACCCCTCAGACCCTGATCAACATCCGCCCGGTGGTGGCGTCGATCAAGGAATTCTTCGGGACTTCGCAGCTTTCCCAGTTTATGGATCAACACAACCCGCTGGCCGGCCTGACCCACAAGCGCCGCCTGTCGGCTCTGGGTCCGGGCGGCTTGTCGCGGGAGCGTGCCGGGTTCGAGGTCCGAGACGTCCACCCCAGCCACTACGGCCGGATGTGCCCGATTGAGACGCCCGAAGGACCCAACATCGGGCTGATCGGCTCGCTTTCCAGCTACGCCCGGATCAACGAGTTCGGCTTCATTGAGACGCCCTATCGGAAAGTGGCGAAGGGACGGGTCACCGATCAGGTCGACTATCTAACCGCCGACGAGGAGGACCGCTTCGTTAAGGCGCAAGCCAACGCTCCTCTAGATACCAAGAACCGGTTCTCCGAGGACCATGTGCTGGTGCGCACCAAGGGTGGCGAGGTGGAGTTCGTGCCGCCCGAGCGGGTGGATTACATGGACGTATCGCCCAAGCAGATAGTCTCCGTGGGTACCGCGCTGATCCCGTTCCTGGAGCACGACGACGCTAACCGTGCACTTATGGGCGCCAACATGCAAAGGCAGGCGGTGCCACTGCTACGGCCGGAGGCGCCGCTCATCGGCACCGGTCTGGAGGTGCGTGCCGCGATGGACGCCGGCGAGGTCATCGTGGTTGAAAAGCCGGGCGTGTTGGAGGAGGTCAGCGCGGACTACATCTACGTCAAGCAAGACGACGGTAACTCCCGCCAGTACCGGCTGGCCAAGTTCCATCGCTCCAACCAGGCGACCTGCATGAACCAAAAGCCCGTGGTCAGCGAGGGCGAGCGGGTGGAGGCTGGGCAGATTCTGGCCGACGGCCCTTCCACCGACCTGGGCGAACTGGCATTGGGCAAAAACCTTTTGGTCGCCTTCATGCCCTGGAACGGCTACAACTACGAGGACGCAATCATCCTGTCCGAACGGCTGGTCCGAGACGATGTGCTGACGTCGATCCACATCGACGAGCATGAGGTGGACGCTCGTGACACCAAGTTGGGGGCCGAGGAGATCACTCGGGACATTCCTAATGTCGGTGAGGAAATCCTCAAGGACCTGGACGACCGGGGGATCATCCGCATCGGTGCGGAGGTGGGTCCGGGCGACGTCTTGGTGGGCAAGGTCACTCCCAAGGGGGAGACCGAACTCACTCCCGAGGAGCGGCTGCTCCGGGCAATCTTCGGGGAGAAGGCCCGGGAGGTCCGGGACACCTCGCTCAAAGTGCCTCACGGCGAGAACGGCACGGTCATAGATGTACGGGTGTTCAGCCGGGAGGAGGGCGACGAGCTTCCCCCGGGCGTGAATCAGCTGGTCAAGGTCCAGGTAGCCCAGAAGCGAAAGATCCAGGAGGGGGACAAGCTGGCCGGCAGGCACGGGAACAAGGGCGTCATCTCCAAGGTGCTGCCTCTTGAGGACATGCCGTTTTTGGCCGACGGCCGGCCGGTGGACATCATATTGAGCCCGCTGGGGGTGCCCTCCCGGATGAATCTGGGTCAGGTACTGGAGACCCACTTGGGCTGGGCGGCGCACAACGGTTGGGTGAGCAAGTTCACCGACGGGTACCAGGGCAACGGCTTGGGCGCCCAGCGCGACGGGGTCGGCGACGGCACCCAGGCGATGTGGGTCTCCACTCCGGTGTTCGATGGCGCCCGCGAGGAAGACATCCTGGAGGCCTTGGCCAGCAGCCGGGACAACTCTTATGGAGAGGTGACTCTGGTTGGGGAAGACGGCAAGGCGTGGCTCTATGACGGGCGTTCCGGGTACAAGTTCGACGCCCGGGTGGTGGTTGGTTACACCTACATCCTCAAGCTGTCCCACCTGGTGGACGACAAGATTCACGCCCGCTCCACGGGCCCTTACTCGATGATTACCCAGCAGCCTTTGGGGGGCAAAGCCCAGTTCGGCGGGCAGCGGTTCGGAGAGATGGAGGTGTGGGCTCTGGAAGCCTATGGCGCCGCCTACGCGCTTCAGGAGTTGTTGACCATCAAGTCGGACGACGTCCTCGGCCGCGTGAAGGTCTACGAGGCCATCGTCAAGGGAGAGAACATTCCCGAGCCGGGAATCCCGGAGTCGTTCAAGGTGCTTATCAAAGAGATGCAGTCCCTGTGCTTGAACGTCGAGGTCCTGTCCGCTGAGGGCAAAGAGATCGAGATGAAAGAGATCGACGAAGACGTTTACCGGACGGCGGAGGAGCTTGGAATCGACCTTTCCAGGCGAGAGCCCGCGTCTGTGGACCTGGAGGCATGAGGTGGAGTCCGCAAAGACAAGCTTCAGCGGCGGTGACGCAGGATTCGGCGGACACCGGGGCTCACCCGCCACCTGCGGTGGCGGCATAGATCGATCCGCCGGCGGCGGATCGAATTCCCACTCGTTTAGTGGAAAGGCATACAACTGTGCTTGACGTTACTTACTTCGACGAGCTTCGGATCGGGCTGGCCAGTGCAGATCAAATTCGCATGTGGTCACACGGGGAGGTCAAGAAGCCGGAGACCATCAACTACCGAACTCTCAAGCCGGAAAAGGACGGGCTGTTCTGCGAGCGCATCTTCGGTCCCACCAAGGACTGGGAGTGCTACTGCGGCAAGTACAAGCGGGTGCGTTTCAAGGGAATTGTCTGCGAGCGGTGCGGGGTTGAGGTAACCCGGCAGAAGGTGCGCCGGGAGCGGATGGGCCACATTGAACTGGCAGCTCCGGTAACCCACATCTGGTACTTCAAGGGGGTCCCTTCGCGGCTGGGCTACCTGCTGGACCTGGCGCCCAAGGATTTGGAGAAGATAATTTACTTCGCGTCCTACCTGATCACCAACGTGGACGACACCAAGCGGCAGCGGGATATGGCCACCCTGGAGACCCAGGTTCGCAGGGAGCTGGAGCAGATCCAAGAGGAAGCGGGCAGCCGGCGGAGCAAGGTTGAAGAGCAGCTGGAGGCCGCCCTGGGCGAGCTGGAGCGGCGAGGGGCCAAGGCCGCCGAGGTCAACAAGGCCAAAAACGAGTCCAACAAGCAATTTAAGGAGATCAGTACCCGCGCCGAGCGGGACACCGGCCTGCTGGAGGAGACCTGGGACCAGTTTCGCAACCTGGCCCCCCGTAAGCTCGTGGATAACGAGACCATCTGGCGCGAGTTGCGGGAACGCTTCGGCGACTACTTCCGGGGCGGCATGGGGGCCGAAGCTATCAAGGAGCTCATCCATTCGCTCAATTTGAAGGAAGAGCAGGAGCACCTGCAGGAGATCGTCGCCACCGGCAAGGGTCAGAAGAAGCTTCGGGCGATTAAACGCCTGAAGGTCATCTCGCCCTTCACCGCCGACGGGTCGAGGAACTCGCCCATGGGCATGGTGCTGGACAGCGTGCCGGTGATCCCTCCGGAGTTGCGCCCGATGGTGCAACTGGACGGTGGCCGCTTCGCCACTTCCGACCTGAACGACCTGTACCGCCGGGTGATCAACCGCAACAACCGCCTGAAGCGGCTGTTGGACTTGGGCGCGCCCGAGATCATCGTCAACAACGAGAAGCGCATGCTCCAGGAGGCAGTGGACGCGCTGTTCGACAACGGCAGGCGAGGCCGGCCGGTCACAGGGCCGGGGAATCGCCCGCTCAAGTCGCTATCGGACATGCTTAAGGGAAAGCAGGGCCGGTTCCGCCAGAACCTGCTGGGCAAACGGGTGGACTACTCGGGCCGCTCGGTCATCGTCGTCGGTCCGGAGCTCAAGCTGCACCAGTGCGGCCTGCCCAAGCAGATGGCTCTGGAGCTGTTCAAGCCGTTCGTTATGAAGCGGCTGGTGGATATGCAGCAAGCTCAAAACATCAAAAGCGCCAAGCGCATGGTCGAGCGTGCCCGGCCGGTGGTGTGGGATGTTCTGGAGGAGGTCATCCACGACCACCCGGTAATGCTGAACCGCGCCCCCACGCTGCACCGGCTGGGAATCCAGGCGTTCGAGCCGATCCTGGTGGAGGGCAAGGCCATCCGGATCCACCCGTTGGTATGTACGGCTTTCAACGCCGACTTCGACGGTGACCAGATGGCCGTCCACGTCCCACTGTCATCGGAGGCGCAGGCGGAGGCCCGGCTGTTGATGCTCTCGACCCACAACATCTTGTCGCCGGCGCACGGGACCCCGATTGTTACGCCCACCCGCGACATGATCCTGGGCACCTTCTACCTGACAATGACCCGGACGGATCAAAAGGGCGACGGCAAGATCTTCTCCTCTCCGAAGGAGGCACTGATCGCCCACGACTTCGATGAAGTTAGCTTGCACGCGGCTATCGAGCTGCGCATGGGAAAGAAATTGGTGCCGGGTCTGGAGGAGAGTGGGCGCCTCAAGACCACGGTCGGCCGGCTGATCCTGAACGAAGCACTTCCTGACGACTACCCTTACCAGAACCGGATGGTCGGCCAGCGCGAGCTTGCCCAAATCATCGAGGAGTGCGCTGAGCTCTACGGCAAGGTTGCGATCGCCAAGATCTTGGACTCGATCAAGACGCTCGGCTTCCACTACTCCACCAAGGCGGGCATCACCTTCGGGCTGCACGACATAGTCAACGTGCCCACCAAGGCCAAGATCCTGAACGACCATGAGGCGATGGCCGAGAAGGTGGAGCAGCAGTACGGCCGGGGCATCATCACCGACGACGAGCGGCGCCAGGAGCTGATCGAGATCTGGACCAAGGCTACCGACGAGGTGTCGGCAGCCATGGACGCCACCTTCCAGCAGGACGAGTTGAACCCGATCTACATCATGTGGAAGTCGGGGGCACGAGGGAACAAGGGCAACATCAGCCAGCTGGCCGGCATGCGGGGCTTGATGGCCAACCCCCGGGGCGAGATCATCCCCCGGCCAATCAAGGCCAACTTCCGGGAGGGGCTGAGCGTGCTGGAGTATTTCATCTCCACGCATGGCGCCCGCAAGGGACTGGCCGACACCGCACTGCGCACCGCAGACTCAGGGTACCTGACCCGGCGCCTGGTGGATGTGTCTCAAGAGCTGATAGTCCGAGAGGATGACTGCGGCACCGAGCGGGGCATCCCGGTGCAGGTGACCGTCGAGACGCCCGCCGGCCGGGTGGAAGCCCCTTCAGTGGATACAAAGCTGTTTGGACGGGTGTGCCTGGAGGACGTGATCTCCGACGGAAAGAGGGTAGCCAAGGCGGGTGACCTGGTAGATCGTGGTATGCGGATCGCTCTGGTGGCGGCAGGCGTGGATACGGTACGGGTGCGCTCCGTGCTCACCTGCGAGTCCAAGTACGGCGTTTGCCGGATGTGCTACGGCCGGAATATGGCGACCGGCGCGTTGGTCGATATCGGCGAGGCGGTGGGAATCATCGCCGCGCAGTCGATCGGCGAGCCGGGAACCCAGTTGACCATGCGTACTTTCCACACCGGAGGCGTAGCGGGCGAGGACATCACCCACGGACTGCCTCGAGTTGTCGAGTTGTTCGAGGCTCGAACCCCGAAAGGACGGGCCACGGTGGCAAAGATCGCCGGACGGGTGGAGATCCACGACGAGGAGATCAAGCGGGTGGTCAAGGTCTTCGGCGAGGACGGGCGGGAAGAGCAGTACCCGGTCTCCCGGCGCCACCGCCTCCAGGTGGCCGAGGGGGACATGGTCCAACCGGGCGACCAAATCACCGAAGGGTCGATCGACCCCGACGACATCTTGGAGGTCGCCGGCATCCGGGCGGTCCAGATCTACCTGGTGAACGAGGTTCAGCAGGTGTACAAGAGCCAGGGTGTGCCGATCCACGACAAGCACATCGAGCTGATAGTGCGCCAGATGCTTCGTAAGGTCAGCGTGATCGAACCGGGCGACACGGAACTGCTTCCGCAAGACCTGGTGGAGAGAAAGCTGTTCCAGCGCATCAACGACGATGTGATTGCCAAAGGCGGCGAGCCGGCGACGGCCCGGCCGATCCTGATGGGTATCACCAAGAGCTCGCTGGCTACTGAGAGTTGGCTGTCGGCGGCGTCGTTCCAGGAGACCACAAGGGTGCTCACGGAAGCGGCCATCCGGGGCAAGTCGGATTCGCTGCTGGGGCTCAAGGAGAACGTGATCATAGGAAAGCTGATTCCGGCCGGAACCGGCATGACCCGCTATCGCACGGTCAAGGTGGTGCCCTCCGTAGAGGTCTCCGATCTGCTCACCCTTTTGCGCAAGGAGGACGAAGACCGCCGGGCGCAGCAGGAGGCCGAGGCGGCCGCGCGTGCCCAGTACTATGACCCCGAGGAGGACGACGCCGAAGGGTTCTAGCTTCGCGACGCCCCCGGTGGGCGGCGAGGAGGTCGGCCGCTCGGCTCCGAAGGCTGGAGTCGCCTCGGACCAACCCCCTCGCCGCCCACCTGCGCGCTGTTCGCGGGCGAAGCTCCTCGGCCCTCAGAGCCTGGGCGGTGTGGAGTGCGGTTCATAGCGGACCAGGAACTCGCGCTCCCGGGATAGGTAACCGCGCCAGGTCACCCTCCTACCCTCGACCTGCATTCCTTCGCTTACCTGGGTCACCTCGGCCCGGTCGGGCAGGTAGATTTCCAGCTCAAACTGATCCGGGTGGAGGCTGGCCTGCTGCTGAACGATCAGCCGGTACTCGCCCGGGGCCTGCATCCGGCGGGCGGTGGAGAGTTGCAGCAGCGACTTGCTTCGCGATTCAACCGGCACGAAGGTGGAGACCGCCTGCAAACCTTTCTCCCGATGGCCATCCAGGTCAGGCGACGCTTCCAGGTTGATCCCAGCCGCCCGCAGGGTGGCCGTCTGGGGCATAAATACCGATGTGTAGGCCCTTAGAAGGCCGGGCGGGAACTCAGGGTACAGGCCCAGAATGTAGGGCGGTAGGCCAGAATCGGGGGCGGTGTTGGAGATCTCCACTGACACATCGCCCTGGAAGCCGGTCCCCCGGCCCAGATGTGCCCGATAGGTGATCTTGCGGCGGGAGTAGTAGTCCAGCTTGTTGCCACCGGCGTTGTTCGCAACGACCATGAGATAGTCGGCACCCGGCTCCGGGCGCAGCTCTCCTGCGATGCCCAACCCTTCCAGGACCCCTTGCTTCGCAGGGCTCCAGACCTGGATGCGCTTGGTGGCGATCATCTCCGAGAGGGCCCCCACCTGTGCGCCCAGGTTGGAGAAACTGCCGGAGAGCAGGCGAGTCCACACGCCCAGGCCCACCTCCCTAAGGGCCCGGGAGCGGTCGGTCCGGTCGGGGAACTCGATGTACGCCCGGTTGAGCGCGAACTCCAGGAAGTTGGAGGAGTTCATCTGCCCTATCGGCGGCACGTCTATCGGCCCCACCAGAGCCAGCAGGTAGTTCAGGCCGATCGCATCCACTGCAATCACGCCGTCCAGGTGTTGCCCGGTTTCCTGTTCCCACAGCGCTGCCATCAGCCCGGCTGAGGTGGGAAAGTCGGGTGAGAAGTTCGAGTTTGGCCAGAAGATCCGGGTACCGAACTGGTCGTAATGGCGTGCGAACTCCTCGCCGGTGGGCGGGGGGCCGGAGATGGCAGGCAGGGCGGCGTTGTCCTCGAGCCGATCGAGGGAAAGATTGCCCTGCTCGGCGTGCAAGATGCCGAACGCGCCCAGGAAGCCACCGGTCCCGCGCAACTCGGTTGGGTTCTGCAGGAACAGGAACCAGGTGCGGGGCCCGTCGCCCCCGAAGAAATGTGGGATGAGGCTGACCGCGTCGCCCGCGGTGTCCAGTGTACGGGCAGCCTCAGAACCTTGAGCCGCGAATGCCCGGTAAGCACCGGCCACCGGGCCGAAAAGCCGGTCCTGCGGGAGGAGGTCGAGTTGCGCCAGCGAATTCCGGATGGCTTCTGCGGCGAGCTTGAGCTCCACGCCGGCCGCCGGCCACGGCTGAAGGTCCAGCCGACCGTCTATCAGCCCCAGCCGCGGCCCATCGGGTCCGCGGGGGAAGACGTCGGCAACTTTAAGCGCCCGCAGGGCGGCCGGGGCAAGCTGGCGGGCACCGGTGGCCAGGGCCCGGACCATCCGGATGTCGTCACCTATGAACGGCAGTTTTTGCGCCAGTACCACCACCGGATTGTTCAGCCGTTCTTCGGCGGCGGATGCCAGCAGGCCGCCCCGGGAGAAGCCCTCCCGGGCGTGCGCAATGTCGAGGGTCTTGGCGGCCGCAGCGGCGCCCAGGAAGGCGTTTCGGGCCTGTATCAGATTCCAGGCGCCCAGGGCGGTAGGTAGGGCGGCGAGTAGCAGGAGCCCGCCGACCAGCGCTCCGGCCCGTACCCGCGCCGATGAATGCCAGGGGGCTGAGGGGGGCTTCACCGCCAGTTAGCCGATGCCGGGGTCTGGAAGTGCACCTCAGTAGGATACGGGGAAGGCGGATCGTCGGTTGACACGCCGATTTTGATCATTGGATGCTCGAGGAAGCGTTACTGGACTTGACTGACTCAAGGGTGGCGCCCGCGGTGCGAGTACACGAGGCGCGACCAAGGGTTCTAGCCGTCCGCGTTCTGAGGGCTCTGGTTTTCTTCGTTGGGACCAATTGGGCGTGGCTGGCACTAGGCGTCATTTGCCTCGTATTGAGTTTTCTGCTCGTCTGGGAGAGGGGCTTCTACTCGGACGACTTCGCCATCATGACCACCGCGGTCGACCCGATAACCGGCCTCTCGACTCGGTTGCTAGGACCTGAACGCAACCCGTTCTACCCAGCTCGGCTTCTGAATCTGGCGCTCGGCACATCGCTGGTTCAGATGGTCGACCATGACGAGTTGCTGCTACGCCTGTTGTGCTCCGCAGCGTTCGTGCTGTCTGCCGTGGCGGGAGGCCTATTGGTTCGAAGGGTCTTGGGATCGCGGCTGGCCGCGCTGATAGCCGGAGCCGTCCTTCTGGTGCCGATCTTTGGGCACGAGGCGACCCTGTGGATTGCCTCCATCCCGTACGTGATAGCGGTGGGAATCGGTTTGTGGATGGTGGATCTACTGGTTGCTGAGAGTTTCGTCGAATCGCCGCGCTGGAGCCGGATGGTTTGGGTAGGGGTGCTTGCGTGCTCAACGCTGTCCCTGATCGAGAGCGTAGTGCTGATACTGGGTCTCGTGCCCTTGCTGGTTTGCGCGCGGGCGCTTCGAAGTTCTACGGGTCCGGTTCGGGTGGTGAAGCGGTCGCTGCTTGTTTGTTCGGTGCCGGCAGGCGCCGTCTTGCTCCTCACGGTGGTGACCTACGGGCGATCCAGCATGTTCCAGCAGCGGGGAGGGTTGATTTCCGCGCCCTCTGAGCTAATTGACAACGTTCAGGCAACGTTGGGGCGCGCGAGATGGATGCTTTTCGGCGAGTGGGGTGGGCAAATTCGGGCTGAAGCGTTTTTTCTGGGCCTCGAGAGGATCGGCCGCTCATGGGCCAGTTGGCTGGCTGCCTGCGGAATCGTCCTCGCGTTAGTCTCTGCTTTGCGCTGGCGACCCGACCGCAACCACGCCCGTCGGCCAAACGCTGCCGGATGGGTCTTGTTGATTGCCGGATGCCTCTGGGGCCTTACCGCTGTGCTGCTGCCGGGGGCCCTGATAAAGGAGCAGATGCTCGAGTTTCGCATCCTTTACCTTTCCTGGCCCGGTGTGGCAATGGCAGCGGGAGCAGTGGCCTGGCTGGTGGCAAGGGGACCGGCGCAGGAGAAAGTGGCCGTGGGCCTTGCCGGCATTCTGGTGCTGCTGGGTTCGATTGTGATGTTGGGCAACTCACTCATTTACGACGCCCGAAACGAGTTGGATACGCACCAGATCAAGGCTCTCGTTAATGAGGTTCCCTCCGACGCCCTGCCTCGAGACGCGGTGATCGTCCCATTTGCGCTGAGCGACCGCCTCTTTGAAGTGGACCACGTAGCCGACACCTTGCTGATCGCTGCATTGGAGACGACCTGGGGTACCAAGGCGGTTCTTTTGGAGAATTACCGGCGCCGGGATATCCATCAGATTGTTTCAAACCGATGGTTGGGCTGGACCTTCGATTTCCGGGAAGCCGATGGTGGTCTCAGCCTCCAAGGGGTGGACGTGCCGATCGATCGGACCCTGCTGTTCACGGTGCGCACTGAAGGCTTTTTCGCCATCGACCGATTGGTGGTTGTGCAGGATGATGGCGGGCGCCATGAGATCGCCTTTCCCCTCGCCGCCCCCTTGGAGCGCTGGGGAACGCCAACCATGGCGGTAACGGTGCGCGACGAGGTCGCTGAGTTCGAATGGTCGGTCCCCGAGTTCTTGAGGAGTTCGTGAACTTGTTTGAAAAGGTAGCGATAACCAGCTGCCCGGTGTGCGGGGAAGTCGACCTCTCGGCGGCGTTGGAGCGAACGGACGGCATCTGGGTCATGCGGTGCAACCGGTGTGGCATGGGTTTCGTCGAGAGCCGCCCTGCCGACATTCTCAGCCTTTACGACGACGCTTACTACTCCGGTGGTGGGGAGCTCACGGGTTACGCGGACTACGAGGCTACCGCTTCCCACTCCCTGGCCTGGGTTGCGCAACTGGTCCGATTGGTTCAACAAGGCGGTGTGGTGCTGGATGTCGGCTGCGCAAGTGGTTACCTGCTCGCACAGCTGGGGCCGACCTTCGAACCGTACGGCATTGAGGTGAACGTTCGTCTGGCAGCTCAGTGCCGGGCGCAAGGCATTCAGATCCTGGGGCCCGACATCCTGGACTCAGGTATGGCGCAGCACTGGCAGGGGCAATTCGACGTCATAACCGCAATGGCGGTCCTGGAACACGTAACTGACATCAGGGGGGCCCTGGAGAACATCTCGGCCATGCTCAAGCCTGGCGGGCTACTGATCTTCGAGACTCCGCTGACCCGGTGGGACGACCGGGACTCGATCTGGCTGCGCAGCTCACTCGAGCACATTTTTTATCCGACCGTCGAGGGTCTCCGCTACCTGTTCAACCAGGTCTTCACCGGGCTGGCGGCCGGGCGGGAGGTGGAGATTGCTAACTTCGGAGCGACGTTCGTAGGCGCGGCCGGTGGTTCGCCGGCGCAGGCTGCACAGTTGGACAGGCTCTGGAGCGCTCCATTGATAGAGCTGGCTGGCCCCGGGCGCCAGTTCCGCTTGTACTTCGACCTGGTCTACGCCGCGAAGGTTAACCCCGAGACAGTGGCCTTGTTGCCGGAACTACCTGCGCACGAATGGAATCCCAGATTGGCTGGCCGGTTGAGCGCGTTGTGGAAGACTGAACTGGGCCGATCCGCCTCGCTCCTGGAGGCGATCGAGGATCGGGACAGTTCTGAGCTGGCCCGGTTGCTGGGAGCTGAGGCGGAGCTGGCCCGGCTGCGCGAGATTGAGGCAGAGGCGGCCCGGCTGCAGGGAGCGCTTAGAGAGTTGGAAACTCAGATCGAGCAGGTCCGGGATGAGAAGGCGGAAAGCGAACGCGGCTGGTTCGCCTCAGTTGAGAACCTGCAAGCGGAGATCGCCACGTTGGCAAGGTTGCTGGAGGGCGAGTTGCTCGGGCAGGAGGAAGCCGAACGCCTGCGGGCCGAGGCCAGCAGTCTTCGGGAGCGAATGGCTTACTTGAGTGACCGGGAGGACGAGGCGGCCCGGTTGAACATAGAGTTGGCTGCGGAACAAGAACACGTGAAAGTTTTGCTGGAGTCGACTATCTGGAGGATGACCTCCCCACTGCGCTGGGGTGTAACCGCCGCCCGGCACGCTTGGACTGCCCCGCGGAGCCCCGCAGGCCGAGAGCTTCTCAAGAAGTTCTATCGCGCAGCGCCCCTCCCCGAATCGCTAAAGCGCCGTCTGGCGGAGTTGCTGTTTCGCCGAATTGCGCCTTCCGAGCCGTCTCCTTCCTCCCTTCCGTTCACCCGGGCGCCCGAGACGGTGGTACAGCAGAATTGGCCCGCCGACGCTCCACTGGTCAGCGTGGTGATCCCGTGCTTCAACTACGGGGCGCTGGTGGCGGGCGCGGTGGATTCGGTGCTGGCCCAGACCCACACCGATCTGGAGATCATTGTGGTGGACGGAGGGTCTGACGATCCGGGTTCGGTGGCCGCGCTCAAGGCCTTGGAGCGGCCCAGGACGGTCATTCAATGGCGAGAGGGCCGGCACATGGTGGGCGACAACCGCAACTTCGGCATCGAGACGGCGCGGGGGAAGTACGTCTGCTGCCTGGACGCCGATGACGTTCTCAAGCCCACCTACCTGGAAAAGGCGCTATTCCTGCTGGAGACCCAAGCGTACGACGTGGCGTCCACCTCGTACGAGCTGTTCGGCGAACGGACGGGCGAGTACCGAGTGCAGGAGCACCCCACGCTGGCGGACCTGGTGCGGGGGAACCAGCTTGCCACATGCGCGGTTTTCCGCCGTAAGCTGTGGGCGGAAGCCGGTGGATTTGTCGACACCGGCCGGGGGGCGGACCACCTGGCAGAAGACTGGCGGCTTTGGATTCGTTTGGCGGCGCTGGGCGCCCGTATAGTCAACATCAGTACCGAACCGCTGTTCAGCTACCGCGTGCACTCGGGGAGTTTGAGCCACGGATCGCAGGTGCCCTCGCCGGTGGAACAGCGGGCGGCCTTGGTCTCGTCTGAAGCTGCCCTGCTGACCGCAGAGGCGTTCGCTTTGTCAGAGGAACGCAAGCTGACGCCGGTGCAGGTGAGCGACCCGTTCGTCAACTTCGTTCGCCGATCGGGGAAGGACGAACGCACGGCAATCCTGATAGCTTTCCCGTTCCTGCTGGTAGGCGGGGCGGAGCGCGTGATGAGCCAGGTGGTGGAGCAGCTTGGCTCGAGCGGTTTCCGGGTGGTGATGGTCACCACCTTGCCAGCGGAAGGGCTTAGCGACGCGTCCCGCTGGTTCGGTGGGACAACGCAGGAGATCTACCACCTGCCCCGCTTCCTCGATTCAGCGCGCTGGCCGGATTTCGTCTCCTACCTGATCGAGACCAAGAACATCCGGGTGCTCTGGGTGGTTGGCAGTACTTTCTTTTACGACCGGCTACCGGCGCTGCGCTCCCGCTATCCCGATCTTAGGGTGATCGACCTGCTCTTCAACACCGTTGGCCACACCGCCAACAATCGAAAGCATGCGGCGAACATCGACCTCAACATCGTGGAGAACGCCGAGGTGGAGCACTGGCTTATCGATGCCGGCGAGTCGCCAGATCGGATCCGGCGGATTGGCAGCGGGGTGGACCTGGCGCGCTTTCAACCGACCACGTGCGGCAATGACACGCCGGCCGGGCTGGATGCGCCTTGCGACTCCTTCGTCGTCGGGTTCTCGGGGCGGATGTCTGAGGAGAAGGCCCCGGGGGACTTCGTCCGAATCGCGGGCCGGCTTCGGCCGCACCTTGACCTGCACTTTGTGATGACCGGCTCCGGTCCGCTGGAGGGGGCGGTCCGGCGCCAGATCGACCGGATGGCGCTTGGGCGCAAGCTATCTTTCGTGGGGCATGTGGACGATGTCCGACCCTTCCTCGGGCGCCACGATGTTCTGGTGGTGCCCTCTCGCCTGGACGGCCGGCCGGCAGTTATCCTGGAGAGCCTGGCGATGGGGGTGCCCGTTATTGCATCGTCGGTGGGCGGTATTCCGGAGCTGATTGCCGAAGGCGAGACCGGTTTCCTGTGTCCCGCGGGGGATCTGGAGGCGTTCTCCGAGCGCATAGCCTGGTTGTCGAACCATCCGGAGGAACGTGCCCGGATGGCCAAGGCAGCGCGGGCATTCGCCGAGGCGGAATTGGGTGCGGACGTGATGAAGCAGGCTTACCTGGAGACGGTGCTGGGACTGCTGGATCCGGGGTAGGCCTACGCATGCTCCTCCGGTCCCCCGGCACTCCGGGGGGTTAGTCTGATCGCCGAGCACCCTTCGTGGCAGGATTGGGACACAGCCGGGTCGATCTAGTTCGAGGCAAGGGCAATGGACGAGCAGTCGGGTTCCCACTCTGAGGCCGTGACCCCGGCGCAGTTTGCCCGGATCAGGGAGCTGGCCTTCCAGATGGGGCGCGACTCACTGATCTTGGTGGCTAGCTTCGCTTTCTCCCTTCTGCTGCGCTTCGAGTTTGAAGAGGTCCTACCCCGGGCCTCGCTGCGCTTCGCCGGGGTGGTGCTGCCGGTGCTGGTGGTTACGATGCTCGTTGCCGGCTGGTTGCGAGGGCTGTACAGCGGCATCCCTCAGTACACCGGGCTGAGCGATCTGTACCGGCTGGGCAGCGTCATGGTTGTCGTTTTCGTCGTCCTGCTGGTGATAACCGAGGTGCACAACGCGGCCACGTCGTTTCGGCCGATGCCCCGCTCAGTCACGGTAATGGGAATCCTGCTGACCTTTGTGGGGATGGGCGGCGTGCGCATCGCCCGGCGGCTGATGGCCAGCGTGAAGTCCGGGAAGCCCGCAAGCGCGGTGGAGCGGGTGCTGATAGTGGGTGCGGGCGATGCCGGGGAGCACGTCGCCCGGGACATGCTGCGGGGTGGTTCCAAGTTCGTCCCGGTGGGGTTTTTGGATGACGACCCGGCGAAGGTCGGCCGGCGCATCCATGGATTGCCGGTCATCGGGACCACCATGCAGGCGTCATATGCAGTTTCGTTCAGCGGTGCCGACCATGTCCTGGTTGCCCTGCCCAGCGCCCCTTCCCGGGTGCTCCAGGAGGTTCTGCGAAGAGTCAGCGTGCCCGGCGTTGGAATCAAGGTCCTGCCGAGCCTGGGCGAGCTCATGGGCGCTCCGGCCACCGCGGCCGACATCCGGGACGTTGACCTTGCCGACCTCATCGCCCGGAGCCAGGTCAAGGTGGATATGGAGCAGATTGCTGGAATCGTCGACGGTAAGGTGGTGCTGATCACCGGTGCGGCCGGCTCTATCGGCAGCCAGCTGGCTCGCCAGGCGCTGCGCTTCCTGCCCCGCAAGTTGGTCCTGCTGGACAACGACGAAACCGATCTGTACGAAGTCGCCGGTCTGCTCCAGGCGCCAGCCCAAAGCGCAGGCGTGGAACTTAGGATCGAGGTGGCCGACATCCGCCATCCACAAAGAGTTGACCGGATCTTCCAGACACACCGGCCGCAATTGGTCTTCCATGCTGCCGCCTACAAGCAGGTGCCGGTGATGGAGGCGCATCCGGGCGAAGCGGTGGAAACCAACGTCTCGGGCACGCGCCACGTTGCCCGGGCGGCAGCGGCCGCCGGGACCGGCAGATTCGTGTTGGTTTCGACCGACAAGGCGGTCCGGCCGGCCGGGGTCATGGGGGCGACCAAGAACCTGGCGGAGGTGGTTGCCGCCGCTGAGGGGTCGGAGAGCATGACCGTCTCCTCAGTTCGCTTCGGCAACGTACTGGCGAGCCGGGGCAGCGTGGTCCCGACCTTTCGCCGGCAAATCGATCAGGGCGGCCCGATAACCGTGACGCACCGGGAGGCCACCCGCTACTTCATGACCATCGAGGAGGCGGTGTCGTTGATCTGGCAGGCGGCAGCTTTGGCCAACGGCCGGGATATTTTCGTGCTGGAGATGGGGGAGCCGGTGCGCATCTTCGATCTGGCCACCCGCATGAGGGAGATGTTCGCCAACGGGCGGGCCGATCAGATCGAGATCGTTGTAACCGGGTTGCGCCCGGGAGAGCGGTTGCACGAGGACATCGCCGCCGAGGGCGAGGCGTTCGAACCGGTGCGCCCGGGCATCCTTCGGGCGCCCCGCCCGCCCACCGGCTCCTACGAAGATCTGAGCGAGGCGATCGGGCGGCTGGAGCGGTTGGCGGGGCAGGGTGAGGCCGAACCTGATTCGATCCGGGCGGAGTTGTTCCGGCTGGTCGAGCGCCGGGCGGGCGGCCCTCCGGCCTAGCTGGCTTAGCACAGGCCCTCCAAGCATGAACGATCTGGCCGCCGGGGCCTTGACTTTGGTGTTGTGCGCCGGGCTTTGCCCGCCGACCATCCGTTTGCTGCGCCGGTTTCGGGTGCTCGACCATCCGAATGAACGGTCGATGCACCAGGCTCCCACCCCCCGGGGCGGGGGCATCGCCCCGATGCTCGCAGTGCTCGCGGGGCTGTTGACGGCGTCGTCGCTGTCGGGGGTCGCTCGCTGGGGGCTGGTGGTCGCAGTGGTAGGTTTCGGGCTGATCGGGCTGGCCGAGGACGTGGTCAAGGTTGCCCCAAAGCCCAGGCTGGTTCTGCAAGCCCTGGTCAGTGCCGGAGTGGCCGCTGTGCTGGTGCCGGGGGGGCCGGTGCGCTACCTGCTGCTGTCGGTTTGCTTGCTCTGGCTGGTTGCCTACGCCAACGCGTTCAACTTCATGGATGGCATGAACGGGATGTCGGTTGCCCAGGTGCTGGCTGCTGGGCTGGGCTGGCTGGCGGTTGGGTGGCAGGCGCAGATCCCGGAGTTGCGCACCGCCGGGATCATCTGTGCCGCCGCTGCGCTGGGGTTCGTGCCGTTCAACTTCCCCAGAGCGAAGGTCTTTCTGGGCGATACCGGCAGCTTGCTGTTCGGCGGCCTGCTGGGAGCTACGGCGGTGCTGGGGATTCGCTTGGGTGCTCCGCCGGAGGCAGCGCTGGCGCCGCTGGCGATTTACCTGGCCGACACCGGCACCACCTTGGTGCGCCGGGCCCGCCGGGGAGCGAACCTGATGTCTGCCCACCGGGAGCACGTTTACCAGCGGCTAGCCGATGCGGGTTGGGCCCCTGCGAGGGTGGCGGCGTTCACCTTCGCATCGATGGTGGAGTGCTCGCTGCTGGGGCTGATCAGCCTGGAGGCTTCCGGAGCGCTCCGGGTAACGGCCGGAGCAGCGATATTGGGCGTGGTGGCGATCTATCTGCGCTCGCCGGTACTAGCCGAACGGGCCCGCGAAAGATGACCACCGTTTTGCATGTTGCCGCGGTCGAGTACACAATTCGCCGGCTTCTTTTATCCCAGTTGTCGGCTCTTAAGGAGCGTGGGTTCGACGTGCGGGTGGCGTGCGCGCCGGAGGGCAAGGAGTTCGCCGAATCACTTCGCCCGTTCGGCCCGGTTGAGCTACGTTTTCCACGCTCGCCGGATCCGCGGCGCCTTGCCTCGGCAGCCCGTTCGTTGCGCCAACTGCTGGACGGGCTTCGCCCGGCGATCGTCCATTTCCACACCCCGGCTGCTTCGTTGCCCGGCCGGGCTCTCGCTGCCCTGCCCGCCGCCCACCGGCCGCTGATCGCCCAGACCGTTCACGGGTCCCGGGGTCTTGCCGGAGTTGAGCGGGCGCTTAGCCGGATCACCGACCTGTCTTTGTTCGTCTCCGCCGAGTCGTTGCGGGAGGCGGAGCGCCTCGGCCACCAGGGGAAGCTGCGCTTCGCCGGCAACGGTTTGGCGCCCGAGTGGTTCGTGGATCAGGTTCTTCCCGGAGTGCGCACCGGGCCGCTCAGGGCGATCTTTTCCGGGAGGCTGGTCCGGGAAAAGGGAATCGTAGAGCTCATCGATGCTCTGCCCATCGACGGCCGCATCCATCTGACGGTAGCGGGCGACCAACTGGCCACCGATAGGGATGGCGTCGCCGAACAGGTGCGTGCCCGGGCAGCCGCCTGCGCCGGAACTATCGAACTGGCCGGCATGGTCGAGCCGGGCGAAGTGCGCCGGCTCCTGAGGGCGGCGGATCTGTTCGTCCTGCCCAGCCGGAGGGAAGGACTGCCGCTATCTGTTTTGGAGGCGATGGCCAGCGGCCTGCCCGTCATCGCCACCGACATCTCGGGCTGCCGGGAACTGGTTTCCGATGGTGAGAACGGCTGGCTGATTCCCCCGGGTGACAGGGGGGCCCTACGGGAGGCCCTGCAGCAAGCGGTTGCTGCCAGTCCGGAGGTGCTGTTGGCGCTGGGTAGGGCCAGCCGGGCCCGAGCTGAGCCCTACCGGCTGGAGCGCACCGTGGACGCAGTTGTTGCCGGTTACGCAGAACTCGGTGTGAGCGGTGCCGGGCGATGACCGACCGGAGCCAACTTGAGGCCCGAAGGGCCCGGCCGCGATTGACCGAGCACCTTGCTGGTGTTACGTTATGTCCTTGTGTGCGTGTCTCACGCGAGGTTTCGCACGCACCCCGTATCCGATCTGGTTTCGGGGCAGTTAAGTCGCCCGAGTAGCACCTTTGAACAACGGGCGATCCCCCAATTTGAAGTAACCGGCAACGGATCCCTGACCTCCGCGCAAGCGGTAGGCCGGACCGACTGTCGCCGGATCTTGAGCAAAGGAACAACGGTAGATGCCCACAATCAACCAGCTGGTCCGAAAGGGTCGCAAGGCTCCGCGGGCCAAGGTCAAAACGCCGGCTCTCAAGGGATGTCCGCAGCGCCGGGGTGTTTGCACCGTTGTGAAGACCCAGACCCCCAAAAAACCCAACTCAGCTTTGCGTAAGGTTGCCCGAGTGCGCCTGACCTCCCAGGTAGAGGTAAGCGCCTACATCCCCGGTATCGGGCACAACCTGCAGGAGCACTCGATAGTTCTCGTGCGCGGCGGGCGTGTCCGGGACCTGCCAGGTTTTCGTTACAAGATTATCCGAGGCGCTCTGGACACCGCCGGTGTACGCAACCGCAAGCAGGCACGCAGCCGCTACGGAGCAAAGGCCGGGGCCAAGTAATGCCGCGCAAGGGTGCGCCGGTACGGCGCGAACCGGTGGGGGATCCGGTTTACCACAACCTGTTGGTGACCCAGATCATCAACAGGATCATGCTCAGGGGAAAGAAGTCGTTGGCGGAGAAGATCGTCTACGGAGCACTCAAGATCGTCTCCGAAAAAACCGGCGGAGACCCTACTCAGACCCTTCGCAAGGCCATCGAGAACGTCCGGCCTTTGGTGGAGGTAAAGTCCCGGCGGGTGGGCGGTGCCACCTATCAGGTGCCCGTTGAGGTGCCCGCTCGCCGTGCCAACACCTTGGCGGTTCGGTGGATGGTCAACTTCTCGCGTGCTCGCAAGGAGAAGACCATGGCACTTCGTCTGGCCGGCGAATTGATGGACGCGGCAAACGGGGCGGGCGCGTCGGTGAAGCGGCGTGAGGACCTGCACAAGATGGCTGAGGCGAACCGGGCGTTCGCGCACTACCGATGGTAGGCGGCAACTGTTCGGCAAGGTGGAGGAACTAGCCCTTTGGACGCGGGTTACCGGAAGGTCGCTCAGGCTTAGCGCCTGGAGCTTTGACTGACCGGCCGGGTGGCTTGCCCGGCCGATTTTGTGTCCGGGCTCGGCCTCATGAAACGTTGGGAAAGAAGAGATGACGAACAAGGTTATGGACAAAAAAGAAGCGATTCAGACCAAGCAGAAGGTCTCCTCGATAAGGGAGATCCCGCTCAGCCGTACCCGCAACATCGGGATCATGGCGCACATCGACGCGGGAAAAACGACCACAACCGAGCGCATCCTCTATTATACCGGCCGCACCTACAAGATCGGCGAGGTCCATGACGGCGCGGCTGTCATGGATTGGATGGTTCAGGAGCAGGAGCGGGGGATCACGATCACCTCAGCTTCCACGACCGCCAAGTGGAAAAACCACGTGATCAACATCATCGACACCCCCGGCCACGTAGATTTCACGGTCGAGGTAGAGCGGTCCCTTCGAGTTCTCGACGGGGCCGTTGCTGTTTTTGACGCGGTTTCCGGCGTCGAGCCTCAAACCGAGACGGTCTGGCGGCAGGCGGACAAGTTCAAGGTTCCCCGGATCTGCTTCGTGAACAAGATGGACCGGATCGGCGCCGACTATTTCTCCGCGGTGGAGAGCATGCGGGAACGCCTGGGCGCCCATCCCCTTCCCATCCAGATCCCTTGGGGCCAGGAATCGGAGTTTCACGGAGTCATAGACCTCATCGAGATGAAGGGTTACTTCTGGACCTCCGAGGATGGTGAGGATTACGAGGTACGTGACATCCCGGCCGAGCTCAAGCAAGAGGCCGAGCATTGGCGCCACGAGCTTTACGAAGCGGTAGCCGAGTTCGACGAAGAGGTCATGGAGGCCTACATCCACGGCCACGAGGCGTCAAACGAGCACCTGATGTCCGCTTTGCGCAAGGCGACGCTGGCCAATGAGGCCCAGCCCGTCCTGTGCGGATCGGCATTCAAGAACAAGGGCGTTCAGAAGATGCTCGATGCGGTTGTGCAGTACCTTCCATCGCCGGTGGACATCCCGCCGGTAACCGGTGAGGTGCCGCGCACCGGGGACACCGTAGAGCGCTCTGCGAGCGACGAAGAGCCGTTTTGCGCTCTCGCTTTCAAGATCATGTCGGACCCTCACGTGGGCCGGATCACCTACATGCGGGTGTACTCGGGCGCCATGCGCAGCGGCGGTGCCCTGCTCAACACCACCCGCGACCGCAAGGAGCGTGCCGGGCGGCTCATGCAGATGCACGCCAACCACCGGGAGGACCTGGCGGCCACCCAGACGGGCGACATCGTCGCAGTCGTCGGGTTGCGCCACACGCTTACCGGGGACACGCTGTGCGATCCGGAGTTCCCGATCGTTTTGGAGTCGCCCACTTTTGCCCAGCCGGTTATCCACCTGGCCATCGAGCCTAAGACCAAGATCGACCAGGACAAGCTCGGCACGGCCTTGCACCGGCTGAGCGAAGAGGATCCCACGTTCAAGATTCACACCGACGAGGAGACCGGGCAGACCATCATCGCCGGAATGGGGGAACTGCACTTGGAGGTTCTGGTGGACCGTCTGACGCGCGAGTTCAACGTGGATGCCAACGTCGGCCGTCCTCAGGTGGCCTACCGGGAGAGCATCACCAGGACGGTGGACCGGCACATCACCCGTTACATCAAGCAGACCGGTGGCAAAGGCCAGTTCGCCCACGTTGAGATCGCTTTGGAGCCGATGGGCCCGGGCGGCGGCTACGAGTTTGTCAACAAGATCAAGGGCGGCGCCATCCCCACCGAGTACATCCCCTCCGTGGACGAGGGGATCCAGCAGGCTATGCAATCGGGCGTCTTGGCCGGCTACCCGCTGGTGGACGTTCGTGCGGTTCTGACCGACGGATCTTTCCACGAGGTCGACTCTTCAGAGATGGCATTCAAGATCGCCGGGTCTATGGCGCTCAAAGAGGCTGCCCGCAAGGCCGACCCGCAACTGCTGGAGCCGGTTATGGAGGTAGAGGTGGTAACGCCGGAGCAGTTCATGGGCGACGTTATCGGAGATTTGAACTCCCGGCGCGGCAGGATCGAGAAGATGGATAATCGTGGTCAGCTCCAGTTTATTCGAGCCCAGGTTCCGCTCTCCCAGATGTTTGGCTACGCAACCGATCTGCGGAGCAGCACTCAGGGCCGGGCCACCTACACCATGCAGTTCCACTCGTATCAGCCGGTTCCCAGGGCCTTGGCCGACGAGATCGTGAAAAAGGTCAGAGGCGAGTAAGGACCAAAATGGCAGCCGGACAGAGGATTCGTATCAAGCTGAAGGCCTATCACCATGAGGTGATAGACCAGAGCGCGCGCAAGATCGTGGACACGGTTAACCGGACCGGTGCTTCGGTGCACGGGCCCATCCCGTTGCCCACCCGGATAGAAAAGTTCGCGGTGATCCGGTCGCCGTTTAAGGACAAGGACTCCCGTGAACACTTCGAGATGAGGACTCACAAGCGGATCATTGACATCGTGGACCCCACCCCAAAGACCGTCGACTCGTTGATGCGGTTGGACCTGCCGGCCGGCGTCGATATCGAGATCAAGCTATGAAAGACGCCTTCTGTGGCTGAGATTACCAAGGGTATCCTGGGTCGCAAGGTCGGCATGACCCAGATCTTCGACGAGAACTCCCGGGTGGTGCCGGTAACCGTGATCCAGGCGGGCCCCTGCCACGTCTCGGGAGTGCGGACCGTGGACAACGACGGATACTCGGCCATCCAGCTCACCTTCGGTCGGGTTGCCGAGCGCAGGTTGAGCAAGCCGGAGGCGGGGCATCTGAACAAACAGAGCGTGCCGGCGGCCCGCCACCTGATGGAGTTGCGGCTAAAGGACGTCAGCGGCTTCACCGTCGGCCAGGAGCTAAAGGCGGACGTGTTTGCCAAGGGCGAGCGAGCCGACGTGGTTGGGGTTTCCAAGGGCAAGGGCTTCGCCGGCGTTATGAAGAGACACAACTTTGCGGGTAAGTCGGCCAGTCACGGCACACAGCGCAAGCACCGTTCACCCGGGTCGATCGGCGCTTGCGCCACCCCGAGCCGGGTGTTTAAAGGCATGCGAATGGCCGGTCACATGGGCCACCAGCGGGTGACCATGCTGAACCTCGAAGTTGTCGAGGCTAACCCCGACAAGGACCTGCTGCTCATCAGAGGAGCGGTTCCCGGACCCAACGGCGGGGTTGTACTGGTGCGTTCCACCAACCGCGGGTCGGGTAGCTGATGGCCGACGCACTCAAGGCTCCGGTCTTCGGAGCAGATGGTAAAAAGTCGGAGGTCGAGCTGCCCGGCAGGTTCAACGTCGAGGTCAACCCACCCATCATGCACGCCGTTGTGCGAGCGCAGCTGGCTGCGGCACGAGCGGGCACCCATTCAACCAAGACCCGGGCCGAGGTCAGCGGTGGTGGCGTAAAGCCTTGGCGCCAGAAGGGTACCGGCCGGGCTCGCCACGGATCCAACCGGGAGCCGCAATGGGTCGGCGGCGGAGTAGCCCACGGCCCCAAGCCGCGGGACTACACCATGCGCATCAACAAGAAGGAAAGAGCGCTGGCGCTGAACTCGGCGCTAACCGTGCGTGCCCGCGAGGGAGCGGTGCGAATTGTGGACTTTCCGGAGTTCGCCGTCCCGGAGACCAAGAAGGCGATCGGCCTGCTGGATCAATGGAACGCCCGGGGCAAGGTATTGCTGGTCGTCGGGCCATCCGGATCCGAGGAGATTTACAAGTCGTTTCGCAACCTTCCCAACGTGATGAGTGTTGCCGCCCCCTCCGCCTACACGGTGCTGGCAGCCGACACGGTGGTTATCAGCCGCCCGGTGTTCGAGGCCATGGCCGGTACAGCCGGCGAGAAGGATGAGGCGGATGACGCCAGCGACGCCAGCGAAAAGGATGAGGCGGATGACGCTAGCGCCAGCAACGACGCCGACAAGGGTGGTGATCACGAATGAACTCCGCTCGCGATGTCATTTTGCGGCCGGTGGTCAGCGAGAAATCGTACGCACTCATCGAGGAGAACAGCTACACATTCATCGTCCATCCGGACGCCAACAAGGTGGCTATCCGTCAGGCGGTAGAAGACATCTGGAACGTTAAAGTTTTGAGCGTCAACACCAGCAACCGGCGGGGCAAGGTCAAACGGACCCGGATGGGCAATGGAGTGCGCAACAAGACCCGCCGAGCGATCGTGAGGCTCGCCGAAGGCGACAAGATCGAGATCTTCGAGACGAGGTAGGTAATGGGAGTACGCAAGTCAAGGCCGGTCACCCCCGGCCGCCGGGGAATGTCGCACTCGGATTTTTCCGAGGTGACCCGGTCGCGCCCCGAGCGCAGTTTGGTCCGTTCCAAGCCCAAGAAGGCGGGGCGCAACGTCCACGGACGCATCACGGTGCGGCATCAGGGGGGAGGCCACAAGCAGAAGTACCGGCTGGTGGACTTTCGCCGGGACAAGGACGGGATACCGGCTCGAGTGGCCGAAATAGAGTACGACCCCAATCGCAACGCCCGGATTGCCCTGTTGAACTATGTCGACGGTGAGAAGCGCTACATTCTGGCGCCGGCCAAGATCACGGTCGGGGACCTGCTCATGAGCGGTCCGCAGGCTGAGATCCGGCCGGGCAATGCGCTGGCTTTGGCGAACATCCCGCTGGGCACCGTCGTCCACAATGTGGAACTCAAGCCCGGGGGTGGCGGCAAGATGGCCCGGGCAGCCGGTGCGTCGGTTCAACTGATTGCCCGGGAAGGCAAGGCCGCCACGCTCAGATTGCCCTCCTCCGAGGTTCGCCAGGTGCCGGTGACCTGCCGGGCCACCGTTGGCGAGGTAGGCAACTCGGAGTTCGAGCTGATCCAGATCGGCAAAGCCGGCCGGGCTCGCTGGATGAACCAGCGTCCGAGCGTGCGAGGCGTCGCCATGAACCCGGTCGACCACCCGCTGGGTGGCGGAGAGGGCAAGGCGTCGGGCGGGCGTCATCCCACCACCCCTTGGGGTAAGCCGGAGGGCCGCACCCGCAGGGAAGGCAAGTATTCGGATCAGGCGATCGTTCGCCGTCGTGGAAGCAAGAGAGGCTAGCGCAATGAGCCAAGTGAGAACCGTCTTGTGTCGGCTGCGACGGAAAGGAGCCTAGGCCGTGCCGCGCAGCATGAAGAAGGGTCCATTCGTGGACGACCATCTCCTCAAGAAGGTGGACGATCAGAACAAACGGGGGGAGAAGCGAGTGATCAAGACCTGGTCGCGTCGCTCAACCTTGATCCCCGACATGGTCGGCCACACTCTCGCCGTGCACGACGGGCGCAAGCACGTGCCCGTGTACGTCACAGAGTCCATGGTCGGCCACAAGCTCGGAGAGTTTGCTCCCACCCGCACCTTCCGGACCCATGGCCACCACACCGAGAAGAGCTCAAGGCTTAAGTGATGGCCAACCAGACAACTGTGCCGACCTACAGGGCGGGAGCCAGGTTCATCAGGATCAGCCCGTACAAGGTGCGTGAGGTGGCCGCAATCATCAAGGGTAAGCACGTTGACGAAGCGCGCCGCATCCTGGCGTTCACGCCGAAGGCGGCCAGTGAGACGGTGTCGAAGATTCTCGAAAGCGCCATCGCCAACGCAGAACACAACTTTTCGATCCCCCAAGACGAGTTGTACGTTAAGTTTGTCTCTGCGGACGAGGGAGTAACGATCAAGAGGTTCCGCCCCCGCGCTCAAGGTCGCGGCTACCGGATCCGCAAGCGCACGTCGCACATTAACCTGGAGTTGGAACGCCGGGTTCCCGAGAGGCAGCCGGTCCGCCGGTCAGACAGGGCCACCACTTCTACCTCAAACAAGGCAACGGGCACGAGGGCGGACGCCGGCGGCGCCAAGAAGCCGGCTCCTCGCACCTCGAGGACCGCCAAAACCGAAGAGAGCAAGTAATGGGTCAAAAGGTTCACCCCTACGGACTGAGACTGGGCATCACCACCGACTGGAAGTCGCGCTGGTTTGCTGACGGTGCCCAGTACCGCGACTACATAGAGCAGGACAATAAGATCCGGGACTACCTGGTGAAGCTGCTGCCGCACGCAGCCATCGGGCGGGTGGAGATCGAGCGAACCCGCGAGCGGGTGCGGGTGACCGTCCACACCGCCCGGCCGGGAATCGTTATTGGCCGCCGTGGGGCGCAGGCGGACGAGATACGCAGCTACCTGGAAAAGATGGAGAGCAAGGCTGCCCGAGCGCAGACCGGCAAGGACGTCAATGTGCAGGTCAATCTGGACATTGTCGAGGTGAAGACGCCGGACGCCGATGCCCAGTTGCTATCGCAAGCTATCGCTGAACAACTTGCTTCCCGGGTTTCTTTCCGCCGGGCGATGCGCAAGGCGGTTAACACAGCCGTGAAGGCGGGTGCCCTGGGCGTAAAGGTGCAAACCTCAGGACGCTTGGGCGGTGCTGAAATGAGCCGGCGTGAGGGCTACCACGAAGGCAAGGTGCCGCTTCACACCCTTCGGGCAGATATTGATTATGGATTCTCCGAATCGGCCACTGCCGCCGGGCAGATCGGTGTCAAGGTTTGGATCTATAAGGGCGAGGTTATCGTCCAACGGGACTCGGCAGCACGCCGGGCGGCTGCGGCTGCCGCGGCTCCGCCCCCTCCGCCCGCCCCGGTGCCACCGCACCGGAGCGAGCGCTCCGGCCGACCCAAAGCGTCACCGGTGAGAACGAGTACGGTGGCCCCCCGGCCCCCTACCGCCCAGTCAACGCCAGCCCCGGCAGCCCCAGCGGCCCCCGCCCCAGCGGCCCCCGCCCCAGCAGCCCCGGCAGCCCCGGCCCCCAGCCAGGCAGCCCCGGCAGCCCCGGCAGCCCCGGCAGCCCCGGCGACGTCTGCTGTTGAGCCAGGCGCGTCCCAGCCGGTGCAGGCCAACGCCGCTCAGACAGCCGGAGAATCGACCAACGACGCGGACGAGGTGAAGGCCTGATGCTCACCCCCAGACGGGTTCGGCACCGCAAAGTGCACCGTGGCAGGCGCCGGGGAATGGCCAAGGGGGGCACTACGGTGCACTTCGGCGATTATGGACTGCAGGCTCTAGAGGCGGCGTGGATCACCAACCGTCAGATCGAGTCGGCCCGAGTTGCCATCACCCGCCATGTCAAGCGCGGCGGCCGGGTGTGGATCAACATCTTCCCGGACAAGCCTTACACCAAGAAGCCGGCCGAGACCCGGATGGGTTCCGGGAAGGGCAACCCGGAAGGCTGGGTGGCGGTGGTTAAGCCGGGAAGGGTGATGTTCGAGTTGACCGGAGTTCCGGTGGAGGTGGCCAAGGAGGCCATGCGCCTGGCCGGTCATAAGCTTCCGATCAAGACCCGCTTCGTGACCCGGGAGGTAACCGAGCTATGAAGGCGGACGAGTACCGTGAACTGGGTTCGCAGGATCTTGGGGTCAAGCTTGACGAGGCCCGGGAAGAGTACTTCAATCTACGCTTCCAGAACGCCACCGGTCAGCTGGAGAACTTTGCTCAGATTGGCCGGGTTAAGCGGGAGATCGCCCGGGTTCGGACCATCCTGCGGGAGCGCGAGCTAGGTCTGGACAACGAGGTCCAATCTAGCGCCAAGTCCAAGGCCAAGCCGGCGAAGGCGAAGATCAGTACACCACCCGACAAGCCCAAGCGGGCCGCGAAGAGCAAGAAGGACGACAACGATGGTTGAGAGCAATCCGCAGACAACTTTCGGCGCCGCGCGGGGCGAGAGGAAGACTCGAACCGGGATAGTCGTTAGCGACAAGATGGACAAGACGATCATCGTTTCGGTCGCCCAGACCGTCCGGCACCCGCTCTACTCCAAGATCTATAAGCGCAATACCCGGCTGTCCGTTCACGATGAGGCCAACGACGCCCACGTGGGCGACCGGGTCCTGGTGAGCGAGACCCGTCCGCTGTCCAAGACCAAGCGCTGGCGTGTGGTGGAAGTGTTGGAGCGTGCCAAGTGATTCAAACCGAGACCCGCTGCGCGGTGGCGGATAACACGGGCGCCAAAGAGGTTCTGATAATCAAAGTTCTCGGAGGCTCCAGCAGACGCTACGCGTCGGTTGGCGACATTGTCGTCGCCACGGTGAAGACCGCCCTGCCCAACCAGCAGGTGAAGCGGGGAGATGTGGTCAAGTGCGTCGTTGTTCGCACCGCCAAAGAGAAGCGACGCCCGGACGGCAGCTATATCAAGTTCGACCAGAATGCAGTGGTGATCATTAACGAACAACGCAACCCCCGAGGGACCCGCGTTTTCGGCCCGGTGGCCCGGGAACTGAGGGACCGCAAGTTCATGAAGATCGTCTCGCTGGCGCCGGAGGTGCTCTGATGAACCGGATCAAAAAGGGAGACCACGTGGTCGTGCTAACGGGCAAGGACGCCGGCAAGGCGGGCACCGTTATCGCGGTTTATCCTTCCGCCAACCGGGTGCTCGTCCAGGGGGTCAACCGGGTCAAGCGTCATGAGAAGGTCCGCCCGGCACGAGGCCGCCAGGGCCAGGAGGGCGGCATTGTGATTAAGGAGCTTCCGATAGATCTGTCGAACGTGTCACTGGTGTGCCCGACCGACGGGCGCCCGGTGCGCACCCGCCAGCGAATCGAGCCGGACGGTACCAAGGTGCGGGTGTGCGTCCGCTACGACGTGGAACTATGAGCGAGACCAACGGCTACGTGCCCCGCCTGAAGACCAGATATGACACTGAGGTGAGGGCTGCCCTGGCTGAGAAGTTGGGGGTCAACGTCATGGCTGTGCCCCGCCTGGAGAAAATCTCGATCAATATGGGTGTCGGCGACGTTTTGCGCGACCCCAAGGCCCTGGACGGAGCACTTTCCGACCTGACGATCATTACCGGTCAAAAGCCCGTGGTGACCAAGGCCAAGAAGGCCATCTCGAACTTCAAGCTGCGTGAAGGGGTTAGCATTGGAGCCCGAGTCACGCTGCGAGGGGCTCGAGCCTGGGAGTTCCTGGACCGCTTGATCACGCTGGCGGTCCCCAGAATCCGTGACTTCCGCGGGCTTTCGCCGAAGGGGTTCGATGGCCGGGGCAACTACAGCTTCGGGGTGCTCGATCAGACGATCTTTCCGGAGATCGAGTACGACAAGATTCACAAGGTACGCGGCATGGACATCAGCATAGTCACAACCGCGATCGACAACGCAGGTGGCAGGGCGTTTCTCGATGCGTTCGGGTTTCCGTTCCGCAAACCCGGAGGGGACAGAGGTTAATGGCTAAGAAGTCGCTGGTTCACAAGGCCCGCAGGGCTCCTAAGTTCAAGGTGCAGGCCTACTACCGCTGCCGGCGGTGCGGCCGCCCGCGGGGGTATCTGCGGAAGTTCGGGATGTGCAGGTTGTGTGTGCGCGAGCTGGCCCACAAGGGCGAGCTGCCGGGCATCACGAAGTCGAGCTGGTAAAGGAGGGACCCAGGGATGACTATGACCGACCCGATCGCCGACATGCTCACGCGCATCCGCAACGCCAACACCGCGTCGCACGATACGGTGGACATTCCGTCGTCCAAGCAGAAGCTGGCTATCGTCGGTCTGCTTCACAACGAGGGCTATATCGAGGAGTTCGAGGTGATTCCCGACCCCCCCGGCGAGCTCATCCGTGTGACCCTGAAGTACGCTCAGGACCGGTCCAAATCCATCCACGGGATAAAGCGGGTCTCCAAGCCGGGCCTTAGGGTGTACACGAAGGCCGACCGGCTGCCCAAGGTGCTGGGCGGCATGGGCGTGGCGATCGTATCCACCTCCTCCGGACTTATGTCTGGGCGCAGGGCAGCCGAGTTGAAGTTGGGCGGCGAAGTCATCGCCCACGTCTGGTAGGGAGTTATGAGCAGAATCGGAAAGACGCCCATCCCGGTGCCGGCAGGAGTCGAAGTTACCCTCGAGCCCGCTTTCGTACGGGTGAAAGGTCCCAAAGGGACGCTTGAGCGGGGATTGCCTCGCGAAATCTCGGTTGAGCGGGAGGGCGACCAGTTGGTGGTCACCAGACCCTCCGACTCGGGCCAGCACCGGTCCCTTCACGGCCTGACCCGAACGCTGGTTGCCAACCTCATCACGGGGGTCACCAGCGAGTTCACCAAGACGCTCGAAGTGCATGGCGTAGGCTACCGAGCAATCCTTAAAGGCACCGATCTCGAGCTGATGCTGGGATACTCGCATCCGGTCAGCTACCCGGCGCCGCCGGGGATCGCGTTCGAGGTTGTGAGCGCTCGGCCGCCGCACACCATAACCGTTCGCGGTGCGGACAAGGAGCTTGTTGGTCAGGTCGCGGCGGAGATCCGTGCCAAGCGCAAGCCGGAGCCCTACAAGCAAAAGGGCATTCGCTACCAGGGCGAGGTCGTCAGGAAGAAGGCAGGTAAGACTTCCAAGTGAAAACTCCCAGCCAGCAGCGCATCAAGCGGCACCGCCGGATCCGCAAGAAGGTCACCGGTACCGCCGAGCGCCCGCGCCTTGCAGTGTTTCGCAGCAACAAGCATCTGTATGCGCAACTCATCGACGATGTCTCAGGGCGTACCCTCGCTTCGGCGTCCTCGGTGGACCCGGCAGCCAGGTCCGAGGCCAATTCGGTGGAATCGGCGGCCAGGATCGGCGAGTTGGTGGCCGAAAGAGCGGTGGCACTGGGTCTGACCAGCGTTGTCTTTGATCGAGGAGGCTTCCGCTTCCACGGCAAGATCAAGGCACTGGCGGACGGCGCAAGAGAGAAAGGACTGCAATTCTGATGGCACCCCCCAACAACCCTCCGGCAGGCCGCCCAGGCGGTCCGGGTGGAGCGCGCGGTGGTGGTTTTCGCTCTCAGGGCCAAGGCGGTCCGGGCGGGCGCTCCGGCGGGCCGGGTGGCGGCCGGGGCGGCCGGCGCGACTCCGGGCCCCGGCAGGCGCAGGACGATAACCGAGGCGGCTTCATCGAGAAGATCGTCGGCCGTCCCCGGCGTGTTGCCAAAGTGGTCAAGGGTGGACGGAGATTTTCGTTCAGTGCACTGGTGGTGGTGGGCGACGGCAACGGCCGGGTCGGCACCGGCAAGGGCAAAGCCCGCGAGGTTCCGGCATCGATCCAAAAAGCCAGCGAGACCGCCCGCCGGGGCATGTTCAATGTCCCGATGGTGAACGGTACCATCCCGCACATGGTGATCGGCGAGTCGTCGGGGGCCCGTGTGATGCTCAAACCGGCGTCGCCCGGTACCGGCGTCATCGCCGGCGGTCCGGTGCGCGCGGTGGTTGAGTGCGCCGGGATCAAAGATATCTTGTCCAAGTCGCTGGGATCGGCCAACAAAATCAACATAGTGAACGCCACCATCGAGGCGCTGAAGAAGCTTGAGCGTCCGGAGGACGTTGCTGCCCGCCGGGGCCTGACGGTGGCGCAGGTGGCCCCCGCGTACCTGTACAAGCCGGTTCCTGCGGCCGGCAGCGCTCCCGGGAGCAAGTGATGGCGCAGATCAAGGTCACCCAGATCAAGAGCCCGGTTTCCCATCAGAAGGATCAGGCGCGAACATTGAAGGCGCTGGGTTTGGATCGGATGAGAGACAGCGCGGTGCACAACGACCACCCGGCCATTCTCGGGATGGTCCACAAGGTCCGGCACTTGGTCTCGGTAGAAAAGGTTGAGTCCTAGATGAAGCTGCACGATCTGGCTCCGGCCCCCGGAGCTCACAAAAAGGCGATACGGGTAGGGCGCGGCCGGGCAGGCCGGCGGGGAAAAACCGCAGGCCGAGGGACCAAAGGTGCCAAGGCCAGGGGTCAGATCCCGGCAACGTACGAGGGCGGCCAAATGCCCTTACACATGCGCCTGCCCAAGTTGCCCGGCTTCAAGAATCACGGACGGGTGGAGTATTCACCGGTCAACCTCGACGCGATCGAGCAGTTCGATGTGAACGAGGTGGTGGACCCGGAGAAGTTGCGCTCGAAGGGAATGGTGAGAAAAAAGGGGCTGGTCAAGGTGCTCGGCCGGGGCGAGGTGACCAAGGCGCTCACGGTGAAGGCACATGCGTTCAGCCAGACGGCGGTGAGCAAGATCGAAGCTGCCGGAGGTACTGTAGAAACCATATCTTAGAGACAGGACGTCCCCTTGCTCAAAGCCCTACTCAACGCATTTAAGGTTCCTGAGCTCAGGAAGAAGATCTTTTTCACGCTTGCCATCGTGGCGGTCTACCGGGTGGGGGCGTTCATCCCGGCGCCAGGCATCGACTTCGCCGCCGCTCGCCGGCTCACCGAGTCCTCGGACAACCTGATCCGGCTGCTCAACTTGTTCTCCGGCGGAGCATTGACCCAACTGGCAATCTTCGCGCTCGGGATCATGCCCTACATCACTGCGAGCATCATGATGCAGCTGTTGACTGTGGTCATTCCTAAGTTGGAGGCGTGGCGCAAGGAAGGGGAGTCCGGCACCAAGAAGATCACTCAGTGGACCCGCTACCTCACCATCGTCTTGGCCGTGTTGCAGTCCACAGGTGTTACGGTGCTGGCTCACCGGGGCGGGTTCCGGGACTCCTCCAACAATCCGGTGGACCTGATCCCCAACTTCACAACCCCGCGGGTGATGTTGATCGTGCTGACCCTCACTGCGGGCACCGCGCTGGTGATGTGGCTGGGGGAGTTGATCACCAAGCACGGCATCGGTAACGGCATGTCAATCCTGATCTTCGCCAGTGTCGTATCGGCCCTTCCGGTGCAGGGCGCTACCATAAAAGCGCAGCTGGGGTGGGCCTGGTTCGGATTCATCATGTTCCTGGCACTGCTGATCATCGTCGGGATCGTCATGGTCGAGCAAGGCCAGCGCCGGGTGCCGGTTCAGTACGCCAAGCGGATGGTCGGCCGCAAGATGTACGGCGGGGGCTCCACCTACATCCCTTTGAAGGTCAACCAGTCCGGCGTTATCCCTATCATCTTCGCCTCCAGCGTCTTGTACTTCCCGGCATTGATTGTGACGGTTATTCACTGGCGGCCCTTGAGGAGCTTCATCGAGAACCACGTGATCAACCAGACCTCGATTGTGCACATAGTGTTCTACGGACTGCTGGTGATCGGGTTCGCCTACTTCTACACCGCCATCGCGTTCAATCCGGTCGATGTGGCAGACAACATGAAAAAATACGGCGGGTTTATCCCGGGCATCCGGCCGGGCCGGGCGACCGCCGAGCACCTCAGCTTTATCCTCAGCCGGATCACCCTGCCGGGGGCACTGTTCATCGCTGCTATAGCCATCCTGCCCTCGATTGCCTTGGCCACGCTGGACGTCTCCGCGCTGCCCTTCGGAGGCACTTCGGTACTGATTACGGTGGGCGTGGCTCTGGAGACCATGAAACAGCTGGAGTCCCAGTTGCTTATGCGACATTACGAGGGCTTCTTGTCCTAGTGCCCCAAACCGATCGTGACAGGATCTTCGCCCGGGTCGGCGCGAGCATCGGCGGCTAATGCGGCTTTTGGTGCTGGGCCCTCCCGGGGCAGGTAAGGGCACACAGGCCGTGCGTCTGGCCAGGCATCTGGGCGTTCCCCACATTGCAACCGGCGACATATTCCGGGAGGCGGCGTCACAACCGGGCGATTTCGGCAGCCGGGTTCGGGAGATCATGGAGCGGGGGGAGCTAATCTCCGACGAACTCACCAACGAACTGGTCCGCGAGCGTTTGAGTGATCCAGACGCCTCCTCCGGCTTCATTCTCGACGGGTATCCTCGAACTGCCGAGCAGGCGCGGGCCCTTGACGACATCCTGGATCTTATGGGCACCAAGCTGGATCTGGCGGTCAAGTTCATGGTCCGGCGCTCGGACATCGTCGCCCGGCTCAACGGCCGCCGGGTGTGCCCCGGCTGCGGCGCTGTGTACCACATGGCCGCCAATCCGCCCAAGCGTGATGAGGTGTGCGACCACTGTGGCACTGCCCTCGTTCAGCGGGGCGACGATGCCCAGGAGCAGGCCCTGATCAAACGGCTGGACGTCTACGGTGCTCAGACCAGGCCGCTCTACCAGTTCTACGGTGACCGGGGGATTCTGGTGGAGATGGACGCTTTGGGATCAACCGGCGAGGTCTTCGAGCGGCTTTTGGCAGTGGTCGGGCGCTAATGGCGGCCAGCGTGGTCATTAGGAAGACCCCGCAGCAGATAGCCGGGATGGCGGCTGCGGGCAGGGTGCTGGCGCTGGTGATCCAGGAAATCGGCCATTCGATCAAGCCAGGAGTCAGTCTGCGGGACCTCAACGAGATTGCCCACCAATCGATGGTGATCCGCGGTGGGGTCCCGTCCTTCCTTGGATACCGGGGGTTTCCCGCCAGCATCTGCGCTTCGCCCAACAACGTGATCGTCCACGGCATACCGGATGGCACCGTGCTGGAGGAGGGCGACATCGTCTCCGCCGACTTCGGACTGATCCTGGGTGGCTGGCACGCCGACAGTGCGTTCACTTTTCCGGTTGGCAACATCGGCTCCGAGGCGCAGAGGCTCCTGGACGTCACCTCCGCTGCGCTGGAGGCCGGGATTGCCCGGTGCCGGCCGGGGAAAACGCTGGGCGATGTCGGCTGGGCGATCGATCAAGTGGCGACGGATGCGGGCTTCAGTGTCGTAAAGGAACTGGTGGGCCATGGTATCGGGCGTTCTATGCACGAAGATCCCCAGGTGGCCAACCACGGGGACCCCGGAAGGGGCCAGGTTCTTGAGGAGGGCTGGGTTCTTGCCATAGAACCGATGGTCACCATCGGGACGGATGAAGTGGCATTGTTGCCCGACGGTTGGGGGTTGGTGACTGCGGATGGCAGCCTGTCCGCCCACTTCGAGCACACCGTGGCGGTGACAGCGGACGGGCCGAAGGTCTTGACCGCGCTTTAAGCCGGCCGTAATGGTCTTGGATCGGTCAGGGATGGCGCGGTGGGCGCATCGCTGGTATCATTCCTTCTTCCGGCCGCTGGCTGAATTTTTACGCGTGCCAGGATCATGCCGGAGGGTAAGTTCCTCCGTCCGCTCCCAACCTCGATTCGAGCTGTGGGTTGCGGGCTGCACGGACCGGCCCGATGGGACCGCCGTGGAGGCAGCAGTCAACAAGGAGCTTATGGCCACAAAGGACAAGTCCGGCAAGGAAGCGCCCATACGAGTCGAAGGAACCGTCATCGAGCCGCTTCCCAACGCCATGTTCCGGGTTGAGATCCCGGGTGGGCACCGAGTACTGGCTCACATCGGAGGCAAGATGCGGATGAACTACATCCGAGTCCTGCCGGGCGACAGAGTTGAGGTGGAGATGTCACCCTACGATCTGACCAGAGGTCGGATCGTGTGGCTCTTCCGGAATAGGTGAGGATTCGATGAAGGTACGCCCGAGCGTCAAGAAGATGTGCGAGAAGTGCAAGATCATCCGCCGGCACGGCAAGGTCCGGGTCTTGTGCAGTAATCCGCGCCACAAGCAGGTGCAGGGATGATGATGCCCGTTTCGACCGGCCGTCCCGGGGAGGAGTTGTAATCCGTGGCACGTATTTCAGGAGTGGATCTGCCCAGGGAGAAGCGCCTCGAGATCGGCCTGACCTACATCTTCGGAGTCGGGCATACCCGCTCCCAGCAGATAGTCAAGGCCACATTGATCGATGGCGGCAAACGTGTGCGCGACCTCTCCGAGGACGAGGTCATGCGTCTTCGCGGATACATCGAGGGCAACTACCAGGTGGAGGGAGACCTGCGCCGGGAGATTGCCCAGAACATCAAGCGAAAAGTAGAGATCGGCTGCTACCAGGGGATCCGTCACCGCCGGGGATTGCCGGTGCACGGGCAGCGGACGCACACCAACGCCCGGACCCGCAAGGGCCCGAAGAAGACCGTGGGCGTGAAGCGGAAGAAGGGGAAGTAGGCCATCGTTAAGACCAAGAAGCCCAAGCGCAAGGAAAAGAAGAACATTCCTCACGGTCAGGCTCACATCAAGTCGTCGTTCAACAACACCATCGTTAGCATTACGGACCAACAGGGCAATGCCTTGTCGTGGGCGTCTGCGGGCAACGTCGGATTCAAGGGCTCCCGTAAGTCCACGCCGTTTGCTGCTCAGCTTGCTGCGGAAGCGGCCAGCAAGCGGGCGCAAGAGCACGGCGTGCGCAAGGTGGACGTCTTCGTGAAGGGTCCCGGCTCCGGCCGGGAGACGGCCATTCGCTCGCTTCAGGCCTCCGGCCTAGAGATTCTTGCCATTACCGACTCCACCCCGGTCCCCCACAACGGGTGCCGGCCTCCTAAAAGGAGGCGGGTTTGATGCACCGTAGCGTGGCGCAGCAACTGAAGGGAGCCTAGAGCGTGCCGAATCAACCCAGCCCCGTCTGCCGGCTGTGCCGGCGCGAGCGCGTGAAGCTTCATCTGAAGGGCACCCGGTGCGACTCGCCGAAGTGCGCAGTGGATCGCCGTCCCTACCCTCCGGGAGATCACGGCCGCGGCCGGATCAAAGAGAGCGAGTATCTGATCCAGCTTCGCGAAAAGCAAAAGGCGCGGCGCATCTACGGCGTCCGGGAAAAGCAGTTCCGCCTGTATTACGAGAAGGCAACCAGAGCCAAGGGAGTCACCGGCGTCAGGCTGCTTCAAACTTTAGAGACCAGGCTGGACAACGTTGTCTACCGGGGCGGTCTGGCCATGAGCAGAGCGCAGGCCAGGCAGTTCGTCGCCCACGGCCATTTTCAGGTCAACGGAAAGAAGGTCGACATTCCTTCATTTCAGGTCAAGCCCGGCTCCGTTGTGGAGGTCCGGGAACGGTCCCGCTCCGTGGACCGCATCGTCGAAGCTGCTGCCTACGCAGCGAACCGCACCATACCGATTTGGCTGAGCCTGGAGGCAGGAGAGCTTCGCATCACAGTCACGGCCGAACCGGCACGCGAGATGATCGATGTACCCGTCCAAGAGCAGATGATCGTCGAACTCTACTCGAAGTAGCTCCAAGGAAGGACTCATATGGAATCCAACATGCTGGTAGTCCATCGTCCCCAGATTGCCTTCGACGCGTCGGAGGACCCGAATTTCGCCCGGGTCACCATCGAGCCGCTGGAGCCTGGATTCGGTTACACGCTGGGTAACTCACTGCGCCGGACGCTGATTTCCTCCATTCCGGGCGCTGCGGTAACCGCGATCAAAATTCAAGGCGTGCAGCACGAATTCTCGACCATCCCGGGCGTAAAGGAGGACGTCACCGACATCATCCTCAACATCAAACAGATGGTTCTGCGCTCCGAGTCGCAGGAGGCCAGCTTGGTGCGGCTGAACATCTCTGGACCGGCCGAGGTGACCGCCGGCGACATCGAGCTTCCCTCCGGGCTGGAGGTGCTGAATCCCGAGTTGCACATCTGCACAATCAACAAGCGGGCCCGCTTGGAGGTTGAGATGACCGTGGAGATGGGCCGTGGGTATGTCTCGTCGGACCGCAACAAACCGGCCAACGCGGTGATTGGCCTGATTCCAATCGACTCGATCTTCTCCCCGGTGCGCCGGGTCACCTATTCGGTGGAACCCACCCGAGTCGAGCAGAAGACCGACTACGACCGGCTGATCGTCGACATCGAGACCAACGGAGGGCTTAACCCGAAAGAGGCGCTATCGGCCGCCGGGCGGACGCTTGTGGAGCTTTTCCAGCTGTTTGCAGAGCTTGCAGAAGGTCCGGGCCTGCAGCTCGGCCCCGAACCGGGCGCAGAGGGCGACGGAACCGATCTCAGCCTGCCCATAGAGGAAATGGACTTCTCCGTCCGCTCCTATAACTGCTTAAAGCGCGAGGGCGTAACCACCATCGGTCAACTGGTGGAGAAGTCTGAACAGGACCTGTTGGATATCCGCAACTTCGGCCAAAAGTCCATCGACGAGGTCAAGCAGAAGCTTGCCGAGCTCAATCTCGGCCTCAAGCAGCGCAGCCTGGGCTAGAAAGGGACACTGATGCCTAAGCCGAAAAAGGGTCCGCGCCTGGGGTCGGGACCCACCCATCAGGGACACCTTCTGCGTGGGTTGGCCGCCTCGTTGATTACTGAGGAGCGCATCCAGACCTCCGAGGCCAGAGCCAAGCTCCTCCGGCCGTTCGCCGAAAAGCTGGTCACGCTCGGCAAGGCGAACACCATCCACTCCAGACGGCAGGCACTGACGGTGGTGGAGGACTCAGATGTGGTGCACAAGCTGTTCGCTGAGATCGCCCCTCGTTACTCGGAACGCAGCGGTGGTTACACCCGGATCTTGAAACTCGGCCCCCGCAAAGGCGACGCTGCCCCGATGGCGATCATCGAGTTCGTGGAGGCGCAAGCTGAAGCGGCCCCCTCGGACGACGCTGCCACGAAAAAGCGCGGGTTGCGCCGGCGTAAGGCTGCCGAATCGTCAACCAAGGCTGCCCGGACCAAGGCTAAGGAAGCGGAGCCGGCGGCTTCTTCAAGGGCCGAACCCGACGATGGGCCTGCCGCAGGCCCCGTCAAGGTCCCCGTCAAGGTCCCCGTCGAGGTCCCCGTCAAGGCCAAAGCCAAAGCCAAAGCCAAGTCCGCCCCCGCCGAGGTCGAGGCTGAGTCAGCCCCCCCCGAGCAGGCCAAAGCGGCCGTGGACCCGCTGGAGGAATCCGAGCCGGCCGAGTCGCCGAACCAAAGCATCGACGAAGACTGACCCATGAAGACCTACCGGCTGATATTGGCCTACGACGGCGCGCCGTTCCACGGCTTTGCCCGTCAGCCGGACTTGCCTACCGTTCAGGGCACCGTCGAAGAGGCGCTTTCCAGGGTGCTCGGTACCGAAACACTCACGGTCGGGGCGGGCCGAACCGATGCCGGAGTGCATGCTTTGGCCCAGGTAATGTCCTTCCGGAGCGACCGGGTGCAAGATCCTTTTGAGTTGCTGCGGCGGCTGAACGCCCTGTGCGGCCCGCAGATTGCCGTGATCGAGCTTCAGGAGGCGCCGGAGGGCTTCGATGCCCGCTTTTCAGCTGAGGCTCGAACCTACGAGTACGCAATCCTCACCCGTGAGATTCATGACCCATTTGCTCGCCACACCACGTGGCACCACCCCAAGCACCTCGACGCCGATTTGATGGCCAAAGGAGCGCAATCCCTTCTTGGTGAGCACGCCTTCGACGCGTTCGGCCGGGTGGAGGAAGGCAAGAATCCGGTACGCCGGGTGGAGGCTATCGATATCGAGCACGACGGCGATTTGATCACCATCCGTGTCACCGCCAACTCCTTCCTGCAGCAGATGGTGCGCTCGATTGTCGGCACCTTGGTCCAAGTGGGAATCGGCAGGTTCCATCCCGACGACGTGGGGCGAATTCTTCACTCGCGCGACAGGGCGCAGGCAGGGCCGGTGGCACCGCCGCATGGGCTGTTCTTGGTCTCGGTCGGCTACCCCGAAGAACTGGTTTGACGCGCTCAGATGGCGTCCATACGATAGGAATGACTATGCAAAGGACTCATTCGGTCAAAGAATCCGAGATCGACCGCAAGTGGTGGATTGTAGACGCCGAGGGCTTGGTGCTCGGGCGTTTGGCTGCTCAGGTCGCCCACGTTCTGCGAGGTAAGCACAAGCCTACGTTCACCCCCCACCTGGACACCGGGGATCACGTGGTGATTATCAATGCCGGTAAGGTGAAGCTGACCGGGGCCAAGATCGACCAGAAGGTCTGGTACCGTCACTCCGGCTTCCCGGGAGGGCTGCGGGAACTGGGGTACGGCAAGCTGATGCAACAGCGCCCGGCAACGGTGGTGGAGAAGGCGGTCAAAGGCATGCTGCCCCACGGCCCGCTCGGTTCCCGGATGGCTACCAAGTTGAGGGTCTACGCAGGAGGGGAGCACCCGCATGCGGCGCAGCAGCCTCAACCTCTTGTATTGAGCAACACGCTGGGCGTAGGGAAGGGCGAATAGATGGCCACTACAACGAAGGAACTCTCACGGGCAACCGGCCGGCGCAAGGAGGCCGTTGCTCGGGTCCGGCTCCTACCGGGAACCGGCAACTTCAGCATCAACGACGGACGTTCGCTTTCCGACTATTTTCCCAACTTGGCGATCCGCCGGGTTATCCTGGAACCGCTGGAAATCCTTGAGCTGGGCAAGTCGTACGACATCGTGGCCATCATCGAGGGCGGCGGTGTCACCGGCCAGGCCGGCGCGCTGCGTCACGGAATCGCCCGTGCGCTGATAGAACTGGACCCCGACTACCGGCCGACGCTCAAGAAGGCAGGTTTTCTCACCCGGGATTCCCGGATCAAAGAGCGCCGCAAGTACGGCTTGAAGAAAGCTCGCAAGGCGCCTCAGTACTCCAAGCGCTAGTGTTTGGCGCAGCCTTGGCGGGCTGCGCTCGAGTACGACGCGCCGCGCCGGAGGAGTTCTTGGTGCAATTCGACTCAGCCGTTTAGCCGGTGCAGCCGGTACTGACACCCGCTCGAATGGCCGCCGCCGACAGGGCGACCATCGATTCAGGTGTTCCCTCGTTTGTTCTTATGGAGCGGGCCGGTGCGGCGTGCGGCCGCGCGGCGGCGCGGATGCTGGGCGGCACTTACGGCTTTCGGGTCCTGGTGGCGTGCGGCAAGGGAAACAATGGTGGCGACGGTTTTGTGGTAGCCGAGTGGCTAGCTCGCCGGGGGGCGCATTGCACGGTCGCGTTGCTGGCCGAACCCACCGAACTCACCGGCGACGCTCTCAGCGCCTACGGTCGCGCGACCAGAGTTCCGGGGGTGCGGGTGTTCGTTGGTCTGGAGGAGCGGAGGCTTTTTCGTGCGGATCTGGTGCTCGATGCGCTGTTGGGGACCGGCTTCAGGGGGACATTATGTGGAGCTTTGGCGCGGGCGGCGGACGCGATAGGCCGATCAGGCGCGCCGGTGCTGGCGGTGGATATCCCATCGGGCGTCGACGGGGGCAGCGGAGCCGTGCTCGGGCCGGCGGTTAGAGCGGATGTGACGGTGACGATGGGTGCCTTGAAGACCGGTCTGCTGCTCTTCCCCGGCGCCGGCCTGACGGGGCGGATTGAGGTGGCCGATATTGGCATAGTTCCCGAGGCCCTCACCACCAGCCTTCACTTGGTCTCCCCAGAAGACGCAGCGTCCCTGCTGCCCGGGCGTTTGCCAACTGCACACAAGCGCAGCGTGGGCAAGGTGCTGGTGGTGGCGGGAGCGCGTGGGATGGCGGGTGCCGCGGTCCTGGCTGCCCGGGGCGCCCTTCGTACCGGTGCCGGGTTGGTACGGATGGCGCTCCCGGAATCGGCCGCCCTCCAGGCGGGGGCTCAGCTCCAGGAGGCTTTGACCACCGCGCTACCAGAACAGGACGGCCGGATCGGCCAGGGGGCGACGCAAATCGCATGTGAACTGGCGGGCCAGACGGACGCCGTGGCTCTGGGCCCGGGGTTGGGACGGGGAGCCCCGGTTAGTACGTTCGTTCGGGACTTCTTGGCGGCAGTAAACCAGCCGGTAGTGCTCGACGCTGACGGCATCGCCGCGCTCGGCAACGATCCTGAAGGACTGCGGGACCGGGCCGGACCAACCGTACTGACACCGCATTCCGGCGAACTCGGCCGGCTATTGGGCATCGAGGCGGCGCAGGTAGATGCCGACCGGATCGGCCGGGCAGTGCAGGCGGCGCAACGGACCGGGTGCGTGGTGTTGTTGAAGGGCTACCGCACGGTGGTGGCCCGGCCGGATGGCGTGGTGGTGCTGGTAGGCGCCGGAGGACCGGTCTTAGCCACCGCCGGTACCGGTGACGTTCTGACCGGTGTAATCGCTGCGCTGATGGCCGGCGGAGTTGACCCGTTCGATGCGGCGTGGGCGGGTGCCTGCTTGCACGGGGCGGCAGGCGATGCGGTTGGCCGGCGCATGGGCGACCGGGGCGCCCTGGCCGGCGAGGTTGCCGACCAGCTTCCGATAATCGTTAAGAGACTTATTGAATGATCCACCACCTGTCGATCTGGGCCGAGATCGATACCGGGGCAATTCGCCGCAATGTCCAGCGGGTTAAGGCGACGCTGTCACCGGGGACGACGATGCTTGGCGTCGTCAAAGCAAACGGCTACGGCCATGGCGAGGTGGAGGCGGCTAGAGCGGTGATTGAAGGAGGGGCCGACTGGCTCGGAGTGGCTCGAGTGGAGGAGGGGGCGGCCTTACGGCGCGCGGGGATAGGCCGGCCGATCCTGTTGCTGGCCGAGCCGCCGCTCGGAGCGGTGCAGGAGGCCGTCGCCCAGCGGCTGACCGGGTCGATCTATACCGAACCCATTCTCAGGGCTTTCGCAGCGGCCGCCCGGAGAGCTGGTTCGGTAGCCGGAGTGCACCTTAAGGTCGACACCGGAATGCACCGCTACGGTGTCCCACCCGGCCGGGTTGCGGAGTTGATGGATCTGGTGGACTCGCTGGAGGGCGTGCGCCTGGAGGGGCTGTGGACGCATTTCGCAGTGGCGGAGGAGGTGTCCAGTCCGTTCACCCAGCAGCAGTTCAAGTTGTTCAAGGATGTGGTCGACGCGCTGGGCGAACGTGGGGCGAGACTCATCCGGCATCTGTGCAACTCCGCTGGCATCCTCACGCTTGCAGAGGGACACTTCGACATGGTTCGCACCGGCATACTGGCCTATGGGATCCACCCGTCGCCCGGCCTGGCGCACCTGGTTGAGCTGGAGCCGGCGATGAGCGTTAAGTCCCGAGTGGGCCTCACCAAGTATCTGGCGGCCGGTGAGGCGTTATCGTACGGCCAGCGTTACCACATGCCGGCCGACGGGTTCGTATCCACGGTCCCGTGTGGCTACGCCGACGGACTGCGCCGGGCGCTGTCCAACAACGGCGAAGTGCTGATCAGAGGCCGTCGCTTCCGGATCTGCGGAACCATCACCATGGACCATTTCCTGGTGGACACCGGTACGGAAGAGTTTCCGGTGGGAGAAGAGGTGGTGATTCTCGGCCGGCAGGGCGACGAGCGGATCACCGCCCAACAGATCGCCGACCGGCTAAAAACCATCCCGTACGAGGTGGTCTGCGGGATCAGTTCCCGGGTGGCGAGGATCTACATGGATTAGCCGGTTGGGTGAGCCTTGTTAGAGCCGAGTGCAGTACGAGCTTTCTCGGGAGAGTCGCCAAACGCTCAGCTTGAAATCTCGAGCGTTTCCGGCGCCACGGCCTTGGGGGCGCTGGAACATCGGTGCCGGGGCCAGTCGCTATTATTGGGTCGGGACGGACCCGGGGGTTTTACTTGGCTTTTGACACGTTGGAGCAGGCTAGGCAGGAGGCTCTCGGTTGCACACGGTGCCGCCTTTCGGTCGGCCGCACCCGGGTGGTGTGGTGGGACGGCAACCCCGATTCGGACCTGATGTTCGTGGGCGAGGCGCCCGGATTCCACGAGGACAAGGTGGGCAAACCGTTCGTCGGCGCCGCCGGGAAACTGCTGGACACCATGCTCGCCTCGATCGGTATGGATCGGACGCGGTGCGTGATCTGCAACGTAATCAAGTGCCGGCCACCGGACAATCGTGATCCCCAGCCAGACGAGATCGAGACCTGCAGCCCCTTTTTGAAGGCGCAGATTGAGTTCATCAAACCGTCGGTGATTGTGACCCTGGGCAATTTCGCCACCAGATTCGTACTGCAGCGCCAGGTACCGATCTCCCGGGTGCGGGGCCAGGTCTTTGCTGCCTTCGGCGCTCGTGTGATCCCCACCTTCCACCCCGCCTCAGTGCTGTACTCCGGTGGCCCCGGCTCTGCGGCTTGGACGACGATTCAGCAGGATTTCCAGACCATCGCCAACCATTTGACCGCCGGCAGGCGCCAGCCGGCTACCGCCTCCGACCCACCCCCCCTTGCCCGCCCGCTGCTCCCGCTCGCCCCGGCACTCACAGGCCCGCCCTCCGCCCCCGCCCCCCCCGCCCCCCCCGCCCGCTCGTCGCTAACGCCACCAACCGTGGATGCCCAAATCCAGGAGGCGTTCGCCGAGCAGGATTCGTTGTTCTAACTGTCGTGTCCGTACCGTCACCTTCTCCGCGCAGATCCCTCGTTCTCAAGACGCGCTCGCCTGAGGAGACCCGGCTGCTCGCGGTGTCGCTGGGCCCCATCCTGGTGCCGGGGGACGTGCTGGTACTGGCGGGCGATTTGGGTGCCGGCAAGACCACTTTCGTCCAAGGCTTGGCGGTGGGGCTGGGCATCACCGACAAGGTGACCAGCCCCACCTTCATTCTGATGAAGGAGTATTTGGGCGGGCGATTCCCGCTGATGCATCTGGATGTCTACCGACTGGGGAAGGTGCAGGACGTGATAGACCTGGGTTACGACGAGTTCCTGGACCCCTCCTACGTCGTGGCGGTTGAGTGGGGCGACATGGTTGAGGCGCTGTTGCCGCAGGAACATCTCAAGGTCGAGTTGATGCACGACGAGGGGGAGGCCCGGACGATCACGCTAACCGGCAAGGGCGAGTCGTGGGCACTGCGCATGCAGCAGGTTACCCGGATGATAGGTGAGCTCAGGGCGGCGTCCTCCGAGACGGCACACGGCCAGTTCGCCACCCGCTTCACCCCCACCGACCCCGCCGAGTCCGACCGGAACTAGAAGTGCTGATTCTCGGAGTTGAGACGTCCACGCCCTGGGCTTCGGTGGCGATCGGTTCGGAGCAGGGGATCATCGGCTCCTGTCTGGTCTCCCGGGGGGCAACTCAGGGAGCCTTCATCCTGCCCGCGGTGGAGTTTTTGATGCGGCAGGCCGACCTGAGTTACCGCAACTTGTCGGCGGTTGCCGCCGGTCTTGGGCCCGGTCTGTACACTGGAATGCGTGTGGGCATCGCCACAGCCAAGACTCTTGCGCAGGCGCTTTCGGTGCCGATCGTCGGAGTTGCATCGCTTGATCTGCTGGCCTTTGAGGTGCGCTACTCCAACCGGCTGATCTGCCCGGTTCTGGACGCCAAGCGCAAGGAGGTCTTCTTCGCCTTCTACAAGGCGGTGCCCGGCGGCGTCACCCGGGTGACCGACTACGTGGTGGGTACGCCGGAGCGTCTGCTGGCTGAGATGCAGGGGATTGGGGAGGAGATCTTGCTGGTAGGGAGCGGGGCGCTACTTTATCGCCACACTCTGGAGGGTCGGGGCAAAGTAGAGTTTGGCTCGATAGCCAGCGCCTTCCCCCGGGCCACGTCGCTGGTGGAGTTGGCCCTTCCCCGGTTGTTCCGGGAGGATTACGACCGGCTGTTCGATTTGGAGCCGATGTACATGCGCCGCTCCGATGCCGAGATCAACTGGGAGAAGCGGAGGATGGGTTGAACGCTTTGGCGCGTGACCGGATTGACGTCGCCGACATCGAACTTGCCCCCATGCGCCGGCGGCATGTCCGGCAGGTGATGAAGATCGAAGCGCAGGTGTATCCCCGGCCGTGGAGCTCGGCGCTGTTCCTGCAAGAGATAGTACGCCGCTCCGATCGGATCTATTTCGTTGCCAAGTGGGACTCGATAGTGGTGGGTTACGCCGGCCTGATCACCTCCGGCCGGGAGGCCCACATAACGACCATTGCGGTGGAGCCTGCCCACCATCGCCACCGGGTAGGCACCAAGTTGCTGATCGGGCTGCTGGACGCGGCGATAGAGCGCGGGGCCAAGTCCGTTTCGCTGGAGGTGCGCCGCTCCAATTACGGAGCCCAGAAGATGTATGAGGCATTCGGCTTCCGCCCGGTGGGCCTTCGCCCGGGCTACTACGCTGAGACCGGCGAGGATGCCATTGTCATGTGGGTGGACCAGACCGAGACTGCCACCTACGCCTCACTGCTGAACGAAATGCGCACCCGGATAGATCCCAGCCTGCGCCAGGAGGGCCCGAATGCCTAGAGGCCAGGGCATTGCTCAGGTAGCCGCCCAGCCGGTAGCTCAGACGCAAACCGAGCCGGATCCGATCCAGCATTCCCAGGACCAGCCTCCGCTCATCATGGGGATCGAGACTTCGTGCGACGAGACGTGCTGCGCGATACTGCGCGGCCCCGATGAAGTGCTGGCCAACGTGATCTCTTCCTCTGCGGACCTGCACAGCAAGTACGGTGGGGTGGTTCCCGAGGTTGCTTCGCGAGCGCACGTGCAGGCGATCAATCCGGCCATCGCCGAAGCGCTGGCCAATGCCGACCTGACCCTGTGGGACATGAGCGCCATCGCGGTGACCGTGGGGCCGGGGCTGATTGGCTCGCTGGTGGTGGGAGTGGCTGCTGCCAAGTCGCTTGCCTCGGTGCTGGAAGTCCCGCTGCTCGGTATCAATCACCTGGAGGCGCACATTTACGCCAATTTCATCGAACACATCGACTTCAGCCCGCCGGCAGTGGGGCTAATCGTCTCCGGTGGGCACACGCTGCTGGTGCACATGCCCGCCCATGGCCTCTACGAAGTCCTGGGAGAGACCCTGGACGACGCCGCAGGGGAGGCGTTCGACAAGGTTGCCCGCTACCTGGGTATCGGGTTTCCCGGGGGCCCGGCCATCGATCAGATGGCGCTGGGCGGCAACCGCCGGGCCATTGAGTTCCCCCGGGCGGCCATGCACCGGGGTTACGACTTTTCCTTCTCCGGCCTCAAGACCGCGGTGCAGGAATACATGCGCAAGCAGCAGGCGGCGGGCAACAAGCCCAAGCTGGAAGATGTGTGTGCGTCGTTCCAGGAAGCAGCGGTAGACGTCCAGGTTTCCAAGACCATCCGGGCAGCTCGGGAGCTTGGAGTCTCCACGGTGTTCATGTCGGGCGGGGTGGCTGCGAACTCCCGGCTGCGGGAGCTTCTTTCGGTAATGTGCGAGGAGTCGGACCTGCATCTGTACTACCCGTCGATGGTTTACTGCACGGACAATGCCGCCATGGTCGCCTGTTGCGGCTACTTTCGATTCAGCCGGGGCATTCGCACGGAGATCGACATTGTTGCCGACCCCAATCTGCAATTGGCCTGAGCTGACCGGCCATTAGCACTCTCAGGCCGAGAGTGCTAATCTGGCTGCGCGAGCGAGTATCGACAATTTTGGGACAACCAGGTCATAGGAGGAATGTTTATGGGTCTTAAGCCACTTGGTGATCGCGTGCTGATTCGGGTGGAGGAGTTCGAGACTGCAACGGCGTCGGGCCTTGTAATCCCGGACACCGCAAAGGAGAAGTCGCAGGAGGGCACCATCTTGGCGGTGGGTCCGGGCGCATACCACGATGGACAGCGCATCCCGCTCGATGTTAAAGAGGGCGATCGAGTGATCTTTTCCAAGTTCGGCGGCACCGAGGTCAAGGTGGGCGGCGAGGAACTTATGATTCTCAACGAGCGTGACCTGATGGCAGTGCTCGACTGAGGTTTGCGAAATTGCGAAAGGGCCCCGCTCCGGCGGGGCCTTTTTTTGTAACTTCCAGCAGGTTGTTAACGCATGGGTGCCGGTCCCCGGCCTAGATGTACCGGGCCGGATTTTGCGGTCTGCCGTTTACCCGCACCTCGAAGTGCAGGTGGGACCCGGTGCACGAGCCGGTGCACCCGACATAGCCGATAACCTGTCCCCTGCTTACCGAGCCCGAGCCCACGGCCTTGCGGCTCATGTGGGCGTACAGGGTGACCACGCCGCCGCCATGGTCGATCAAAGTGCAGTTGCCGTATCCTCCTCCGCACGCTACTCCCAGGATCCGCCCAGCTTTGGCGGCCCGGATCGGGTCTCCGGTGTTTCCGTCCAGGTCGATGCCGGTGTGCGCCCGTCCCCAGCGCCGGCCGAAGCTGGAGGTGACCCGGCCGCTCACCGGTCGGACGAAGCCGCTGCGGGAGGCAGCTTCGACTGATCCGCCCTCGCTGGAGCGGGGGCTCTGACGGCTGAGAGTTGCCTGCAGGCGGTCGCTGTCGACCTGTAATCCTTCGATGTGCTGCTTGCTGACCGCAATTTCCTTCTCGACGCCTTTAAGCGCGCTCTGCCGTTCCCGGCGGGCGGCGTTGGCCAGTCCCTTGCGGGCCTCAAGCCACTCGCGCTGAGCATTGAGGTCGTTTTTGATTGCGTTGAGCAGGTCCTGTTTGGTGGTCAGATCCTTCTTCAGCCGGGCGGTGTCCACTATTACCTTGGAGTCTTGTTCGGAGGACTTCTCCATCCAAAACTGCATACGAGTCATCTCCAGGACCGATCCGGCCGAAAAAAGCATGGCCACGGACTCTGCGGGACCCTGGACGTAAAGCCTGCGGGCCCGCTGATTGGAGGCGTTGGCCGCTTGGCGGTACTGCGCCTCCAGTTCGTCAATCTGGTTTTGGCTGCTGCGGATGTCCGATTCAAGGCTGGAAATGTCGTGCTGGCCGGAGGTGATTTGTTTGTCGAGGGAGTTGATCTGCTTGTCCAGCTTATTCACCTCGGCCTCGATCTTGTTTGCCTGGCCCTGCGCCGCGGCAAGCTTTTTGCGAATCTCGTTGATCTGCTGGCGAGTCTGTTGCAGCCGGGTGGACTCGTTTGCCGCAGGGGCCGGGGTGGGAGTGAGGACGCAAAGCAGCGCTGCGACGATTGCAGCACCGATGAGCTTGTGGGGGACACTGAAACGCATCTGTAGGGACGGTAAGTGGATGAGGTGGGGGTGTCAAGTCATTCACGCCTTGGGTTAGAGTCCTGTTTCGGAAAGGACGCCAGGAAGTCATGGGGAACATTCACCGCGTTGTTGGGCTGAGCATCGGTGCGGTCTTCGGTTTGATCGCGCTGTGGGGGCTGTTTTTGTGGATTAGAAACGCTGATCCAGGGCAGACCTTTTGGCGGGTGCTTGCCGCCGGCCAACTGGGTCTGGTGCTCCAAGCTCTGGTAGGTATTGTGATGTTCTTCGTGATCGGTGGTATGCCGATTCTGCACTACGCCTACGGCATCTTTCCCGTTCTGGTGCTCCTTGTGGCCCACAAGCAGTCGAAAAAGTTCGAGGGGCTGGAGTGGGTGGCCTTCGCCATTGCCGGATTGGTGATCTTCGGCCTCCAGACCCGTGGGTTCATGACCGGCTTGGAGATCTGAGCGGCGCCCGGTTCGAAATCCGGACGGTGGGCATCAGTTTTCGCGCCCGTGGTATATATCTAGGCAACCCCCAGCCCCAGACCCCTCACCGGCACGTTATCCCAAGAAGGACCTCCTCGTGGATTTTGAGATCGGCATCGGCAAGACCGCTCGCAAGGCATACGGCTTTGACGACATCGCGATAGTTCCCTCCCGGCGCACTCGAGATCCCGAAGACGTGGACATCTCCTGGGAGATCGACGCTTATCGCTTCGAACTCCCGCTCATGGCTGCAGCTATGGACGCGGTGGTGTCTCCCAGCAGCGCCGTTTCCATCGGGGAACTGGGCGGGCTGGCGGTACTCAACCTGGAGGGCCTGCAGACCCGCTACGACGACGCCGAATCGGTACTGGCGGAGATTGCCACGTTGCCCAAAGAGCGCGCCACCGCCCGGATGCAGGAGCTTTACCAGGAGCCGATCAAAGATGAACTCATCCACAAGCGAATAGCCGAAATCAAGGAGTCCGGTGTGACTGCCGCCGCCTCGCTCACCCCGCAACGGGTGGAGCAGTACGCCAAGCTCGTGTTGGAGGCGGATCTGGACATTCTGGTGATTCAGGGCACCGTGGTATCCGCCGAGCACCTGTCCACCCAGACCGAGCCTCTCAATCTGAAGCGCTTTATCGCCACATACGACTTGCCGGTGATCGTGGGAGGTTGCGCCTCCTACGCACCGGCGTTGCACCTGATGCGCACCGGGGCGATAGGCGTTCTGGTGGGAGTCGGGCCGGGCGCGGCTTGCACTTCCCGCCAGGTTCTGGGCATCGGAGTACCGCAGGCCACCGCTATCGCCGACGCAGCCGGCGCCCGCATGCGTCACCTGGACGAGAGCGGCCGCTACGTGCAGGTCATCGCGGACGGAGGAATGCGCACCGGGGGCGACATTGCCAAGGCGATCGCCTGCGGAGCGGACGCGGTGATGATCGGCTCTCCTTTGGCCCGGGCGACCGACGCTCCGGGCCGGGGCTTCCACTGGGGCATGGCCACCTTCCACTCCGGGCTTCCCCGGGGGGTGCGCATCGGTGCCACGCCGCTGGGTACCGCCAAAGAGATCCTGCTTGGCCCAACCAGCCTGAACGACGGCACAATGAACTTGTTCGGCGCCCTCAAGACCTCCATGGCCACCACCGGTTACGGAACGGTCAAGGAGTTCCAAAAGGCCGAGGTGGTGATCGCCCCGTCCATCAAAACCGAGGGCAAGTTCGCCCAACAGCACCAGGGGATCGTTGACTACACTTAGCCCGCCGGACCATCCCCTCGGTTTCGCCCTTGCGGGGGTTGCTGCGCCCGCTCAACCAGGAGGTACGACGATAGAAGTCTCGATGGTTTCCCAAGAGCACCGGTTGGAGTTCTTGCGCACGGAGCTTGCGAGGCTGGTGCGTACCTACGGTTACGAGGAGCGCGACCAGCCCTTCCAGCTGTCCTCCGCCGGCCTCAGCCGTCATTACGTCGACGGCAAGACTGCCACTTCGAGCGGCAAGCGCATAAAGCTGGTGGCAGAAGCAGTCGATGAGATCACCCGGCGGGCGAATGTATCGTTCGAAGCTGTAGGAGGTCCAACCGTGGGCGCCGACGCCATATCTGTTGCCGTGGCTATGGCCCTGGACAAGGACTGGTTCTTCGTTCGCAAAGAGGCAAAAGGGCACGGCAGACAAAAATTGATAGAAGGTGCGGTCCTCTCACCCGGCATCAAAGCCGTGGTTGTTGACGACGTGGCCACCACTGGAGCGTCGATCCTCAAGGCAGTGGATGCGCTTAGAGCCATGTCCGTTGAGGTGGTGCTGGTAATCCCCCTGGTTGACCGAGGGGAATTAACCCGCCCGCTGGTTGAGGCTCTTGGAATCCGCTACGAGCCGATCCTTACCTATCGGAATCTGCAGATTCCGGCGATCGGGCACGAGTAGCTCAAGGATCCGGGTCAAGGTTCGGCGCCCAGCCCTCCACGATTGCCGCCCGCCCGGATAGTCTTGAATCAGATGAAGATCCAGGGCGATTTCGACACCGTGCTGGTGGTCGACTTCGGCGCCCAGTACTCCAAACTGATCGCACGGCGGGTGCGGGAGTGCCACGTGCTTTCAGAAATCGTGCCCCATGATGTGACTGCGGAGCGGATCGCCGCCCGCCGGCCCAAGGGCTTGATCCTGTCCGGGGGGCCGAGCAGCGTCTACGAGCCGGATGCCCCGCAGCCGGTGGCCGGTCTATTCGAGTTGGGGGTCCCGGTGCTGGGCATTTGCTACGGGCATCAGCTCATGGCGTCCACCCTTGGCGGCAGTGTGGCCCGGGGGGCGGGTGGAGAGTTCGGGCGGGCCGAGCTTTCTGCAACCGGCGGCCTTCTTTTCTCCGACCTTCCCTGGGAACAGACCGTGTGGATGAGTCACAATGACGCCGTTTCGGAGGTTCCCGCCGGTTTCCGCTCGGTTGCCCGCACGGCGGCCTGTCCGGTGGCGGCAATGGAAGACCCGGCCCGGGGGCTGTTCGGAGTTCAGTTTCATCCGGAGGTCGTCCATACCCCTCTGGGAACCCAGATTATTCGCAACTTCGTCCGCCTGGCGTGCGACTGCCGGCCCTCCTGGACCTCCGCCGGGGTGATCGAGGCGGTGGTCGATGGGATCCGGGCGCAGGTGGGCGATGCCCGAGCGGTGTGCGGGCTCTCGGGTGGCGTGGACTCGATGGTGGCCGCTGCGCTGGTGCACAAGGCCATTGGGGACCGTTTGACCTGCATATTCGTGGACCACGGGATGATGCGAAGTAACGAAGCGGAGAAGGTGGTGGACACCTTCGGCCGGCATATGTCTAGCGAACTCATCCATGTGAAGGCGCAGGACCGCTTCTTGTCCAAGCTGGAGGCAGTGGCGGAGCCGGAGACCAAGCGAAAGATCATAGGTACCGAGTTCATCAGAGTGTTCGAGGAAGTGGCGTTGGAGGTGGGTTCCCGGGGCCCGGACCCAATCAGGTTCCTGGTGCAGGGCACGCTTTACCCCGACGTGATCGAGTCCGGCGGCACCGCCACGAACGCTTCGGTGATCAAGAGCCACCACAACGTGGGCGGGCTCCCGTCGGACATGACCTTCGAGTTGGTGGAACCGCTGCGCCATCTGTTCAAGGACGAGGTGCGCCGGATAGGCGAAGAGCTGGGCCTGCCCGAGGAGATCGTTTGGCGCCAGCCCTACCCAGGCCCGGGCTTGGCGGTAAGGATCATTGGCGACATTACCGCTGAGCGCCTGGACTTGGTGCGCGCAGCCGACGCAATAGTCATCGAAGAGATCAAGCGGGCGGGGATGTACCGGGAGTTGTGGCAATCGTTCGCCGTGCTGCTTACCGTTCGCTCGGTGGGGGTTCAGGGCGATTCCCGGTCCTACGGGCATCCCGTAGTCGTTCGGGCGGTGACCTCGGAGGACGCTATGACTGCCGACTGGGCCAGGCTGGACCACTCTCTGCTGGAGCGGATCTCCAGCCGGATCATTGCCGAGGTGCCCGGAGTCAACCGGGTGGCCTACGACATCACCTCCAAGCCGCCGGGGACGATCGAGTGGGAGTGAAGTTTTGTCGGCTGATGGCAGTGATATCGCTGCTTGTGCTGGCCGGCTGCAACGAAGTTGCCGGCCCCTCGGGCTCCCAGGACCCTGCCGATGACGGCACTTTCGGCGAAGCCCCGGCCGGCCGCAGCCCGGCGGACGGCTCAGCCGCCCAGGAGGTTGCCGGACCTCCAAGGCTGCAGAAGATCGGCAGCTTTGACCAGCCCACCCACCTGGCCTCGCCTCCGGGCGACGAGCGGCTTTTCGTGGTGGAAAAGCAGGGACGGGTGGTGATCGTCGAGGACGGGCAGGCACGGGAACCTGCTTTTTTGGACATAGTCGAGCGGGTCTCGTCCGGGGGCGAGCGGGGGCTGTTCGCTATCGCCTTCGCCCCGGATTACCCCGAGAGCGGGTTGGCCTATGTCAGCTACACCGACCCCGGTGGCGACAGCAAAGTTGACGAGTACAGGGTGTCTTCGGATCCAGGCCGGTTGGACCCGGACTCTCGCCGGCAGATCCTGTCGGTGGAGCAACCCTTTCCCAATCACAACGGCGGTCTGATTGCCTTCGACCCCTCGGGGATGCTGATCCTTGGCCTGGGCGACGGCGGCTCGGGCGGCGACCCTCAGAATAGGGCTCAGGACCTGGGCACCTTGCTGGGCAAGTTCGTGCGCGTGGATCCCCGGAGCCCGTCGGGAAATCGCCCTTACGCAATCCCGGCGGACAACCCGTTCGTGAACCGGGCGGGCGTTCGGCCGGAGATCTGGGGATACGGGCTGCGCAACCCGTGGCGCTGGTCGTTTGACCCGCAGACCAAGGATCTGTACGTGGGCGACGTCGGCCAGAACACCGTAGAGGAGGTCAACCATGTTCCTCCGGCCGGGCAGGCGGGCGCCAACTACGGCTGGCCGCGTTTCGAGGGCCGGCGGGACTTTCGCAACGTCCGGATCGACGAGTCCCGGCTGGTAACGCCGGTGCTCGACTACCCAACCTCAGGGGGCAACTGCTCGGTAACCGGTGGGGGCGTCTACCGGGGCAGCGTCGCTCAGTTGAAGGGGATCTACCTTTACGGCGACTTCTGCGCAGGGGTGATCAAGGGGTTTCGTTTGGAAAACGGCCGGGCGGTGGATCAGCGCTCGTTCGACCTGGAGGTGCCCAACCTGGCGTCGTTCGGTGAGGATTCCGCCGGCGAGATGTACGCGGTCTCCCTACGGGGCGACGTCTTCAAAATCGTCGGAGGCTGAGCTTCGGGCACGGCCGGCGGGCGCTTACTTGAATTTGGCGAGCAGCGCTTGGTAAGGCTCGTTACCGATCATGCGACCCCACAGCGCCAAGCAGAACTTCTCGATGATCTTCACCCGGCGGGGGTGTTGCAGCACCTTAAGGCCGGCGCCTTCGGCCAGCAGCTCTTTGAACAACATCTGATGAATGGCTGCAGCCCGGTCGGCTATCGAAGTGGCGGGTGCGCCTGCGCCGACCATGGTCTTGAGCGTGCTCGTGTCCTGGTGGGCGCTCATGGCTTTGGCGTAGTCCCCGATCAGCTTCTCTGTCTGGTCTTCTGCGAGCTTGACGCGCTTGTCGAAAAAGTTCATAGCATCTCCCGTTGTCCTGGACAGATCCTACGCTTGAATCCATCAAGGGCAGATCCTTCGGGCCTATGCGACCCCCCCGCCCTGCAGATCGGTCGCACTCCCCCGGACGGCCCGAAGGTGAGAACATGGAGTCCACTCCCCGGCGCATGGCTTGCCGTCACCCCGACTCCGATCGGAGATTGCCGTTAGTTCCACTGATCAGCCGCTGGATCTCAGCAGCCTGAACCCGCCCCAGCGGGAGGCCGTTTCCTACGGCGACGGGCCGATGCTGATCATTGCCGGGGCCGGGAGCGGCAAGACTGCGGTGTTGACCCGGCGGATTGCCTACCTCATCGAGCGGGGGGAGTCGCCCTTTTCCATTTTGGCCATTAGCTTTACCAATAAGGCCGCCGCCGAGGTGAAGGACCGGGTGGCCGGGCTGATCGGCCCGGTGGCGGGCAAGATGTGGATTGGTACTTTCCACTCAGCCTGTGTGCGGATCCTGCGTTCGCACATCGGCAAACTGGGCTATCGCTCGGCGTTTACCATCTACGACACGTCGGACAGCGAACGGCTGGTCTCAATCATCATGAAGGACGGCGGCTTCGACCCGAAAAAGATCAAGGCCTCCAGCGTGCTGCATGCGATCGGCCGGGCCAAAGACGAACTGATCGGCCCCGACATCTACGACGCCCGGGCGGTTCACTGGATGGAGCGTCAGGTCGCATCTATCTACAGGGTCTACCAAAAGCGCCTGGCGGAGGCGAGCGCGGTGGACTTCGACGACATCATCAACCTGACCGTGCGTATTTTCGCCGAGTTCCCCGAGGTGCTCGAGCACTACCGCAATGTTTTCCGGCACGTCTTGGTGGATGAGTTCCAGGACACCAATGGAGCCCAGTTCGAGTGGGTGCGCTTGCTGGCGGCGCCAGATGGAAACATCACTGTGGTGGGCGACATGGACCAGTCGGTTTACGGCTTCCGGGGAGCGGACTACCGTAATTTGGCCCGCTTCGAGGAGGCCTTTCCCAGCACCAAGCTGATCACTTTGGAGCAAAACTACCGATCGACGCAGCGAATTCTCTCAGCCGCCAATGCATTGATCGAGAACAACAGCGGCCGCCGTCCTAAGAATCTATGGACCGACGCCGGGCAGGGCGACCGCATCGTCATCCACAACTCGGGCAATGAGCACGACGAGGCGGCCTTCGTTGCCTCCGAGCTGGAGCGCCTGCGCCAAACCGAGGGCTACCGCTACCGGGACGCCGCGGTGTTCTACCGGACCAACGCCCAGTCCCGGGTGGTTGAGGAGATCTTTGCCCGTTTCGGCGTCCCCTATCGCATATTGGGCGGTCTGCGCTTCTATGACCGCCGGGAGATCAAGGATTTGATCGCCTACCTGCGGGTGGTGGTGAACCCAGCCGACTCGGTCAGCCTGCGCCGGATCATCAACACGCCCCGGCGGGGGATCGGCGACAGGACGATTGCCGAGCTGGCCGGCAACGCCGCGGCCGGCGGGATGACACTGTTCGAGGCCACTGAGGGAGCGGAGCACATTCCAACCTTTACCCGGCGGGCGCTCGGGGGCTTGAAGGCATTCACTTCGCTCATCCGGGAGTTGCAGACCTACCAATCGGGCGGAGCAAGCGTTCGGGAGATGGTCGAGCTCACGCTGGAGCGTTCCGGCTACTTGGCGGAGTTGGAGTCCGAGCGCTCGATCGAAGCTCTGGGGCGAATCGAGAACCTGAAAGAGCTGGCCGGCGTGGCAGCCGAGTTCGAGGAGCGGGTGCCCGGAGGGACGCTGGAGGACTTCCTGGCGCAGACCTCGCTGGTCAGCGAACAGGATGATTATGACCAGGAGGCGTCGACGGTGACGCTAATGACGCTGCACAACGCCAAGGGCTTGGAGTTTCCCATCGTCTTCATCCTCGGCATGGAGGAGGGGGTCTTCCCGCACCAGCGGTCCTTGACCGAGCCGGACGAGTTGGAGGAGGAGCGCCGATTGGCATACGTGGGCATCACCCGGGCGAAGAAGCACCTTTACCTGACCCACTCGGAGAGCCGGTCACTGTGGGGAGGCATGAATCACAACCAGCCATCCCGGTTCCTTAAAGAGATTCCGGCAGAGCTCTTGAGACGAGTGGGGGAGCGCTCGCGGCCGGCCTCCGGTGGAGGTACCTATGGGAGTTTTAACTCGGGTCGGCGCCAGGGCCCGCCGGCGGCCCTTCGTGCGCACTATCCAAACGTGGAGCGGGCGAGTGCCCGGTGGCGGGTGGGGCAGGAGGTGGCACACGCCCGCTGGGGCTCGGGGGTGATTACTTCCTTGTCGGGAAGCGGAGACAAGGCCGAGGCGACCATCTGGTTTAGCGACACCGGAGAGAAGCGCCTGCTGCTGGCCTACGCACCAATCAAGGCTACCTAACAGCTTTAGGCAGCTTCTAGGCTCAGGCGAATCCCTGCCTGAGCAGCCCCCGGGCTTGAACCTGAGACGGCTGGCCGGCAGCGTAAGATTCTGGGCTAAGAGAATCAACGCATGGACCACTGCCCTCGATCCTTGCAAATTGCTCGTTAGCGTTTACGAAAGCGTGCAAATCGTAGCCCTGTGGGTCGGTCGCATAGACGCCCCTAATGTTTGGGTCCTTGTCGTCCGCCGAACGATATTAGGCCCCTACGACGAAATGTAAGACCTGATTCGGGTAGCTGGCGGCCTTGCCCTCAAGCTTTCCTATAAGCTTTAATTCTGATCACTATTAGGATCATCTGTACCCATTCCCCCAAAGAGGAGCCGCAAATGCCCGCCCGGAGACGCCGATTGATCTTCACGCTGTTGGCCGCCTTCGCCCTTTTTTCGGGGGCCTGCTCCTCTGGTTCAAACGCCGAAGACGGAGAGAATCAGGCGGCGGCCAGCAAGGAGGGGATCACCATAGGTGCGATTCCCGACCAGGATCCTGAGAAGCTTCAGCGCCTCTACGGTGCCGTGGCCGATTACCTGACCGGCGAGCTGGGAGTGGCGGTGAACTACGTGCCGGTTACCGACTACACCGCTGCGGTCAGCCTGTTCAAGGTCGGCGATCTGGACATGGTGTGGTTCGGCGGGCTCACCGGAGTCCAAGCGCGCCTGCAGGTCGAAGGATCGAAGGCGATCCTGCAACGCGACATCGATGAGAGCTTCCACAGCGTCTTCATCGCTAACGCCTCGGCCGGGCTTTCCGAGTTACCCGATGTGGCGGCGCTGTCGGCACTCAAAGGCAAGCGCTTGACCTTCGGCAGTGAATCCTCCACCTCCGGGCGGCTGATGCCCCAGTACTTCCTGGGCCAGGCCGGCGTGACGCCGGCCGATTTCCAGGGCGAGCCCGGTTTCTCCGGCTCCCACGATAAAACCGCTGAACTGGTGGAGTCCGGGTCGTTCGAGGTAGGGGTGCTCAACGAACAAGTGTGGGCTGCTCGCAAGGCCGCGGGCAAAGTTGACGACTCCAAAGTCAAGCAGATCTTCCGCACCCCGGCTTACCATGACTACCACTGGGTTGCCGGTCCTGAGCTGCTCGGTCGGGAGGACGGCGCGTTGCTTGAGCGAGTGAAACGGGCGTTCACCGCGTTGGACCCGGCCGATCCGGACCACAAACAGATCCTCGATCTGTTCGGAGCTTCCAAATTTATCGAGACGACCGACGGCAACTACGCCGAAATCGAACAGATCGGTCGCGAACTCGGCCTGATCACCTGAAACGTGGCTACCCTCTCGACCGACCGGAGGATCGCTCGTATCGGCGCGTCCGGGCACCCCGGCTCGGACCAGATCGAGGTTGATCGGGCCGGAGTCAGCTATGGGGACCTCTGGGCACTGAGGGAGGTCAGCTTCACCGTGGCTGCCGGCGAGCGAATCGCCGTGGTGGGCCCGAGCGGTGCCGGCAAGAGCACTCTGCTTGCCCTGCTTAACGGCACGGTAGCCCCCGGCGAGGGCTCAGTCCGCGTGTTCGGCCAGGAACTGGGTGCGCTCAGCGGGAGCGATCTGAGCAGGACTCAAGCGAGGATCGGTACAGTACACCAGCACTTCGATCTGGTTGGTCCTCTGCGGGTGATCCACAACGTGAACGCCGGCCGGCTTACCGGGTGGTCTACCTGGCGGGCGGTCCGTTCGCTGATTAGGCCCGCGGAAGTTGCCGGCTCTCGCGACGCGCTCGCCCGGGTGGGAATGGGCGGGAGGATCTATGAACGGACCGACCGGCTGTCGGGCGGCGAGCGACAGCGGGTGGCTCTGGCCCGGATGCTCGTTCAAAACCCGGACGCGATCCTGGCCGACGAGCCAATCTCCAACCTGGATCCAGTACGGGGCGAGGAGGTCATGGATCTGCTACGTGATCTGAGCGGCGAACTCGGCAAGACCCTGATCAGCTCCATCCACCGTTTCGAGTACGCGCTTTCCCATTTCGATCGGGTGATCGGTCTTCGTGAAGGGCAGGTGTTGTTCGACCTCCCCAGCTCCGAGGTAACCGAGCAAGTGGCCCGGGAGCTCTATCGGATCTCGCCCCGGTGAGCTCTGCGCTCGGCGTCGCCGAACGGGAGGCGGTAGTTGCTCCAGCCGCCAAGCGGCGCAGGCGACTCTTCGGTTCGCTTACCCCCCGCCGGACCTGGGGCTTGCTGGCGCCGGCGGCCGTGGCGGCATCGGCGCTCAGTTTGGTGATCGGCCGTCCGGAGCTATTCAATCCGGCCGGCTGGCCGATGGTGCGAGAGTTCCTCGCTGCAGCCTTCTCGCCTGAGCTCAGCTCCCAATTCCTGCGGATCACCTGGGATTCCGCGCTCACCACCGTGGCCTACGCCGCCCTGGGCACCGCTGTTAGCGTCGTCATCGGGCTGATTGTCGGTGTGGTGGTTTCCCAGACCTGGTGGGGGATCGATTCCGGGGGGTCAAGGAGCCGGGGCAGGAAGTGGCGGCGAAGCGGGTGGCTGGCCAGCAGGGGAGCGCTCGGCTTGCCGCGAGGGGTCCACGAGGTGGTCTGGGGACTGTTCTTGGTCAACATTTTGGGCCTGGACCCGCTGGTGGGTGTGCTGGCCATCGGCATCCCCTTCGGCGTGGTCACCGCCAAGGTCTTCTCCGAACTGCTCGATGAAGCGCCCAAGCAGGCCTACCGGGCGCTGCGCTCCAGTGGAGTTCGGCGCCTCCAGGCCTTCGCCTACGCGCTGGCCCCTCCGGCATTCCCGGATCTCCTCTCCTATTCGTTCTACCGCTTTGAGTGCGCCATCCGAGCTGCGGCGATCCTGGGGATAATCGGAGCTGGGGGCCTCGGTTACCAGCTTTCGCTCAGCTTCTCGTCGTTGCGCTACGCCGAGATGTGGACGCTGATCTACGCGCTAATCATCGTCTGCGGACTGGCCGATCTGTGGAGTACGACGCTGCGAAGGCCGGACCGCCGCCGGTTCTTGGTGACCGGTGGCCCGACTCTTAGGATGCGCAGGGACCGGCTCCTGAACCTGTCCCTAGCATCTTTCGTAGCGCTGGCTCTGATTTCCTGGCTTCATCTTGAACTGGACCCGGCCACGCTTTGGTCGAGCCGCGCGCAGGAACTGTTTGGGTCGATCGCTGCTGCCTCTTTTCCCTTGAACCTTACCGGCGAACAGGTTGCCAGGTTGGGCGCTCTGGCGCTGCAGACTGTCGCGATGTCGGTAGTGGCCATCGCGGTTGCTTCGGTGCTAGGAGTCCTCACTGCGTTCGTCGCTGCCCGGTCGCAGGGGGAATTGGCCCCTAGACGCCAGCCTGCCCGCCGGCTGGCCGGACTGGGAACTCGGGGCATGCTGCTTTTTTGTAGAGCGGTGCCCCCGCCGGTGTGGGCACTGCTTTTGCTGTTCTTTATGCTCGCCGGCCCGCTCCCGGGTGCTCTGGCGCTGGGCTTGTACAACTTCGGCATTCTCGGCCGGCTAATGGCGGAGGTGGTGGAGAACCTGGATCCGCAACCGGTGCGGGCGCTGCGGGCGCAGGGGGTTTGGGGAGTAAAGGCGTTCGCTTACGGAGTGCTGCCGCTGACGCTTCCCCGCTTCGCTGGCTTCTCTGTTTATCGTTGGGAAGTGACCATGCGTGAGGTGGTAGTGGTCGGCCTGGTGGCGGCGGGGGGCCTGGGGAGATTGCTCCAGGAACAGCTGAGCGCCTTTAACTATCCCGGTCTTCTGGCCACCCTGCTCACCTTGGTCGGCCTGACGATCTTCGCCGATCTGGTGGGATCGTCGATCCGAAGGGCGCTGGGCTGACGTCGAGCAGCCCGAGGGCAACGATTTTTGCTGGCGCAAACTTCAACCCCCAAGTTTTGCTAGCCTCCGGATTCCCCGGATAAGGATGAGTCTCGGGTGTGTCTTTGTTCAACAGCAGCTTTCAGTGACTCAGTGTGCGGACTTGGCCAGGACTCGTTCTCGTGCTTGCGCCAATCCCCGCACCAGCGCGCCCAGGCGAGCCGGCTGAGCGATCAGATCCGCTCGGAGGCCTTGTTCCTCCAGCGCACCGGCGGCCACCGTGCCCACTGCCGCCAGGAATACCCGCGTCCCCAGTGCCTCGTGAAGCGCCTCCCGGGCGTCGCCCGCCACCAGGAACAGGTTGCGAACTTGGGGGGCGCTCGTGATTGCCAGGGCGGAACAGGTTCCGTCGATAAGACCCCGTACCAATGTCTCGGCCGGCCCCCTTTCCTGGGGAATGGACCAGTAGTAGCTGGCGATCTCCACCACTTCCGCCCCCGCCTCCCGCAGCGGCGCGGACAGTCCGGGCACCGGCTCCCCGTGGCGCTGAAGCCCCACCATCTGACCGGGCGACAGCCTGGGGGAGAGCCACTCGGCGATCTCGGCGGAGGTCTCGCTCATGGGAATCCATTCGGGTGCCAAACCGTTGGCCTTGAGGACCGCGTTGGCTTTGGCCCCTCGGGGGATCAGCCGGGCTGCGGCCAGGGTCCGGAGCAATTCAGTGAGGAGCGCGGCACGCTCGGCGACCTCTAACCACCTTTTGGTGCCCACTCCGGTGAGGTGAACCGCCCAGGCGGGTTCCCCGTCGATCAGGCGGCGGGTTTGCTCCACTACCGGCCGCTCGTCGCTCACCGGAATTTCCTCCACCGTGGGCCCGACCAGCGCCCGGCCTCCCCAGCGCTCGATCAGTTTGGCGGTCTCCGCGGCCCGCCGGGCCGCCGGCACGCCGACGACGATTCCCTCCAATGCGGACTCCATCAGCCGGCCGGGGTGCGCAAGTCGAACCCTGGATCGGCGAGCAACTCCGGATCTACCGCCACCGAAGCGCGCACCAGTTCCTTGGCCCGGCGCAGATCTCGCCCGTTGTTCATTGCCACCGCGCCGGTCACCTTCCCAGACTCCAGGTAGAAGCCGGTGAACTTGCGTTCCTCTATGCTGCCGCGCACAACCAAGTGGTCCCACGGCCCGTGGAAGCCCGTGTACTGGATATTGCAGTCGTACTGGTCGGACCAGAACCAATGCACCTCGGTGTACTCGCCGGGCATGCCGATCATGTTGCGCGCTGCCGCCTCGCCCTGCTTCAGCGCGTTTTGCCAGTGCTCCACCCGCAGGTGCCGCCCGGCGATCGGGTGGAAATGGCGGGCCACGTCGCCGGCTGCAAAGACATCCGGGGCGCTCGTGCGGCAGCAGGCATCTACGACGATGCCGTTGTTCACCTCGATCCCGGCTGCTTCGGCTAACTCGGTCCGGGGAACCACGCCAATCCCCACCAGAGCAAAGTCGCAGTCGATGGTCGCGCCGCCCGCCAGCCTCACCGCCTCCACTCGGTGGCTACCCTCGAATCCTTCTACGGCCTCGCCGGTCCGTACCTCCACGCCGTGGTCCCGGTGAAGCTGCTCGATCGCCCGGCCCACCTGTTCCCCCAGAACCGGCCCGAAGGGCACGGGCAGGGTCTCCAACACGCTCACCCCTACTCCAAGGCCTATCAGGCTGGCGGCTACTTCCGATCCGATGAATCCCATGCCCACCAGGACCGCCCGCTTCCCGGCGCCGATCTCAGTGCGGATCCGGCTCGCGTCGGCAACGGTGCGCAGGTCCAGGACCCCCTCCAGGCCTGCCCCCGGAACGTTTAGGACCCGGTTACGGCTCCCTGTGGCGATGAGCAGCCGATCGTAGGGGACCTCCTCTTGCCCCTGGAGATCGACCACTTTGTTGTCGACGTCGATCCGGGTGACCCTCAGGCCGGGCAGCAACTCGATGTCATTGGCCGCGTAGAAATCGTCCGGCCGTAACAGGATCTTGTCGAAGCTCTTCTCGCCCCGAAGGTACTGTTTGGAGAGCGGCGGCCGGTCATAGGGTGGTTCTGGTTCGGCGCCCACGATAGTGATCGCTCCGTCGAATCCCTCTTTGCGCAATGCGGCTGCCGCGGACACCCCAGCCAGGCCGGCTCCGGCGATCACGATCCTTTGTGCCATTGCGCTCTCCCCTAAATGCCCTGTCGGCTATACCTCGATCTGTAATTCGTCTCCTTCGAGCCGGGCGGGGTAGACAGTGATCGGTTCGTCGGGCGGCCCTTCCAGCACCTCGCCCGTGGTGATGTCGAACTCCCCGTCATGGCAGGGGCAGATGACGGTGGTTCCGTCGATATCGCCCTCGGCCAGCGAGCAAGACTCGTGCGTGCAGGTATCGTCGAAGGCGTAGGGGGATCCGTCGACCATCGCCACTGCGATCTTTTGCCCGTCCACGTCGAAAACCCTGACCTCGCCGTCCTCCAGGTCGGCCCCTTTGCCCACTGCAACGAATTCCGGCATGTGTACGTCCTCCCTTTTCCAGTTCTCCAAGCCCTGCTGAAAACCAAGAACTCCTATCGGAATCCCCGCCGGGTGAACTGCGTCCAGCTTCCTCCGGCTTCTGACGCCTGACAATATCCTAGCAACCCCGTACTTATTGTGGTGTATACTCCTACTATGCGCCGTATACAGCTTTATCTCGAGAGTGAGATGGATGATGAACTGGCCGCCGAAGCTGCCAGACAGAACATCTCCAAGGCCGCCTTGATTCGGAATTTGGTTCGAAGCGGATTTCAACGCTCCGGTCAGGACCCGGTAGACAGTGTTATCGGGACCGGCGATGGACGCGCCGTTGAGGACATAGACTCTGCGCTTTATGGGGCCGGGTGAAATTTGCCGATACCGGCTTCTGGTTCGGACTTCATGTCTCAACGGACCGTCGCCACAAGCCTGCTGCGGCCCTTTGGAGGGCGGATTCCGCGAGGATCGTCACCTCCAATCTGATCCTGGGAGAAACTTGGACGCTCGCGCGGGTGAGGGGGGTGGGACATCGTCAGGCGTTAGAACTGATTGATGCAATTCAGGCTTCTTCAAGAGTGGAGGTCGTGCGGGTTGACGCTCCTATTGAACGGCAGGCATGGGACTGGCTTCGGTTGCATGACGAAAGGAGGTATTCCTTCGTCGACGCAACCAGTTTCACGGTGATGCTGAGACGCCGGATCCATGAGGCACTCACGTTCGACGGAGACTTTGCATCAGCCGGATTTGTTGAGTTGAGAGCGTAGGGTTCGCTCCGCTCAACCGCGTTTGGACGCTCTCGGTCACGCACCTAATTGCCCCCAAGACCCCTAAGGGAGAGCGCCGGGGAATCCCAGTTCTTGCTCAGCAACCATCCGAGCCACTTCCCGGGGAGTCACATTTAGCTCCCTCAGCAGTCGCGGCGTTGCTCCGGCCTCAGCATTTACAATGCCCAGCAGCATGCGCAGCAGCGCATCGCCAGATTCGTAACCGCAACTGCGCTCGGCGGCCAGCACGGCTGAGCGTGACCACCTCAGCGAGCGACCTTCCAGGAATGGCGTCCGCGCCGGCATAACGGTTACGTGAACCCCGGCCACGGCCAGGGCACTCAACCCAAGTTGCTAGCACCGGGGGAGTTCATGACTAAGGGCGATCCAGGGCAGCGGTCACCTCAGCCCACTCGTCGCCCGACAGGCCCTGGTGGACCAATTGGGCGATCAGCTCGGCCAGTTGCGGCTGGCGGTAGATGGTGCGGGCCATGACCCCGAGCGTGATCGGGTGGTCTGGGCGATGAACCACGCTCACCAGGTCTCCGGCGCCGACGTCGCCCTCCTGAAGGATGGACAGGTAGGCCCCCGCGCGGTTGGCTTCGTTGAAGCGCCGGGGGAACTTGCGCTCCTGCATCTTCGCACCAAGCTTCCAGCACGGCTGGCGAGGCTGGGTGATCTGGAACTCGGCGCTGCCGATGGTCCAGCGCTCTCCGATCAGCGCGCCCCCCAGGTCCACCCCCTCCAGGGTCAGATTCTCTCCGAACTGGCCCGGAGGCATCGGAGCGCCCAATTGCTCCTGCCACCAGTGATAATCCTCGGAAGCGTAGCAGGAGACCGCTTTTTCCCGTCCCCCGTGGACCTTAAGGTCCAGCTGCCGGTCCCCCTCAAGGCTGTTGCCGGCCGCCCGAACTCGGCCCTCAAACGGCACCTTCCAGATGCCGGTCTGATGCTTTTTCCCCCTTAGCGTCAGCTCGCGCACCTCTGCCAGGTTGACTGAGATCACCCGCCCAGGTGGAGTCTGCATTACTAAAGAGTAAGCAACCTTGACCGGCAATGTGCTTGCAGGTGGCACGTGATGCGGCCGGGCGGTGGCTGACTCGCCCGGCGAGGGGGGCGCCTGTTACTCTATGCCGGGTTCCAAAGGGGGTTTTCTCGACCGAACGGCCGGGAAATGGGAGGCACAGTGCGTATTTTCCTTGGCGGATCCAAGGGGTTGGTGCTCTACGAAGACGAAGAGCTGACCCCGCTGCACTCCGAGCCTCTATTGAGCGCGATCCGGCCTTATTCGGGCAGGCTCGTTGCCGGGACTGCCGCCGGGGCGATCCTGACCTTCGACAGCAACGGCGAAGCCCGGTTCACCGCCAAGGATCTGGGCAGAGGGGTGCAGTGCTTGGCCTCGCGGGGCGGCAACCTCTATGCCGGCATAGAGCCTGCCGGGATCTGGACCAGTGCTGACCAGGGGGACACCTGGGAGGAGGTCAGCACGTTCGACGGCGTTGCCGGCAAGGACGCCTGGAGTGCTCCTTGGGGCACACCGATGGTGTCTTGCCTGGCCGCCCATCAAAAGGACCCCAACCTGCTGTTTTGCGGTGTGGAGGTGGGTGGGTTGTATCGATCAAGGGACAATGGTAAATCTTGGGCGGAACTGTATTCGCCCCATAACGACGTTCACTCGCTGGAGATCTGCCCGGCCCGTAACGAGCGGCTCTACATCACCACCGGCCTGGGAGGGTTTTGCTCCGACGACGAGGGCCACGCCTGGCGCCCGATGGGTACTGCAAACCGGAACCAGTTCGCCATGGGTCTGGCCGCCCATCCCACCGAGGCGGACCGGGTGATCATTTCTGCCTCCGCCGGCCCGCCGCCCACCTGGGGAGGCGACGAGGGCGCCCGCTGCGACATCTATTTGTCCACGGACGCCGGCCGTCGCTTCCGGTCGGTGGTGCGAGGCATGGTCGGCGGGGTGCGTCGCAACGCTCTGGTGATCAACTCCAAGGTGCCCTCGGAGATAGTCTTCGGAACCTCCACCGGCCAGCTGCATTATTCCAACGACGGCGGCGAAAGCTTCGACGAGATGGCCGCCGGCCTCGGGGTGCTGCGCACTCTGGTCTTCGCTTAGCCGGCCGGGCGGCCGGGCAGGATATTGTTGCGTCCATGAAGATCCGACGCGCCCTGCTTTCGGTGAGCGACAAGACCGGCCTTGAAGAGCTTGCGCGGGGCCTGCTGGAGCAGCAGGTCACGCTGATAGCCTCCGGCGGAACCGCCCGGTCACTGGCCAAGGCTGGTATACCGACCACCTCAGTCAGCGAGGTGACCGGCTCTCCCGAGATGCTGGACGGGCGGGTGAAGACGCTACACCCGCGCATCCACGGGGCGATCCTGGCGGACCGTCGCAAGCCCCAGCACCTGGCCCAGCTCAAGGCGCAGAGCATCCAGGCCATCGATTTGGTGGTGTGCAACCTGTACCCGTTCTCCAAGACTGTCGAGAGCCGGCTGAGCGGTCAGGCCACAGACGACGATGTGGTGGAGCAGATCGACATCGGTGGCCCGGCAATGGTGCGGGCGGCGGCGAAGAACTTCCGGTCCGTGGCGGTGGTGGTCAACCCACAGCGCTACACCGAGATCCTGGAGGAGATGAAGTCCCGGAGCGGAGCGCTTTCCGACGATACCCGGGCCGGCCTGTCCGCCGAGGCATTCGCCCACACCGCCGCCTACGACATCGCGGTCAGCCAGTGGATGCTGCGGGCAGGGGAGTTTCCGGAGAAGACTTTCCTGCGGCTCGATCGCAAGCTGGAGCTGCGCTACGGGGAGAATCCGCACCAGCGGGGCAGCTTCTATGCGGGGGCCGAGCCCTCCTGGCGCCAGCTCTGGGGCAAACAGATGTCTTATACCAACCTTTTGGACTTCGACGCCGCCTGGCGTCTGGTGTGCGAATTCGAGAAGCCAGCTGTGGCCATCATCAAGCACACCAACCCGTGCGGGGTGGCCACCGGAACCAGCGTGGAGGAGGCCTACTCCCGGGCGCTGGAGGCGGACGAACGCTCGGCGTTCGGGGGAATAGTTGCCGCCAACCGTTCCATCGACGTGTTTGCGGCGAAGCGGATCACTGAGATCTTCACCGAGATCGTGGTGGCGCCGGCGTTCACCCAGCAGGGCCTGGAGGTGCTCAAGGCAAAGAAGAACCTGCGGGTGATGCTGGCACCCAAGCCGTTCGCGGCGAACATAGAGATCAAGTCGGTGGCAGAGGGCTACCTGCTGCAGCAATCGGAGGAGTCCCGCAATGACCGTCGGGCGGAAATGACCGTGGCCGGTAGCTACGAGCCCAGCGAGGCTGACTGGGAGGACCTGTTGTTCGGGATGGCGGTGTGCAAGCATGTGAAATCGAACGCCGCGGTATTCGCCAGAAACGAGCAGACCGTGGGGATCGGCGCGGGGCAGATGAGCCGGGTGGATTGCGTGGACCTGGCTGCCCGCCGGGCGGGCAACCGGGCCAAGGCAAGCATCTGCGCCTCTGACGGCTTCTTCCCGATGCCCGACGGCGTGGAGGCGGCTATCGACGCTGGGGCTCGGGCAATCATCCAGCCGGGCGGCTCAATCCGGGACGCCGAGGTGATCGCCGCCGCCGATCAGCGCAAGGTGCCCATGATCTTCACCGGCAAGCGCCACTTCAGGCACTGATGCCGGCGAGCATCATCGATGGCCGGCAGATCTCCGCCGAAGTCAAGGAGCAGGTAAGGCGGGGGGTGGCGGAGTTGGTGGCTGCCCGGGGCATCACGCCCGGTCTGGCGGCCATCCTTGTGGGCGACGATCCGGCCTCCGAAGTTTACGTCGGCGCCAAGCAGAAGGCCGCTACCGCCGCCGCAATGAACTCTTGGGTGCATCGCCTACCGGGCGGCTCGACGCAGGAGGAGGTTGAGGCGCTGATCCGCTCGCTTAACGCCGACCCGGAGGTCCACGGCATCTTGCTGCAACTCCCGCTGCCGGCAGGACTGGACGCCAGCCGGGCGGTTGCGGCAATCGAGCACCGTAAGGACGTAGACGGACTGACCTCCACCAGCGCCGGCCTGCTCGCGCTGGGTATCCCGTCTTTCGTACCGTGTACCGCACTTGGCTGCCAGGTGATGCTGGCCCGCACCGGCGTGGCGGTGAAGGGGGCCAGGGTGGTGGTGGTGGGCCGGTCCAACCTGGTGGGGAGGCCGGTGTCCATTCTGCTATCGCTAAAAAGGGGCTTGCCCGACCCGCTTTCGCCGGAGGGGGCGCAGTTGCCAGCCGACGCTACCGTCACCTTGTGCCACACCGGGACCGCGGAGTTGGCCTCAGAAACCCGGCGAGCAGACATTCTCGTGGTGGCCGCCGGGGTGCCCGGCTACATCGACGGGTCGATGATCAAGCCGGGGGCCACCGTTTTGGACGTCGGGATAAACCGCAACGCCGCAGGCAAGCTGGTGGGCGATGTGGACTTCGACTCCGCGTCAGAGGTGGCCGGCGCCCTCACGCCGGTCCCGGGCGGCGTGGGCCTGATGACGGTGGCGATGCTGTTGTCGAACACCCTGTTGGCCGCCCGCAGAACCTCCGAGTGGGCGTGAGCGTGTAGCCGGTTTGCCCGCACCGGGTTTACGGGGTGCGCCCGGACTCGGCGATGAATCGGGTCTGCTCGTCGGCCTCCGGGGAGGTCGGAACGATTGGCCCCAGGGCGCCGTACTGCCGCCAAAGGTCGCCCACCTTGGCAAGCAGGGCGCGCCCGGCAGCTACCACTTCTGGATCGATGGTGTCGTCCAGGCCCAGCGCCCGGGAGAGGTCCCAGGTGTGCATGGCGGCGTCGGCCACTCGCTCCAGGGTGTAGTCGGCAGCCAGAGTGGGGCCGCTTGACAGGTCGACCTTGCGCTCCATGGCCCCCGGCTCCAGGCAGGCTTGCACCGCCTGGCCGGCCACGGCTTTCCAGGCGCTGATGGGGTCTTCGCCCAGGACGTCGCCATCGAAACGGTTACCGATCTCAGCGATGGTTTCACCCTCCACCAAGGGCTTGACCCACAAGGTGCCGGAGACCAGATGCTGGACCAGGTCTTTGACGTTCCACCCGGTATTGGGCGTGGGCAGCTCCCATTGGTCGTCGCGAATCTGCTCCACCCGGGCAGTGAGGTCCTTCAACGCGGTCCGGTGGAGTTGTGCGATATCCATTCTGTTGCGCTCCTAACCTTGATTGCCGGTGTCATCCTGATACGTTATCTCCAACCTGCCGGGAGATTTGATGGATCTGCAACGCCATTTCAGCGAGTTCCGACCTACCGTCAAGCTCCTGCTCATCCTGCTTGTGGCAGCCATTCCCTTCGCGGCTTTCGCGGCCGTCCGGAGCCAGGCCGACGACGGCCCTGAGGAGGAGGATGTCCCTATTCCTGCCGGCTCCCCGGACACCCCGCTCGATTTCCCGTTCGGCTCATCTACCACCACCACAATCGTCGACACCTCCTCCACCACGCTGCCGGTGACCACCAGTCGGGTGGTAACTCAATGCTCGGACGGGATCGATAACGACCGGGACGGCCGCATCGACCTGGCGGACAGCGGCTGCTCATCCGCCGCGGATCGGGTGGAGGGGGCTCCGCCGACCACAACCAGGCGTCCGGTTCCTGCCACCACCAGCACCACCACCACTCGGGTACCCTGCACGCCACGGACCTACCCGTTGCCCACCATCGCCTGTCCCTGATCCACGCCCGGGGTGTTAGGGCCGGATCACTAGCGAAGCGATTCCGGGAACGGGATGGGGGATCCTCGCCCGGGCGTTAGGGCCGGACCCGCCAAGAGCGGAGAATTGCCATGATTTCGAGATCGCTTCCCCTAGGATCTAGCCAACTGTCGATCATTCGGTGAGGATTGGGTCATGAATTTTGGGGATTACCGGATCGGGGTTAAGATCGCCGCCGCAGTGCTCGTTATGGGGGGGATCTACGGCGCTTACGTTGCGGTTGCCTCAAACTCGGCTCCGGTGCCCGATCCGCCCGGTTTGCCCAGCGTTTCGCTCTCGTTTCCACTGTCCACCATCACGACCACTACGTTGGACGCTTCGAGCACGACCACCGGACCGGCGACGACAACCCGGGTTACCCAATGTTCCGACGGCATAGACAACGATCGGGACGGGCGGGTGGACCTACAGGATCCCGGTTGCCGGTCCGCCTCCGACAACTCCGAATTCACCGCTGCCGCGACTACCCGGGCGACGACCACAACCCTGGCACCTACGACCACAACCCTGGCACCTACGACCACCACTCGGGCACTTTCGACCACGACTCGGGCACTTTCGACCACGACTCGGGCACCGACCACCACCAGGTGTGTGCCCCGGACCTATCCATTGCCCACCAGGGTCTGCTGAACCGGCGGGTTGCTCCGGGCCGTGAACACGACGGAGCCGCGGACCTACCCCCTTCCCACCCTATTTTGCTGAGCCCGCGGGTCCAGAGCTGGATCCGAACTCCCTTCCGTCTACGGGCCGTAAGCACCGATCGGCGCTCAAATGGTTTGCATTGCAAACTAGTTGACAAAATCAAGATTACGGTCTATGGTTTGTAACGCCAACTAGTTTGAAGGAGTGGATCGATGGACCGGGACAGTCTTGCCACCGCAGCAACTCGCTACCCCAACCTGCAGGGTCTAAAGTCCGTTCCCATCGGCGTGATGTTCATGCTTGCGGGGACGGGCAATCTGGTGTGGGAACGATCTCACTGGATCTTCCCCGCGGGGCTGCTGCTCTGTGTGCCTGCATATCTTCGGATCGGGCGCTACTACAGTTCCAGTTTCGGAAGGGTCACGTTCTCCCGCAACCGCATGATCAAGGACTTGGCGCTAACGCTGGCCCTCGTAGCCGTGATGGCGGGCACCTACGCTGTGGATCAGATCTGGGACCTACCAATCAGCGGCTTCGCAGCCGGCTTTGCAGCAGCGACGCTGGTATTCACCGCCTGTTCCGTGGGGCTCAACAGCCAGCACATTGCAGTGTTGGGAACGCTCTTGGTGGTTGCCCTCCTGCCGGTCTGGGGAGTGCTTAGCCCGGATCAGGAGTTCAACGTTGCCCTTTTGCTCATGGGGATTGCCACCATCGTGGTGGGCGTTTTCGACCACCGGCTCCTGGTACGTACATACGGGCCCGCCAGCGGAGTTGGCCTGGGAAACGAAAGTGCATGAGCCGGCGGACCTGGTGGTCGACCGGTTGATTCACGAGCCCGGCCGCCTGGCCGTCCTGACGGTGCTGACTTCAGTTGAGTCGACCGACTTCCTGTTCCTCCAGCGCGCCACCGGCCTGACGAAGGGCAACCTGTCCAGCCACCTGACCAAGCTGGAGGAAGCTGGTCTGGTCCAGATCTCAAAGAAGTTCGTCCACAAAAAGCCGAACACGAGTGTGCAATTGACGCCGGAGGGAAAAGATCGGATAGCCAACCATTGGAAGCGGCTGGAGCGGCTGAGGAACTTCGGGCAGGACCCGGTTCGGTAAGGAACCGGCGCTGCTCGCCTTGCACTCTGGGGCGCCTGGACGCTCTCGATCGCGCACCCTTGCCTCTCGGACCCTAAGTTTTTCCTGCCCCTGGCGAGCGCAGGGCACGGCGGAGCCGGATCAGTCCCAGCACGGTGCGGGGGATGCGCCGCAAGATGTTGGAGCGGGACTCCCGCAACTCAACCGTTTTGATCGGTAGCTCCAGCACTTTCAGTCCGCTCCGCTCCGCGCGGGCCACCAGTTCGGTATCGAACAGGTCTTTGGTGGAGCGGACCTGGCTAAGCAGTGGCTCTATCGAGCTGCGCCGGTAGAGCTTGATCCCGTGGGTCTCGGTGGCCGATATCCCCAAAGAGGTGCGCACCAGCCTGCCGAACGTCCGGGAGACGGTCCGCCGCAGCAGGTCCCGGGCGTCAGTGGACCCGTCGATATTCTTGGCGGCTATCACTATGTCGGCGTCCAGGGCCAGGGCGGAGCGGACGAACTCGAAGTCGTAGTAGTCGGCGTCAAAGTTGACCACGAACTCGCCGGCGGCCGCCAGGAAGCCGGCGCGCATAGCCGCGCCGTAGTCGGGCGACGCTGAGCTTATAACCCGGACGGCCGAGTGCTCATCGCACAGCCGCCGGGCGATGGCCTCGGTGCCGTCCGAGCTGCCGTTCTCGCACAGGATGATCTCGATGAGCACCGCTTCGCGGATTGGGCCGAAACCTTTCAGGACCGCCAGCGTGGTGGCCTCCAAGATTTGCTCTTCGTTGTGGATCGGGATGATCGCCGAAACCGTAAAGCTCATCCGGCGCACCCGGTGGCGGGGGGCGGGGCTCCGATGCGTAGGTGCTTCAGTTCGAGCCGCTCGTTACGGGCTTCGATGGACATCCTTACCGGTTCTGGGAGGCGTAAGGCTGCCTGCACCTGTCCGGCAACGACGAGAACAACCGATTCCCGGCCGGCGATTACCGAGAACTCCACCGGCCCGTCACCCGTGACTGCGGCACCCAGCGCCTCGTAACCCAAGGGCCCGAGCCCGGAGCTGCCTGAGCCAGCCTGGTCGCCCTCGAGGGTGAGGTACAGGCGCTCGGCTCCCGGGTTGCTCAGGCTGTCAAAGCGCAGGACAAACTTTGCCTGCTCCCCTGCTGCAATGACGTCGGCAGTGCCTTCCAGCCGGAAGCAGTTGCCGGTAGCAAGGGTGAGTTCGCTCTGCTCGCTCGGGTCACCGGCGAATTGGGCGTCGTTGCCGGTTACGGTCCATCCGGGACCGAAGCCACCCTGAGGTACGGACCATTGTCTGAAGGCGCGCTGGTCCAGAATCTCTCGGGCAGACCGGGAAAGCAGCCAGACTTTGGTCGGGCTGCCCGCGTAGACCTGGGTGAACTCGGTGCGGATGAGCTCCTCGAATGGGGTGTTCGAGCTGAAACTCTCGGTCTCCACGAAGGCCGCAGGCTTGCTTTGCTCAACGTCTTGGGCCAGCCAGCGCCAGGTGTCCGGCAGGACGTAGTCTGTGGAGGTCTGGCCCAGGTAGATCTCGCCCAGCATGAAGCTGCGCCACTGGAGCCGGCTGGCCGGGATTCGCTCGTACTTGAGGTAGACGGTAGGGTCGATGGTCCACGCGAGCAACGCGTCGTTGTGCCCGGATGCCAGATCCAAAATCGCCCGCACCGTGCGGTCGTGGCCCCCCTGCTCCTTGGCCCGTTGCTCTTTTAACTCCTCAACCCCCCGGAAAGCGGAGGTTGCGCGCGTGACCTCGCCCAGATGGGCATGACCCAGGAAGACCAGTGCTAGAAGCGTGGCTACCAGGGGCACCTCCACCGCCCGGCGGGCTGCGGCAAAGCGTGAGGTTAGGACTGAGGCCAGCCGGCCGGCCAGCACCGCCCCGATGAGCGCGGTCGGTACCGCTAGGACGGCGAAATAGTGCTCAGAATAGCGCTGGCTGATGATCAGCTCCAACCAGGCTCCGGCAAACCAGCCTGCCAGGGTGAGGTGGATCAGCCGGGCGCGAAAGTTCAACTTGCGCCAGCGGAAAGTGCCGTACAGGGCGAATGCAGCCAACAGGAGCACAACCATAGGACGGGGGCGGTAGTACTGGGCAATCTGTTCCCAGCCGAGGGTGAACTGATCGGCCAGCGGTCTGCCGGTTCCGGTGCTCATGAAGCGTGCATAGGTCCACCAGGAGGCCCAGAACTCGGCCAGGCTGCCCCGCAGGGCGTACCAAACAGGGGCGGATAGCAACACGGCCAGCGCGCTGGCAGCGGCGGCCACCCCGTACTTCAGCAGCCAAGGCCTGCCCCCCCGGTGGTGCAGCAGCGCGGCCGCACCCAGGCCCACCGCCGCACCGGGAAGCGCCGTGGTCAGCAGTGACTGCGCCGCCAGCCCCATTGCGCCACCGACGGCTATCGAGCTGACCAGTGCCCGCCGGGGGGTGCTCCAAAACGGGTCGCTCAGGGCGACGATCCATACCAGGGCCAGTATCGTCACGGTAAGGTTGCGGCTGTAGACCACTCCGGCGTACTGAGGCCTACCGATTGTGAAGTGGATGTAGACCACCGCCGCTATTGCCAGGGCCGCTACCCTTCCCCCTCCGCTCACCCGCACGGTGCGGGCTGCTGCCCAGGCGATCACTGCCGCTAACAGCATCGCCAGGGCGGAGATGCCCAGCCAGAACCCGTTGTAAGAGGTCAGATTCCGGACCAAGGTGTAGGCCGCAGGCTCCAGCCACCCCTTGTTGTAGATTCCGTTGCTGTAAAAGGTCCCACCCAGCTCAGCGGTGCGCTCCACAATGTTGCGAAGGAACATCGGGTCCACGTTTTGGGTGCGCACCTCGTTACCTGCCAGCGGCAGGAGCGCTACCGTTCCCAGGATCGCGAAACTCAGCCAGCTGATCGCCCGGTCCCAGCGCGACCGGACGCTGGGGGACCGCTCTTGGCCCTGTCCGGCGGACCGGGCGAGTTCCGGACGGGGAGGCAGGTCGAGCGTCTTAGCCAACCGGCGCCGCCTGCCGGCGCAGCGGGAGTTGGGGCGGGGAGGCGGCCAGCATTAGCGCCGCGCGGACACCGACAGCCAGGCAGATCCCCATCATCACGTTCAGCCGCATACTCGGGCCTACCAGGTGACGGGGGACCTCAAGCGAGTCTCCCGCGTATGAGCAATAGAGTTCGATGAACGCCGATCCCAGCCCGGCCGCTGCGAATACCACTACCGGTGCCCAGTGCCGGCGCTGCTTGGACGCCAGGCCGGCCAGGATCAGGCCGGCGAGCGATACCACGGTCCACGCCACCAGTGCCGGTACCGATTGGGGCCCGCCCAGCTTGAACGGGATTCGGGAGGGCAGTCGGTCGGCGACCTTGAACGTGTCGTAGGCCCGCAAATCGTCGGCCAAGGTGTTGGGAAGCTCGTTTGTCATGCGGTTAATCCAGTAGGGGGCCTTGACCACAAGCGATAGCAGGAATCGCCGCCCGCCGGGCCCCTCCGCCCAGCGGCGGTACTCCTCTAGCTCCGGTCCGCGCAGGAAGGCTTCATTGTCGTCCCAGCTGAAGTGCCCCTCCCGGCCTCGCAGCGCCTCGTCCAGCGGCATGCCCGCCTGGACGAAGTACTCGGTCATCTGCTTGTCCGCCAGGATGCGCACGCCGATGTTGTTGTGGAACGGGTACTGGTTGCGGTTGGATACGTCTTGGGCCACGTAGATCCAGCCGCAGATGGCCACTGTCACCAGGGCGCCACCCAGCAAGCGCACTCGCAACTGGCGGTCCACACCCTTCCAGAACAGAGCTACCAGCACCGAAGTCGGGACGATTGCCAGCAGAACCGGCATGACGTGTGCGTCTCTGATGCACAACCACAAGATGGTCCAAAACCATGCCCAAACTGCCCGCCGAGGGGTGGGACCCGATGCCAGCAGCCACCACGCGGAGATGCTTGCTATCGCCAATGAGATGGCCAACGACTCGGTCAGGATCTGCAGGTTCCACAGGGCGAAGCGGGGCTGGACCGCCAGGGCGCCGAACAGCACGATGGCCAGCGCGGCCGCCACCCGGGATGAAAGTGCCGTGCGGGCAGCCGCCATCAGTCCCAGGAAGGCGCCGACGTAGACCATGCTCTGAACAACAACCGCCAGGTGGACGCTGCCGCCCATCAGCCAAAGGAAGGTGGGGTAGACCACCGGCCGCTCGTCGAACGGCCTGAAGATCCCCCGGGCGGCGACCTCCAGGTAGGAGAACGAATCGGGGTAGGTGGGGACAAAGCCGGTGCGCCAAGGCTCGGCCAGCAGCCGGATCATCATGAACGCTGCCGCCGCTGCGCTCAGGTAAAACAGCGCCTCGCCGAGCCTCGACGGCTCCGCCCGGGATTTTTTGATCAACCGATAAGCTCCTGCCAGGGTTATGCCGAGTTTAATCAGTCGCCGCCGCGACGGCTGCAACCCTTGCTACGATGTCATCGTGCCTGTGACCCGCGCCACCGTTGAAGCGGGAAACCAGGGCTCGGCTGGGCGTGGCGGCGTGCCAAGAAGGCCCTTTCATTCAAGTTTGGCCAGGTCAAGCGGCATGCCCGTGCAGCCTGCCAGGGCCGCTACTCCCGAATGGGCAGCCATATCCGGGGAGTTTCCGGGCTGCAGGCCCCCGGGCTTATGAACGATTCGCGAATTCCCGCTCAGGGGTCGTTTTGGCGCCCTTGCTCGGCAAACTTGCCCGCCCCGGCCGCCGGCGGGGGGGGCCTGCGCAGGTTGGTGCGGCAGCGCCCGGTCTTCGTGGCTCATCGTTTCACGGTGGCCTTCGACCGGGCGGTCTTCCTGGGCATCACTCTGGTGCTGCTGGCCTACTTCCCGCTCGACCTCCTGCTGTCCGTCACTACCACCACCGGCGGGGACACCGGTGCTCACGTCTACACGCCGTGGTACCTGCGGGAGAACCTTCTACCTCAGGGCAAGATCATGGGCTGGTCGCCCGGGTGGTACGGCGGATTCCCGATCATGCAGTTTTATTTCCCGCTGGTCTCGCTCTTCCAGGCACTGCTGAGTTTCGTTATCTCCTACGAGGTGGCGTTCAAGATCGGCTCAGTGCTGGGCACGTTCTTCTTGCCGTTGGGGGTTTACATTTGTTTCAGGCTGCTGCGCTTTTCCTGGCCTACACCGGCGCTCGGAGCGGTGGCCTCCCTGGGCTTTTTGCTGATGGATAGCTACTCGATCTACGGAGGCAACATCCCCAGTTCGCTGTCCGGTGAGTACGCTTACGCGCTCAGCTTGGGCCTGTCGCTGGTATTTTTGGGCCTTATGTACCGGCTGGCTACCGACCCTAGGGGCCGGCCGGTGGTCGCAGCGTGCGTGCTGGCGCTGGCGGTGCTGTCTCATTTGTTGCCGGTGATAGTTGCGGTGATCATCTTGCCGCTTTTCTTCTATTGGGCCATTCGCACGCACGGCCTGCCTGGGGCGATTCGGCGCTTCGTCATCGTCGGCGGGCTGGCGTTCGCGCTGACCAGCTTTTGGTCCATCCCGTTTTTGGCCCGCTTGCGTTACACCACCGACATGCGCTGGGTCCCCCTGGCGGGGTGGGATCCGGTCTTTCCCCGGGAGCTGTGGCCGTACCTGGGAGGGCTGGCGCTGGCATCACTGGTGGCGCTTGTTCGCCGGGACCGGAGGCTGTTGATCTTTCAGGCCATGGCGCTGGTTGGGATCACGCTCTATCTGTGGTTGCCTCCCGGCTCGGTTTGGAACGGGCGATTTCTGCCGTTTTATTACCTGGCGGCGGTGGTCTCCAGCGCCTACTTCGCATCTGCCTTTGTAGGCTCGCTCAGCCGATGCATCTCGGTTCGCTGGATGGGCATGTCGACGTTGGTGCTGGGCCTGGCGCTCGGTGCAACGATGGGCTCGCGGGCACTGAACCACCGGGAACAGACCTATATCGATGGCTGGATCCGGGATAACTATTTAGGTTACGAGTCCCGGAAGGATTTCCCCGCGTTCAAGGCACTGAACGACCGCCTGGCGGAGCTTCCGCCGGGCCGGGTATTTTGGGAGCCGAACGACCTGCAAGTCAAGTTCGGCACGCCGATCGCCCTGATGTCCATTCCCTATTGGAGCGGGCAGCCCACCATGGAGGGGATCAACTACGAGTCCAGCATGACCACGCCGTTTCACTTCCTGACCGCCGCCGAGGTAGCCGAAAAGCCCGCCAACCCGATTCCCGGGCTTCCCTACGGGCAGATGAATCTGGTGAGAGGTGCCCGTCACATGGAGTTGCTTGACGTGCGCTACTACCTGGCGTTCACGCAGCCGGCCAAGGACGCAGCAGCCGCGACCGGTCTGGAGAAGATGCAGGAAATCGGAGAGTTCTCCCTGTTCAAGGTGGACTCGCCCGGGCAGGTGGTGATCCCGGCAGCAAAACCACTACCGTTTGACCGGGGCGGGTCGGATTGGGTCCATCGAAACGTAGATTGGTTCGACGATCTAGACGGCATCGACCGGCCGCTGGTGAGGGTATCGAAGAAGGAATGGGAGCGGGTTGCCCGGATCGATCCGCCCGCCCGGGCGCAGTCCGTAGACGCCGAGGTGGACAACGACCAGATCCGGTTCACCACTGAAGCGGTCGGACAGCCGCACTGGGTTAAGACTTCCTATTTCCCCAACTGGAAGGTAGACGGGGCGGAAGGGCCTTACCTGGCCTCGCCTTCGATGATGATGGTGGTCCCCACGCAGCGCGATGTGCACCTTTACTACGCCAGGACCTGGGCGGAGTGGCTGGGCATCATTCTGACCGTCTCGGCAACCATAGCCGTCCTGGTTCCCCGGCTTCGCCGTCGCGTTTCCGGAAAGGCGGCTTAGACGTGCGCATCGGTAACGTGCCCAATGTCGCCAGATATCACCGGACAAGCCGCAACAATCTTGAATCAGGGGGCGCAATTACCTTGTTCGGTGTTGTTGGCCACGTACTCGGTCAACTTCCAGGCTCCACCGGTCTTTTGTAGCACGGCGTCGACCACGAAGGGAAACGGGTCTGGTGCCAGCACCACCTCCCTTGTCGCCACGTTGACTTCGCTCAAGCTGTTCACAATGCAGTCCTGAACCAACGCCCGGGTCGGTTCGAGCTCCACCACCCTGGGTGAAACTGCTAACGATCCCTCCAGCCGGGTTCCCCGCTCCAGGTAGGTCATGATGCCTTCCTCCTGGCTCTCCATAAGTTCGGGTCCGGTCACCTCGGCCATGGCATCCAGGTCAGCTACGGCGGGATCAGCACCGGTCAACTGGTAGAGCTCCCAGAACCGGCGGTAGGCGATGAGCACGGCTTCCCGTTCGGCTGGGTCGTCCCCGGCCTCCACGGTCCCGGTGGGGCCGGCAGTGGAGATAACGGGCCTTTTCGGGTCTTGGGCCGAGCCGCACGCTGCCGTCAGTACCATCGCAACAATGAGCAGCTTGCCCGCCAAGGTGCACCCCATCCGGTTCACCTCCTAGAACGGCAGCACCTACCCCCGGGATAGCGCTCCGCAACGGCATTATGTCCCCTTCTTATTGGGCGGGCTGGCCACGTCCTGTCAAGTGGTGTAAGAAGGATCACCACGTCATCCTGGGGACGACCTCCTAACCGGCTTTCAAGAGCTCCTTGGTCACCTCCTTATTGTTGTTGTTCGGCAGTTCGCCTTCGATGACCCG
>JBQTHR010000056.1:0-4367 GCA_052389675.1 Actinomycetota bacterium
TTTCGCCCTTGGAGAGGTCGAACGCCTCCGCCAGGGTTTTGAGCGATTGAGGATGTTGACCCAGCAGGATCTGCATCGAGGCGTTGGTGAGCACGGTGCGGCCGATGTCGCTCGACAGGGCGTCCCGCACGTCCTGGGTGATGGTGGTGAGTCCGCACCAGTACTTGCGGGAGGAGCGAGCCAGCCGCTCTAAGAATCGGGCTCCCGCCTCCGACTGCAGCAGCAACCACGCCTCGTCCACCACCACGATGCGCTTCCTGAGCTCACCTCGGGACACCCGGCCCCAGATGGTGTTAAGAGCCATCATGGTGGCGGCCCCCTTCATCTCCTGGGGGACGTCCCGAAGTGAGAAGACGACCAGGTGGCCGGCCGGGTCGGTGGTGGTCGGCCGGTCGAACAGCCCCCGGTGCGACCCCGACGTGAACGGCTCGAGGCGCACGGCCAGGTCGAGCACCCCATCGCTTCGCAGCCGGGCGGCAACGTCGCTCAGCAGTGGAGCCGCACCGGCGTGGGTGGAGGGATCGGCGGTCACTCCGGCCGCTTGGTAGGTGGCCAGGATCGCCCGGTCGAGCTGAGATCGCTCGATCGAAGACAGCCCGCCGGCCAGCAGATCGACAAGACCGTGGACGAACAGCGATTGGCGCAGCAGGGCGTCGGGTTGACCCCGGTTGGCCAGCTCCAGCGGGTTGAGGCGGTCGCCGTCCGGGCCCAGGCTGATAATCGAACCCCCGACCGCCCGGGCCATCCGCTCGTACTCGTTCTCCGGGTCGACCACCAGGACCTCGATGCCTTCGCAGAGCGAGCGCAGGATCTGCAGCTTGGCGAAGTAGCTCTTCCCCTTGCCCGAGTGGGCCAGCACCACCTGGTTGTAGTTCTCCAGTGAGAAGCGGTCCATGAACAAAGCGGTCCCGGTGGTCGCGTTCTTGCCGTAGAGCACGCCGCCCGAGCTGTCGATCTCACAGCTGGTAAAGGGAAAGCAGTTGGCGAGCGCTGCGGTGTCGAAGGTTCGACGCAGCCGCACCCGGTCGAGTCCGAGGGGCAGGGTCGTGAGCCATCCCTGGACGGCCCTAAAGGTCGTCGGCCGGGTATCGATCAACAGCGACGAGCAGAGCGAGCGGACCCGTCCGACCTCGATATCGAGTTCGCGCTCAGTGCAGCCGCGGACCGTGATGTAGAGACCGACCCTAAACAGCCGCCCCTCACCGGTAGCCAGGTCGGACATCAGCTGCTTGGCATCCGACGCGGCGGCCTGTAGCTCGGGGTCGGAAATCCGGCTGTGCGCGGCGTCCGCCTGCAGTGTCGACTCGAACCGGGCTCTTTGGCGCTTCAGGCGCTCGGCGGCGAGGTCGTTGGGCAGCGGCTCTACGTGCAGGGCGACGTCGATCGGACCGGGATAACTAAGCAGGGGAGCCAGCCAGCCCGCAGTGATTTCCCGCGGGTACCCGAAAACGGCCAAGGTCTCGCACCAACTGTCGCCGGAGCGGATTCGCCGGGGAAAGCTCTCAACCGAGTCCGGCCCGAGGAACTCCTCCGCTGCTGGAGCAGAGATCGAACCCCGGAGCAGGGTTACCATTTCGATGCCCTCACCACGCCGCCGGGGCCGCATCTGGGGTGAAACGGCGAGGATGGGTCGGTCGATTGCCGGATGGTGTGGGAGGCCTCGGCTCCGTCCATCGGGTACAGATGTACGCCGATCTGCCGGAGCAAAGAGCCGGTCTCGTCCATCCGTTGACGTAGGCGCTGGACGGCGCCCGGGTCGGAGTGGGGTTGCCGGATGCTGAGCATCACCGAGTGCCGGAGCATGTCTTTTCCGCTGGTCAGCGAGTCGATGAACCCGGCGTAGTCGGCAGCTACCCTGCGAAGCTGCGGATTCGGCAGCGAGCGCGCACGTTGCCCCAGGCGGGTGAGCAGCTGGCTGGCGTCGACCCGCTCGGCGCGAATCAAAAATTGCATCGGGCCGTCGAGGGAGTTTAGGAGCCGGGCGAAGGCTGCGATCAAAGCATCCTGTTCGGCTTCGCAGCGTAGCCCGAGGTTGAGCGACGAACATCGAGCGACGATCCCCACGCCCTCTGATCCCAGGTCGAGGGTCCCGTCATCGTCGACCCGGCGCAGCGGCAGGCTGAGGGGCGCCGACTCTTTGGATCGTGACCGGCTCTGCGACGGCAAGGGATCCGACTTCGGGGTCATCTTCTTGGGACTCAGGGCGTGCCGCAGGGCGAACAGCAGGAACCTTTCGGCGGGCAGTCCTGACGGTTGCACCCAGACCACCGCCAGCCCGATCGCGGCAATCGGGGCGCACAGAGCCAGGGTGAGGACAAACGGCAGGCGGGGAGCCAAAAGGTAATAGCAGCTCCAAAGCACAGCCAGGTTCAGGCCCGCAACCCCCAGTTGGCGGATGGTCAGGCCGGCGAAGATGCGGTCCGCCATCTCGACGTCGGCGGGGATTGTTGCCTTCATGTCACCACCGCGGTTTTGGCGGCGACCGTCGCGAGGTGCTTGGTCTTTCGCCAGGTCGCCGATCCTGCTCCGCTCATCGCGACGTCCAATCCCCAGAAGGGCACCTTGAACAGCAGGTAGAGGATGCAGCCGATGACCAGCAGGTCCACCAGCCCGCCCGACGAAAGCCCCAAAAGGCCGTCGCCCGACAAAAAAACCTGGAACCCGGCCACCACCAGAAAGGACTGGGCGACCGGCACGGCGAGCAGAGCCAGCGTTGCCCTCCACCAAAGTCGGGCCCAGTTCTCGGTCTGGGGCAACACGTGGGTTACCAGCAGCAGGGGAGCGGCCGCGGTCAGCACTACCAGGATCGCGATGCGCATCACGTACGCCACCGCGACCAGGATCGCCAGCACGATGATGAACAACCCGAGAAGGGCGAGAAACGGGTTGTGAAACGCCCCGTGCATCAGCTTGTCCGCCATGCCGGCTGCCACCGACTCCGAGGTCAGCGAGCCCATGATTCCTCGGGACAGTCCGTTGGAGATCTCGGTCATCTGCCGCAGGATCACCAGGCTGAGGTTGGCCGCGGCCGCGCCGGCCAGCAGCCGGGGCAGGGCCTCCTTAGCCCGCAGCTTCATGCCGGTTCCGCTGTCGACGATCACCAGCCCGGCCCCGAATAGCACGAATACGACCAGAGCCGCGTCGGCGATTCCGAGCGAGAGTTTCCAAAGATCGGTGATCCGGTCGTGGGAGTGGATCAAGGGGGTGGCGAGCACGGTTTGGCCGAGAAGATCGAACACCGGTGCCAGAGCCGCCGCCACCAGATCGGCAAACCACTCACTGATCGAGCGGCGCATCCGGCCTTCCAGGTTCCAGGGCGCCGGCTGCTCTCCCGGTCCCGTTGACATCTGCGGTGTTGGGCTCGCTTCAGGGGTCGCGGGAGGCGTCGGCGGAACCGTCTGCGCGAGGGCGGGGGCAGACGCCGCAGTCACCGCCAAACCCAGGATCAGCGCGACTAGGGTTCGTCGGATCATTCTTTAGGCTCCGATGATCTGCTTGACGATCGCCACCAGGATCGGGGCGAGCAGGGCGAGACCCAGACCCAGAGCTGCCGATCGCGCCGCCCCCTTCGCCCGCTCAACCCCGGAGGGGTCCCCGGCGGCGATGACGTAGCGATCGCCGGCATAGGTCATGGCGAGTATCGCCAGTGCGGTCAGGGTCAGCACGAGCGCATTGCGGATCCGGTCAAGGATCGCGACGATCTGGCCCATCTCTGCTACTGCGACAACAATTTGCGTCGGATACTTCATGTCCCTTCCCTCCTTTGGCTTGGGCGCCGAAGCGAGGCGGAGGGCCCCCCGGATTCACCTCCTTACTCGACAAACTGCATTGGCTGCCCCGGCCTCGCTTCGGCACTATCAAAAGCGGCGAAAACGCCGAATGTGAAACAGATTCGGCGCGCGGTACGCCTGCGACGTCTCGGCGACTGGGGGATTTTTGCAGCCTGCGACGTGAGAGCGACGTTGGGGAGGCGGGGAGTTGACGCGGGGATTTACGAAGTGGTGGTCAGCCAAGCGGCGAGGCGGCGCATCGCTCGGGTGCGCTGCATGGTGGCGGATGCCCGGGTGATCCCGAGGCTTCGTGCCAGCGGGGCGGTCGGCTCTTTATCTATTTGGGTAGCGGCGATGAGCTCACACTGAATCTGGTCGATCACGCCTTCCTGCAGGGCTCGGCTGAGAATGGCCGGCGGGTTGGAGTTGGGCACAGGAGCCGGGGCAGTTGCGCAATCCACATCTGCCGTCGAACAGGCCCGCTGCCGGGCCTGCGCCACGGCCTGCCAGGCACGGATCCTCGCCCCGTGATACAGGCGTGTCGATGCTGCCCGGCTGTTGGTCCTAACCCGTGCCGCCGCTTCCCAGAAGCCGCAA
>JBQTHR010000057.1:0-71687 GCA_052389675.1 Actinomycetota bacterium
TAGCCCTCTCGCAAAAGAATCGCCGGGGGCGAGCTCCGGTTGGGAACCTTGGCGATGTACATGCGTTGATACTACCCCAAGACTATGCCTGTGGCACGGCGATTCTGATCTAATTACATGCCAACACACTGCATACCGAATGAATAGCATCCACAGGCACATTTCTGGGCTAAAACAGCCTCAAAAGGGGGCTAGAAGGGGGTAACTTCGGTTTAGCCAGCCGCACTGCTCTGCTTCGGGAACTGCCGACAGCGCCTCCCAGAATCGGTCGATCTCTTGCTGGTTCTTGCACTCGACGATCAACGAGATGGCTTCGTTGAAGCTGAACTCGTGGCTGAGGGAGCTGTCCATTGCAGCAAAGTTGTTGCCTTCGAGCGTGAAGCCGGTGTGCTTGACGGTGCCTTCCAGTTCTGGCTCCTCGCCGGGACCGTAGCGAAAGACGTGGTCCACAGCTGAGCCAGCGAACAAGGACGCATAGAAGTTCACCGCCTCTTCTGCCTTGCCGCACACTTCGCCGGTGAACATCAGAGTCGGAGTGATCCGCTGGCCAACTTGTAAGTCCGATGAGTACATGACCTGCCAGGATAGGCCGTAGCGATCCGTTGTCCAGCCGTAGTGCTCGCTGAACGGGTAGGCGCCCAGAGGCATGAAAGGGGAGCCGCCTTCCGCCAGCGCGTTCCAGAAGGCGTTCGCCTCCTCTTTCGACGTGCAAGCCACAAGGAAGGACACAGCAGGCGTGAACTGGAACTCCGGTCCGGCGCTTATGGCCATGAACGGCTGTCCGAACAGGTTGAAAGAGACAATGTCGCAATCACCCGACGGGGTGTTGTAGATGGTAGTCACGCCCATGACCTTCGAGTCAGGAAACGTAGCCACGTAAAAGGCGGCCGCTTGCTTCGCCTGGTTGTCGAACCAGAGGTGTGGGGTGATCTTGGGCATGGTGGTCCTTTCGCGTTGGCCCCTCATATCCGGTTAGTTACCTTTCTATCGCCAACCTGGTCGATCTCGAAAATCGCCAACTAACTGGAACCGGTCATGTCGGCTAGTCTAAGAGCGCGCCTTGGCGCTTCTGGTTCCCAATATTTCGAGGATCAAATACCCGATGACACTGTCCAACATCTCAGGATTCCCCCGGATAGGTGGCCGGCGCGAGCTAAAGTTTGCCCTGGAAGATTATTGGGCCGGCCGCAAGAGCGCAGACGATCTCAACTCGGTTGCCCAGCAAATCCGCAGACATAACTGGACTACCCTGCGTGACAAGGGCGTAGATCTCATCCCCTCCAATGACTTCAATCTCTACGACCAGATGCTGGCGACCATCGCTTTGGTGGGTGCCGTGCCCGCCCGCTACGGTCACGCCGGCGGCCCGGTCCCGCTGGACACCTACTTCGCGATGGCCCGGGGCCGCCAGCAGGGGGGCGTGGACGTTGTGGCGATGGAGATGACCAAGTGGTTCAACACCAACTACCACTACCTGGTTCCCGAACTCACCCCGGAAATGCAGTTCAGCCTTTCGGGCGACAAGCCATGGGCGGAGTTCCTGGAGGCCAAGGAGTTGGGAATCCAGACTGTGCCGGTGCTGGTGGGGCCGGTGAGCTTCCTGCTGCTGGCCAAGGCCGCCCCTGAGGTAGCGGATTTTGATCGCCTGAGCCTGCTTCCCGGGCTGCTTGAGGTTTACGAACAGGTTGTCGCCCGCTTGGCGGAGGCGGGGGCGGAGTGGATCCAGTTCGACGAGCCGGTGCTGGTGCAGCAACGTAGTGCTGCGGAGCTGGCGGCGGTGACCTCAGCCTACGGCCGGCTCTCGGTAGTGGCGGGAAGGCACAAGCTGTTGGTCAAGACTTACTTCGACCACGCCGGCGAGGCTATGCCCGTGCTGGCCGCCCTGCCGGTCGAGGCAATCGGCTTGGATTTCGTCTACGGCCCAACGAATGAGCAACTTCTGGAGCAGGCGGCAGGATTGGGCGGCAAGACCCTGTTCGCCGGTGTCGTCGACGGGCACAACGTTTGGATCAATGACCTCGCCCGCACTGCCGCGCTGGTCGAGCGCTTGAAGACGCATGCCAAGGAAGTGGTTGTGTCTACCTCCTGCTCGCTGCAGCACGTGCCGGTGGACCTGGCGCAGGAGCCGGATCTGGATCCGCAAATTGCCCGCTGGCTGGCGTTCGCGCTCCAGAAGGTGGATGAGACGGTTCTGGTCGCCCGGATGCTCAACGAGGGTCCCGGCGCCGTGGCAGCCGAGCTTGCTGCCAACGCCCAAGCACTCAGGAGCCGGCAAGAGTCCTCTCGCACCACCAACGCCGGAGTGCGGGCACGGCTCGCCGGGTTGAGCGAGGCCGACTTCACCCGGACCGCTCCTTTTGAGCAGCGCACAGAGCTTCAGCAGGCCGAACTGGGCCTGCCGTTGTTCCCCACAACCACCATCGGGTCGTTCCCGCAGACGGACCAGATCCGGGCGGCCCGGGCGGCGTTGCGCACCGGGAAGATCGATCAGGGCCAGTACGAGGAGGCGATCAAAAAGGAGATCGCCGACGTGGTGAAGTTCCAGCTGGATCTGGGCTTGGACGTGCTGGTTCACGGGGAGCCCGAACGCAATGACATGGTGCAGTACTTTGCCGAGCAGCTGGACGGCTATCTGTTCACCCGCAACGCCTGGGTGCAGTCCTACGGCAGCCGGTGCGTGCGCCCGCCCATCCTCTACGGCGATATCAGCCGGCCGGTCCCCATGACGGTGGAGTGGATGCGCTATGCCCAATCTCTGACAGACAAGCCGATCAAGGGCATGCTCACCGGCCCGGTGACCATGCTGATGTGGTCGTTCGTGCGGGACGATCAACCTCTGGCGCAAACCGCAATGCAGATGGCGCTGGCTATCAGGGACGAGGTGAAGGATCTGGAGGCCGCTGGCTTCCAGGTCATCCAGGTGGACGAGGCGGCGCTGCGCGAAGGGCTGCCGCTGCGCCAAGACCGGCGCAGCGAGTACTTGGACTGGGCGGTCAGAAGCTTCAGGCTGACCACATCGGGCGTTGCCGACCGGACCAACATCCAGATGCATATGTGCTATTCGGAGTTCGGCGACATCATCGAGGCAATCGACGCGCTCGACGCCGACGTCGCCCTCATTGAAGCCTCGCGCTCGAATATGGAGTTGCTCGGCGAGTTCTCCGACGCCGGCTACGCCCGGGCAATCGGCCCCGGTGTGTATGACATCCATTCCCCCCGGGTCCCCTCGGTGGAAGAGATGGCGGACAAGCTCCGCATCGCTGCTTCGAAGCTCGGCCGGCGCTGGATCTGGGTAAACCCGGACTGCGGGTTGAAGACCCGGGGCTGGGCGGAAACCGAGCCGAGCCTGAAGAACATGGTTGCAGCTGCCCTGGAGTTGCGAGAGGAGTTTGCACCCGTGGAGAGCACAGTTCCGTAGTGGCGCGATAGTGATGTCGTAGGACGAACAAGGGGGACGGATGGGCGGGTGGTCGAAGCTTTCATGGGCCTCGGTGACGGGGATTGTTGCCATAGCAGCGCTACCGTTTGCCTTTTTGATACCGGCTCTCAGCGATGCACCCGCTCCGGCAGGCCAGGACGGGGCGGCAGTTCAGCCTGTTTCCGAGCCTGTGGCCAAGGCGGCCGAGAGGCCGTCGGTAATGAAAGCCATCGAAGAGGCTGCCGCCAAAGCCGCCCGGCTTTCGGCGAATCAGGCGCCGGTGGTTTTCCCGGAACGGCGTACTGTGGTGGTCCCGCAGTCTCAAGCAGTGCCGCAGCCCTTGGGTCAGGCGCCGGTGGCAGTGCCGAATTCGGCTGCTCCCGACGTCCTTGCGCTGGAGCAGCGGTTGAGCCAGCTCGGCTACCTGGTGGGCAAGGTGGACGGCACCCTGGACGGCGCCACCAAGCACGGGATCACCGCCTTTCAAAAGGTAGAGGGTCTGGAGCGTACCGGGCGGGCCGATGGGGCAACGCTCGCCAGATTACAGTCGGCGGTAACTCCGCCACCCCGGTTCACCTCGCCTCCCGATCATTTCGAAGTCGACATCCCCCGCCAGGTGGTCTTGGTAGTCCGGGGTGGCCGGGTGAGCGCGATCGTCCCCACCTCCACCGGCAACAACAAGCTATTCACCTCCCAGGGATACACCCGCCGGGCGGTGACGCCCAACGGGCAGTTCCAGATCAACTTCAAGCGAAACGGGTGGCGCGACGCCCCGCTCGGGCGTCTCTATCGCCCGGCTTACTTCAATGGAGGGATAGCGTTTCACGGCAGCACCTCAATCCCCACCAGCCCGGCCTCCCACGGCTGCATTCGCCTGCCTATGGCCTTCGCCGATTGGTTTGCCGACAACGCGCCGGTTGGGATGACCGTCTACGTGTACGGTGGCCCCACCGGAGCGAACCCGCAACCGCAACTGGATGCCGAGACGATAGCTAGCAGTGCCGCGGCGCCCGCTGGGCCCGGTGCTGCCCCGGTTGTGCCGGCCCCAGCCCCGGTGCCGGGGGACCCGCTGAGCGGCCTGCTGGGAAACCTGCTCCCGCAGTAAAAAAAGTTAGGCGGTCCGGCGAGTGGTACCGCGCGGGTGCACCAGCCAATCCCAGAGCGGGCCCATTTTCAGTGCCCCTTGATGTCCATGGCCCGCGTCTTAGAATACGCAGGAGATGGCAACCGATAACTGGGAAGAAGCTCTCGACCGCTGGGTCGGCGCTGGCCTGCTCGAAGGCGAGGCGGCACAGAAGGTGCGCGCCTGGGAGAAGGCTCGGGGTGTTGGATCGGGCCGCAGCAAGTTTGCCCTATTGGCGTTCGCTTTCGGTGGGCTTCTGCTGGCGGCCGGGGTTTTGCTGTTCGTCGCTTCCAACTGGCAAAGCCTCTCGCCTGGCGGTCGGTTTGCCTTGCTCCTTGTGTCGGTGGGCGCCTTCCACGCTGGCGGCGCCTTCTCCAACCGGCGCAGTACCGGACTTTCCCGTACCCTTCATGCCGTAGGTACCGCTGCCCTGGGAGGCGGCATCTTCTTGTCAGGCCAAAGCTTCCATCTTGCCGAGAGCTGGCCGGAGGGCTTCGGTCTGTGGGCGCTGGGGGCGGCGGTGGGGCTTTGTTTTCTGCGCGACTGGCCGCACGTGTTGCTCACCGCACTTCTGGCGCCCGCCTGGCTGTGGGCGGAGTGGACCGACTACAACCTGTTCGTCGACGATCCGGATATGATCCGCCCTGCCGCCTCCGGAACCGTCCTGCTGGCCTTCGCCTACATGAGCGCGGTGTCTGCCGGCAACCGATCTACCTGGCGGCTGGTGCTCGCCCGTCTCGGGGCGTTTGCAGTGCTTCCTACCGCAATCCTGCTGGGTGCAAGTGCGCAGTTCAACCCGGGAGCGCCGGAAGGGCCGGCGGTTGGTTCCCGGGCGGACATTGTGGCGTGGGTGCTCGCGCTGGCCCTGCCCTTCGGCTTGGCCTACCTGATGCGCCGGAGGGAGGCCTGGTACATGCTGCCTGGCCTGGTCTGGGTTCTGGCCCTCGGCCAGATTGATGCCGGCAGCGATTCGCAGTTCCTGCTGCTGCTGGCGCTTTACGCCTTGGGGTCGATCGGGATCGTCGGCTGGGGGCTGCGGGAGCGATACGCTTTGTTCGTCAACATCGGCATCGCAGGGTTCTTTTTGACCATCGTGGTGTTCTACTTTGCCTCCGGGCTGTTCGACAAGCTGGGCCGGGCGCTAGGGCTGATCGTCGCCGGGCTGGTTTTCATCGGTGGGGGTCTGTTGCTGGAACGGGCCCGGCGCAAGCTGATAGGCCAGATTGACTTGGCCGTGCCATGACCGCCCTCCGCAAGGGACTGGCTCTCGCCTTGGTCCAGATGCTGATCATGGGCATGGTGGCCGCGAAACTGGCCATCGATCGGGCCCGCTACCCCAAGGTCTGGGTGGAGACCGCACCGTTCGACCCAGACCTACTGCTCAGAGGCCGCTTCGTCCGCTTGGCGTTGGTGGTCGAACGGCCGGCGGATCTTCTGCCCGACCAAAGTTTCTTCTTTCAGGGTCGCCTGCAGGTGCGGGAGGGCAAACTGGTGGCGGAGCAGGACCTTAGGGGGCGCCACAGTTTCCGGGAAGGCTTTTGCGGCACTCAAGCGCAGGAGGTCAATTGTTTTGTGCTGGATCGGCCGGTGGCATATTTTATACCCGAGCACGTAGCCGACCCCTCAATAAGGTTGTCCGGAGAGACGTTGTGGGCGGAGGTGACGGTGCCGCCGGACGGAGCCCCCCGGCCGATCCGCCTGGGGGTTAGCACGAACGGTGGCGAGATAGTACCGCTGGATCTCTGATAGTTTCGAGCCATGTCCTTTTGGATCGCCGTCAGCGGCGAGGCTAACTTTGAGAAGACCAGGGAATTGGGCTTTCAGCTGCAAGGCTTTAAGAGCCGCCAGCGGCGCAAAGCCGAGCGCATGCTGCCGGGCGACAAGCTGGTTTGGTACATCACCAAGGAGATGACTTTTGCCGGCTTTGCCAGCATCACCGGCACCTATTTTGAGGACCACGAGCCTATCTGGATGGGCAAGAAGGAAGGGGAAGACTACCCCTGGCGGGTGCCGATCAAGGCGGATCTGGTACTGGACCGGGACGCCTGGGTGGACGTGGAAGGCGTGGCCCGCCGGATGGCCTACGTGGCCAAATGGCCGGCTGAGCACTGGAGGCTAGCATTCCAGGGCAATCTGCACGAGATTCCCCAAAGCGATTTCGAACTCATAGAACAGGCACTTACCCAGGCGGCCGCCAGCCGCGTTTGATCTGCGGGCTGCGTCCCGCCGCACAAGGACTACCCCAATGACTTGGGTGCGGAAGTCCTAACCGCCGGCCAGGTCCCTTACCGCTCGGGCGATGTGGGTAGCGGAGATGCCGGCGGCGTCCATGAGTTCCAATGGCTCGCCCGATCCGGGCATTCCGGATACTGCCAGGTGGGTGTACTTGAAGTCGCTCACCCCCTGTTGCGCCAGGGCGACCAGGACCGCGTCGCCGATGCCGCCTTCGGGCCAGTGATCCTCGACCACCACCAGGTTGCCCCCGGTTGACCTGACCGCCGTTGCGATGCCCTGGGCGTCGATGGGCTTAATCGAGTAGGCGTCGATCAGCCGGCACCCAATGCCCTCGGCTTCGAGCGCCTTGGCCGCCTTCACCGCCTCGTGAACGGTGATTCCGGCGGCTACCACGGTCACTGCGTCGTTGTCGCCGGAAAGCACCGTCTTGCTCCCGCCGATCGGGAACTGCTCTATCGCCGGGTAGAGCAGAGGCGTCTTTTCCCGGGTGGTGCGCAGGTAGCTGACCCCGCTGAGTTCAGCCATCTGCCCCACCAGTGCTGCCGTCTGATTGGGGTCGCACGGGTAGAGGACCGTGCTGCCGTGCACCGCCCGCATCATCGCCAGGTCCTCCAATGCCATTTGGGACGGGCCGTCAGCGCCGATGGAGCAGCCGGCGTGCGATCCGGACAGCCGGATGTTCGCCTGGGAGATTGCGCCCATGCGGATGAAGTCGTACGCCCGGGTGAGGAAGGCGGCAAAAGTTGAGCAGAAGGGCACCAGATCCATTACCGACATGCCCACCGCCGCTGCCACCATCTGCTGCTCGGCAATGTACATCTCGAAAAATCGGTCCGGGTGAACCTTCTTGAAGTCCTCCGAGTAGGTGGAGTTGCTAACCTCGGCGTCCAGCACCACCACGTCGCCACGGGCGTCTCCCAGGGCGGCCAAGGCCTCCCCGTAGGCCTTGCGGGTGGCCAGCGCCTCGGTGTATTGCTTGAAGTTGGGCTTGCCCATTTTGAGTTCGGGTCGGCTAAAGTTCCGGGCCGGCAGGCCGGCGAAGGTGCGGGACGGTTCGTCGCCGATTTCAGCCAATGCCCGCTGGGCCTCCTCGGCGTTGAGCGGCTTGCCGTGCCAGCCGGGCTGGTCGGCAATGAACGAGACTCCTTGGCCCTTGAGGGTCTTCGCGACGATTGCGGTCGGGCGGCCATCGTCCACCGCTTCGGTGAGGGCGTCTTCTATCTCCTGCAGGCTGTGTCCGTCGATGGTGAGGGCATTCCAGCCGAACGCTTCGATCCTTTTGGCGTAAGCCTGCAGATCCCATTCCAACTCGGTGGGGCCGCGCTGGCCCAGCCGGTTGACGTCGATGATGGCGGTGATGTTGTCCAGCTTCTCATGCGAGCCGCGGGCGAACGCTTCCCAGATGGACCCTTCGGCGCTTTCACTGTCGCCCACCAGGCACCAAACGTGGTACGGGGCGTCGAGCGGCCGTTTGGCCGCCATGGCAACTCCGACCGCGATGGGAAGGCCTTGTCCCAGCGAACCGGTGGCCACGTCTACCCAGGGCAGTATCGGCGTAGGGTGGCCCTGCAGCCGGCTGCCGAACTTACGGTTGGTTAGCAACTCGGCGTCGTCAATGACTCCGGCTGCCCGGAACATCGCGTAGACCAAGGGAGAGGCGTGGCCCTTAGAGAAGATCAGGTGATCTCCGCCCGGGTGGTCTGGTTCATCCCAGGTGTAACGAAGATGGCCAGCCATCAAGACCGCCATGATGTCTGCTGCGGAAAGCGATGAGCTGGGGTGTCCCGATCCGGCTGCGGTGGAGGTGCGGATGATGTCTGCACGCAGCTGCCGTGCCAGATCACGATACAGGTCCAGCTTCTGAGTGTGTTCCGTGGTCATGACCATAATTTAATCCGTACCTTACCCTTCCTGCAGCGTTGCACCATGGGCCCGACGAGCAATCGCAAAACAAAAGAGGGAACCCATTAAGGTTCCCTCTTTCAGGCTTCGCATTCAGCCTCGCTGGCTACGAAACCTCGAAACCATCACCTACATGTTGTTAGGACGCTGCCGGACGTTGCCCGGGCGGCCGGTGACCCAATAGTGCTGCTCCTTGGGACGCCACTTGCCACCCTGCATCTGCTCCTCAAACGGCATAGACGGTGCCGGGCCAGCTCCTGGCCTACCTTCCTGCTGTCCACCATATGACACTGGCTGATCCTCCTTCAGATCACTTTCCGACAGATCAAGTACCGATGAAATGTGCCGCGAGAAAAGGCTTCCCGGAGCCACTGCATACACTAGCTCAGGTGTTGATCTTTTGCACTATAAGCGTCCGGCGCCGCAGGTATCAAACCCAGTGGCCCATCTCCAGCAGGTCTTCGTAACCGTAGGAGAGCTTAGCGTGACCCCGGCGGTGGCCCTCCTTCTCAAAACCCGCCTTCTGGTAGAAGCGGATGGCCCGCAGGTTGTCCGGCAAGACGTTTAGGACCAGCTTCTCCACTCCGAAGGCCCGTGCCCAATCCTTGGCCCCGTCCATCAGGACTCTGCCCACCCCCTCGCCCCGGAAGTTGGAGTCCACAGACATCCCCAACTCGGCGATGTGGTAATAGATGTTGCGGTTGCGGGTGGCGGTCAACTGGCCGACCACGCGTCCGGCGCAATCGGCGATGAGCGCAGCCGAATCCGGCGCCCAGCAGGTGAAGCGAAACGCCCGAGCCATCTCTCTCCGGGTGGTGGTTACGCTCTCCAGCAGGATGAAGCGATCCTCCCGGGACACTTCCGTAAGCAGGTCGATCCATCCCTGGGCGTCCCGGGAGCGCGCGGGCCTGATCGTCACCCTCCGGTCGCCGGCATGAATTTCCTGGGGCTCCGGGAGCGGCACCGGCGAGGCCGCGGCTGCGGTCGGAGCCGTGCCGGTCAATCCTCGGCGGGCTGGGCGGGTATGATCTCCGGCTTCTCGCCTTCCGGGTAGATCTCGGGAGCTCGGGGCTCCAGGTCCTCGTCGGACTCCCGCGCTTCTGCCTCGTCCATGAAGAACAACTCGTAAACGGTGGAGGCCAGCAGGGCACCGACAATCGGCCCCAAAATCCATACCGCCGCGTTGATCTTGAGCTGACCGGCTAGAACCGCCGGACCGAACCAGCGGGCCGGATTCATTGCTGCGCCGGTGAACGCGCCGCCTACCAGGATGCCGATGGTGACAGTCAGGCCGATGGCCAGCGGGGCGATAATCTTCGGCCCCTTCGGGTTGACCGCAACGCCCCAGATCACGAAGACCAGCATGAAGGTGATCATTACCTCGATCAGGCCGCCCTGGACAAGGTTCACACCGTCGGAGAGGGCAGGCACTCCGGAGCCGGTGGCCTCCACCGCGGTCTGTACGAAGATGCGGGCCACCAGCAGGGCGGCAAGCAGGCCCCCCGCCATTTGAGCCACCACGTAGCCGGCCAGATCCTTCGCCGATAGCCTGCGGGCGACGTAAAATGCGATGCTGACTGCCGGGTTGGCGTGACCGCCGGAGATTCCCCCCACAGCTGCAATGACCACAGCCAGCGCCAGCCCGTGCGCCAGAGCCACCCCGAGGATGCCGAAGCTGTCTCGCACAAGGATCACGGCGTTCTGGTGATCGGCTACGATCGCCCCCGTGCCGGCGAAAACCAGAAAGAATGCAGCGATAAACTCGGCGACGTACTTCTTCAAGTAGCTCCCCCTTCAACACAGGCCCGACGATACTTACGTCAAGCTGAATCATATGCGCCTTCTGGTAGTCACCAACGATTTTCCGCCGGCGGTGGGCGGCATTGAGAACTACACCTACTCGCTAGCCCGGCGATGGCCGAGCGCGGACGTCACCGTCGTGACCAGGCAGGTGCCCGGCGCGAGTGAATTCGATGCCGAGCAGCCATTTCGCATCATTCGCAAGGACACGGGCACCCTGCTGCCCACACGTTCGCTGGCGGCTGAGTTGCGCCGGCTGGTTGAGGACGAACGCATCGACGCCGTCCACTTTCCGTCGGCGCTGCCTCTGGGGCTGCTGGGCCGCCGGCTCGGCCGGCCCTACCTGCTCAGCGTCCACGGCGGCGAGTTCCGGTTGGCCTCCCGGCTGCCGGCTGCCCGACAATTGCTCCGGCGGGTATGTTCGGGGGCCCGGCTGATCCTGCCCGAATCCAGCTTTGCCGAAGGGCTGGTCCGGGAGTTCCTGCCTGATCCCGTTGCGCTGGTCACCATCCGGTGCGGGGTGGACGTGGAGCGCTACCGGCCGGGGGCCGTTGAGCCGGTGAAGCTTCGCAACGTTGAGGGACCTGCTCAGCCGGGGGCCGTCGAGGGGCCTGTGATTGTTTCGGTGAGCCGGCTGGTGGCTCGCAAGGGCCCCCGCACGCTGGTTCGCTGCTTGCCGGCAATCCTGCTCCGGTTCCCTGATGCGCACCTGTTGATCGTCGGGGGCGGCCCCGATCTGGAGCTGCTCAAGGAGATGGCAGTAAAACTGGGGGTGGCGTCATCGGTAACCTTTGCCGGGCCGCAGCCTTGGGCGACAGTGCCTTCTTACTATGCCGCCGGCACTTTGTTCGCCCAGCCCACCCGCACCCGCTTCTTCGGAATCGAGTCCGAAGGCCTGCCGCTGGCATTCTGCGAGGCGGCTGCGGCCGGCCTACCCCTCATAGGGGGAGACTCCGGCGGTGTGAGTGAGGCAGTGCGCCCCGGAGTGAGTGGCATCCTGGTTTCAGGTGGCAACGAAGAACAAACCACTGCGGCAATCCTTCAGCTCCTGGAGGATCCGGTGCTGGCTGAAAAGCTAGGCAAAGGCGCCCGGGCGATGGCCGAGCAGGATTTCGACTGGGACGTCCTGGCCGCCCACTACAGGGCGGCCATTCAGGAGCACTGCTCCAGGCCAGTGCGGTAGCGTCGCCTGTGCGCTTGGCGCGCCCAGTTTCTGTCGGATTGCGAAACTCTTAGGGCTGACTAAAAGAGAGGAGCAGTGATCCGATTAGGACGACGCCTATCACGACCTCTGCCGCGTAGAAAGTGCTCACAGCCCGAGCGTGGATCGGGAAAGAAGGTATGCGCTCAATCTGTGCGATTTCCGTCATTAGCTTCACCTTGGCAACGGAAGAGTCTTGAGCAGACTGGGATTGCCCGTCGGCGGTCACAGCTAACACTAAGTCCTTCTTCACTGTCCTTATTTTCGGCGCGATAATTCTGTAAGGCGTTATCAGGTAGAACGGTCCAAGAATGAGGAGCGTAACAAGCCAAGGGATCGCCCAAGCTGCTAATGCCAGGGTGGTGCCTAATGGATATAGGGGGGGCAGCATTTGGAAGAACCAGACTAAAACCAAAGTGTTAGCCAGGACGGCAAAATAGACGGTAATCATTAGCTTTCTCAGGGGCCTCCACCCCCAACAGCCATCTGGATTCGCTAGATCGAGATCGACCTGGAGGTTGTTGCGCTGGTCCCAGAACAGCCTTGTAAAGCTAATTCCTACCTGATTCTGCGCGATCGCATAATAAAGTACAAAAGATACCGTAATCGTATAAGCGACGAATCCGAGCGGATGATCGGGTAAGCTGGCCCACCACCCGCTGTAGGCCTCAATAGTCCACCCTTCGAGACGTCGACCATCGTCATCGTTGGGCCCTAATCCCCAATAGATGCCGTAGTTTTTCTGAGCAGCCTGAATAATAAGGGCGAGAATGAGCGCTCCGTAAACTGACCAGAACCGGCTTGCGGACTTGTACCGGTCGTTGTTGATTTTAACTGCCTCATCGAAACTGTCTGGGTCCACGAACTTCAGCACCTTACCTTTTATGAGTAGCGGAACAAGATGTTCCATATGTTCCCATTGTCGATAGAGGACACAAAAGTTGGCACCTAGTAAGAATAGCGAGAGGATGGTCACCGAGTCGCGGAGGAGAGGAAAGGAGGGAACTCCTGCGCTTACGAATAGAAATGGCATCGTGATATTCCCGACGTCGCTACCTAACAACGACCAACCGTGGGGATGCCCCAGGGTTCCTTGCCAGAGGTTTACCGCAAGGAGCATGAGCGCAATCAAGAGTGGCACTCCAGCCGCGAAGGCTGGGCCGATTCCCTTGGCCCGCATCCAGAGAAACAACCGACTCCTCTGGCGTGGGAGTATCTTGGCTGAGTTGTCATTGAGATTTCGGTAATGCAAAGGCGACAAGAAGGGATCCAAGATTTCTTTGATCTTCTGAGCCAACTCCTTTTCTTTAAGGGTCCCTCCGCTCCAGTGATGGTTGATCTTGTGGTTTGACCAGACCTTTTGAACGAGCTTAAACATGCTTCTTCCGAAATGAACGGCTGCGGGGGACAAAGCGGCCAGAATACCTAGGGCAAGCCACACCCGCTGTTCTTGTAGAGACATTAGTCTGTAAAAGCGCTCGATTTTAGGGGGTATCGTTGGTCAGGCCCACCTCTACCTGAAGCTGTAAGGCTATTCGAATCAGGGTCCATGCGCTGAGGTTCTTAGGCGCCTAGATGATGCCAGGGCGGTGTGGGCGCAATTAGCCGGGGTTGGGAACTCGCTTCTACGGACACTGGCGACCACTGAATGGCACCCACGAATCGGGCGACCTCGAACAGCCTTCGCCGCAGACGGTCGGTTCCTGCCCGCCAGAATCCCGTTTCGGCATCGGTCGTAGACTGTGGAAATGTTTCCTCGAACCTTCGGCAGCGTCCTGGCAATCGTCGGCGGAATCTGGGTTGTCCAAGGGCTCGGTTTGATTCCCACCGGATCGTTCATGGACGGGCAGCCGGTGTGGGCAGCCATCGGGGCGCCGATGGTGGTGGTGGGCTTGATTTCCGTCCTGGCCAAGCGCCGGGGCCGCGACCGCTCCGATAGCGAGCGCTAGCCGGGGGCCGACCGTACCGGATCTCCCGGATTGGGCTACGAATCTCGTTCAGAGAGGCCTCTGCTCGTCTCTCAGCCTCAACCGTTCTCGCTAGCAAGTTATCCTTTCCTAGCAAAAACGCCACTCAGACGGCCGCCTCGCGCAGCTGCTTGGCGATTTTGCCCTCAAGGCCGCGCTGGAAGCGCTTCATCCTTGCAGCCCCCGGTGTGATCCCTAGAAGTTTGTTGATCCTGTGCCCCATCGCAGCCACCCAACCCCAGTAGCCGCCGCTCCTCCAATGGCTCATCGGGTGGCTGCCCACGTAGAGTTCGTCGGTGAAAGCGCTGACTTTTGTGCCGGTGCCGGTGGATGCGAGCTGAATCCTTCCGATGTCTCCGATTCTCGACTCGAAGCGATAGGAGTGACCACTTCCTTCGACGCGAATCCCGCTGATCGCCTTCCTCAGCTTGGCGCCAGCGCCGAGGTTGAATGCGCCGTAGATCGCTGCCGAGGTCTCGGCAGGCGTGGCTTGAACTGAAAACTCTAGCCGGCCATGGCTGCGCTCGCATTGCGCTTGTTCCAAACGACCGCACCCACGATCGCGGCGATGACAAGGGTCGTGACGGCGTTTTCTATCCGGCGCCCTTTCCCTTCTTGGCCAAAGAATAAAGGCCAGTTGCAGCGCCCAAGAGGCAGCTACGCTGGATGGCCTGAGGCAGTGGCGATGCCGTTCCGTAGGGAATCCGAGGCTTGCTCGGCGCGTGATCGCCGCTGGCGATGTTAACGACCCGAGTAGTTGGTTGTCAACCAGTTGATTGTGCCCACTCGTTCTTGTTGTTGACTTGCGCTCGGTCAGTTCGTTTTCTCGGCGATCGCGTCGATCTCGAACAGGGCTCCCTTCGGCAGGCTCCTGACGGCAACCGTGGCCCGGGCCGGGACCGGGCCGGTGAATACCTCGGCGTAGATCTCGTTCATCTGGGCGAAGTCGTTCATGTCGGCAAGGTAGACGGTGGTCTTGAGCACCCCTTCCGGGCCGGATCCGCCGGCAGCCAGTACCGCCAGCAGATTATTGAGTGCTTGCCGGACCTGGGGGGCGAGCCCCTCGGCTAACTCTGAGCTCGCCGGATCCATTCCCAGTTGACCGGAGCAAAACAGCAGGCTGCCGGCGGCGGTTGCCTGCGAGTACGGGCCGATCGCCCGGGGGGCGCCGCTGGTGGATATGAGCCTTTTCATCGATAACTCCTTGGTTTGGAAAGGTTTGGATCCAGGATGGCCGAAGATCCCGCCAATACCGTATGCCCGAGCGTGCCTGTGCTAGCGTAAATTCTCGCTTCGTGGATGAACATTTTGGGCATCGAGCCCGCTGAATCCGCTCACCATGGCCGCTGAAGGAAGGAGCATAACTTTGTCGGACACCTACGAGGGTTACTGCGTCAAGTGCAGGCAGAAAAGGGAATTTGAGGGCGAGAGAAAGTCGCTCCCCAATGGCCGGGTGGCGGCCCAGGGCAACTGCCCGGAGTGCGGAACCAAGGTGACCCGCATGCTGGGCAAGTCCTAGAGGCTCGGCTACCGCAACACAAGGCGCCGCTGGCAAGGGGTAAGCCCGGACCGGCCCTCCGGCTACTCGTAGCGCTTTGCCATCGCGCATGCCGTGGTCTTCAACCTGGAGTTCAAGGATTCGGGTTCCACAACTCGAACCTCCGGTCCCAGCCGCAGCAGCAGTCTCTCCAACCAGGCCATCCCACCGGCGCTCAGCCGTATGCGGGTCCAGCCGTCCGCCAGCACCTCCTGCGACAGCAGCGGGTAATAGTCGCACACCCAGTTGGCGCCGGGAGCGATCTCCAGCGTCACTTCCACGGCCTGCGGACTTTGGAAGTAGACCGAGTCGTAGTGGGACAGGTCGAAGTCGTCCGGGACGGTAGCGGGAAGGTCGGTGTGCTCAACGGTGCGCATACGGTCCAGCCGGAAGATGCGCTCGTCGTCCACTCGATGGCACCAGCCGACCAGATACCAGCGGCCTTGGTCCAGCAACAGCGCCCACGGATCGACTTCCCGTTCAGTCACCTCATCCTTCGACTGGGACTGGTACACGATGTTCAGCCGGCGCCCGGATTCCAGAGCCTCTTTGACCGTAGCCAGCTCCTTCGGTGCTTCCAGCCCGACGTCAACCCGCTCCAGCGCTCCCGGCGATAGCGCTTCCTTCAAATGCTTGACCGCCCGATCGAGCGCCGGATCGGGCCCGCTTACCGCCGACAGCGCCTGAGCTCCGGCGAAGAGCAGCAGGCCTTCCGCCGGGGTGAGGCGCATTGGCCGGGAGAAGTAGTCGGCCATCCGGATGAGAACCTGGCCTTCGTCGATGAACGCCTCGATCAGGTCCCCTGGGCCGTAGCCCGGCAGGCCGCACATGAACAGCAGATTGAGGTCTGCCACGAGTTCACTGCGCTTGATGCCGAACCGCGCGCACACCTCCGCCACCGGGGCGCCGTTGCTCTTGATCACGTAAGGCACCATGAGCAGCAGCCGGCGGAAACGCTCCTCCAGGTCAGCCACGGATGCGCCTGTTGCGGGTTGCGCGCCGGTACCAGGTTGGCATCCGGCGTAAGCGCTCCTGAAGGTCAGCCACAGATCTGCTCCAGCCGGGCGCGGGTCAGGTCGCGCAGATGCTGGGGTTCCAGCACCTCGGCACCCTGGCCGAAGCCGAGCAGCCAGGAGACGAAGCCCGAGTCGTCGGCTACTTCAACTAAGGCGGTGGCCGAATGGTCTTGCGCCTGCTCCAGGCGTAGCCAGGGATGGCTGCGCTCCACCCACCATGCGGTGGAGGGATCGAAGCGAACCCGGGCATGGCTGAGCGCCTCGCCCTGGACGAACGGGGGCCGCTCCAAGTATCCCTCCAGGTGAAAGTCCTCGGGGACCGAGAATTCCGGTCCCGGGCGGCTGGGGTGTGCCTGGCGGATCGCTCCTTCTACTCGGTCCAGCCGGAACGACCGGATCTGCTCTGCGCGGCCGTCGTGACCCACCAGGTACCACCTGCCCTTGCGGTGGGTGAGCCCGTAAGGACGGATCGAGCGTGTGGCCACGCCCTGCTTGCCTCGGTAGGCGAAGGCGACCTCCTTGCGTTCGGCGACGCTGTCCAGTGCCACAGCCATGTTCGGCGAGGTCAGGCCCATGTCTGCGGTTAGCCACGAGAGGTTTCCTTCGGAGCGGGGGAGAGCCTGCTCGGTCAGCTTCATCAGCGCCGAGCGGGCGGGTCCGGGATCGTTCATGCGGACCAACCCGGCGGCCAGCCACAGGGCGGCAACCTCGTCTGGAGCCAGATCGAGGTCGGGTAGGTAGTAGCGGTCCTTCGGGATGCGGTAACCCTGATCGGTGTCCCAGGCGTCTCCACCGGTCAGCTCCAGCGGGATACCCATCTCCCGCAGCTCTTCCTTGTCCCGTTCGAACATCCGCTTGAACGAGTCCCATGCGTCCTGACCGTAGCCAGGAATGGTTCGGTGGATCTGCTCGGCGGTTACGGGCCGCGGCGTCTCGAGTAGCATCACAATCAGGTTGAGTAGCCGCTCCGACTTACGCACTGCCAGATTCTATGCTCGGTGGCGTCGGGTGAGGTGCGGCGCCCATCGGACCCTCAGTCCGTGTTGTACAGCAACTGGCCGGCGAACAGCCCGGCTGCCCCGGCCGCCTCGAAGAAATACGGGTCTTGGTCGAGGGTCCGGCCCATAGTGGTTACCGACTGCAGGCCGAAGCTCTCCATGGCCGGGATGGTTTCCCAGGAGTCTAAGATCTGCACGTCGTGCATCTCGGTCAGCCCCGAGTCGATCAAGCTTTCCATCACCGGGGTGAGCAGGGCGACGGGAAGATCGGGGACCGCCATGGTGCACCGGGCAAGGGCGCCGTAGCGCAGGGCGGACAGCGTGTGGTGGCTTACCCCCTGATGGCGGGGCCGCTCGTCGGCGAAGGAGATCCGCAGCGCGGCCACCGGCCTGCCACCCAACGCCGCCGCGGCGCATATAACCTGCCCCTGCTCCATGGCGCTGTGCCCGAGCGCCGTGCCGGTGCCTGCGATGCCCGGACCCATGGCAACGATTGTGATGTCGGCCCCAGCAACCTCACTGGCAATGACCAGCCCGCTGAAGACGTTGATTGCCTCGTAGTCGCCGCCGAAGGCGTGCCCTGAGGTGACGGTGGCGTCAATTACGCCCTTCTCCTTCAGCGTGCGTACCAGGTCGCTTTGAACCATCGGCAGTGAGGCCCCGTCTGTCATGAGGTAGGCGATGCGCAGGTCCGGATCGATCAGCTTCAGCATCGCCGCTGCCGGAGCAACCTGGGAATGCAGGCCGCATGCCACCACCGGCATGCCCGCCAAAGAGTAGGCGGAGCTCAGCCGGTCATGGTACTCACTCTCAGGCGCCTCACTGGCCAGCACGTCCACCTGGCAGGGGGCGTAACGCATCTTCATGATGTGCCCGCCGGAAGCGCGTTGCCAGGTCGGCCGTTCCAGGTTCCACAGCACGAAGTCCTGGCTCCCAGTCCCCAGGTCCAGGTCCACCGCAGTTGTGTTGAGCACCACCCGGTCTCCCACTTGCGCCGATCCTGAGATCGAGGTGTAGTTGGTTGCCCTACGGGTCTGCTCGTCAACCAGCACCTCAAGGCGGCTGAGCCCTTCGAACGATTCGGTGACGCCAGAGACCACGCCGGTCTTGAAATTGGGCATTGTTCAGATTGTAGTTGGCCCGGCGCCCCGGTGAGAGGTTCCGCCCGGGATCTGCGCCGGACGAGGAAACTCGCGGCTAAAGCTCAACCCCTGCAACTTGTGCTTGTGGATGCGGTACATCAGGAGGCAGTGATAGAGGGTCGAGCAGGCGGTCATGCGGATGCGGTGGCCATCGAACAGGCCATCGCCCGTGCGGAGCGATTGCCCGATGACCTGCTGCGGGCCAACCGGGTAGCCATTGCTCAGGCGGATCGCTCTGAGACTGCCGCCGATCTTGCAGACGTTCTGGAGCGCCTTGGCTAAAGCGGAGCGAGCACTCGCCAGCCCAATGGGAGATACGTCGGCCACCACGTCAACCACCTTCTGTGTTTGCCAGGTTGTTCAAGACTTTCTCCAAAAGAGTGGTTAGGGTGTTCCGTTCGGCCTCGGTTAAGTCACTAATTGTCATCAGTTCCAGTTGCGCCCACATTGTGGCAACCTTGGGCTTCAGCGCCCGCCCGGCTCGAGTCAATTTGACGATCACAGCTCTCTGATCCCGCTTGGAAGGTTCTCGGGTGATCAGTCCTTGGTGTTCCAGCCGTTGCACCATTCTTGTAACTGTCGAGGCGTCCAGTTGGAGCTCGACTATGAGTTGCGACTGGGTCTGCCGATCACGATCCCAAAGTCGTTGTAATAGGAGTTCTTGACCCGGATGCAGATTGAGCGGTCTCAGTAGAGTTCCCGCTAACATGCGATGCGACTTGGCGGTTCGATAGATGAGATAGCTAATTGGGCCGTCACTGGCGGCGCTGGGGATGTTCGCCGTACCGGTTGGCGGCTGAGCGCCTGATGGTTCAGTACTTGCTCGGCTGTTGATGGGTTTCGATGGCATGAGTACGACTGTGCTCCTCGAGGATATGGAAATATCAGTAGAAGGGGCCCCCGGTGATGTTGAGCCCGCTTCCCTCGGCGAGACGGGCTAGCCGGAGCTTCAACCTCCGGATCAGAAGGTCGTGCACTGCGACGCCTTCGGGCTGTCACTTGGACTGGAACTCTTTGCCCGAATTGCGCAGCCTGCCCACGACCCATCTTCCTCGTGTCGACGGAGATGGTACACGGGAAGTGACCCAAGCTTTTCGCCGCGCGGGCCAAAACGGCAATCCCGCCGCGGCCAACGTGCCCAGGCCTACGCTCCGGCGGCACCTTGGCGAACATCCCGTTGAGTGTTTCCTCAGTGGCCCCCACACCACCAAACCATTCCGAGGGCAACAAGGCGGTGGCCGAATTCTGCCGGGTGCTTGTTTCTGCAGGCCACTCACGCGTTTTGCGCGCCCGTCTGGGCAAGTTGGTTGGGTTGTGACCATCGCGCGGCAAGCAAGTAGTCGAGGCTGAACCGGCCTGGGCCCATGAGAAAAAGCGCGATCGAAGCCGCGCCCATGATGAATGCTAACCCTGAGCCGCTTCCGTCCTGGCCCATGACCAGAGGTTCACCGAGATGGACGAAAATCAACGCCCCAGCCATGACGACAGCAAACCCGGCGCTCAATGGCCGGGTGAGGGCACCAAATACAAACAACAAACCGCCAAACAGCTGAATGTAGGCGGCGAACGGCGCACTCAGTTCGGGTAGCGGGATGCCTGCGCCCCGATAGTTCTCGATGTTGGTTGACACGCCCGCCTCAAAGACGTCGCCCCAGCCGTGTGCTATGAACACGAGGGCGACCGCGAGACGCAAAATTAGGAGGCCGAGATTGCTAAGGGTGGGTGATTGCGTGGTCGCAAGACGCAAGTAGGGCATGGTCCTCTCTCCTTGTTCGTTGGCTGGCCAAGTAATGTACATAGTATGCTTGGCTAGCCAAGTGATGTCAAGGAGATAATTGGCCAGCCAACGAGTGCAAGCTTTGGCTGCGCGAGGGCGAGCGCCCTCAATGCGTGTCGGCGCCTAAAGCGAGGCGATGAGCCGGGCGACCCGCTCGTCGGTGTGCTTGAACGGGTCCTTGCACAACAAGGTGCGCTGGGCCTGGTCGTTCAACTTCAGGTGAACCCAGTCCACCGTGAAGTCCCGGCGGCGTTTCTTGGCAGTCTTAATGAACTCACCACGCAGCTTCGCCCGGGTGGTTTGCGGCGGCTCCAGCTTGGCGGTGTCGATCTCCTCGTCGGTGACGTAGCGCTCGGCCATGCCGTTGCGCTCCAGCAGGTAGTAAAGGCCGCGCTTGCGGCTGACGTCGTGGTAGGCCAGATCCATCAGGGCAATCTTGGGGTGGCCCAGACTCAGGTTGTGCTTGGCCCGGTAGTTCTGCAGCAGCGTGTACTTCATAACCCAGTCCACCTTGGTGTCCAGCTTGGTGAAGTCATCCTCCAAAAGAACCAGGCACTCCTCCCAAGCCCGCACCGTTTCCTTCATCTCCGGGTCGTCCCGGCGGTCCACGTAGTCGGCGGCCCGGCTGAGATACTCCCACTGCAACTCGATGGCCGACGCCTCCCGGCCGTTGGCCAGCCGCACCTTGCGCCGACAGGTGATGTCGTGCGAAATCTCTCGGATCGCCCGGATCGGGTTCTCCAGCGACAGGTCCCGCATCACTATCCCCTCCTCCAGCATGCGCAGCAGCACTGCCGTGGTGGCGATCTTGATCCAGGCCGAGTACTCGCTCATGGAAGAGTCGCCGACGATGACATGAAGCCGGCGGAAGCGTTCGGCATCGGCGTGGGGCTCGTCCCGGGTGTTGATGATCGGACGGCTCCTGGTGGTAGCGGAGGAGACTCCTTCCCAGATGTGCTCAGCTCGCTGAGATACGCAAAAACGTGCACCTCGGGCGGTCTGAAGCACCTTTCCGGCCCCTGTGAAGATCTGCCGGGAGACGAAGAACGGGATCAGATGCTCGGCCAGCTTGCCAAACTCGCCGTAGCGGGATACCAGGTAGTTCTCGTGGCAGCCGTAGGAATTTCCGGCGGAGTCGGTGTTGTTCTTGAACAGGTACACCTGCCCGGCAATGCCCTCCTCCCGCAAACGCATCTCGGCGGCGTTTACCAGTGCCTCCAGGATCCGCTCGCCGGCCTTGTCGTGGGCAATCAGCTGGCGGATGTCGTCGCATTCGGGTGTGGCGTACTCGGGGTGGGAGCCGACGTCGAGGTAAAGCCGGGCGCCGTTCTCCAGGAATACGTTGGAGGAGCGGCCCCAAGAGACCACCCGCCGGAACAGGTAGCGGGCAACCTCATCCGGGGAGAGCCGGCGCTGACCCCGGAAGGTGCAGGTGACCCCGTACTCGTTCTCCAGCCCGAATATGCGACGTTCCAACGTGGTTACCGGAGCCTGTGGGTATTCACATTTGCCAGTGTAAGGCTCTAGAGCGCGAAGACGCCCTGCCGGCTACCCGCTAGCGCTGTTCCAGCAACTCCTCAAGCGCTCCGCCGCCGATCCGGCGAAACTTGCGGCGATCCAGGTTACGGTCCAGCGCCGCCACCTCCAAGTTCGCTGCTCTCAGTTCCCGGCTGTCCACCGACTGTAGTGCGGCCACGCCAAGCTGTACCGCTTCGGCCGGCGCCAAGCCCGCCTTGAAGTTGTTGTGCAGGTAGCTGGTGAGCTCTTCGGACTGGCCGCCCATGGCAACGTAGTTGTTCTCATCGGCAACCGACCCGTCATAGAGAATGTGGTACAGCTCGTTGGGCTCGCCGGAGCCGCCGATGGCGGCCACCAGGATCTCCACCTCGAACGGCTTCATCGCCTCGGTGAAAATCTGGCCAAGGATCTGAGAATAGGAGTTGGCCAGGCCTCGGGCGGAGACGTCGTCCCGGGAGTACGAATATCCCCGGACGTCCGCTTGGCGAACGCCGTGCATGCGCAGGCTCTCGAACTCGTTGAACTTGCCCACCCCGGCGAAGGCCATCCGATCGTAGATCTCGGAGATCTTGTGCAGCGTGGTGGAGGGGTTTTCGGCGACGAACAGGACTCCGTCGACGTAGTCTAGGGCAACCACAGACTTGCCTCGCTTGATCCCTTTGCGGGCATAGTCGGACTTGTCCTTCATGAACTGCTCGGGGCTGACGTAGAACGGTAGGCTCAACGTGCTCCGCCCCCTTCTGGCCGTCCGGGCTTGCCGTGCTGACCCGGCCGGATGGGTTCCGCCCCGCTCACTTAGGCGGCCTTTGCGTGCCCGGCACCGTCTCTTCGGAGTCGGTGCGGGGCGATGCTGCCCGTTCGGCCAGAAGATCGTCGAACAGCGCGGCGATCTCTGTGTCGGGAATTTCCTCGAAGCCCTCGGCGGTGATCGACGCGATGTTCGGGTAAATCCGGCGCAACACGTCCGGGCCCCCGGTGCCGGCGTCCTCCTCTGAGGCGTCGAACAGAGCTTCCAGTGCCACTTTCAGCGCCTGATCGCGGCTGATGCCTGCGCTGTAGCGCTTTTTGATTGAAGCCCGCGCGTCGCGGCCGCCGGAGCCCGCGGTGCAGTAATCGCTCTCCTCGTACCGTCCGCCGGTAACGTCGTACTTGAAGATGCGTCCCACGCCCATCCGTTCGTCGAACCCGGCGAACAGGGGAACCACCACCAGGCCCTGCATGGCCAACGGCAGGTTGGCCCGGATCATCTGCGACAGCTTGTTGGCCTGCCCCTCCAGGCTCAGCCGCTCGCCCTCGATCTTTTCGTAGTGCTCCAACTCGGTTTGGAACAGCTTGGTCATTTCGATGGCCGGCCCGGCCGTTCCGGCGATGGCCACCGCTGACCAACGGTCGGTGGGGAAGACCTTCTTGATAGTTCGGTGGGCGATGGTGTAGCCCTCGGTGGCCCGCCGGTCTCCGGCAATAACCACGCCGGTAGCGTGGCGAAGCGCCAGGATCGTGGTGCTGTGAACCATCTCCAGCGGGGCAAGGGCGCCGAGGTTGGGGATCAAGCCGTCGTGGCCGGTGCGGATCAAGTCGCTGAACGAGGTGTAGCCCGTGCGCGCCGAGGGTGCCTGGTCGAAGGGGAGGGGCGGGATGTCCATTCAGCGCATTGTAATGCGGTGCGGGAGGGCAGAATCAGGACAATCTCAGGTTGCATGTTGCGCAAGGATGCCTGAGGGCGGTTACTGGCCGCCTTTTTGCACGTAGCTGCGCACGAACTCCTCGGCGTTTTCCTCAAGCACCTCGTCGATCTCGGAGATCAGTTTGTCAACCTTGTCGGTGTTGCGCCGCTCGGCCTGCTGGGGAGTTACTTTGGCCTCGGTCTGGGTCTCGGCGGTCTTCTCTGTGTTGCGGGTGCGCTTTTGCTGTTCGCTCATGGGCTCATTGTAGACGGCCGGGCAAATGGAGTCAGCCGCGCAGCTTGGCCACCAAATCTGCGGCGTCGGCCGCCTCGTCAATGAGCGCGCCGATAGAGGCTTTCGTCCCCTTGAGCGGCTCCATCATCGGCACCTTCTGCAGCGCGTCGGCACCGGTGTCGAAGATCACTGCGTCCCAGGAGGCGGCGGTAATCTGTGAGGCGAACCGGCGCAACGCCTTGCCTCGAAAGTAGGCCCGTGTGTCCACCGGGGGCTCGGTCACTGCCCGCTGGATTTGCTCCTCGGTCACCAGCGTTTCGATCTGACCGCTTTCGACCATTTTGTAGTAGACGCCTCGGTCCAGCCGGATGTCGTGGTATTGCAGGTCGATCAGTGACAGTTTGGGATCTCCCCATTCAAGGCCCTGGCGCTGCTGGTAAGCGTTGATCATTTGGTACTTGGCCACCCAGTCAAGCTGGTGGGCCAGCGACATCGGATCCTGCTCCAGGGCGACCAGAGTCTGTTCCCAGCGCAAGACCACGTCGGCCGTGATCGGGTCCTCGTCCTGGTTAGCTAGGTACTTTCTCGCCCAATCCAGGTACTCCCACTGGACGTCGACCGCCGTGATGGTGCGGCCGTCGGCCATCAGGACCGCCTCCCGGCAGGTGGGGTCCCGAGAGATCATCCGGAAGGCTTGCACCGGCGCGGCCAGCCGGAGGTCTTCGCCGATGAAGCCGTCCTCGATCATCGAAAGCACCAGTGCGCTGACTCCGGTCTTGAGGTAGGTGGACAACTCGCTCATGTTGGCATCGCCGATGATCACGTGCAGCCGCCGGTACTTCTCCGGATCGGCATGTGGCTCGTCCCTGGTATTGATCAGTGGTCGCTTGAAGGTGGTTTCCAAACCAACTTCTACCTCGAAAAAGTCGGCCCTCTGCGAGATCTGGTAGCGCACGTCCTTGTCCGCGCCCGGCCCTTCCGAGCCCACCTTGCCCGCTCCGGTGTACACCTGGCGGGTGACCAGAAAGGGTGTGAGCATGGTCACGATGTCTGAGAACGGGGTGGCCCGGGACATCAGGTAGTTCTCGTGCGTGCCGTAGGAGTTTCCCTTGCCGTCCGAGTTGTTCTTGTAGAGCAGGATCCGGTTGCCGGAGGGTAGCGACTTGGCTGCGGTGGCCAGGCTTGCGGCCAGGATCCGCTCTCCCGCTTTGTCGTGGATCACCAGGTCCAAGGCGTTGCTGCATTCAGGCGTGGAGTACTCGGGGTGGGCGTGGTCCACGTAATAGCGGGCCCCATTCTCCAGGATTACCGAAACCAGGCCGCCGTCGTCGTCCAAAATGTCCAGCCCTGCTCGCTGGAACGCACAACGGGCGTCCCGTAGCGGCGTCTCCTCCTCGTAGTCCCAGCGCACCCGCTTGATCCGGGGAGACACGTAGGAGTTGATCAGCAGCGACGAGGCAAAGATCGGATTGTGTTCCTCCGGGCCACGGCTGATGATGCCGTACTCGGTCTCAATCCCCATGACCTTGTTGATCGCCACGCGCTACCCAGCGTTGCTTGGTTCGTGCGCAGGCGCCGCGGTTGGTGAGTCGATCGTCCGGAGGTGGGTGCGCCTAGAGGTACTGCCCGGTCTGGACCTGTTCGATCTGCCGGGACTCGGACTTGCGCTGTTCACTCACCAAGGTTCGCACGAATACGATCCGTTCGCCCTTCTTACCCGAGATGCGGGCCCAGTCGTCCGGATTGGTGGTGTTGGGCAGGTCCTCGTTCTCGTGGTACTCCTGATGGATCGACTCGATCAGGTCGGCGGTGCCAATTCCCCCGTCGCCGCCGGCGATCAGGCGCTTAATTGCGATCTTTTTGGCACGGCGTACGATGTTTTCGATCATTGCTCCGGAGGCGAAGTCCTTGAAGAACAAGACCTCCTTGTCCCCGCCAGCGTAGGTCACCTCCAGGAAGCGGTTCTCGTTGTCCACCGCGTACATCTCCTCAACGGTGGCGTTGATCATGGCGGCAACTGCTTGTTGCTTGCCCTGAGTGACCTCAGCCGCACTTATGGGCAGCGTGGTGTTCAGGTATTTGGCGAAGATGGACTTGGCGGAGTCTTTGTCCGGCCGCTCCACCTTGATCTTCACGTCCAAGCGTCCTGGGCGCAGGATTGCCGGGTCAATCAGATCCTCCCGGTTGGAAGCGCCGATGACAATCACGTTGCGTAATTGCTCCACGCCGTCCAGTTCGGAGAGCAGTTGCGGGACGATGGTGGTCTCCACATCGCTTGATATTCCCGAGCCGCGGGTGCGAAACAGCGACTCCATCTCGTCGAAGAACACGATCACCGGAACCCCCTCACGGGACTTTTCCTTCGCCCGCTGGAAGATGATCCGGATCTGGCGCTCGGTTTCGCCCACGTACTTGTTGAGCAGCTCCGGTCCCTTGACGTTGATGAAGTAGGCCCGCACGTCGTCCCGACCGGTAATTTCTTGAGTCCGTTTGGCCAGCGAGTTGGCCACCGCTTTGGCGATCAGCGTCTTACCGCAGCCCGGAGGACCGTAGAGCAACACGCCTTTGGGGGGCGGAAGGTGGTAGTCGGCGAACAGGTCGGCGTAGAGGAAGGGTAGCTCGACTGCGTCGCGCAATGCCTCAATCTGGGTGTCCAGGCCCCCTATCGCACTGTAGTCAATGTCCGGCACCTCCTCGAGGATCAGTTCCTCGACCTCGGGTTTGGGCAGCTTCTCCAGCAGGTAGTTGGACTTGGGATCGAGCAGGACCGAGTCGCCAGCATGCAGCTTCTGGCTCATAAGCTGGCTGGAGAGCAAAACGACCCGCTCGTCGTCAGTGTGGGTGACGACGATGGCCCGGTCCTGGCTGATCAGCTCTTTCACCGTGACCACCTCGCCTTGCTCCTCGTAGGCCATCGCACGCACGATGTTGAGCGCTTCGTTCAGCATCACCTGGCGGCCCTTGACCAGTGTGGATTGTTCGATGGCGGGGGACACGTTCACCCGCATCTTGCGCCCTCCGGTGAAGACGTCGGCCGTGCCGTCATCTTGCAGACCGAGCAACACGCCGTAGCCGGATGGCGGAGCGGAGAGCTTTTCAACCTCCTGGCGCAGTGCCACCAGTTGCTCACGAGCCTGGGAGAGCAGCAGGGCCATGCGCTCGCTCTGGTTACGGGAGCGTCCGGCTTCCTGCCGCACCTCAGCAAGCTGATTTTCCAGTTTGCGGATCTTAAGTGGGGCATCGAGCAAGCGTGAACGGAGCACGACGGACTCTTCTTCAAGTTCCTTGATGTGCATCTGAAGCTCGCCCACCTCCTGTTCGAAGGCGGCGATCCTTCTTTCGAACTCGTTAGATCCGCGCATTCTCAGGCCCCGTTCCTGGCGCAAAGGGTCGGCTGAACTCGCATCCTTCCCAAGTATAGGACCAGCTATCCGGCTTTCCGAAGTGAAAGTTGTAACCCAACGGGCAGCACCTCATTAATCCGAGGTGAGCCGTGCTAGCGTGAGGAAGCCGGTGTGGGCAACCATTCGATGGTCCGGCCGGACAGATTGGCCTTCCACATGCCAGGTCCGCTTGAGGTTCTCCTGCGTCTGGATCGAGGTCCAGCGCGGCTGTTGCCGAAGGGCTTCGGTGAGGGTGGAGACCTGGAGAATGGTGGGGAGAAAGCACACCAGCAGTCCACCCGGACGCAGCGCCTGAACTATCTGGGGGAGCGCTCTCCAGGGTTCGGAGAGGTCAAGCACGGCCCGGTCCACCGCGATGGGATCGATCGGTTCGTAGATGCTACCCATCCGGATCTTAAGGTTGTCGACCTTTCCCAAGAACTGTTTGATATTGGCAGAGGCTCGATGGGCGAAGTCCTCTCGCAGTTCGCACGCGCTTACCCGTCCCGATGGCCCGACCGCCCGCAGCAGAGCGATTGTCAGCGCCCCGGATCCGATTCCCGCCTCCAGCACGTGCGCGCCGGGATAGATGTCGCCGTGCACCAGGATCGCTCCCACGTCCTTGGGGTAGATCACTTGGGCTCCCCGGGGCATCTTGAGCACGTAGTCCCCGTAGGTGGGTCTGAAGACCATCAACGGCTCTCCCCCGGTGGAGCAAACCCCCTGCCCTTCGGTGCTTCCCAGGATCTGGTCGTGCTGAACGATCCCTTTATGGAAGTGGAAGCTGTCGCCGGGCCGGAGGGTAATGAGGTAGCGCCGCCCTTTGCGGTCGGTGAGCAAAGCTTTGTCGCCCGGTTGGAACTCGGAAAGTGGCATTGCCGGCGATCTTAGCCCGCCCGGCCGACCTCCGGGGATTCTCGCCGCCTGCAGGGGCCTCGGACAGGTCGTTTACGCTATCTCCGCGGCAGCAAGTACCACGCGCGTGCCGGCCCCAGCGTAGGGGTTTCAGGGCGAACGGGGATTCCAAGATCAAGTAGACATGTGAGGTGACGGCGCCCCCGGCACGTCCGCGAACGCGGAAGTCCCGAACTGGCCCCCGCGTCCGAGCGGACTTCCGAGTAGCCCACACCTCGTGGGCGCAGATCATCTTCAAGGTCGACGGTCAAGGGCGGACACTGGCGCCACTCACCGAATCGGGTCAGAACTTGACGAAGTTCCAGAGGGCCGGCCTGGGCCCTAGGCAAAGGCCCGATCACCACTCCCGGCACCCGTTCTACCATGTAAATCCTGCTTGCCATGCGGTTTGTTCATGGTATGTTAGCTCGCATGATCGCCCGCCCGGCAATTCTCCACACCATCCGGGCAGCTTTGGACCGCAGCACCGTGGTGGTGCTGACCGGCCCGAGGCAGTCCGGCAAGACAACTCTTGCCCGCGAGCTTCTATCTGACGACTCGCCGAACTACTTTGACCTGGAGGACCCGGTGAGCCTCGGGCGCCTTGATGAGCCCAAGACCGCATTCGAGCCGTTGCAAGGATTGGTGGTTATCGACGAAATTCAGCGGCGCCCCGAGCTTTTCCCGGTTCTGCGAGTCCTGGCCGACCGCCGGGAACAGCCGGCTAGGTTTCTAATTCTTGGCAGCGCCTCGGGCGAGTTGCTGCGCCAGAGCTCAGAGAGCCTGGCCGGGCGTATGGAGCGGATCCAGATAGGCGGCTTCTGTTTGCCGGAGGTAGGAGTGCAGGCGGCGGCCAACCTGTGGCGCCGTGGCGGCTTCCCGCGGGCGTTTCTGGCCCGATCGGATTCGGAAAGCTTGATCTGGCGCAAGCAGTTCATCCAGACACTGCTTGAGCGGGATCTGCCGCAATGGGGTGTACGTGTTCCGGCGGTGGCCCTTCTGCGTTTTTGGACCATGGTCGCCCACTATCACGGTCAAACGTGGAATGCGGCCGAACCGGCACGGGCCCTTGGAGTGAACCCCTCAACCAGCCGCCGGTACCTCGACCTCCTGACCGATGCGCTGATGGTGCGTCAACTCCAGCCCTGGCATGCCAACCTGGGCAAGCGACAGGTCCGCTCCCCCAAGGTATACGTTCGCGACAGCGGTTTGCTGCACCAGCTGTTTGGGATGGGCACCGAGAAGGAACTGCTTTCCCACCCCAAGTTAGGCGCGTCTTGGGAGGGATTTGTGATTGAGCAGGTCCTGGCTGCTCAATCACATGACGAGGCGTATTTCTGGGCCACGCACCAGGGCGCAGAAATCGACCTGATTTTGCGCCGAGGTGATCGGTTGATGGGGGTGGAGTGCAAACGGGCCGATGCGCCGCGCCTGACGCCTTCCATCCGTACCGCCCTGGAGGACCTGGGCCTGGAGAGGATTATCGTGATCTACCCAGGGGCAACAAGGTACACACTGGCCGAGCGTGTTGAGGCCGTACCTCTTGCGGCCTTGGCCAACCCGGGCAATCTCTTTCTGGAAGAAAACTGAGTGCCGGGTCTGCTGACTACGCCCCGACCAGCCCTGAGCTAAGGCGGCAACCACCAATCTTGAAGGCGTTTGGCGGCGTTAGCCGGGCCCCAGCTTCGTTCTCGGCCGCCCCGTTAGGGCGCCCGCTATCGGCTACTCCAGGATGCCCAAAGCGAACAGTACATCTTGCCCGGAGATTCCCGCCAGACCTCAATCAATTTGGGAACTGCCCCGAAAGCCAACGGGAAGGGGTCCCGACCCAGGCAGGTGCGGCAGCAGGTCGCAGTGGCGTGCTGTGCGATGAACACGGGATGCCCGCGATAGGGCGTCTGCTTGCCGTCGTTTCGCGGCTCGGCCGGTGCGAGCCTGCTTGCGATCAGCTCCTGCGCGTGCTTGAGCACCGTAGTGATGCCCCGTAAGTCCACCGCGGCTCGATCCCGGCCGCGGAGGCGGAAATTGGCGCGGACTGGTGCTGGCCGATCCGGCGCGTCCAGTTCGTCCATCATCGGGAACGCAAGTGTTCGACGGTGATGCCGTGCTGGTCGGCCAGCCGTTGCGTGATGAGCGAGCGATGGCACGCCTCGGGGTCATGCTCGACGCAAAGCAGCGCCGCAACCCCGTCGATCGGCAGGGCCGAGACGATGTGCACGAGGTCAGCGTGGTTCAGAATCTCAGCCGTGTAGCGGCGGGAGTACTCGGCGGCGAGTTCACGGCGCGTGCGCTTGCCCACGCCCTGGCGGTGGTCCTCGGCGTACTGGAGTTGACGCAGTTCGGTGGTTGGTGCGAGTTCGCGGTGGTGCCGATAGTCGATCTGCGCCTGGGCGAGAGCTGCTTGGAGCCGAACCGAGTTGGCCCAGGCGTACTCGGGTCCGCGGACGCCTCGGCGTTGGCGTACGTCGAGCAGCAGGCTGACGTTCGCCTCCCGCAGCCGTTCCAGGAAGGTGGCGATGTCGAAGCCGTAGACCCCGATTGTCATTACAGTGGGCATCGGAAGCCCCGCTGCGTATCCCCGGGGACCGCTTCAAGCTTGCCCGTTGCCCGTTGCCCGTTGCCCGTTGCACGTTCGCCCGTTGCTCGCTCTCGCCACCAAGGCCAGGAAGCGCCGGATCTCGGATAAAAGCTGTTCGCCGGTGAACAGGGCGGCATCGTTGTGATCCGCACCGGCTACCAGAACAAGGCGCTTGGGTCCCGGGGCGGCATCAAGCAGCGCCCGGCTCTGGCTGGCAGGCACGATGCTGTCCTGCTCGCCGGCAACTACCAGCAGTGGAACCTGGACTCGGGCAATGGTGGAGATCGACTCATACCGGTCTCGAAGGAGAAGGCGAACCGGCAGCCACGGGTAGTGGATCCGGCCCACGTCGGCTAGAGACGTGAATGGGGACCGCAGCACCATGCCGGCCGGCGGATACTCGACGGCGAGGTCAACCACTACTGCGCCGCCGATCGACTCGCCAAAGTACACAATGCGGTTGGGGTCTACCTCCGGGCGGTCCGAGAGGTACTGCTGCGCGGCCCGGGCGTCCCGGCGCAAGCCCTCTTCCGAGGGTTTGCCGGGGTTGCCCCCGAAACCCCGGTAGTCGAACAGGAGCACACTCGCTCCACTGTCCCTGAGAGCTCTTGCCAGCGGTGCCCGGTGCGAGCGGTTCCCCGCGTTGCCGTTCGCCACCAGGATGGCGGGTCCCGGCCCCAGGGCCGGTCCCGGCAGGAACCAGCCGGTCAGCTCAAGTCCGTCGCTGGTAGGAAACCGGATTTCCTGGGCGCCGGGGAGCGCCGCTGTGATGGGCGCTACCTGCCCGTGAGGCAGGTAGATCAGGAACCGCTGCAGGCCGTACACCAGGAGGAGAATCACAGCTGCTGCGCCTGCAAATATCAACGTCGCCCTGGTCATCCGCCGCCCAACTTCAGCCACTGCAACCACCTCCTGATATAAATTCGAAGCCTTAAATTCAAGCGTCTGCTGAGGGCTGAGGTGAACAGGTATAGCTCAAAAGGGGAATGCGATGTCAACCGAGGTGTTGGTTGGGACGAGGAAAGGCCTGTTTGTCCTGCGGGTTGATCGGCAGGGCCCGTTGGAGATAGCTGCTCGCCACTTTGATGAGGTACCCGTCGGCTACGCACAAGAGCCGCCTACCGGGACGGCTACAAGCCACTGTTGCGGTGGAGCCGGTAACCGGGATCATCACCGATGCCTCGCTTACCGCCGCCAACACCGCCGGCGGGCCTTCAGGAGTGAAACTGCTCAAAAGCGAGGAGCCCGGGCTGAGTGTACTGGCTGATTCCGCCTATGGATCGGGAAAGGTTCGGGCAGATCTTAAGGCTGCTCAGCACACCCCGGTGATTAAGCCCCTGCCGCTCACCATGGCGGTAGCAGGTGGTGGTTTCACCCGGGACGACTTCAAAGTCGACCAGCAGGCCAAAAAGGTGACCTGTCCGGCTGTTCACACCGTAGACATCAACCCCAAGGGGCCCGAGCCCTAAGACCGGCGGAAACCCGGTCTCTTCTGCTGATTTCGTCGGAGAGGTTCAACTGCAGGAAATCTTGATACGAAGTGGCATTGCCGGCGATCTTAGCCCGCCCGCCGACCTCCGGGCATTCTCGCCGCCTGCGGGCGCTTCGCGGACGGCCGGTAGCGGCCGTCCGCCGAGGTGCGTCGGTTTAGCCGACCGGCTGAAGCTGCGCTTCCACCAATGCTCCGCAGCAGGTCTGCATCAGGAGCCGGCTGACCACGTAGGGGTCCATGTTGGCGTTCGGCCGGCGGTCCTCGATCCAGCCCTTCTTCGCCTTGGCCACTGCCCAGGGGATCCGGATAGATGCTCCGCGGTCAGAGGTTCCGTAGCTGAACCGGTCCCAACTTTGGGTCTCATGGGCGCCGGTCAGGCGGTCCTGGATGCCGTGGCCGTAGTTCTCTACATGCTTAAGCGGGTCCTTGCCCAGCGCCTCGCAGCAGGCGATTATCGCCTCCCAGCTTTCCCTGGTGCCCTTGGTGGAGAAGTTGGTGTGGGCACCGGCACCGTTCCAGTCGCCCGGAACGGGTTTGGGGGCTAAAGTCACGAATACCTCATGTTCCTCTGCAATCCGGTAGAGCAGCCAGCGGCCCATCCAGACCTGGTCGCCGATGTCCGGGGCCCCCAGCACACCGATTTGAAATTCCCACTGGGCCATCATGACCTCGGCGTTGGTTCCCTCGATGGACAACCCGGCTTTCATGCACGCCAGGGTGTGCTCCTCGATGATTTGCCGGCCCTGCATCTTCTCCCCCCCGACGCCGCAGTAGTAGGGGCCCTGCGGTGCCGGGAACCATCCGCCGGCCACCGGCCAGCCCAGCGGACGACCGTCCTGGAAGAAGGTGTACTCCTGTTCAATGCCGAACATCGGTTCCTGGTCGGCGTACTGCTCAGCCACCTCGACGCACGGCCGCCGGGTGTTGCTGGGGTGCGGTGTGCCATCCGGGAGGTAGACTTCGCACAGAACCAGGACGTTGTCCCCGCCTCTGATCGGGTCGGGAACCGTGTAAACAGGCTCCAGGACACAGTCCGAGTTGCTGCCGGGCGCCTGGTTGGTGCTTGAGCCGTCGAACCCCCAGGTTCCGGGTGTCTTTCCAGGGGCGATGATCCTGGTTTTGTTGCGCATCAGGGCCGTCGGCTCCGTACCGTCGATCCAGATGTACTCGGCTTGATAACTCAAAAGCGTTCTCTCCTGTTTCCCGGGCAGCGCTTGTCGCGGCCCGCCGTCGAATGAATGGAGCAGCGTAGCAGCGCAGTGTTACGTGGCTGTTGCGGTGCCGCCGATTCGATTAACTCGGTCTTAACAAATCGGTAAAAGGGTCGACATATTTCACTCTTACTGTTTTCAACTGTCTGCAACGATGTGACTTGCCAGTCCAAGCGCAGCACATAACAGATTCATAACACGTTAGAAACGTCAAGACGAGAGGAGTTCGCATGGATCCGGACGCAGCAAAGGACGCAAAGGGTGTCCTCGAGCTCATCAAGAAGGAAGGTATCGAGCTGGTGGACATCCGGTTCTGCGACCTTCCCGGGCTCATGCAGCACTTCACCATGACCTCCGAGGGGTTGGACGAGGACAGCTTCAAGGAAGGGTTCGGCTTCGACGGCTCCTCCATCCGCGGCTTTCAGAAGATCCACGAATCGGACATGATCTTGTTCCCGGATCCCACCACTGCATTCATCGATCCGTTCATGAGCAGTCCCACGCTGGTCATGAACTGCTTCATCGGGGACCCGGTGACCGGCGAGTCCTACTCCCGAGATCCCCGCTACGTGGCCAGGAAGGCCGAGGACTTCCTATTGGCCAGCGGCGTGGCCACCAACTCCTACTGGGGACCGGAGGCAGAGTTCTACATCTTCGACGATGTCCGGTTCGACCAGACCCAAAACTCCGGCTACTACTTCCTGGACTCGGTGGAGGGCATCTGGAACTCCGGGGCGGTCATAGAGGGCGGCAACAAGGGTTACAAGCCCCGCTACAAGGAGGGATACTTTCCGGTTCCGCCGATGGACCAGTACCAGGACCTTCGCTCGGACATGGTGCTGAACCTGCGCAAGGTGGGCATTGACATCGAAGTTCACCACCATGAGGTGGGCACCGCCGGCCAAGCGGAGATAGACATGGGTTTCGGCCCGCTGCTCAAGATGGCCGACGCCTTGATGCTCTACAAGTACATCGTCAAGGGCACCGCCATGAAGGCGGGGAAGAGCGTTACCTTCATGCCCAAACCGATCTTCCAGGACAACGGCTCAGGCATGCACGTGCACCAGAGCCTGTGGCGGGACGGAGAACCACTGTTCTACGGCGAAGGCTACGCAAACCTCTCTGAGCTGGCGATCAACTACATCGGCGGCATTTTGCACCACGCCCCGGCGCTGCTGGCCATCTGCGCTCCCACCACCAACTCCTACAAGCGGCTGGTGCCGGGCTACGAGGCGCCGGTCAATCTGGTGTACTCGCAGCGGAACCGCTCGGCGGCAGTGCGCATCCCGCTTTACTCGAAGAGTCCGAAGTCAAAGCGTATCGAGTTCCGCTGCCCCGACCCGTCATGCAACCCGTACTTCGCCTTCGCGGCGATGCTCATGGCCGGGATGGACGGGATCAAGCAGGGAATGATCCCACCCGAGCCGGTAAGCCGGGACATGTTCGAAAAGGACGAGGGCGGGGGCCCGGTGCCCACCGTTCCGGGGTCCCTGGGGGAGGCTTTGGACGCGCTTGAGTCCGATCATGACTTCTTGCTCCAAGGCGGCGTGTTCACCCAGGACCTGATCGACACCTGGCTGGACTACAAGCGGATCAATGAGGTGGAGCAGTTGAGCCTGCGGCCGCACCCGTTCGAGTTTCACATGTACTACGACATCTAAAGAGCGAGGAGCCAAAAGCTCTCACCGGAGGTCTTTCAGGATGGAGGGCGCCACCGGAGGCCATCGAAGCGGCTGAAGTCGGTGTCGAAGGTGATCACGGTGGCGTCGTGTTCCAGGGCCAGCACGGCCAGGTGGGCATCGTTGACGAGGTTTCCCCCTGCGCCGGTACTGCCCAGAAGCCCAGCGAGCAATGCGAGGTGCCGGCGGGATGGCTCCAAGACAATGCTTGGCGGCTGTTCGAGCCAGCTCCGGACCTGAGAGACGGCCTGATCTAGCGGAAGGGGGCGGGGGTAAAGGCCTATCTTGGTGGATAGACGCAGGAAGGCGAGAACAACCGTCCATGCAAAGCCTACGGGCTCGTTGGCGCTCAACGCCCCGTCCAGCCAGCGCCGGGAAGCCTCGTGCTTCTCCTCCGCTGTGTTTACTGAATAGAGCAAAACGTTGGCGTCTACGACGTACACCGAGTGCGCTACTTACCGAGCCGGATCCGCCGAAGAAGCTCTTCGTCTTCGATTTCACCGGCGAGGCGTAGCGCGCGGTCGAGGTTCACCGTTGGCCGACCCATGTCGGCTGTGGCGGTGCGGTACGGGGGACTCGGCGCTGCCGGAGCCTGACTCTGGCGGATCGCGTCGTTGAGCGCCTGCTTGAACGACACGCCTGCCTCCCTCATTCGCCGGCGCAGGAGGGCCTCGGCGTCGGGGTCGAGAGTGACTGTCGTACGCATGGCAGCATCATAGCATCACTAAACTAGACAGCACGAATTCTTGTCATGGCGGGCGGATTGGGTTGTGCGCGAGGTGATGGCCGGCGCTTCCGGAGACTTCAGTGCGCTCTCAGCCGCCACCACGGAGGTGAATGTAGAGCTGACCTGATCCGATTGCCAGGTCAATAGCCGGAGCGGGTTACCGGGGCCGGAACCGGTTGGTGATCGGCAGCCGGCGGTCCCTTCCGAACGCCCGTTTGGTGATCTTGACGCCCGGCGGCGCCTGGCGGCGCTTGTACTCGGCTCGATCCACGAGGGCTATCACCTTGGCTACCGTTGCCCGATCGAAACCCATTGCGGCGATCTGTTCAATGTCCAGGTTGTCCTCAACGTAGGCCGCCAGGATCGGATCGAGGACCTCGTACGGGGGCAGATTGTCCGTGTCCAGCTGGTGAGGCGCGAGCTCAGCGGTGGGCGCGCGCTCGATTACCGACGGCGGGATTGCCTCGCCCCGCCCGTTGCGCCAGGCGGCCAACCGATAGACGAGTGTTTTCGGTACGTCCTTGAGCACCGCGAAGCCACCGGCCATGTCTCCGTAGAGTGTGGCGTAGCCGGTGGCCATCTCGCTCTTGTTGCCGGTTGAAAGGACCATCCGGCCGGTAAAGTTCGACACCGCCATCCACAGCGTCCCCCGGATGCGGGCCTGGACGTTTTGGTCGGTCAAGCCTTGGGCGGCGCCCGGAAGCTCCAGGCTGAGGGTGTCCCGGAAGGCCTGATGGATGCGGGGAATGGGGAGAGTGATCAGGTCGATCCCCAGGTTCTGCGCAAGTTGCTTGGCGTCCTGGGTGCTTTGTGACGAGGTGAACTCGCTAGGATTCGATATTCCCAGTACGTTGCCGGCGCCCAGCGCATCGGTGGCGATGGTGGCGGTGAGCGCGGAGTCGATCCCTCCGGAGACGCCGACAATCGCCTGGGTGAAGCCGTTCTTGTTCAGGTAGTCCCGCACTCCCAGTTCGAGGGCGGCGTAGACCTCGGCCTCCTCGGTGAGTTCGGGTTCCACTCGTGACTGAATGGGTTCCCGGCTGGTGCCGGCCGGACCCAGGTCAACCACGCTTACCGCCTCCTGGATCTGGCGGGTGACGGGCGCCGGGTCGGACTGAAGGTCGGGATCCCAGTCGAAGACCAGCAACTCCTCGCTGAACTGGCCGGCCCGGGCGAGGATGGTGGCGTCTGGGGCCATGGCGAAGGACTGGCCGTCGAACACCACCTCGTCCCCCCCGCCAACGCAGTTCACGTAGGCAATGGCCATTCCAGTCAGCCGGGCCCGCTCGGCCAGCAAATCCCGGCGCACCCGACCCTTGCCCCGGTGGTAGGGAGAGGCGTTGATGTTTATGACCAGACGAGCGCCGGCCGCCGCGCACACCTGGTGCGGGCCGTCCGGAAGCCACAGATCTTCGCAGACGGTCAGGCCGAAAAGGTGCTCGTCCAGCTTGCCCAGCACGGTCTCGTCGCCGGGGGAAAAGAAGCGTCGCTCGTCGAAAACGCCGTAGTTGGGGAGTTCGTGCTTGCGGTAGATGCCGCACACCGTGCCTCTGGCCAGAAGGGCAGCAACGTTGAACAGCCGCCCGCCCTCCTCCTGCGCCGAGCCGACGATCGCGGCGATGCCCCGGGCGGCCGGCAGTATCGATTCGAGCGCCTGCTGGGTATCGGTGAGGAAGCTCTTGTTGAGCAGCAGATCGTCGGGCGGGTAACCGGGGATCACCATCTCCGGGAAGGCGACGACATCGGCCCCCGCGCTCTTCGCCTGTTCGATGAACCGGCAAACGAGCGCGGCGTTCGCCTCCAGCGCACCGACTGTGGGATTGACCTGAGCTAAGGCGATTCGGATCATCGTGCAAGCCTAGCGCCAAGGGTCTTTTGCGATTTTGCGAAAGCGCCCTTCCCGGGGAGCTATCGCTGAGACTGACCCTGGGGCTGAAGCAATGCCCTCGCCCGGGAGCGGGAGAGGTTGAAATCGAACCATGAGCCCCCATCGGGCAGACCCTCGGCGATGTAGGGAAGCATTAGACCCTGCAACCGATCGGGATACTCGCGAAGAGCCGGAACGACGTCCGCCCCCAAGCCGGAGAGGTAGGCGGTGTCGATCTTGCCGGTCTGTTCGAAGCGCTCCAGGTTGCGCCGGGCGATCGCCGCGTCGGGATTCATCAGATTGAACGCCAGGACGCCGGAGGCGGTGAGGGCAAGGGTTGCGTCGAGCAGACGGCGGGTGTTGCCGGTGGCGCCGGCAATCAACACCAGCGCAAGCAGTCCGCCCAACCATAGCGCTAATGCCTGGGCGGCCAGCCGGAGGCGGGTCAACCCGAATGCCTCAACGTACAGTCCCAGCCGGCTGAGCGCCGAGTAAACGATGCCGAGCGTCAGCAGCACCAGCGCGCCCAGCAGGACCTTGAGCAGCGCCCGGTCGGCTGCGGATTCGCGCTTCGACCGGGTCCACACCACCGCAACCAGCGGGAGCACCAGCGCCGCAGCGGCCAGGAGCTGGAAGAAGCCCTGGCGGGCGTACTCGGCGTAGGTCAGCCCCTCGGTGCTGAGGATGTGGTCCGGCCCCCGGAACAGCACCAGCAACTGCACGATCGTAAAGGCAAAAAACAGCGCATTGAGCAGGCCGAGAACTATCAGCCACTCCGTTCGGCCGAGCTGCCAGCCGAACGCCACCCTTTCCGCACTGCCGTAGACAGTGCGCAGCCAGGTGGGCGAGCCGGCGCGCCGGGCCAGTGCAAAGGCGCTGGCAACGGCAGCCCCGACACCGAACAAAATTGCCCGCGCGGGCAGCAACCCGAGATCCCAGTTCGGGAGCAGTTTGTTCGTGAGTTCCTGGAAAGCCCGGTCGGCAGAGGCGAACAGCGCCCAGAACAAACTGACCAACGCAACGCCGGCGACGATCCCTCTGATCCACGAAGCCACCTTTCCCCTATCAGCCGTGCCGGTCGCCTCAGGCACCGAGCGCAGGAGGGTGCCGGGGACCGAAAACAGTCTGGCCGCCGGGGTGAGCGCGCTCAGCAGCGCTTGTGACCATGAGCGGGGATCGGTGGCGGCCAGCGCGGCGAAGACCAGCGCAAGGGCAAGGTCGGGTAACAGCAGCCACAATCCGTCTCTGATCGCGAACATGCCGACCAGTGCCAGTCCGGCACCGCCGAGTGCCAGCGCCCGGGGGGTGACCCGGCCCCCGCCCGCCATCAAGACCGCGGCCCCGGCCAGCAGGGCGACTACCGGCAGGAAGATGCCCGGCCCCACGCTGTCGGGCAGCCAGGCGGCGAAGGCAAGGCCGGTGATTGCGACCAACGCCATGCAGGCCCCAGGAAGAACCGGCTTCGCCGTGTCCTCGGGGGCCCGGGGGTCCTGGACCTGGGTCATGCCGGCAACTCTACGATCATCCGGCATCCGTGGGGCAGGCGGGGTTCGGCCCGGATTGCCCCTCCGTGAAGATCCACGATCCATCGGGCTATTGCCAGGCCAAGCCCGGTTCCGCCCTGCGTTGAAGAACGTGCGGCGTCGGCCCGGTAGAACCGCTCGAACACCCGGACAGCTTCGGACTGGGGGATCCCCGGCCCTTCGTCGCATACCTCGATAGTCACCTTGCCTGCTGCAGCGTGGGCGGATACCACCACCGACGAGTTGTCGGGGGAGTGGCGAACCGCGTTCTCAATCAGGTTGGCCACCACCTGGTGGACACGCTCCTGGTCGGCATCAGCGGTCAGGTCGGCCGGTCTGACGTCGACCTTTAGCCTGACCCGGTGGGCGCCCAGGCGGGACTCCTTAACTGCCTGCTCGAGCATCTCGCGCACCGGGAACTGGGAGCGCTGTAACGGCACTGCCCCCGACTCCAACCGGGACAGGTCCAATAGCTGCGACACCAACCGGCCCAGCCGCTGTACCTGTTCCAGCATGGTGCCGAAGGTGACCGGGTCTGGATCCTGGACTCCGTCGATCAGGTTTTCCAGAACCGCCTGCAGGCCGCTGATCGGGGTGCGCAATTCGTGCGAGACATTGGCCACCAGGTCCCGGCGCATCCGGTCCACCTGCGCAAGCTCGGAGGCCATCGCGTTGAATGCCCGGGCCAACTCGCCCACCTCGTCCCGGGAACTTGCCCGGACCCGTTGGGAGTAGTCGCCCCGGGCCATTGCTTTGGCGGCGGCCACCATCTCGCGCAACGGCGAAGTCATCCCGTGGGCAAGGAAGTGGACCATCAAAAGGGAGAGCGCAGCTGAGGCAACCGAGGTGAGCAGCAGCGGGATTCCCGCCCCCACTCCCAGTGTGTGTACCACCGCAGTCACCGCCACAGAGGCGACAATGACCGCGCCGAGCTTAGCTTTGATGGATGAGAGTGGGTCGAGCGGCCTCAGGCGCCCGCCTCCACCGAGTAACCTACCCCGTGCACGGTGCGCAACAGCTCTGAGCCGAGCTTGCGGCGCAACGCCCCTACGTGCGAATCGATCGTCCGGGCACCGTAGCCTTCCCGGTAGCCCCAGATCTGGGAGAGTAGTTGCTCACGGGTAAAAACCACGCCCGGCTTGGCGGCCAGGGTATAGAGAAGTTCGAACTCCAGCGGGGTCAGGTGGATCTGTTCTTGCCCCCGGTGCACCTGGCGGCGGGCCGGGTCCACCGCAAGCTCGCCCACCCGGAACATGGCCGCCGGTGGGGAGGAGTGGCTGCGCACCCGCCGCAGCAGCGCCATAACCCGGGCGACAAGCTCACGGGGGCTGAACGGTTTGGTGATGTAGTCGTCTGCGCCGATGCCCAAGCCCACCAGCATGTCCGTCTCAGAATCCCGTGCGGTCAGCATGATCACCGGCACCGGATGGTCCTTTTGGATCCGCCGGCAAACCTCCAGCCCGTCAAACCCAGGGAGCATGACGTCCAGGACCACCAGATCGGGGTTGGTGCGTTCGCATAGCTCCACCCCCGAGGGCCCGTCCGAAGCGATCTCCACTCGAAAACCCTCCCGGCGTAGCCGAGCAGCCACCGCCGCAGCAATGATCGACTCGTCTTCGATAACGGCAATCATGGCGGAGGTCATGGGCAGAAGTCTAGGTAACCCTTTGTAGGTGTTATCAGCATGACATGTCGAGATTTTGTGGAGATCCCGGCCGGCGGCCGCCGGGCGAAGTCGGCGAACCAGGCGCTCTTGAGGTCAAGAAGCCATATCATCCGGGGATAGACCTTCCGTCTGGAGATGAATTGCGAGAGTGGCACCGGGCGCTCAGTCCGGAGCCGCTGGAGGCAAAGGATGAACGTTATGTAATCCTGCGCCAGGGCGGGCGGGACGCCGTGGACGAGTTGCTTGCCAACATAGAACTGTCTTATGGAACCACCACCCAACTGCTCTCCGGGCCGAGCGGCTCAGGCAAGACCACTGAGCTTAACCGTCTGGTGGCCAGTTTGCGGGAAAAGGGTTTCTATCCGGCCATCTTTCAAATCAACCTTTACATCAGCGAATCCAGCCCAATCGACGTAGTCGAGTTCCTGATTTCTTTGGCGCTGGGAGCCCACGATACGCTTGAAAAAGGCAACGGTGGCGGTCCGGGATTCGCTGCGCACTTTCGCGACATGCTTTCCAGGCTGAAGGTCTCGCTGGACATACCGGGACTTTCGCTCTCCGCATCTTCCGAGGCCGTTTCAGCGGACTTTATGGGTGTCGGCGTGGAGTTCGACCTGAAGAAGGAAGTTAAGAACAGCGAGTCGGTGGTGAACGAACTGCGCGCCAAGCTCAGCTTCTACCTTGGGGAGCTTTACGCTCAGGTGGCGGGATTTTTGAAGACGCTCCTTCCAAAGGAAGACGGCCGGGGATCGGTGCTGATCGTTGACGGCTTGGAGAAATTGCGGGGCTCAACGGGCGAGGACCAGCAGGTGCAGGCATCTATTGAGACGCTTTTCGTGGCCCACGCCGCTAAGGTCAGGTTTCCCACCCACCACCTGATCTACACTGTCCCCACCCAGCTTCAGTTCCTGGCTCCCGGGCACCTGCCCTATGACGCCCGGCTCCCGGTGCACACGCCGCATGTGGTGGAACGTCCCGGAGAAGATGCGGCAATCACCGCCGAAACCGTGCGGCAGTTGAAGCAACTGGTGGCCAAGCGCATCCCGGTTGACCGGATACTCGGCGAGTCTCAGCTGGATAAGGTCATCCAGGCCTCGGGCGGACAACTGCGGGACCTGTTCTACATTCTGCGCCAGTTGATGAACCTGATCCTTCGGAAGTCGGCCGAGCTTCCGGTGAGTGATGGTCTGGTTACCAGAGCGATCACCGAGGTGACTCACGAATTCCTAAACGTAACTGCTGAGCAACTGGACTTTTTCAGGCTGGTGGATCAGAAAGGAGGCAAGGTGGTGCCCACGCAGACCCAGGTACCGCTGATGGCGAAGCTGATCCAGTCACATCTTCTGCTGGCCCATCTGAACGGTGAACCGTGGTACTCAGTTCATCCCTTGGCACGGGGCCTGCTCCTAGAGGAGTGAACGTACGGCGTCCGGCTGCGGTCTCCTTGAGCCCTGAGGCGGAGGAAGTCTGGGGCCGCCTGAGGGCCGAGATCCGCCTCAATCGGGGCTTTTGGCTGGCCTACATCTTCGGAGCGGAGTTCCCTGAGGCGCAAGAACTCATCGCCCGAGCGGACGATCTGGCCAGGTTGCGGGTGGGCTATGTGGAGCGGATCGATTTGGCAGAGGGGCCCCAAGGGAGCCTTTCGCGGCTGGTGGGCCAGCACTTAGGCGGGCTGCTCGCCACCTTCGTGTTAGATTCCCGCCCCTCGGGAGACGAGTCGATCAGGGACTGGACCGAGTTCATAAGGCGCCTGAACGAGCGGCGAGATGTTGTGGCGCGCGCTCACCCGGGCGGGCTGATCCTGCTGAGCCGGGCCGCTCTCCTTCCGGTGCTGAGAGACGATGCACCTGACCTGTGGTCGTTTCGCAGCTTGACTGTTCTTTTGGGTTCCGATTCCATGGCTTCGGCGCCCGAGCGGGCAGCAGATCCGGTAGTCCGCCGCACGGACCCACACAGCATTCCGGGAGAGCCTCTGGTGCCATCTCAGGAGGTGCTGATCCTTCTCCAACAGTCTCGAGCAGCGCTCAGCAAGGGTAGCGCGGATCAAGCCCTGGCGCTCAGCCAGAAGGCCCTCGAACGTTCGACGGGCGAGGACGACCGGGTGGCGATCGATTCGATTATGGCGCTGGCGCAACAGGCCGCTGGGGAAAAGGCCGAGGCGCAAAGACTTGCCGGGGAGGTGCTGGCATCCGGCCGAAGGCTGGATGACCAGACGAACGTCTCGCTACTGGTTCTTCTCCTGGAATCGCCCAAATTGCAGGTAGCCGAGTGGGCAGCGGGGGGGTTGGTGAAGTTCTTCTCCGGTCTGGTAGAAGCTCAACCGGACGCAATTGAGGCACTTCGCGACCTTTCGGTCTCCCTGAACAATGTGGGAGACATCCAGCGCCTGAACGGCAACTTAAGCAAAGCCCTAGCCGCCTTCACCGAGTCCTTGGAGCTGAGCAACCAGATCAGGCAAAACTACGGCGACACCCCCGAGTCACTTCGCGACCTTTCAGTCTCCCTGGACAAAGTGGGAGACATCCAGCGCCTGAACGGCAACTTAAGCAAAGCCCTGGCCGCCTTCACCGAGTCCTTGGAGCTGAGCAACCAGATCAGGCAAAACTACGGCGACACCCCCGAGTCACTTCGCGACCTTTCGGTCTCCTTGGACAACCTTGCAGTTATCAAGCTCGCTTTGGATGAGCCCGAAGTTGCTTCCAGACTGGCTCAAGAAGCTGACCAGATCAGGGAACTTGCCGCCCAACTCTTCGGGGCCGAGGAAGGCTAGCCGGCCGTAGGTCAGGCGGTGGCTTGCGCTATCCGTTCGGAGGCTTGCCTGGTGGAAAGACCTTCGGAGGCTATCCGGCCCGCTACCGCGTCAACCGCCCGTTCGATCCGGTCGGCTCCGGATGCTTCGCCCAGGTGGCGCAGCATCAGGGCGGCTGAGAGCACCGCACCTATCGGGTTGGCCAGGCCGGTTCCGGCGATGTCGGGCGCCGAACCGTGCACCGGCTCGAACATCGACACCCGGCCCGGGTGCATGTTGGCGCTGCCCACGTAGCCGATCCCTCCCACCAGGCCGGCGATCAGGTCGCTCAAGATGTCCCCGAACAGGTTGTCTGTGACGATGACGTTGAAGCGCTTAGGCTGGCTGACCAGCAGCAGCGCCGCCGCGTCTACGTGCTGGTAGGCCGTCTCTACCTGCGGGAACTCCTCGCTCAGCGCTTTGAGCGTCCGGGAGTACAGCCCGCCTGCCCGCTCCAAAACGTTGGTCTTGTGCACCAGGGTCAGCGTCGCCCGGCGGGCGGCGGCGATCTGGAAGGCGTAGCGCACTATCCGCTCCACCGCCAGCGCGGTGTTGAGCGAAATCTCGGTGGAGCGCTCGGCGGGCGTGCCGGCATGGGACTGTTCGCCCAACCCACAGTAGAGACCCTCGGTGTTCTCCCGCACCACCACCAGGTCCAGGTTGCCCGGTTCAATCGTGTCGATTGGACTGCGCACGCCCGGGAGGAGCCGGGCGGGCCGCAGGTTTACGTATAGATCCAGCTCCCTCCGCAACCGTAGGAGCAAGTCCTTCTCCAGCACGCCCGGTGGTACCCGAGGGTCACCCACTGCTCCGAGCAGGACTGCGTCATTGTTGGCCAAGCCCCCCAAGTCCTCGTCGGTGAGCACTTGCCCGGAGTTCAGATAGCGCTCGGCCCCCAGTTCGAACTGGCTCACCTCCAGCGTGAACCCCTCCGCCTGGGCGGCGGCGTCCAGGACCATCATGGCCCCCTGGATGACCTCCGGACCGATACCGTCGCCCGGAATGAGCGCGATCCTATAAGTGCCTGCCAATTAGAACGACGGTGCGTCTTGCTTGGCCCGCCGGGCGTTGATGTCCACCGCCCGGTTCACCGCATTCAAAAATGCCCGGGCGGAGGCCTCCACCACGTCTGTGGACACGCCCCTGCCGGAGAAGATCACTCCCTCCACGTCCACCTGCACGGACACGTTGCCCACGGCATCGGTCCCCGGGGTCACCGCTCCCACTTTGAAGGAGACCAGCCGGCAGTCGATGCCCACTGCCCGCTCGATGGCCCGGCAGGCGGCATCGATCATGCCGTCACCTTCGGCTGACTCTTCGGTGGTGGTGTCGCCGCTGCGGATACGCACTTTGGCGCTCGGATGCAGGTGAGACCCGCCCCGCACCTGCAGGTCCTCCAGCACGTAGACGTCCTCGGCGGTGGAGATCTCGTCCGTGACGATAGCCAGCAGGTCCGCTTCGGTCATCTCGATCTTGCGGTCCACCAGATCTCGAAAGCGTGCCCAGGCCCGGTTCAGATCGTCGCCGGTCAGGTTATAGCCCAGGTCTGCCAGCGTCTTGGCGAAGGCGTGGCGGCCGGAATGCTTGCCCAACACAATCCGATTGCTGTCCCAACCCACCGATGTGGCGTCCATGATCTCGTAGGTGGTCCGCTCCATCAGCACGCCGTGCTGGTGGATGCCCGCCTCATGGGCGAAGGCGTTTACACCGACGATCGCCTTGTTCGGCGGCACCTGGTAGCCGGTGAGCGCCGACACCAACCTGGAGGTACGCACGATCTGCTTGCTGTCCGCCCCCGTGGTCACCCCCATCGATGCCCCCCGGGTATGGATGGCCATGATGACCTCCTCGATTGAGCAGTTGCCCGCCCGCTCGCCGATCGCGTTCATAGCCCCCTCCACCTGCCGGGCGCCGCCCAGCACGCCGGCCAGCGCGTTCGCGGTGGCCAGGCCCAGGTCCTGGTGGGTGTGGGTGGACCAGATGACGTCGCCCGACCCCTCGACGTTTTCGATCAGGTATCGGAACAACTCCATGTACTCACCGGGCAGCGCGTAGCCCACGGTGTCGGGCACGTTGCAGGTGGTGGCACCGGCCCTGATGGCAGCGGCGTACATCTTTACCAGGAAGTCGGGATCGCTCCGGGTGGCGTCTTCAGCGGAGAACTCGACATCAGGGGTGTAGCTGCAGGAGCGCTCCACTCCCGCCACCGCCGCGGCGTAAACCTCCTCCGGGGTCTTGTGCAACTTTTTTTCCATATGGATCTGGCTGGTGGCGATGAAGACGTGGATTCGGGCTTTCTGCGCGTCCTTTATAGCTCCCCAAGCCCGGTCGATGTCGGTGGCGTTCATGCGAGCCAGCCCGCAGATCACCGGCCCCTTGACGCTGGTGGCCACCGAAGCAACCGCGTCGAACTCGGACTGCGAGTTGATTGGGAAGCCGGCTTCTATGATGTCCACGCCCAGAGTAGCCAGCTGCTGGGCGATCTCCACTTTCTCTTTGGCGGACAGGTTGATGCCGGGCGACTGCTCGCCGTCGCGCAGCGTGGTATCGAAGATGCGAACTCGATCGGTCATTTGAACTGCTCCTTTGCCTTCGGAAGTTGATGTTGGCTGGTTCAGGCTGCGGGTTGCACCTTTATCAGCAGCAACCCGAGCCCCCGAAGGGCGAGGAAAAGCTCGGCGGCGGACGGCAGCCCGCCCACCGTAAACCGAACCGAAGACCGGCTCATCGTTCTCACTTGTTCAGCCAGGACATCATTGAGCGCAGTTCCTTGCCGACGGTCTCAATCGGATGTACCGCGGCTTGGTCGCGCAGCTTCTGGAAGTTCTGGGCACCGGCGTCCGCCTCCTCCACCCACTCCCGGGCGAAGTTGCCGTTTTGGATCTCCACCAAGATTGCGTCCATGGCTTCCCGGGTCTGGTCAGTGACCACCCGGCTGCCCCGGGTGAGGTCTCCGTACTCGGCGGTGTCGGAGATTGAGTGGCGCATCTTGGCCATACCGCCTTCGTAGATCAGGTCGACTATCAGTTTCACCTCGTGCAGGCACTCGAAATAGGCGACCTCCGGCTGGTAGCCGGCATCCACCAGGGTCTCCCAGCCGGTTTGGATCAGCCGGGTCAGCCCGCCGCACAGCACCGCCTGCTCGCCGAACAGGTCCGTCTCGGTCTCCTCCGCGAAGGTGGTCTCAATCAGTCCGGCCCGGGCCGCCCCGATACCGTAGGCGTAGGCCAGCGCCCGCTGTTTGGCCGTGCCGGTGGCGTCCTGGTGGACGGCCACCAAGGCGGGGGTCCCCGCCCCCTCGGTGTAGGTCCGGCGAACCAGGTGGCCGGGGCCCTTGGGGGCGACCATGAAGACGTCGACGGTTGCCGGCGGCTGGATCCGCTTGAAGTGGATGTTGAAGCCATGGGCGAACACCAGGGCGTCGCCGTTGTTCAAGTTGGGGGCGATGGACTCGTCGTAGATCCGTTTGGCGTGCTGGTCTGGGACCAAGACCATAATGACCTGGCCCTCGGCTGCCGCCGAACCGGTTTGCATGACTTTAAGGCCACCCGCCTCGGCCTCGGCCCACGATGGGGAACCCTCTCTCAGGCCCACCCGCACATCGAAGCCGGAATCCTTCAGGTTCAGAGCATGCGCATGGCCCTGGGAGCCGAAGCCGATTATGGTGATCGGCTTTCCCTTCAAGACATCCGGATTCGCATCCTTTTCGTAGTACATCGTGGCCATGTGCTTCTCGCTTTCTGGATTTTTATCCCGCCACCCGCAGGTTGCGGTCTTTGATCGACTTGGTTCCGCGGGCCAGTGCTACCCGGCCGCTCTTTACCAGCTCGATTATGCCGTAGCCGGCAACCAGGTCCTCGAACGCCTGAAGCTTGTCCGGAGGGCCGGTCACCTCCACGATCATCGCCTCGCTACCGATATCCAGGATCTTTGCCCGGAAGACATCGGCTAACTCGATAATCTTGCCTCGTACCTCTGCCACCGCCCGTACCTTGATCAGCATGAGCTCGCGCTCCACCGACTGGGACTTGTCCAGTTCGATGACTTTCAGCACATTGATCAGCTTGTACAGCTGCTTGGTGACGTGTTCCAGTGGCCGCTCGGGCAGGTCCACCACAATGGTCATCCGGCTGACGTCCGGAGTCTCCGTGGGGCCCACCGCCAGGGAGTGGATGTTGAATCCGCGCCGGGCGAACAGCCCGGAGACCCGGGCAAGCACGCCCGGCTTGTTCTCCACCAATACCGCGATGGTGTGCTTCATGGGCCATCGCTCCCTTCTTCGCGCTTCGCCGCCGCGGTCATGATCCGCGCACTTCCTCATCTTGCTCCGAGTAGAGGTGGTCACCTTGCTCGTGAATGGCAGGCTCGTCCTTTTCGAACTCCGGGCCGAGGATTATGTCGTCGTTGGAACTGCCTGCGGCGACCATCGGGTAGCACATCTCCCGCTGGTCGCACCGAAAGTCGATGACCACCGGCCGGTCGTTAACCCCGCGGGCCTTCTCTATTGCCGCGTCCACCTCATCCATCGATTCCACCCGCAGGCCGATGCAACCGTAGGCCTCGGCGAGCTTCACGTAATCGGGAATGTCCCAGCCGAACTCCACCTGGCTGTAGCGCTCGTTGTAGAACAGCTCCTGCCACTGACGCACCATGCCCAGGTAGGCGTTGTTGATGATTGCAATCTTGACCGGGATTTTCTCCACCGCCATGGTCGCTAACTCCTGGCAGGTCATCTGGAAGCAGCCGTCGCCGTCTATGCACCACACCTCGTCGCCCGGCATGGCCACTTTGGCCCCCATGGCCGCCGGTACCCCGAAGCCCATTGCCCCCGAGCCTCCGGAGTTGATCCAGGTGCGGGGCCGCTTGAAACTGATGAACTGCGAGCCCCACATCTGATGCTGGCCGACGCCGGCTGCGTAGATGGCGTTGCCCCCAGTTAGGTCGTTGATCCGCTCGATGACGTATTGCGGCTTTAGCGGTCCGTCCGGGGTTTGCGTGTAGCGATAGGGGTAGCTCTTCTTCCAGCCGTCGACGATTGCCCGCCAGGCAGAAATATCGGGGGCCCCGTGCTTGCCGAAGCGCTCCTGAACCGCCTGGTGCAACTCCACCAGAACCTCCTTAGCGTCGCCGACAATCGGCACGTCCGCCTTGCGGTTCTTGGAGATCTCGGCCGGGTCGATGTCGGCGTGGATGATTTTCGCCTCCGGGGCGAAGCTGGCCAGCCTGCCGGTCACCCGGTCATCGAAGCGGGGGCCGATGCCGATCAGCAAATCTGCCCGCTGGAGCGCAGTCACCGCGGTGTAGTTGCCATGCATTCCGGGCATGCCCAGGCACAGTTCATGGGTGTCGGGGATAGCGCCCCGGGCCATCAAGGTGGTAACCACCGGGATGCCGGTCAGCTCGGCGAACTCTAGCAATTCCTTGTGCGCTCCCGCCTTGATCACGCCGCCGCCGACATAAAGAATTGGGCGGACCGACTCGGCGATGAAGCGGGCCGCCTCCTTGATCTGGCGGTTGTTGGGTTTGGTCACCGGCTGGTAGCCGGGCAGGTCGATCTTGCCCGCCGGCTTGTACTTGAACCTGGCCTGCAGCACGTCTTTCGGGATGTCTACGAGCACCGGGCCGGGACGGCCGGTGCCGGCAATGTGGAATGCTTCGGCAATGGTTTGGGCGATGTCTTCCGGGGCCAGCACCAAGAAGGTGTGCTTGGTCACCGGAGTGGCGATGCCGCAGATGTCCGACTCCTGGAAGGCGTCGTAGCCCATCGCCGGGCGGGGCACCTGCCCGGTTATCGCCACCACCGGAATGGAGTCCATGTAAGAGGAGGCCAGCCCGGTGATGAGGTTGGTCGCCCCGGGTCCCGAGGTTGCCATGCATACGCCCACCCGCCCGGAGGCCTGCGCATAGCCGTCGGCGGCGTGGGCGGCGCCCTGCTCGTGCCGGCACAGGATGTGTTTGATAGTCGAATCGATCAAAGGATCGTAAGCGGGCAGTATTGCCCCGCCCGGGATGCCGAAGATATGTTCCACACCGACCGCCTCGAGCGCCCGGAATAGGGCCTGTGCCCCGGTTGTCTCGCTCATTTGTCCGATCTCCTTGTAGCTGCGCTCATGGTTGTGGTGTGCGATGTCCGTTGGGTGCTTTGCGGCCCTGGCAAACAAAAAACCTCTCGATCCGAGAGGTTTTGTAGCGCTCGCCCGGCTTGCAGGCGCGCGCTACCGCGATACGAGAAGAAGGCCCAGCGCCTCCTGAGAGTTCCTTTCCTCACACCGCGTCACATCAGTCTCCTAGCCGTTGACTTGGCTCAAGGATGCCGCAGTTGCACCAGGGTGTCAAGCCGGCGAGGTTGCATACGGTTAGAGCAGGCGGACGGCAGTGGGGATCACGTAGAAGGTCTGGGCGACGGTGAAGCCACCTCCGGTGATGATGATCTGGTGGATCCCCGGTGGTGCCCCCAGCGGGATGGTGACCTGGACGGAGAAGGTGCCGTCGCCTCCGGCCGTGGCGTTGGCCAGAAGGACCGCCGGATTGTCGAAGTTGATCTGCAGGGCGGTGCCGGGCGGCCAGTTTGCGCCGGTCACTGTGGATAGCTGGCCCGGTTGGACCACCGGCAGGACCACGCCCGGCAAAGGCCGGTCGATGTCGATGATCACCACGCTGCCCGGGATCCGGCCGAACAGCACACCGTCGCGAAGGTCAACCAGAATGATCACCGTAAGCGGAGTGGGGGCCGGGTTGATGACCACCAGCGTCGCGGGCTGGAAGGCGGGCCAGCGGGGCCCGGTATAGGTCGGAGTGCCCTGGATGGAGCGTGGGGGGCCCAGTGGGTTGCCGGAGGTGCAGCGGATCCTGGGTACTCCGGTTCGCTCGATGAACACTGCGGTGCCCGACTGGAGCACCACCTGCCTGGCGACCGCCCTGCCGTCGCGCAAGCCGAAATCGGTCACCCGGGTGTCTACTCGCAGCAGCACCGGCGTCAAGCCATCGACGAAAGCCTTAATGCCGGCGGGGTTCAGGCCGAACGCGGCGGCCCAGGCGGCTGCCTTCGCCTGGTCGGACTGCAGGTGGGCGATCAACTGCGGTGCGTTGCAACTCGGCACGTTGCGGGTTCCGGCAAACAGGCCCTCGGAGGACCCCTGGGCGGTGGTCAAGCCGCCGGAGCTGGGAGGGGGAGTGGTGGCGGCGGTGGAGGGTTCGGCCGGCGCTGCCACCGTCGGCGTGAAGACGTTGGTTCCGGCAACGTCGGCTCCTTGCAAGACAATGTCAGAGGAGGCGCCCGCCTGAGAACCGGATCCGGTGAACAGGACCAGGGCGGCCGCCACCAACAAAGCGGCGGAGATGGCCAGCCGGAACGGGCGGCTGTTCCAGAACGGGATCTTCGCGGCGGTGGCGTTCATCTTGGGGTAGAGCTGGTGTGCTAGATGCAGCCGTTGGCTTGCAACTCGGCGTCGATCGCCTTCACCTGTTGGTAGAGCGGGTGTTGTCCTGAATTGATGGCGTTGAGCTCGTTTTGCAGGGCCACGTAGCCGGGGTCGGGTAGGTTCTCGTCATGGGTGATCCGATCACGCAGCGCCGCCAGATTCTCGTTCAACTCAACGGTGCGGGCGCCCAACTGGCCGAGCAGCTTATCCCTTTGGGCGTTCAGCCCGACGCATGGGGATGGCGCCGGCTTGGGCTTGGTTGCGGTAGCCCCGGCACCGATTCCCAGGGCGGCCAGGATCCCCGCCAGAACACCCTTCTTGCCCGGCGGATCCTGGGGCGTCGCATTGGCCACCGGGTTCCCGGAGGCGTTGACGGTGGGGGCGGGTTCAGGACCGGCGGACAGGTTGATGGTGGGGTCCGGCTGGTCCACCGGCGCTTGTGCACCGCTGCCGAAGTCGGACGCCGGCTGGGGCCTTGGCCGGGAGGGTGTTCTGGTGCCCGAGGAAGACGTCCCGGCGTCTTGTGGTTGGTTGGGGACGAACTGGGTGGTGGGGCCCGAGGGGGTGGTGCCGCCACTCGGGGAGGGCGAGTGACCGTCCTGCGAGCCACTGGAGGACCCGGTGTTTCCGGTACCTCCGGCTTGGCCGTCTCCTTGGGATCCCGTCGCTCCGTCCGATCCCGATCCGCTGGTGCCAGTAGAGGGTTTGCTGGGAGACCCGCTGGAGCCGCTGCCGGAACCGCCGCCGTGCGTGGGAGTGTTGCTGGGCTGGACCGGGCCCGGATTTGCCCAGCCGGGCGCAGCCAGCAAGACGAGCATCGTCAAGGCGCCCAGCGTTGTGGCCAAAAGAGCGCGAAACGAGCGAGTGATCGGATTCATTTCCTGCCCTCCTTGGTTGTCGGCCGGGATTCTGATCTCATTGCGTCGCTTAGTCAAGATTCGGCTTGCGTACAAATTCTCGACGCCTTGGGGATGGTTCGCAGCCTGGCCAAGTAGTAGAATAGGCGCTCCGAAGGCTCGGTGCACATGAGAAAGTGTGCTGGTAGGAAATCTGGGAGCAGCTCCCAGCCTACCTCCAACTTTCAGCGAAACTTGACCGGGCCTTCGCCGCGTTCAGGCCTTCAGTTGCCGCGCCGGCCGTTGTTGATGTCCCGTCCCTGATTGCCCGGAAGTACGTTGTTACCGAACTGCTGCATCTGGTGAGCGCCGCAGAACGGGAAGCACGGCGGGAACTGAATGATCGGCCACGGAAACTCGAAGATGGGCGGCGGCGGCGGGCGATGATTGATGATCTCCCCGCCCAGCTGGGGCTGGACGAAGCTGCCGGCTTTGGTCCCTTCCAGCGCCTCGGACATGAAGTTCTTCCAGATGGTTGCCGGGAAGCTTCCACCGGAAACCGAGCGGCCCCGCACACGGTTCATCAGCGGAATTTTCCCGTCGGGCCCCGGGGCGTAGCCCATCCACACCACTGCGGTCAGTTCGGGGGTATAGCCGGCGAACCAGGCGTCTTGGAAGTTGTCCGTGGTGCCGGTCTTGCCGGCGGCCGGGCGCTTTAGCCGGGCACCGGTTCCCGTGCCCGACTGGACGTTGCGCTCCAGCAGGTGGTTGACCGTGTCGGCGACATTTTGGTCCATCACCTGGCTTACGCCCGGGTGGCGCTGCGCTATCAATTTGCCGTCCGAATCGGTGATGCTGGTCACCACCAGGGCAGTGGGCCTGCGTCCCCGCTGGGCGAAGGTGGTGTAGGCGCCAGCCATCTCCAGCGGGGTCACGTCGCTGGTTCCCAGTGTGAGCGCGCACCCTGCGTCGTGCTGGGGGATCCCAATCCCGGTCTTGGCCGCCACCTCCATAAACTTGGCCGGGGACACCACCTCGTCCATGATTTGGGCGTAGATAGTGTTCACCGAGCTGGTGGTCGCTGCCATGATGTCCACGTAGCCGTAGCTGCTGCCTCCGTAGTTGGCCACGCTCCACGGGGTACCGTCGGCGTTGCGGCAACGGTCGGACTGGATCTTTTGGGGGGAGCTTCCCGAGAAGACCGAGTGCACCGACTTGCCTTCTTCGATAAACGCGGCCAGCGCGAATGTCTTGAACGCCGAGCCGGCCGGCCGTCCACCGCCTCCGCCGTTGATGTCGGCGGCGAAGTTGTAACCCCGTGCACGGTTGACGTCGTCCACCACCCGGCCGCCCACCATTGCCCTTACCCGGCCCTGCGGATCCATCGCCACCAGCGCGGCTTCGGGATCGGTCGGGCGGTCCAGCACTTTGGCTACGGCCGCCTCGGCGGCGTCTTGCATCCGAAGGTCCAAGGTGGTGTGAACTTGCAATCCGCCGGTGAGGATCTGCTCGTCGCTCAGCCCGAATTCCCGATGCAGCAACCGGCGCACATACTCCACGAAGTACCCGGCCCGGGCTGAGGAGGACTCTATGGTGGCGCCCGGCTTGAACTGGGCCTGCAGGTCTTCATTTTTGGCTTGGTCGGCGGCGGTGGGCTGGAGTGCTCCGATCGACACCATCTGGTCGATCACGGTGTTGCGCAATTGCACCGCGACGGCCGGGTTTTCGTCGATCTGATAGCGCTGCGGGGCAGGCATGATGCCGGCAAGATAAGCGGCCTGCCCGATGCTCAACTGGGATGCCGGGACCTTGAAGTAGGTCAGGGCTGCGGCTTCAGCTCCGTACGCCCCCCGTCCGAAGTACACGGTGTTGAGGTAGCGTTCCAGGATCTCCCGCTTGGAGGAATGTCGCTCCAGCTGGACCGCCCAAAACGCCTCCTTCAACTTTCGGGAAAAGGTGCGCTCGGTGCCGATTTGCGGGAACGCCTGCCGGACGTATTGCTGGGTGATCGTCGATCCGCCCTGCAGGATCCGGCCCCCCTCCCAGTTCGCCCGAGCGGCCCGGACGATGCCCCGCAGGCTGAAGCCCCGGTGCTCGAAAAACGTTCGGTCCTCCGCGGCTACCACCGCGGTGCGCAGGTTGCGAGAAATCTGATCCAGCGCAACCACCGTTCGGTTCTGTTCCCCGTGCAAGGTGGCGATGAGTTGCCCGTCGGCCGCCAGCACCTTTGACGACTGGGCCGCCGGGACAATCTGGGGCAGGGGGAGGTTGAGCAGCCACAGCGGGACGGCGATGCCCACTGCGCCGGCTACCGCCAGGGCGAACAGCGGCCACTTCAGCCATGCAGCGCGCCGCAAGAGCCCCGGATCCTTGGTGGGGACGGGGGCTAATTCCCCGCTGATGCGGTTCACCACTGGCGATCGCCTCAGTCTTCCATCGCCTGAATCGGAGGTAGCTTGCTACTGGAAAGGATACGCCCAATGGTGGAGAAGTAATCTGGGCTGAGAGCGCGAAAAAATCTTGCAAGAGCGCGAAGAAATGTTTGTTAACCCATTGACCCGCAACGTTCACAGTCTTATCGTAGATTTTGCCCCGAGAGGCGGAAGGACTGAAGACCCGCAAGGGTGGACGGGCCGGAAGTCCCTCGGGGCTCTAATTTTTTCTGGACCTATCCCGGTCCGCGTCCGCCGGACGTATTGCCTGGTCACCGACCCCATCGCCTGCGCGCGGTTCTTCATCGCCGGGCGGCGGCCCTCCGGGAGCTTCCAAGCCCATTGCGGCAAGGGCGGAGGCCAACTCATCCCGGGCATTGCACCGCTGGAACTCAGCCATCAGGACGCCGCCCGCGGGCGTTCCCGGCCGGGCGGCCGGGAACGCCCCTTATTGTCGGTTAGCGCCAGCGAGTCACCTTCTCGCCCATGGGAATCCGGCTGCGCCCTCCCCCTGCCGCCGCCATGGCCGGCTCGGGCTTGTGCATCACGGACTGGATCAACTCGTGGGAGCGCTCGACCCGGGCGGCGTCCTCGGACTGACACTGCCGGATGAATGCGGCAACGTCTTCGTGCTCGTGACAATCGGCAAGGTACCGATCGTAGACGTCCCCTGACTTCAGGGAATGGTACTGAATGCTGACAAGGTCATAGACAATGTCGTCGGTAAGAACGTGCTCGCTGCTCATCAGGCCTCCTCTTGCCTCGGCTTTGAGAAATTCGTTCGAACGGGGGAATTGTACTAACCGCGTGGAATGCCGAACAGGGGAAAAGTTCACTTTCCGGGGTGCCGCTTCAGACTTCCTCGTGGCGGCAACGCCGGCCGTCGCTTCGTCGCTTTGGACCGTACAAGGCATGGCATTGATGGGCTTCGCTTAAGCGGGTCTGGACTCTGCTGGTGCACGCCTTTACTTGACTCCCGCACTGGCGCACCATGTCAAGTAGCATCGACCCGTGCTCAGGTTCCCGGTTTGGATGGTTTTGCTGGTGGCGCTGGCCGCTTGCGGGGAGGGGCCGGAGCCGGTTACCACCGTTGCGCCGGTCGGCGACGAGCAGATCCAGGTATTTTTCTCCGCCGGCGGAGACGACTGCAGCAAGGTAGTGGCAGTACAACGTCCATCGGGGGCCGAGCCAACGCTATTCGGCGCGATGCAGGAGTTGCTGGCAGGGCCGACCGAACAAGAGCAAACCCGGGGGATCGACAGTCTCTTCGGAGACCGGACCAAGGACCTGCTGATATCCGCCGAGATCGACGCCGGAGTGGCTGAGGTTGATTTCAAAGATCTGCGCCCGGCGATCCCCAACGCCTCCTCTTCGTGCGGCAGCGCTTCGCTGCTTGCGCAGCTGGACGCCACCACTCGGCAGTTCGGCGTTGAAGCCACCCGGTACTCGATCAACGGCAGCCTCCAGACCTTTTACGAGTGGCTACAGATGACGGTGCCCGATGCGTAGAGCGTGTGCATGGGCGCCTTAGTGCTCGTATGCAGACTCTATCTATCAACCCCTACATCCTTTTCCGTTGCTCTGACCCCCACCGGTGTTCTTCAGAATGGCATCCGCGCGGAGGCCGGCCGGTCAATCCCTATCCGCTGCCGGCCGCGGCCCCGTTGATGAGGCGGTGGGTCCGGTATCGAGAAGACCGGCCGGCCGGGTAGCAGTTTGGAAGGGCGGGTCCGGGGAAGTTATTTGACGCTATGAATGCCCGCCTGCTGTTCGCCGAGGTCCGTGACGAGGTCAAGGTGGACGCGGGCATTTTCCTGAAGGCGTCGCCTTGGGCTGCCTTGGGTGTGTTGCCTCCACTACTGCTGCTTGGATTCGTCGGGTGGCTCGGAACGATTGAACTGCCCCAGGCCAGTGTGGCCGCCCAGTCTTCCAAGGTCTTGGCGGCGGGCGGCGAGGTGATTGCCACGCTGCACGGCGAGCAAAACCGCACCGATGTCCCGCTGGGGCGGATATCCCCCAAATTGATCGACGCGGTGGTGGCTACCGAGGACCGAAGCTTCTACGAACACTCCGGGGTCAGCTTCCGGGGAATCATGAGGGCGCTACGGGCCAATCTGGAAGGAAAGCAAATCGTCCAGGGTGGCTCAACGATCACCCAGCAGTACGTGCGCAACGCCTACCCTGAGATTGGCACCGAACGCACCGTCGCCCGCAAAATGCGGGAGAGTGCGCTGTCCGTGCTGGTGGAGCAGCGCGCTTCTAAGAGCCAGATCCTGGAGCGTTACCTCAACCGGGTGTACTTCGGCCGGGGGGCGTACGGCGCCGAAGCGGCTGCCCAGACTTACTTCAAGGTCCCGGCGTCCGATCTGACCGTGGGCCAGTCGGCCTACCTGGCCGGCGTGATCCGCTCGCCCGAGCGTTACCAGATCGGCAACAACCCGACCGAGGCGGTGCGGATCCGCAACAAGGTAATTGACGACATGGTCCTGGAGAAGCACCTCACTCCGGCCGAGGCTGCGCTGGCCCGGGCGGAGGATCTGGGGGCTCAGTTCAAGCCGGGGATGTCCATAGAGGTGGATTCCTCCCGAGCCGGCTACTTCGTGGAGTACGTCCGGCAGTTGATGCGTCGGGAGTTCAAGCTGACCGACGAGCAGATCTTAAGCGGGGGCCTGCGGATTGAGACCACTTTGGACCTGCGGATGCAGGACGCGGCGGAAAGGGCGATCAGCTCAGTCCTGGATAGCCCGGAAGACCCGGAGGCGGCGCTGGTGGCGATGGATGGCCGGGGTAACGTCCGGGCGATGGTGGGGGGCCGCGACGTGACCAGCATCGAGCGGATGAGGGGCTTCAACTTCGCCGTGGACATTCACGGCACCGGGGGTGGGCGCCCGGCGGGCTCGGCGTTCAAGACGTTCGCGCTGGCGGCGCTGCTGGAGCAGGGCAAGTCGGTGGCCTCAACCTTTCCCGGGCCGTCTCAGATCAAGCTCGAGTCGCCACAGTGCCGTAACGCCGACGGGACTCCCTGGGAGGTTTCCAACTTCGCCAACTCCGGATTCGGGTCGCTCGACGTAACCCGGGCAACGCTCAGTTCGGTCAACACGGTTTACGCCCAGATTATGGATCAGGTGGTGAGCCCGGCACAGTTCATATCCATGGCGGCCAAGACCGGCATCGAGATACCGCGGTTCGACGCCGGCTGCGCTCTTACACTTGGAACCACCGACGTGACACCCATGGAGATGGCCCGGGCCTACGTAACCTTCGCTCAGCGGGGCGAGCGCCCCGACCCGGTGGTGATCACCCGGATAACCGACTTCACCGGGAAGGTCATTGCCCAGCGCTCCCAGCGCTCCGAGCGGGTTATGGAACAAAATGTCGCCGACACGGTCAACTACGTGCTGGAGCGAAATGTCCAATCAGGAACCGGGACCGGTTCCCGGATCGGGCGGCCGGCGGCGGGCAAGACCGGCACCACTCAGAACCATGAGAACGCCTGGTATGCCGGGTACACTCCGGATTTGGCGGCGGTGGTGTGGATGGGCTACGCACCCGGCCCGGATGGGAAGATCCCGCTCATGCAACGGGTACGGGGCCGATCGGTGACCGGTGGGAGCTTTCCGGCAACCATCTGGAAGAAGTTTATGGCTGAAGCGGTGGAGGGGACTGAACCCAGCCGCTTCGTTAAGCCCAAACTGGGGGGCGAGGTGGTCCGTTCCAGTTATTCGGGCGGGCTGGCGGAGGAGGCGATCCCAGGCGAAGAGCAGCCTTCCGATACCCAGACCTCCGGTGATGGATCGGATCCGGCAGGGACCGGTTCGCAAGACCTGTGCGGCACCCTGCGCAAGCGCTCCTGTCCGGTGGCGGTAGCGGCGGAGCCGCAGGCTGAGGAAAAGACCGGTAGCGGCCCTTCCAGGCTCCGCTCCGCTGAGGAGATCGCTGCCGAGGTGCGCCGTTCCATCGAAGCGAACCGGAGTTCCCGGTAGCGGCTTGGTCTTCACGCAATGGTGCCGACGACTCCGCCAACTGGTCCGTCCGGCTGGCGTTGCCGTCCTGCGTTAGCGCCTGCCCGTTCGACGTGGACAGGTATTGACCCACACCGCCCAACTGCACGCCCAGGCCTGGAAACAGAGGCGATACGGCGATTTATAGCGATATTAGGGGTTTATAGCTAGAAAGCTAAATAATCGTGTATAAATTAGTTAATCGGCGCTCTGGTCTCCCGGGGCCAGCCACAGCACGCTCAGCGGAGGCAGGTCTACGTAGGCGGAATGGGGCATCCAGTGCCAGCCCGGCTCCCGGGCGTCCACTCCGCCGGCGTTGCCCGTGTTGGAGCCGGCGAACTGCTGGGCGTCGGTGTTGAGCACTTCTCGCCACCACCCCGGGTGCGGCAGCCCCAAACGGTAGCCGGGACGGGGAATCGGCGAAAGGTTGGCGATGCACGCCAGCATGCGCTCTGAACCGGCGGAGCGGCGCAGGAAGGCGGCGACATTGCAATCTGCATCGTTGGTTATCCAGGCGAAGCCCTCGGTCTCGAAGTCCCTCTCCCACAGCGCCGGTTCCGCCCGGTAAATCCGGTTGAGCTGGCGTACCAGCCGCTGGGCCCCCAGATGCTCGGGGTACTCAAGCAGGTGCCAATCGACGCTGCGGTCATGTCCCCACTCCTGTGATTGGGCAATCTCACCGCCCTGGAAGAGCAATTTTTTCCCCGGATGGGCCCACATCCAGGCCAGTAGCGCCCGGAGGTTGGCGTTGGCCTGCCAGCGGTCGCCGGGCATTTTGGCGGCCAGTGAACCCTTGCCATGCGCTACCTCATCGTGCGACAGCGGCAGGATGAAGTTCTCCGTGAAGGCGTAGAGAAGACTGAAGGTAAGGTCATTGTGGTGATAGCGGCGGTGCACCGGGTCCTGGTGCAGGTATTTGAGCGTGTCGTGCATCCACCCCATGTTCCACTTGAAGCCGAAGCCCAATCCGCCGGTGTGGGTAGGGCGGGAGACCCCCGGCCAAGCGGTCGACTCCTCGGCAATCATCAAAACGCCCGGGTGCTCGGAGTGCACAACCTCGTTCAGCTCCTTCAAGAAGCTGACCGCCTCCAGGTTCTCCCGGCCCCCGAACTCGTTTGGAAGCCATTCGCCGGGCTTGCGGGAGTAGTCGAGGTAAAGCATCGACGCGACGCCGTCCACCCGGATGCCGTCGGCGTGGAACTCCTCCAGCCAGTACAAGGCGTTGGACACCAAGAAGTTGCGCACTTCGTTGCGCCCGTAGTTGAACTGCAAAGTGCCCCATTCAGGGTGCTCGCCCCGGCGGGGATCGTCGTGCTCGTACAGGGCGGTACCGTCGAACCGGGCCAGCGCCCAGCTGTCCCGGGGGAAGTGGCCGGGGACCCAATCCAGGATGACGCCGATGCCCCGGGCGTGCAGGGCGTCAACCAGCGCGCGAATGTCGTCGGGTGCTCCGAAGCGGGCGGTGGGGGCGTAGTAGCCGCTCAGCTGGTAGCCCCATGACCCGCCGAATGGGTGTTCCATTACCGGCATGAGCTCCACGTGGGTAAACCCCAGGTCTTCCACGTAGCCGGGCAGTTCTTCAGCCAGCTCACGGTAGGTAAGGCAGCGGCCCCCGTCCTCAAGATTGCGCTTCCAGGACCCGAGGTGGACCTCATAGATCGACACCGGCCGGTTCAGCAGATGCTCCTGTGCCCGGTTGCTCATCCAGGCGGCGTCGCTCCAAGTGTGCGAAGACTCGGTTACCACGCTGGCGGTGCCGGGTGGAAGTTCGGTAGCGAACGCCATGGGATCGGCTTTCAGCGTCAGGTGGCCCTCACCGGTGAGTACCTCGAACTTGTAGCAAGCGCCCGAGCCCACCGATGGGAGGAAAATTTCCCACACGCCGGACGAACCCAGCGAGCGCATGGGGTTGATCCGGCCATCCCACCCGTTGAAGCTGCCGACGGTCCGTACCGACCGGGCGTTGGGGGCCCAGACACTGAACGATGTGCCGGTGATCCCATCGACGGTGGTGACGTGGGCTCCCAGGTGCTTCCACAAGTCGTGGTGATGGCCTTCGCCGATCAGGTAAAGATCCAGCTCCCCCAGGGTGGGCGCAAAGCGATAGGGATCTTCAAAGGTGACGATGCTGCCATCGGGATAGTTAGCCTGCAGCAGGTAGGGCAACGGCTGGGCTCCCGCCGGGGCAGCGAACAGGCCTGAATCGTGAATCCGTTCCATCGTTACAAGGTTCTGCCCGGCGAACACCACACTCATAGCAACCGCGCCGGGCCGAATGGCTCGAATCGTGCCCCATCCGTGTTCCAGGTGCCAGCCGAGCAGATGGTGCGGGTTGTGATGCTCGCCCAGGATCAGCGATTGCAGCTCAGCGGAGCTTTTTGCGGGCGGTGCGGGTGCCGACGACTGCCCTGCGCTCATAGCCACCTCCTGCTTATCATGAGCCCCTGAGGTGGGCTCGGGCCCTTTCCAAGTTCTTACCCCCGACCTTGAGGCTACCTTGCGAAAAGCCGATGCTCAGGCCAGCCGGTTCAGTAACCCCAGTTCGTACAGCTGGATGATCGAGTCCACTACCCCCTGCGCCACACCCGGTTCCCCGTCCGCCAGGAGGTCTCTTAGCCGGGTGCGGCCGTCCAGTTTCCTGAGGGCCGCCAGAGTCGAGGCCTCGAGGTGGTTATCGATTCCCAGCCCTTCGTCGAGCACCAAGGTGTCGTTCACCAGGCGATGTCCCTTGACGACGCTGAAGACGCCGTCCAGGAAGGGGCCTTTTGACTCGCCCGGGCGGGCCCGGAAGATCCGTTCGATCTGCTTTCCAGAGTTGAGCGTGGGCGTGTGGGCCAGGTTTACCGGGCGAACCCAGTTCCCGGCGTCCCGGGTGGCGCGGCGCATGATCAGTGCCCCCAGCCCGATCGACCTAACACCCTCGGCCCGGTAGTAGGCCAGCCAGCGTTCGATGCTGGCCTGCCGTTGCGGCTCGGGCAAGAACGCGTTGAAGCCGGCGGCGTACCCGGCCGCATCCAGGGTGCCGTAGTGGACGATGAGCACGTCGCACCCCCGGCCCCCGCTCCACTCGGCCGGTGCGGCCCAGCAAGGTTCATCGCTGCGCCGCACCCAGTTGACCAGTACTACGGCTATTCCGTCTTTCTCCAGGAAATCCGGAACTGCGCTGGCCACCTGCTTCGACATTGCATCTGCCCCAAGGCCGCCGTCCCTGAAGGCGTACTCGGCGCCGGGCGATACGACGAACGGGATATTGGCGAGGATCAGGTCGAACCGGCCGGTCACCGGTTCGAACAGGCTCCCGTGCGCCAGTTCGACGTTGGTGACCTCATTGAGCGCAGCGTTGAGACGGGTGACCTCCAGGGCTCGGGGCACGATGTCGGCAGCCACCACGCTGCGGGAATGATGCGAGGCCAGCAGCGCCTGCATGCCGCAGCCGGTTCCCAGGTCGAGCGTCCGGCCGACCGGGCTGTGAGGCGTCAGTTTCGTCAGAGTCCTGCCCGATGGGCTCGGGCCCAGGACATGGTCGGAGTTCATCCCGGCACCGCTGAGGTCATGGGCTACGATCAGGCCCAGGTAGGGCGAGAGCGTGACCGTTGCCTTCAGCCGGCCGCCCGCCGGCCTCAGCAGGCCCATTGCCACCAGGCTGGAGCTGTCGAAAGGATTGACCGCTGAGTCGATGCGCTCCGGTTCCATCGGCGTCCCGAGCAGCAGCAGTGAGATGAGGTCGCCCAAGCGCCCAGGCGGCCGGGCAGCGAGCCGCTTGCGCAATCGTTCGAACTCCGGCGCAGCAGGTACCGTTCCCGCCGAGATCGCCAGCGCTTCGGCGACAGTCTGTTCGAGGTACCCGGCAGCCTTAAGGAACCTTCCGAAGCTGCCCAGGGTGCTCACTGGAGCATTGTCGCCGAAGCCGGAAGCAACCTCTAACGAGAAGCAGCCTTCTTGAACTGGCGCACCGAAAGGGGAATAAAGACCGCCAAGATCCCCAGGATGCACATCAGCGTGTAGGGCACCGGGTTTTGCAGCGACCAAGCTGTGGGTTCGGGCAGGGATCCGGTATTGCCGAACAGCTCCCGCACCGCCTGGGTCAGTGATGAGACCGGGTTCCATTCGGCGAAGGTCCTTAGGGGGGCCGGAAGGGTTTCGCTGGCCACAAACGTGTTGGCAATAAAGGTAAGGGGCAGAATGACCATGAACGACGCGTTGTTAACCACTTCCACGTTGGGCACCTTGAGCCCCACGTAGGCCATGATCCAGGAGATCGCGTAGGAAAACAGCAGCAGCAGCAGGTAGCCGAAAATTGCATCTACCAGCGAGGTGCGGATCCGCCATCCCACTATTAATCCGGTCAGCGACATCACCGCGATGGAAATTGAATTGTTGAAAATGTCGCTTGCAGTCCGCCCGATCAACACCGCCGAGGTGGCGATCGGTAGGGATCGGAACCGGTCTATGATCCCTTTGGTCATGTCTTCGGCCAGACCTGCTCCTGTGAGCGTTGCACCGAAAACGATGGTCTGGGCGAAGACACCGACGATCAGGAACTCCCGGTAGCTGACTCCCGGTATCTGAATGGACCCGCCGAACACGTAAGAAAAGAGCAGTACGAACATAATCGGCGACATGGTGGTCCAGATCAGGATCTCCGGGACCCTTTTGATCTTGATCAGGTTGCGCTTGGCAACCACAGCGCCGTCGGCCAGTGCCAAAGCCACGGAGTTCATCGGACTGCCTCCTTCTGCTTGGATCGACCCTTACGGCTACCGTTGCCGTCTGCCTGCTGGGGTTCGGTTGACTGATGGCCCGTGAGTGATAGGAATACGTCGTCCAGCGTCGGGCGGCGCAGTCCCACGTCTTCCAGCGCAACATCGGCGTTGGAAAGGATCTGCAGGACCCGGCGCAAGTCGTCGGCACCGCCGGCAACCCCGGCGGTCAACGTACGTGTCTGCTCTTCGAACTGCACCTCGTCCACAGAGAAATCCGCCAATATTGTGTGAGCGGTCTGCAGGTCGCCGAGGTCGGTCAGCACCACCTCCACCCGTTCGCCACCGATCAGGGTCTTGAGCTCCGCCGCCGTCCCCTGGGCGATCTTCTTGCCTCTATCGATGACCACTATGTCGTCGGCCAATCGGTCGGCCTCCTCCATGTACTGGGTGGTGAGCAGCAGTGTGGACCCTCTCTTGACCAACGCCTCGATGGTTTCCCACATCCGTGTCCGGCTGCGTGGATCCAGCCCGGTGGTGGGTTCGTCCAGGAAGATCACCTCCGGTTCTGCCACCAGGGCGGCCGCCAGGTCCAGGCGCCGGCGCATCCCACCGGAGTAGGTCTTGGCCGGCCGGTCGGCCGCCTCGGTCAGGCTGAAGTGAGCCAGGAGTTCGCGGGCTCGGGCTCGGGAGGCCTTGCGGCCCAGGTGGTACATCCGCCCGACCATGTCCAGGTTCTCAAAACCGGTCAGGTATTCGTCTATGGCCGCGCTCTGGCCGGACAGCCCGATCTTGCGCTTGACCGCCTTGGGTTGGGTGCGCACGTTCAGGCCGGCAACCTCAACCTCCCCCTCGTCGGGGACCAAAAGCGTGGTGAGGATGCGCACCGCGGTGGTCTTACCCGCCCCATTGGGACCGAGCAGGCCCAGGATCTTGCCCTGGGGCACGTTCAGGTCGAGTCCGTCCAGCGCCACCACCGAGCCGTAGCGCTTGACGAGCCCCCTCGTTCGAATCATGTCGGACAATAGGTCACCCCCAGTGAGCCGTTGCGGTTATTCTGCGTTGCTGTCCCATCGAACGGCCGCCCGGATTCGAAAGTCGTGCCGCGATGAAGTTGGTGTCGGTCCGGCCCACTATTCTCGGCAGATGCCAACGATCAATTGCCACCATTGCGGGGGAACCCACTCCAGCGTTGCCGAGGTCAGGTCCTGCTGGCGAAGCGGGGACGCGCCGTTGCCGCAGTCAGCGGCGGCCGCTCAGGCGGCTCACCCTTCCGGCGGGCCTGCCCCCGGTCCTTCCGGCGGGCCTGCCCCCGGCCCCTCCGGCGGGCCTGCCCCCGGCCCCTCCGGCGGGCTGGCCCCCGGCCCCTCCGGCGGGCCTGCCCCCGGCCCGTCCGGCGGGCCTGCCGGGGCGAACCTTCTTGCGGCGGCTGGAGATTGGCCGGCGGCGCTGGGGCGAAGCGTGCTGGTGGATCCGGGTGCGCCGGCGCCTCCTGGGTGGGAGGGTGCTCACCGGCTGCAGGTTGACCCGTTGGCTTTGAGTGCATCCGGCCTCGCCGAGATCGAACGGATCTATCGGGAGCGCGTGCCCACCGTTTTTGAGGTGGTCGGTGAACTGCCCTCCGAAAAGGAGGTCACCTTTGAAGCACCCTGGGCGCTTTCTCCCGGATTCTTCTTCCCGCTGGAACGGGTTATTCATGCGCTGACCGCCAACTCGGTGGATGCCCGAGGCTCAGGGCGGCCCCGCTGGAAGCCTGGGGGACTGGCGATGATGCTGGGTGCCCGGGCAGGCGGAACGGGCGACGTTATCTTGCCCGACGGCTGGGCGGCACTGTGTGACGGGGGGCCGATGAACGTGGCTGCGAGAGCCGGGACGATACTGCACCTGGTCGGCCTGGAGGCCGGGTCGCTCGAACCGTTGGGCTCGAACGAGTGCCGGGCGGACCTGGCACCCGATCAGCTCGCTGCGGTTACCCACGACGGTGCTGCGGCGCGGATCATCGCCCCTGCGGGGTCGGGAAAGACCCGGGTCCTGACCGAGCGGGCTCGTCACCTGATCCGTTCCTGGAAGGTCCCGCCGTGGTGCATCTGCATGGTGGCCTACAACCGCCGGGCCGCCGGGGAGATGAGGGAGCGCACCACGGACCTGCCCGGTCTACGCATCCGGACCTTGAACTCGCTTGCCTTGGCCATCGCCAGCGGCTCGGGTGAGTTCGGCGGTGGCCCGGTTCGCCAAACCATCGATGAGCGAGCGGTGCGCCAGATACTCGACGGGTTGGTGACCTTCCCCCGGCGCATGAATCAGGACCCGGCAGCAGCGTGGATCGAGTCACTTTCGGCCGTTCGGCTTGGATTGCGGCCGCCCTTGGAGGTGGAGGCCGAGTACAACGGTGACGTCGACGGCCTGGCGGAGGTCTTCGACCGCTACCGGCAGGAACTGCGCAGCCGGGGCGCGCTGGACTATGACGACCAGATCTACTCAGCCCTCGAGGTTTTGCTGACCGATCCGGCCGCCCGGGTGCAGGCCAGGTCCAGATGCCGGCTTATGCTGGTGGACGAGTTCCAGGACCTGACTCCCGCCCATCTGCTGATGATCCGGTTGCTGGCCGGGCCTCAAGGCAGCGTGTTCGGCGTGGGGGATGACGATCAGACCATCTATGGCTACTCGGACGCCTCGCCCGACTGGCTGATCAACTACGCCCGCTACTTCCCCGGCGCAGGGATGCACGGGTTGGAGGTCAACTACCGCTGCCCGGAGCCGGTGGTGACTGCGGCACGAAACCTGCTCACCCACAACCGCCAGCGGGTGGCCAAGCGGATCCGCCCGGCACCTGGGCGCGCCCGGGGCGAGCACCAGCTGGTGATCGAACAGGGTGGTAACCCGTGCGCCGGCACCACCGAGGCGGTCGTTAAGCTGGTGGAAGAGGGCAGTTCGCCCAGTTCGGTCGCCGTGCTGTGCCGGGTCAACCACTCGCTTGCTCCAATCCAGATCTCGCTCGCCCACAGGGGCATCCCGGCGGTCAAGGCGGTGGATGTTTCCTACCTGCAAAGGACCGGGGTCAAAGCCGCCCTGGCCTGGCTCCGCCTGGTGGGGGCAAGCCGGCTGCGCAAGGATGACGTCGCCCTGACCGCTCGCCGGCCGCCCAGGGCGTTGTCGCCGAAGGTGATCGAGTGGATGGGGGAGCAGCGCTCGGTGTCCGGCCTGATAAGTTTGGCCGAGCGGTTGGGGGGCCGGGACGCCGGCAAGATCGAGGCCTATGCCGGCGATCTCGAGATGCTGCAGGAACTGGCGAGCAAAGGATCGGCGGCGCCGGTGCTGGAGGCGCTTAGAGACCGGGTCGGACTGGCGACTGCTATTGAGGCGCTTGACCGCTCGCACCGCCGGCTGGATCGCTCGCCGCAGACCGACGACCTGAACGTGCTGATTGAACTCGCCCGCCTTTGCCCGGAGGGTTCGGATTTCCAACGATGGCTGGAGGATGCGCTCGGCCAGCCGTCGAATCCGGAAGGGGTAATCCTGGCAACCGTGCATGCTGTGAAAGGAAGAGAGTGGGACCACGTAGTGGTCCACGATGTGAGCGAGGGGTTGATGCCCCACCGGCTGGCTGCTGACGATGAGGAGGAGCGCCGGGTTTTCCACGTTGCGCTGACCCGGTGCCGCCGCTCAGTCACCCTGGTGGCCGGGGGGACTCCCTCCCGTTTTTTGGATGAGATGTCTGCGGAGTGGGTCGAGCCGGAACAACCCAGCCGGCAACCGGAGGCCGGCCCTGCGGGAAACATTGTCCCGGAGATCGGAATGGCGGTGATGGTGGGCGGCTACCGGGGCGCGGTGATCGGCCTGGAGCAGCTGGGGGCGATCGTGCGGGTGGACCGTTCGACCACCACTATTGCCTACGGCCAGTGGGTTGAGGCAAACGGCGCGTGGGGCAGGTTCGTCGCTCCGGCTGCCGGCAAGCCTGCGCCGCCGGAAGCCGTGGTGGCTGCCTTGAAGGAGTGGCGCCGGGAGAAGGCCCGTGCTGAGGGCAAGCCTGCCTACGTTTTCCTTCACGACGCTACCCTCGAAGACCTGGCATCGTCCGGAGCGCGTACCTTGAACGAATTGGCGCTGGTCAAGGGCATCGGCCCTGCCAAACTGGAGGCGTTCGGAGACGAGTTGCTGTCGGTTCTGGAGGCGGCCGCTCCGCCCGAGGACTGAGTTCGGCCGGGTCCCCTTAAGGCGACATCGAGGGCTCCGCAGACGGGCGCTCCACCAACTCCGAACCGGGCGTTAGTTAGCCCTTCCTCCGGCCGGCGCCGGCACCGGCGTGACCGTGTCGACGGTGCAGATCTCGGGCAGACCCTGCGCAGCGCACGCTTGCGGTTCGGGGAGCGGTTCGCACCCCAGGTCCCATGGCCGGCCGATCTTGCGCAGCGCCAAGAAGACCGGCACCGCCAGCAGCGTGAAGGCTCCGCCGGTCACGTAACCGGTGGCGATCGAGGCGCTGCGGGCTATCGCCCCCAGACCCGTTTGCCCGCCGATCCCGCCTGCGCTTGCGAACATCGAGTCGAAGGAGACAACCGTGGCACGGTGCTCGCTGGGTACCAGTTTGTGGAGCAGGGCCTGCTTGACTGGCTGGATCATCCCTATAGCCACCATGCCGGCCAAAAAGCAGCCGACTGCCGACCCGAAGCTTGTGGCCAGCCCGGTTCCGATCATCGCCACGCAAAACAAGCTGCTTGCTCCGATCAGAATCGTGGTGCGCCGGGAGCAGAGGCGGCCGGCGAAGCCTACCAGCCCGTTGCCCGCCATCGTCGCCAGGGCGCTGGCGGCGGCTACGGTCCCGGCCACCCACACCGCCTGGCTGCCCAGCAGGTCCAGGAAGTAGGGCTGCCAGGCGTACCAGCCCCACATCAGGAAGCCCGACTGGATAAACGATGCCACCACCAGCAGGCGGATCCGGGGTTCATGCCAGCCGTAGGCCACGCCCGCCCGGCCGACCGTTCGCATCTCCGAGCCGATGTGCTTCCAGGTGACCGGCCGGGGCGTGAACCCGGCGTCGTGCATGGCTGCGTAGGAGACCACGAAGGTCATCAGCAGCAGGCCTCCTCGGACCAGATAGGGATAGGACAGCCCGGCGTTGCCCAAAAAGCCTCCGCCGACGGTGCCGATGAGCATCGCTGTGCCGCTGAACAGAGCACCACGTGCGAACAGCCGGTCAAGCGAGCCGTCGTACCCGGCAAAGTGGAGCGCATCTACCACCCAAGCCTCCACCGCTCCCGAGTAGAGCGTAAACCCCAGACCCATCACCACCGAGACCAAGCAGAACGCGATCAATCCGCCGCCGAACTCGGCGATTGCCACGTAGGCGAGCGTCGACAGCAGCAGGACGGCCAGGCTGGCCAGGAAGGAAATCCGCCGGCCCTTGGTGTCTGCGAGTACTCCGGTGGGGATCTCGAACAGCACCATCGCCCCGGTAAATACGCTGTTGACCACAAATGTCTGGAAGATGTCCAGTCCGGCGTCGAGCAAAAAGAGTGTGTTGACCCCCCAAATCAGCGACGCCGAGAGTGTGTAGAGCCCGGTTATCAGGTAGTAGGTGCGAGCGGTGGCCGCGGCACGTCCGGTCAGTGGTGCGGTTTGGGAGGATCTGCGGATCATGACCGGGGTTTCAGGCCGGGCAGTTAGGTTCGGCCGGCTCCGCAGCGGGGGCCGGCGGGGCCGGCGCGGCCGGCGGCGGGCCAGAGGCGGAGATGATGCCGCTGAACGTTCGGCCGGTCACCAGCAACACGTCGGTTCCTTGTAACGAAGGATCCGGCGCCAGCCCGGCTCCGCCGGCCACCAGCCCCTGCACCAACTGCGCCTTGGCCTCGGACCCCGGGCGGTAGCGGATGGTGGTGACCGCCGTCGGAGTGGCGTCGCCGGTACCCGCCGGCTGGAACCCGCGCCGGGCCAGCTCAGCCGAGGCCGCCGCCGCCTCGCCCTTGCGGCCGGACCCGTTGAGAACCTGCACCGTGACGCTAGCCGGGTCCACCGGTTCGGCAGGCTGCGCAGGCTCGGGGTTAAGGAAACGGGCAATCGTTAGCTGCGCCTCGGGCTCCTTGGCCTTAAGCACCGAGGCTCCGCCGATACGCGCGCCGTCAGTAGGCAAAGTGAGCATTTCCAGGTCTCCTTCGCCCAGCGAGCGGAAGTTGTTGCCCAGCCGGACCAGGTCGAGCGTCTGAAGCCCTTCATCGATGGTCAGGTCGTCAACCACCGACACCAGCAGTGAGTTGGCAGTGACCGGGCTGCGGATGCTCACCGCGAGCGCCTTTTTCACCATGCGCCGGATGAAGTCTTGCTGCCTCTGGATGCGCCCGTGGTCGCTGGTGGGGTCCGTCCGCCAGCGCCCGTTCTCCTTAGACTCGTAGTGCCGGCTGCGCACATAAGCCAGCCCCTGCGCCCCCGAAAGGTGCACGCAGCCGGCCTCCGGCACGCTGAGCTCAGCCAGGATGTCCCGGGCGGGAGCGGGGAAATGCACGTTCAGGCCGCCGATCGCGTCCACAATGCCCCGGAACCCGTCGAAGTTGACCTCCACGTAGTGGTTGATCGGGATGCCGAGATTATCGTTGATCGTGCTGATCAGCCTGTCGGGGCCGCCGGCGTAGGCGGTGTTGATCCGGTTGCTCTTGCCGGTGCCGGAGATGGGGAGGTACAGGTCGCGGGGAATCGATAGCACGGCCGCCCGCCCGGCCCCCGGGTCGGCGTGAAGGATCATGATCGCGTCGCTGCGCTTGCCCGACACCTGGGTACCGCTGCCGAAGCTGCTCTCCTGCCCGGGGGCCAGGTCGGACCGGCTGTCCGAGCCGACCAGCAGCACGGTCATCGGTCCGGCGGACGGGGTCAGCGCCTGCGGGTCTACCCGCTTGATTTCCTGCAAGCGGCTGCTCAGGTAGAAGTACCCGCCGACCCCGCCGATCAGGCCGAGCAGTACCACCGAGGAGATGGTCGCCCGGATCCAGCGCTTCCAGCGCCGTCGGCGGCGCGGCGGGGGGCCCGGACGAGCGGGTGGGGCGTAGGGCTGTTCCAGTTCGTCCGGGTACGAAACCATGGTCCGTTCCAGGCGAGGGTCGCGGTACTCGTCGTCCAAGATCTACACAGTGTCGCCGCAAGCGCGACTTTTAACCATCAATTACCCCGCTCGGGCAGCTTCGCCTTCCCGAACAGCCTGGCCAGCGCTTTGGGTTTGGCCGCCGGCTTGTCCGAAGGGGGCTGCTGCTTGGCCTGCTTTGTCATCTCGCCGTAGCGCTTGAAGTCCTCGTAGTTGGGCATACGCTCCTCCTGACATTCAACGATTATCGCCCGGAAGGTCCGGCTCCACTACCATGGGCGGTATGGACCTGCGGCAGGTGCTCCAGTCGGAGATGATTATGGCCATGAAGAGCCAAGACCGGCTCAAGATGGCCGTGCTGCGCTCCGTGCTGGGGGCCATCAACGAGGCAGAGGGGGTCCCTGAGCCGACGAATCCCGCAACCGGACAGGCCGGGTCGACCAATCCTGCGAGGAGAGACCTGCCGGCGCAAAGGATCAAGTTGATAGTGCTGGACGAAGTGGCGAAGCAGCGCAATTCGGCGGAGTATTTCGAAGCTGCCGGCCGCATCGACCAGGCCACGCAGGCCGCTGAGCAGGCCGCCATTCTGGAGCGCTACCTGTACCTGACGCCCTGAGCCCTGGTGCCGGCGGCGCCGGATCCGGAAAGGATTGTTTGGCACCGGGCGGCGACCGGTCGCTCAAGAAACCGGTACCGGATCTGGCTACCGAGGTTGGGACCACCTCTCCTTACGCCTGCGGCACCACTTTCGAGCGCAGAATCCGCTCATCCCGACTTACAAGCGGGACGTTATGGATAACAGGTCTGGCTCATGGACCAAGCCTGGCGACGGCCCGGCCATGCTTTGTGATCACTAACCCTTCCGGGGGAAGGGCGATCCAAAACGGCCAGGCAGCCCTCTTTGAACTTGGCGGGAGCCAATCGATTCCATTGGCTCATGGTAATACTCCGACAAATGTGACCGGTCACTAAAGGTAGTCACAATCTAAGCTTGGCCCTTTGACCGCTGAGGGAGGCGAACGGCCCGCACTTGCCTCTGGGGCTCTTCCTCCGGATCGAGCAGGTCCTTCAGTCCGGCCCCGCCAGAATGTCCTGGGGAACTACGGCGCTTCGGGTTCTACGGCAGATTTGAAGGCTTGGGCGGCGGCCACTTGAGGCTCTCCACCGGGGCCGAGGGCGCAGGGGGGCTGAGCGGAGTGAAGTGCACCGGTTCGGGTTCGGGTTTGGGTTTGGGTTTGGCTGGCGCTGCCTGCGAAGCGTCGGACTGTGCCCGAGGTTGGGCCGCGGCAGGGACCTTGCCCCGCTTGAGCGCGTCCTCCGTAATCGAGTTGACCGCCGACAGCACCGCCCGCCCTGCTCCGCTTGCTGCCAGCTTTTCCACCACCGGCTTGGCTATCGAGTTGACCATCGCCTCCACGTTGCCGGGCAGCGGCAGCGGGAAGGGAAACCTCGATTCGTTGGAAGGTTTGGCGGAGGGTGCAGGGGCGGGGGCGGGTGGCGCGCCGTCGCCGGTCCGGGAGGAGCGGGCAGCACGAGCCTGCCCTGCTTTGGCCGCCGCCACCGAGGCGGCCCCGGCCGCCTTCTTGGCAGTGTCCATGAGGATCTTGCGGGAGGCCGGGTTGCGCAAAAGAGCCTTGACGATGCCAGCTTTGCTCTTGGGTACGCTCACCCCCCCATCTTAAGCGCGCATCGCCATGCCGGTTTCCAGGATCATCGACTTACCCGTCGGCGGCAACGGTCCAGAGTCTCTCGTTCAGTAAGGGGAAGTAGTGTCCACAGAAGTGGTGTACGACGGAAGGCTTGATCAGCCAGATCCCCTGAAATGAAGGACCACCGTGACATCCTCCAAATCCCTTTAAGAAGAAAGAGGAGCCAACGGTGGTCATGACAA
>JBQTHR010000058.1:0-14931 GCA_052389675.1 Actinomycetota bacterium
TGCCTGTGGCACGGCTATTCTGATCTAATTACATGCCAACACACTGCATACCGAATGAATAGCATCCACAGGCACATTTCTGGGCTAAAACAGCCTCAAAAGGGGGCTAGAAGGGGGTAACTTCGGCTTAGGCCATTGGTTCTAAGACTTTTCCTGAACCTTGATCACCAGAATGGCCATGTCGTCGCGGGCAAGCGTTAACTGGAAGTTCAGTACCTGCGTTTCCAGGCGGTCGGAGATGCCCCGGGCACTCATCCCCCGGCATGCTGCCAGCGTAGCTTCCAGCCGCCTCTGGCCGAACCGGCCGTGGGGCCCCCGAGCTTCGGTTACCCCGTCGGTGTAGAGCACCAAGGCGTCGCCCGGATTCAGCTGGACCGCCTGGTCGGTCAGTTCCGGATCGGGCACAACGCCAATCAGCATGCCCGGCCGGCCTTGGGGGGTCACCGTTCCGTCCTTGCGCAGCACCAAGGGGGCAGGGTGGCCTGCCACGCCGAGCGTCACCCGCAAGCAGTCCCCGTTCCATTTCATCCGGCAGTATGCCACGCTGATGAACCGTTCTACCAAATTGTTCTGCAGTACTATCTGGTTCAAGAAACCAAGAATCCGCCGGGGCTTTCGCAGCTCGACGTTGGCCGCCCGAATGGTATGGCGGGCCAGGGCGGACAGCGCTGCCGGCTCCGCCCCCTTCCCACACACGTCGCCGATCACTGCCGCCCAACCGTCGGCTCCGGTGGGGCCGGTGGGAAACACGTCATAGAAGTCCCCGCCCACCTCGGCCCCCTCGCCTCCGGCCTGGTACCCCGCGGCAAGCTCCAGCCCCTCGATATGGGGAAGCGCCTCGGGCATAAGACTGCGCTGTAAGGTGATAGCCAGGTTGCGGCTGCTCTCAATCAGCTTGGCGTTGTCCAGGGCAAGAGCGGCCCGCCGGGCCAGATCCTCGGCCAGCTGAGGCGCCAGGTCTGACCAGCGAAGTTCCGTCAAGCCGTCCGGGGAAAGCAGTGTGATCGCGCCCAGCCTGGAGCGGGCGACAATCGGCACCGTCAAGCTCCAGGTCAACTTGAGGTTTACGAGCTCCTCACCTGCTTGCTCAGAGCCGGCCACAAGTACAAGGTGGTTGCGGCCTGCTTGCGACGCCAAGACCTGCTCACCCGATTGGAGTGCCTGAACCACCGGATGATCCGAGCCGAAGTTGGGTTGGGCAGACTCCACCAAGGCTGCCAGCACCGGGTCAGTCCCGCGGGCATACACCCGCTCCGGCCGGCCTTGTTGGTCCAGCATGTCGATCACGCACAGATCCGCCAACGCTGGAACGGCTGCCCGCCCGAGCGCTTCAATGGCCGAACCATAATCCAAGGATGCGGAGAGCATGGTGCTGGCAGAAAGAAGGAAGCGGTAGCGTTCGGTTGCTAGATCGGCATCCGAGCGGGTCGGGAGGTCGTTGCAGCTTTCAGCAGGCTCACTGGTCAACGGTAACGCACGCCCGAGCAGAGCTACTCACGAACTGCCCAGGTAGCGGGCGACCAAGATCAGGGCATCGTCCTTGGCCGTCCAGTACCTGTCCATCAAGTCGTCGGCAATCTGTTGCGCCGTTCCTTCCAGCCGGAACTCCTCGTTAAAGCTGTTGTCCACCCCGTCGGTGGTGATAATAACTATGTCGCCCCGGGAGATCGATGTCGAGCTGGGTATCAACGGAGGAAGGTTGTGGCCGATGACCCCGCCCCGCAGCGGCGGAGCCTGGCGCAACAGATTGTGCGACGGATCAGCCGGCCAGATCCGGCCCTCAACGTTGCCTACCCCAAACCAGGTCAACCGGTCTTGCAACTGGTCCACCCTGACCAAGGTGATCACCGCACCCCTGGTGCCCTTGAGTGCCTCGTGGCATTCGGTCATGATCCGCTCCAGCGCTTCGGCCGCACAGTCGCGCACGGTAAACATCGCCCGTTCGGCCGCTTTCGCCGCCTCAGGACCGTGACCGAGACCATCGATAACAGCGATAACCGCTCCGCCGGGGATAGTCTGGACAAATCCCAAATCACCTGAGTTGTCCTCCCCGGGCAGCGCCTTGGACACCACTGCCCAGCTCAAGAACCCGAGGTGACCGTTCACCGGCCGCGGGTCCACTTTTTCATCACCACGGTGGTCCCACGGGAAACCTCGGAGAAGATCGAGAATTCGTCCATCAGGCGGCGCGCCCCGGGCAGACCCAATCCCATGCCCGAGCCGGTGGTATAGCCGTCTCTCATAGCAAGGTCTATGTCCGCAATACCGGGGCCGGAATCCTTCGCAACCACCATCACCCCAGAGCGCTGCCCATCGACAATCACCGACATCACTACCTCACCGTTACCAGCGTAACGGATAATGTTACGGGCCAGTTCGGAAATCGCAGTTGAAATCATGGTCAGGTCACTGCCTGCGAAACCTACTGCCTCTGCCACCTTGCGCCCGGTCTGCCGAGCGAGCAAGACATCCGCGTCTGAGGATACCGGGACAGATTCCTGTCTGGGGGTGCCGGCGTTCAGATTAATTGGTCCAGGAAGGCCAGCCCTTCCTCCAAGTCCAAAGCCGTGTTCACCTCTTCCAGGCTCGTGCCCAGCTGCACCATCGCGTAGGCAACCTCGGCCTGGATCCCCACCAGCACGGTCTCCGCTCCGCGCAGTTTGGTCATGTGAGCAATGTTACGCAGAGAACGGGAAGCGAAAGAGTCCATTACGTCAAGTGCGGTTACGTCGATGATGATCCCACGAGAGCGATACTTCCCCACCTGCTCCATCAGGTCCTCGCGCAGTGAGACCATGTCGCTGTCGGTCAGCGCAGCCTGAATGGAAGCGATGAGGTATTTGCCCTGCTTTAGTATGGGAACGGCCATGGTCTTCGGCGCTACAGCCCGAGCGCTCGGGCCACCATCAGCGTAGTTCGACTGCCAGCGAATCCTGCCGCCGGACCTCGTAGCCAAGCAACCGCTCCGCCTCTTCGATGCCACCTTGAAGGTCTCCAACCGCGTTCATCTTGCTCAGGTCCACGCCAATGGTGACCAGAGTCTGAGCAATTTCGGATGACAGGCCGGTGATGATCACGCTGGCACCCATCAGCCGGGAGGCCTCCACGGTTTGAACCAGGTTGTTCGCCACAGTCGAATCGATCTGGGGTACACCGGTGATGTCGATAACAACTACCTTTGCCCGGTTGGTGCGGATGCCCCGCAACAGCTGTTCGGTAACCTGGCGAGCCCGCTGGGAGTCCAGGACACCGATGATCGGCAGGATCAGAAGCCGCTCGCGCACCTGGAGCACCGGGGTGGACAATTCCCGGATTGCCTCTTGCTGCTGGCGGATGACGCGTTCACGTTCCTGGACGAACGAGACCCCCACGGTGTTTGCAATCCGGTTAGCCGCCGGCTCGTAAACGTCCAGTACCCGGTTCAGCAGATCGAAATCCGCCTGATACTTCTCGAACAAGGAGCGGGCCAGCACATCCCGCAGGAGCAGAACGATGCCAAGAACCTCGTGCGTTTCCACACCCCGAGGGATGATCCGCTCGGACAGGTTGCGGGCGTAATCCTGCAGCGCTTCAACCGACCCGGTTTCCAGCACCTCGACGTAGTTGTCGTAGACCGAGGTAGCCTCGGAGAAGATCTCTTCCGGGGTCATTGCGGTAAGCAACTGGGCGTCGGTAATGCGGCGGGCCCACTCCTCTCGCAACTGGGTCCGGTTTTCCCGAAGGTGAGCCACCAACTCGCGCAGCAAGGCGTCCATCCTGTTGGGATCGTGCTGGGGATGGGGAGGCGGAGTGACGTTCTTGGCCATCGATCAGATTCCTCCGGGAAGCAGTGATGGATCGCGGCGCGGCAATTGAGCATCTCAGGTGGTAACGACACGCAAGCCGGAAACGAATCTATCACCAAACCCCGGGGCGGTCCGCGGATTGACCGCCCAGCGGGAGGTGCGGTGCGTAGCGTTATCTGGGATCCCTATTTTTGGAATAGGTCGATGAATCCTTGATACCCGGCACTCCGATGTTCAAACTGAGTTGAAAGTGTTGGCACTCATTGTCCAAAGCACCTGTTAGGAGACAGGTTGTTTGAGAAGACGGTCGCCCGGGGACAACCAACCCGCACGAGGAAACCTGATGAAATGCATAGCCAGGTGGGCCGCCGCGCTGATTGCGGTGCTTGCCGGATGCGGCCCCTCTTCTCAACCTTCCACCTCCAATCCGCCCGCACCCACCGCAGAAACCTCAGTGCAACCGGCGCCCTCCCCTCCGCCTCCCTCCCCTGCGCCCCCTTCCCCCTCCTTCCCGCCGGTGACCGATGCCGCCGGCGCGGGCGCAGCACTGGCTGCCGCCGAAGCAGCGATCCGCACCCCCACCACCCCCGCCGGCCAACTTGCCGCGTGGGGGCGCACCCAGCAGTTGGCCTACCGCGCCCTGTCGGCCAACCCGGCCTGGAGCGAAGAGGCTCTGGCGCAGCTGCCCCCGGAGCTTTTGCCGGCTGCTCGGGCCAACATCGAAGCCGGTGCGGAGTTGCGGGCACTGACTCGTCCCCGCGAAGCGTTGCCCCCGTGGATGATCGTCGAACCGCCCCCAGCGCAGGAGTTGCTGGGCTACTACAAGCAGGCCGGGGCGGAGTTCGGCATCCCCTGGCCCTACCTGGCCGCTATCCACCTGGTGGAGTCGCGCATGGGCAGGATCCGAGGAACCAGCAGTGCCGGGGCGCAGGGTCCGATGCAGTTTCTCCCCAGCACCTGGGCGGCCTACGGCGAAGGCGACATCAATAGCCCGAGCGACTCCATCCGGGGCGCCGCCCGCTACCTGGAGGCGACCGGGGCGCCGGGCGACATGGCCGGCGCACTGTTCGCATACAACCGCAGCAACCGCTACGTCCGGGCAATCACGCTCTACGCCCAGCAGATGATCGCTGAGGAACGCGCCTACTTCGGCTACTACAACTGGCAGGTCTTCTACCGGCTTACCACCGGCGACGTCGAGCTTGCAGTTGGCTACGGATCCTGACCCGCCGTCGCTGGGCGGCGTACTGGAAACCGTCCTCTACTTCACCGACGCAGCGGCCACCGAGGCGTTCTATAGCGGCGTGTTGGGAATGCGCCTGCTCAACAAGGATCAACACGGACGCCAGTTGTTCTACCGGGCCGGGCGGAGCGTCTTTTTGCTCTTCGATGCTCGGGCCTCGTCGACCGGCCAAACTCTGCCCGCCCACGGATCCAGCGGAGCCGGGCACGCCTGCTTCCAGGTGACCGACAAGGACTTCGGCCTATGGCGTAACCATCTGGCGGGCGCCGGGGTAGAGATCGTCCAGGAGGTCAGCTGGCAACGAGGCAAGTCGTTTTATTTTCGTGATCCGAGCGGCAACCTGCTGGAGATCGCCGACGGGGACATCTGGCCCGGTTAATCGGGCCCCGTCAGCCCTTACGGGTAGCTTTCGCAGCCCACACCATCGGGCTCCCCGATTTGGCCGGCCCGGCCGTCCAAGCGGTGGGGGTCGGGCGGCAGCACGGTGAGGCGGCGCCCGATGTCCGAGCAATCCAGGTCCGGTGGCGGGGGTTTGATGCAAAAGTCGGGGTAGGAGGGGTGGCAGTCACCCTCGGACGCCGGCCGCGAATCGCTCCCGGCCGGAGCGGCGCGGTCGGGCGCCGAACGGTCCGCGGCGAGCGGAGCCGCCCAGATGCCCCTTCCCGCCGCCCGGGCTTCGCGCTCGGCAGCCCGGATCGTACCGATGTATCGATCGTTCGGCGCGATCAGGATGGCTCTGGCCAATCCAGTTCTGACCATCTTCTCGTTGACAAACTCGCCGTCGGACTTCCAGACGTAGCGCAGGTAGCGGCCGAACCGGTCCACGTCGCCCCTGTCGGCGGCCAGGTAGATCGTCGCACCCAGCGGGGCCTCGGCGCCGAGCAACGCCGAAGCCTCGGCCGCCAGCGGTGCCGACTGCTCAGGCGCATCGATTTCCAACAGGCGCACCCGGCTGGCGGTGCCGGGGGGCAGGGTGCCGCCTTCGGCCCAAATAGTGTCTCCGTCGACGTGCCGGGCCACCACAGCCAGTTGGGCGTCCGGCGGAACACCGGGCGGCCGGGCAGCTTGGGTGGACGTGGTGGGCGAAGACATATCGATGTCGAACAAAGAGTCCGACTCGGGTTCCGGATCGGAAATTGGCGGCAGTGAGGAGCAAGCGCCCATCAAAAACAAGCTGCCCACCAGCGCGCCGGCGGCGCCCTTGCGGCTGTTGACCCTGAAATACGGGACCGAGCCCTTGACCAGGGCCGCCAAAGACACTCCGTAACCGAGCAGTCCTGCCATCAAAAAAAGGTTGCTCACATAAACTTTCTGCCGCAGATTCGGGGCTAAGGGCCCGCCACAGGATTATCTGAACATCCGACGCCCCTGAATCCCCGATCGCGGCGTGAACTTGTGCTTGGGGCGTGAAGGACACTCTCGGTCGGGCGCCTAATTGCCTCTCGGACCTGAAAGCAAGAGGCGCCAGAGCTGGCGCCTCTTGCCTTTCCTACTGGACTGTGGAGCCCGAGCTGGACTGAATTCGCCGGCGGGACCAATCCGGCTGCCAGGCTCGGGGGTGGCCCGGTGTGAATTCGCTGGTCTGGCCAGCCTCCGACCTAGCGGCCGGTCACCTCCAGGGTCCCGAAGTTACTTTCGCTCGTTCGGACCACCTCCTTTCTCTGGTGCCAGAATTCTAACCGAGGGAGGGCAACAAGTGCCATGACCAGCGGATCCGGGGGGCGCCAGCCCCTGGACTAGTAGATGATGGTGATCAGACATGCTCTTGGGACTCGTGGCGGTGCTGGTGATCTTCGGTTCGGTTCTGGCCGCCTCGGAAGCCTCCTTGACCCGGATCACCAGACCCCGGGCAATGGCGCTCAAGGAGGAGGGGAAGCGCAACGCCGCCCTGGTCGAAAAGATCGCCTCGGACCTTCCCCGCTACCTGAACTCAATCTACTTCTCGGTGATGCTCGTCCAAAACGGCTCGGCGATACTGGTTGCCATCCAGGCCGAGCGCAGCTTCGCCGGGCAAAACGACGGATGGTGGATAGCCCTGGTCTCTGCGGTGTTCACGCTCGGGTACTTCGTATTCGTCGAGGCCATGTCCAAGACCTTCGGCGTCCTGCACAGTGACCGGGCGGCACTGCTGGTGGCGCCGGTGGTCTACGGGCTGGGGAAGGCCCTTGCCATGCCGACTCGGCTGCTCATCGGGCTGGCCAACCTGCTGCTTCCGGGCCGGGGCCTGGAGTCCGGACCGTTCGTGGAAGACGAGATCCGCACAATGGCCGCCGTAGGCCACGAAGAAGGTGCGATCGAAAAGGAAGAGGCGGAGTTCATCCGGTCGGTTTTCGACTTCGGGGACCGGCTGGTGCGCGAGGTGATGGTGCCCCGTCCGGACATGATTGCGACGCCGATCGAACAGGGGACCGGCAAAGTCTTGGACCTCATGCTGGCACACGGGCACTCTCGGGTTCCGATATACCGGGCCGGAATCGACGACATCGTCGGCGTTGCATACGCCAAGGACCTGCTCAGACACCTGCATGCCGGAAAGGGCGAGGTGGAGCTGGCGTCAATCATGCGGGACCCACTGTTCGTCCCGGAGACCAATCGGGCAGCCCGGCTTCTTAAGGAGATGCGGACCAAGCAGATCCACATCGCCATAGTGACCGACGAGTACGGCTCGACCGCCGGGCTTATCACCCTGGAGGACCTACTCGAGGAACTGGTGGGCGAAATTGCCGACGAGTACGACCGAAAAGAGCCGGAACTGGAGAGGCTCGCCGAAGGCTCCTATCTGGTAAGCGGCCGGATGACCATCGAGGACATGAACCAGCTTCTGGAGACAAAATTGCCCAACGACGGCTGGGACACGGTGGCCGGCCTGATCTACGGGCTGCTGGGAGCAGTCCCCACCCAGGGCACAACCGTCCGATACGAGGACACCGTACTCACCGCGGAGAGACTGCAGGGCCGGCGCATCGTGGGCGTCAAAGTGTCCAGGGACCCACCGCCCGACCCGGACGATCAGCAGTAGCCCAAGGCGGCAAGCCGTCAGCATCATTTTCGATCGGTGCCGTGAATTCGATTGGTGAGCAGTTTCCGGCAACAAGACCCCAGTCGACCCAAAGGAGAAGCCAGATGACCACGCTGAACCCCTACCTGAACTTCGCCGGCAACGCCGAGGAAGCGTTCAGTTATTACAAAGGCGTCTTCGGCAGCGAGTTCAACTCGTTCGTCCGGTTCAAGGACATGCCGATGGAGGATTTCCCAGTCCCTGAAGCGGAGCAGGACAAGCTGATGCACGTCGGGCTCCCCGTCGGTCCGGACAGCGTATTGATGGCCAGCGACGTCCCGGAGTCGTTCGGCCAGGTGGTGCCGGGAAACAACTTCTACGTCTCAGTCGGTACGGACTCTAAAGAAGAGGCGGACCGGATTTTCAACGCATTGGCCGAAGGAGGCACGGTGGAGATGGCTCTGGCCGACCAGGTCTGGGGGGACTACTTCGGCAGCCTGGCCGACAAGTTCCAGATCAACTGGATGATCAGCTTCACTCAACCCAGCCCGTAGCTTCGCTCCGGAGCAGCGGCCGGGGCTCAAAATCCACCGGGCCGACTCGTAGAGGGTCCGGCCAGCAGTACTCCTGCAGCTCCCCGCTGCTCCGGCGGCGCCCGACAATGCGTGTGTAACCGAGGTAGTCGCCCCGGTCCTGCTCGAGAGTGCTTATCTCCACGGCATTGCCAAGAGAGGCGTCCCTTTGCCAATCTAGCCACACCCGCCAGCCGTCGGGCATAGTCTCAGCAGTCTCTATATCCAGCAAACCGGTCCTCCCCCAGTGCCGGCGCCACCAGCCGGCGCTGTGCAGGCACCAGGCGTCCTGGGTCCAAAACGCCAACAGATGATCGGGCACCGCCCCCGCGAGCTCGCGGGTCAGCCCCGCCCCGGCAATCGCAACCTGACCTCCGGGCCTCACGAAGTGGGCCAGATAGTTCAGGTAGAGGTCGTCGGTACCGAAGTAGGGGTAGGCGTCGACACAAACAACCACGTCGAAGAACCCTGCGGCGAAGGGCAGAGATCGGGCGTCGGCGTGGATGGGGAAAACTCGGTCGCCGAGTCCCGCCGCCTCGATGCGCAGGGCGTTCTCGGTAGCGTTGGTCCACAGGTCTGTCGCCCACACCTGGACATCGAACTCTGCGGCCAAGAACACAGACGATGCAGCTTTGCCGCAACCGAGATCCAATACCCTCATCCCGGGCCGCAGATCAAGAACCGAGGTCAGCCACTCAGTCAGCCACAGGGCACAGCTTCCTCCGGCGGCCGTGGACAGAATCCAGTCCGGGTGATACCGGTTGGAACGGGGGAAGCGATCGGAGCGAAGCCGGTCGTCTTGGGCCATGGGACTTTGAGTTTAGACCGGCAGCATCTTCCGGAACCGCCGCGGCCCATCAATCCCAGCGCCGGCGCTAGCGAGCCGGCCGCAGGAAAGCATTCTTGGCTGAGCCCGGGCCCTTAGTCAACGACAACTTTCTGCCCTGTGCGCGCAAGGACTACTCCTTTAGTGGATCCAACCAGCGCAGGCCGGTAAACCGCGAAAAGTCAGAATCGCAGGAGCACAACACAGCGCCGTGTTCAATGGCCAGGGCGGCCAGATGGGCATCGGTAGTGAGGTTTCCGCCCGTCCCCAGTGGACCGAGAAGTTCCCTCAACAGTGCGGTGTGCCTGTCGGTGGGGTGCACTAAGGTGACGCTCGGCTGCGCCAGCCAGCCGTCGATGATGTCCAGTGCCGCCTCCGGGGTGAGTGGATCGGAGAATACGATGGGGCGGGTGCTCAGGCGCAAGAAGCCGGTGAGGGTAGCCCAGGCAAGAGCCACCGTCTCCGAGTCCGACATGACCGCCTCGACCCATTTACGAGCCGGGGCGTGGCGGGCTGAAGTGGTGTCGAGCGCGAAAAGCAGCAGATTTAGGTCCAGGAGCTTCACTTTCGCAGGTCGATCTTGTGCAGGATCCCAGCCTCCTCAAGCTCGGCGGCAAGTCGCAGTGCCTTATCCAGGTCAATCCCAGGGCGCACTCCCATGGCACGTGACGGCATCCGGTACTCGTTCTTGCTCGCCAGGGGCTTGGTAAGGCCCGCTCTTAGGGCATTGTTCAGAACAACCTTGAAAGGAAGGCTGCGTTCGCGGGCAATCTGCTTGAGCTTTGCGGCCAAGTCAGGGTCGATCGTTACTGTTGTACGCATTTAGGCATCATAGCAGCCTCATATAGTGCATCAAGCTGCTCGAAAGCCACCCCGTGCGGTCAGCGTTGATTACTTGTCGGGCATTACCGTTTGCAATTTCGGCCTGTGCGGAGCCGGTGCATAAGCTCAAATGGAGCGGTCACCTTCCTGCCGTGGATCAGAATCCCGGCACCGACTCTGGCTCCTCCAGCGCTTTGGCCCTATTGAGCTGGCGGGCCAGACGAAAAGCGACAAGGATCGGAGCCAGCGTCATGGCCGCCAGCAGGATCCAATACGCCCAGGTGGGGAGGGCTTGCCCGCTGCAGGATTCCTCCGGTAAAGAAACGATTCTTTCGGTCACGACTCCAGAACTGGTTCCCGATGTTTCTATGATCCCACCACCACTGGTACAGACCTCTGAAATCATAACCGTGCCAGCTGCACCGGCGGCCAGCGGCAAGCCGAGGCCGCCGGGGAAGATCAGGGTTGCCAGCAGTTTGTCCCTGAAGTCCCACACTCCGGACATCCACAGGAAGATAGCGCCAACGATCCACCCCAGAACCGGTACCACCACCCCGCCGATCAGCAGCAGCGGGATAGCTGCAGTGTCGGTCCACCTGGGCTGCAAACTCAATCCCAGCCTCCGGCGAGCCTCCAGCGCAATCTCTTGGGGCGCTCCCAACCGCTCCAGCAAGTTGCGCAGGCCGGCCTCGTCCGCATCAGCAAGTTCAGCCCTGCCTTCAGCGATGTGGGAGGAGATCTCCGCAATCACTTCTTCGCGCCGCTGGGCGGGCAGGCCCCGAAGGGACCGGTCCAGCCGGCCAAGGTAGCCATCCACCAGCTTGTTACCGGACGTTTTCATCAGCTTCTCCTCCCATTACCAATAGATCTACCGAATCCTTGAACCTGACCCACTCTTTCGTGAACTGTTCCAGCGCCTCCCTCCCCTTGTCGGTCAGCCGGTAGTAGCGACGAGGGGGTCCGCTGGGTGACTCCTCCCAGCTGGTCTCCACCTGACCGTCCTTCCGCAGCCGGGTGAGCAGCGGGTAGATAGTCCCTTCGCTGGTGACCATCCCCTCCACCTCGCTCAACGCCCGCACCAGGTCAAAGCCGTAGTACTGCCGGTCCTTCAGAAGGGCGAGCACGCAGTACTCCAGGAATCCCCGGCGCATCTGCGTAAGCAAACTTGTCTGACCAGCTACCATGCGTTACATAGTACTACCGAACGGCTCCGTGCGCACCGTCGCCCACTCACCATCGGCAACTGAGCGATCTGGTAGCCGGTGGCGCAGCCAGCACCGCCCGCAAAGACATCGGGGGCCTAGGGCTCCTTCGGGTTTCAGGCTCTTGAATTTCTCTGGAGTTTTTACGCAGCTATCCGAGCCTGTCTGGCGAAGCTATCGACAGCCTGATCGATCGTGCGCAGAGCCTTACGTAGTTCTGGTGCCGCCCGCGCTTGAGGGCCGGTTCCTCCAGCAGCAAACAGCGGATCAATAATGCGGCGGTAGGTCTTGGTGTAGAAGAGCGACACCCTGATTCCGTTCGGGGTGAGGACGTAGATGTTGGTCTTGGGCAACCGCTCGATCAAACCGTTGGTGCGCAATCGCCACAGGTCGTAGCTCATCTGGTTGGTGCTGTAGGGCTTGTCGATCAAAGTCGCCACCAGGCTCCGCAGACTCTTGTTGGTGAAGCCTTGAATCTGGTGGAGGCAAAGGGTTAGGGCCGCCATCAGCGCCATGACGCGGATCTCCCCGTAGCGCAGGGCCACGGTTCGTTGGCCGGCACCTACGTCCGGCAGTGCGACCTGCTCAAAGAGCGAGGTCGAAAGGTCTGGCGCTGATGCGACCCTACAGACGTCAAGGATACGTCGGTTGACTTGCCGGCAGATAGCCCCGAGGGCACCCAGATGTTCAATCCTACGTTTGACCCCGATGTCGGTCGGGCTGTTGATTACGGTCTCGATACGTGCCCCCTTTCCTTGCTTCAAATAAAGCTTTACCCGGGAGTTCTTGTAGAAGATCGACACCCTGGGCTCCACCCCTTCGTTTATCACCTTGGTCAGGAACATCCCCGGTGTGTTCTTCTGAACGCGCCGGTCGAAGATGAGCTCGATCTCCGAGGGGCGCCCAAGTGTGACCGATGACTCAATCACCCGGTCGAAGAAGGCCCGAGCCCGGGCGGGACGATCAAGCACAAGGGTGCGAGAGAACTCGATCTGGTTCATCGAGGCCTCCCACAGGTACCCGGCTTCGAAGTCGGTTGCGTCAAGCGGCAGTGGAACCCTTGCCATCCAACGCTCAAAAAGGTCCTGCACCTGGCGGGGTCCGAGCATGTCGCACAGCCGCTGCAGCTCCTTGGCGTTGTCAACGGAAGCGAACCCGTTGGCCAAGGCAGTGAACCCGATTCCCTTGCTCTTGAGCTGAGCTTTCACCCATTCGTGCCCGTTGCACCACATCTTTGCCGGATAGGGGAAATAGGCACACATCTTCAAAAACGACGGTCCCCACTGCTCATCTTGAGCGTAGAAGTAGTAGACGGTCACCCGGCGGTCAACCTTGTTGAACGAGTAGTGAGGACACCCGGTCTCGGGATGGCGGCGCACGTCGGTTCCCACAGTGACCCGCTGAATCTCTTGAGCCTGGCCGATCACCACCACTCCAGGACCGGTTGCCTTCTCCAGATATGGGGTGACCACATCAATCTTGCGGTCACCTGCCTTGAAACGGATCGTCTCGATTCCGGCATCCTCAGCAAACTTGGCCACCGACCTGCGGTAGGCATCCCCCATGGGACGAAACAGAGCCGGGGAGGGAATCGGGTTGCCCCGGTGATCGTGAAGAAAGTAGACAACTCCTCCGGGCGTCTGCAGCTTCGGCTGGTAAACATTCAGGTAAAGCCGATCGAAACACTCACAGTCGAGGCTGACGTGTCCGTCTAAAAGTTCACCAAGCGAGGGTGAGTTGACCATGGAGCTCCCCTTCTCGACGCAAATGCACACAAGGGGAAGGAATTGGATTCTAAGCCTGAGGGAAGCTCGGACCCACGGCCAGCTATGACAAGATCGGAACCACAAGCGGAACTTGTTCTTCTAGGCGGTCCGAGGTTGCCTCACTGGGTGACCCAGCAGAAAGTCGGCCGCGAAGCTCGCGATTTGGCCTGGGGGTTGAAATAATCATAGGTACCTGATCCGACCCCGGAGGTGCCTCGAAATGCTGGGAAAAGCCAACCCCCAGGCGTCACTTCTTGGGACCAAACATGCCCGCCGGCATCTGATCACCAAGAACTCCTTCTACGCCCGGCTCGCCGAACATGGTCACGAGATTCTAAGCGACGACGACTACGCCCATCTTTACTCCAGGCGTACGGGCAGGCCCTCTATTCCACCCATGGTCATGATCAGGGCGATGTTGTGCGCTACCCACGACCGAACCGCCTCGGATGCCGAAACCTCCCGCAGAACCAGGGTAGATGCCGATTGGAAGGCGGCCATGGGGGTGGACGATGACTTCGAGGGGATCGGGGCCACTACCTTCTCGCTCATGCGGGCGCGCATGGTTGCCCATGAAGCGGACGGCAAGCCGTTTGAGGCAACCCTGGCCAGGGCGGTCCAAGCAAAGATCTTCAAAGACAATCTAACCGCAATTGTGGATAGCTCCCCGATCCATGGAGCAGGTGCGGTATCCGACACTTACGAACTGATCCGGGGATTTCTCAAAAAGACGATCAAGGCGGCAGGAAGGGATCTGTCCCCGCAAACCATCCGGGCGGCCGGGCAGTACCTGGGGGGCAAACCCGAGATCGACTGGCAGGATCCCGGTGCCCGCAAGCAGCACCTAAGGCAACTGGTGGAGATTTCCCGCACAGTGGTCGCGCAGATTGCGCAGCACAACCCCAAAGCCAAAGAATCTGCCGACTGCTGGCTCAGGTGGTGGAGCAAGATACCGAACCCGACGAGCAGGGCAACCCCCAGATCCGCCAGGCGGTGGCCAAGGACCGGATCATCAGCACCAGCGATCCCCAGATGCGCCACGGCCGCAAGTCTGCCTCCCGCCGCTTCAATGGCCACAAGGTGGATGTACTGACTGACGAGTCATCCGAGATGGTGCTCGGTGTAGAGATCAGAGCAGGTAACGCCGGGGACGCCGCCGGAGCCCTTCCCCTGGTGGAACAGGCCAACCAGATTGATGGAGTGCAGATCGAGACCCTGCTCGGGGACATGGCCTACTCGGAAGGCGAGGTCCGAGAAGAGCTTGAAAAGGCTGGAGTCACCATGGTGGCCAAGGTGCCTCCCACCACCAACCGGGGCCTGTACCCCAAAACCGAGTTCGAGGTTGACGCACAGGCGGGGATGCTCACCTGCCCGGCAGGACAAAGCACAACCAAAGCGATCAAGGCCAAGGACCACAAAGGCAAGCCGGGCCTTACCTTCATCTTCTCCACCGCAACCTGCGCCGCCTGCCCAATCCGCAACCTGTGTCTCAAGCCCACCCAGATCAAGGGCCGCACGATCTTTGTTGGCCGTCACCACGACCGGATAGCAGCTGCCCGCAAGGCACAGCAGGATCCCGAGGTCAAAGCCCTTCTCCGTAGAAGGGCCAAGATCGAACGCAAGATCGACCATCTTCAGGACCTGGGAGCCCGAAAGGCCCGTTACCGGGGAAGACGCAAGACCAAGCTGCAGATCCTGCTGGGCGCAGCCGTGGCCA
>JBQTHR010000059.1:0-9644 GCA_052389675.1 Actinomycetota bacterium
GCACCAGAACTACGTAAGGCTCTGCGCACGATCGATCAGGCTGTCGATAGCTTCGCCAGACAGGCTCGGATAGCTGCGTAAAAACTCCAGAGAAATTCAAGAGCCTGAAACCCGAAGGAGCCCTAGCCGTCCAGCAGTTGCTGAGTGAAGCGAACCCAGAGGTGAATTCACCCGAAAGCCTGAGGATTCTGGGTGAATTTGAAGAGATACAAAGACGGGCACTGGAACGTGCAAGTACCATACTGGCAACGGGTTAAGAATAACTTTCCTGCCTCAAATATTCGACACCTTCTTTCATAACTAGACTCTGTTCGTACCAACAAGACGCAGGCTGCCGTCGAACGGGCAGCCTGCGTCTTTTACCCCTACTCCATCGAACCGTCGGTCCAGTGCAAGAAACGCCAGCGGCTGGACAGTAAAAGGCTGAGGGCCTTTATCAAAGGGGAAGACCTGTGGGCTCAGAAGAGCAAGTGAAATTCGAGCGGATCTACAAGTCAAGCTGTGATTATGTTCTCGCTTATGTTCTGAGGCGAGCCAACCGTGAGGACGCCTTAGACGCCGTGGCTGAGACCTGGCTAATTGCGTGGCGACGTTTATCCGATATGCCCAGTAACAACCTGCCCTGGCTTCTCGCCGTAGCGGGGAAAGTTCTCGCTAACCAGCGACGGTCAAGCAATCGGCGGGAAGGACTCAGGCGTCGACTCATTTTGCCATCCGCGGCTGAAGCCAATCTTCAGGATCATGCCAACCAGTTCGGAATCCGAGTCCAAATCATGGAAGTCCTACAGACATTGTCCGCCCCAGACAGGGAGGCACTGCTTCTGGTTGCCTGGGACGGACTCAAGATCAAGGACGCAGCTGCAGTAATGGGTTTCACAACTGCGGCCTTCTCCGTCCGCCTTCATAGAGTTCGCAAGAGATTCATCAAGAGGATGGCACTTGCAGAGGATCGACTTGGAACAGATCTGATGCCAGCCGGACCAAGGAGAGCCGATGAGATCTAGTGATGCACACAAGTTGCGCCTGCTTGAGAGGGTGAACCCACTCACAAGGGAGGATGTGATCGGTTGGGCAGATCGAGAGCAGGGGCGCAAGCTCTTTGCGGAGGTGCTGCAATCAACTCCTCCTCCCACCCTTCAGGAGAATTCGTGGGCTAAGCGTAGGAAGCGAATCGCCTATGCGGGGTTCTTAACAAGCATTTTGCTGATTACGTTCGTTTCAATCTGGATCCTCCGATCTGCCGAAGAGACGCCCCCTGCCATGATGGACAGTGCCATCCTGGAAAGCATCGCCCGAACCGCCTCCGAACAGTCGCTACCTGCGGCATCAGCCACTGGTTATCGCTACACGAAAGTGAAGCAGGTTCAGGCTCAGCTAACCGTCGGTGATTCTCCCTATCGGGTTTTGGTCTCGGGGGTGAGAGAGTCCTGGATTGGCCCCGATGGTTCTGGTCGAACCAGCTTGGAGCCGCAGGAGATAGAGTTTCCAAGTCCGCGTGACCGGGCAGCCTGGGAGGCTTCAGGCAAGCCCAATCTAAATGCCCGTACCGTAGAGGATCGGACGTACGGGCCAGGGGAGCTTTCGCACGAGAATTACGCAAGCTTGCCCAGCGACCCTGATCAGCTCTTTTCAGAGATAGAAGAGCGTGCTGGGACTGCGGGGCCAGGTCTTCACCCTGAGATGTTCATAGTGATAGGCGATCTGTTGCGCGGAACCAATGTCCCGCCCGAACTGCGAGCTACTCTTTTTCGGGCCGCTGCCCGCATACCTGGGATCAAGGTGGTCGAAGATGTCAAGGACGCCGAAGGCAGGTCGGGAGTTGCGATGTCCTTAACGTACGACGACCACAATGGTAGCTTGGTGAAGGTTGAGCGCATATTTGACAAAGAGAGCACCGTGCTGCTTTCTGAAAAAGAGACCGTCATCCAGCAGGTTGCAATGCCTCCCCAGTTCCGATCTCCACCCCCGGGGGCTCCCCGTTCCTCGCATCCGGCTCTGGAACCGCCAACCCCGACACCGGGAACTGTGGTGAGTTCCACCGTCTACCTCAGCTCTGGCATCGTCGCGTCGGTGAGAGAGAGGGGTGACAAACCGCTGCCTTGAGCCAAATCTTGGGAATGGAGCTTCGAAGAAGGCCGCAGTTCTCGATACAGGGAGGGCCGGCAGAGGGTGTCGAGTGATGGCGTGCAGCTACCCCTGCGCACCATATTCACTGGCGCCCTACATCGCCATGGCTCCGAGATTTTGATCGCACCAGTCCGGATTCCGGTGGCCGCCTACCTGGAGTTTGGTGGCCGCCTATCGGGTCCTGAGGATCACCGAAATTCCCCACTTTCGATCACCGAAATTCCCCAGGTGAATCGATGGGTTTGAGGCTACCTGATTCCCCTGGGGGCCACCTCCTCTTTGAGCAAATCGGTGACGGTGACCGGCTCATCGCAATAGGGGCAGGAACCTCCCAGACCCAGCTTGCGCAAGAACTTCCGGCACTGCTCGCAGCGCTCGTACCCAAGTGAGCGCTTGCCACAACCCTCACATTCGTAAACGCTCAAGCCGCGCCGAGGCCGCGTCGGTGGTTGTGGGATCCGCCGGATTGCTGAGTGCTTGCGCCGTCGGTACGCGGTGTCCCGGCACGGCTTGCCGCAGTAAAGCTGCTTGCCGTGCACTACGAACCGGCCTTGGCACACCGGGCAGGTTGCCAAGGTGTTGTTGGCTGCAGGTGCCGGGGGTCGATCAATCACTGGGGGCTGCCTTCCCCATCATCTTCTCGGCCCGAGCCCGGTGGGCCCTCATCCTGTAGGACTCCCCGTTGATGTTGAATACCACGCTTCGGTGCAGCAGCCGGTCGAGCATGGCGGCTGCCACCATCGGGTCCTCGAAGATCCGAGCCCAGGAGGAGATGCCCAAATTGGTGGTCAAACATATGGAGCCCTTCAGGTACCTTTGGGTCACAACCTGAAACAGCGCCGCCCCGGCCTCACCGGCAAGCGGCAGGTAGCCGACCTCGTCAATAATCAGCAGTCGGGCACCGGCGTAAAAACGCATCGCGGTGGACCATCTGCCCTCGAGTGCCGCCCGGTGGCACTTGGCCGCCAACTCGGCGGCAGTGGTGTAGTGGACCCGGTAGCCGGCCTCCACCGCAGCCCATCCAAGCCCCACCGCCAACATGGTCTTGCCCACCCCCGGAGGCCCGATCAAAAGAACGTTGGTTGCATCCTGTAAAAAGCGCAGGCTGGCCAACTCTTGGACAAGCTTGCGATCCACCGAGGGTTGGGCGTCGAAGTCGAAGTCACTTAATCGCCATGGGGAGGGCAGGCAGGCGAAGCGGGACAGTGAGCTCTGCCGGCGAGTCAGCACCGCCTCCACCTCAACTGCCAGCAACTTCTCCAGGAAGGCGGTGTGGCTTAGATCGCCTTGCCGGGCATCGTCGAGCTGGGTGGGCAGGGCTTCGGCAGCGGCGCTGAGGCGAAGGGTTGCCAGGTGTCCCCGCAACTGCTGGTAGACCGACGCCTCACTCATGGCCGGCCATCGTTTCCACCAGGCGGGCGTAGGCACTCAGGTCGACGCTTACCTCGGGTCCCAAGCTCGCCAGCAGCCGTTTCGCCTCCACCCGGGCGGCAGGTCCCGGAGGGAAGTTGCCCTTGCGCTCGCATGGCTGAGCGGAGCTGAAGCCGCCCAGGACCACCGCTTCCAGGGCATCTTTGTGCTCGGGGATTCGAACCGTCCTGCCCAACCCGTCGGGAGCCAGAGTGTGAGTTGCCAGCAAAAGCCCAGCTGGGGAGACGATCTCAAGAGTGGCCGAACCCAGGCGGTGACGAAGCGTAAGCTGCGACTTCCGCAGGCCCGGCGCCACCGAGTAGCGGTTGCCCCTGAAGGCTACCGTCGCGTTGTCTGCGACCGTAGCTGTGGTCTGGGCAGTGGCCGGGTAGCAAGAAGTTGGCAAAGCCATCAGCGGCTCGGCATCGGCCAGTGCCGCCACCGTGGGCCACTTTGTCGAAGCATCCTCGGCGGGATCCAATAACCGCCCCGGTGCCCGCAGCCGCTCGTCGGCGGTAGTTTCGCAGAACCGGTCCAGGCTGAGTTGCGCCTGCTCGCGGGTGGTGGCAACCATGGTTCTCCACCACCTGCCGCAGGAGAAGCGCACCGCTGCCTCCACCACTCCCTTACGGTTGCCCCGGCGGGGCGGGCAGGGCTCTACGATCGCCCCGTAGTGCTTGGCCACCGGAGCGAAGCTGGCCTGGACCTCACGTGAGCCGGGAACGATTACCGTGGACAAACGGTCGGTACGCCACACTTTGGTGGTGCCGCCCAACTTGCGCAGTACCTTGTCCATCGCCTCCACCAGATGAGCCTGGTCCTGCGACTCTGCAAGGACACCGCGGAAGCGTCCGGAGTGCGAAGGTACCCCGAGCAGGACGTGAGCCTTGCCGCCCCACGGCGCCTTGCGCTCGAACCAGTCCCACTGGATCTCCTTGCCCGGCGGGTGCTCGATGTCGGCGTACTCCCGGCCTCTCACCCCGGCACATGCGTCGCAGTGTGGCCTAAGTTGCGCCAGCCTCATCTGCCGGGCGAAGCTGACGTAGGACTGGCTGTATCCGAGTGGCACCACCTCGTCGTACAGCGCGCTGGCCCAGATGTGAGAGTTGTCGGTGAATCGGGCTTCGAGGTAGCTGATATAGGGTTCCAGCGGGTCAGAGCGCGATGACTTGCGAACCCCTGGCTCGGCTTCCCCTTTGAGGTAGGCCCGGACCGTCTTGCGGTCCCGGCCCAGATGCCGGGCAATGGCCGCGATCGACCATCCCCTCTTCTTAAGTGCTGCTGCTTCCACGTCTTCTCCCCTTGAGATCATGGGGTGGGACTCCTTCCTGCTGGTTGGCCTTGAGACCATCAGCATGGGAGGGGTCCCCCTCCGATTTACGGATCTCCTCCCCGGCCCCGTTGGCCCTGGAGGGTGGGGAATTACTGTCGGATCAAATGACCCGTACTCTTCCAGGAGTGCTAATCGCCCCTGGAGGTGGCCCATGGATCTTTACGGAACCCAACGCCTGTCGGCCAAGGATGCCGAGTCCTCGATAGTCGCCAGGATCCAAGATGACTTCAACCTCACCCCGGTCTTGGCCCGGGCCCACTACGAGCAGATGGCCCGCTACTTCGCCGAATACGGCCAGGTACCAGCCCGTCCGGGGGAGCTGTGCTATCTGGCGGTGTCAAGCGATGAGCCGGCGGGCAAACCGATCGCATCTTGCCGCAAGGTGCAGGTCAGGCTCGAGCTCACCGCGCCGCAGGACCTTGAGGCTCTGCGGAGCAAGGGACTGTGGGCGACGCGCCAGTCCCGGCTTTGTCGGCTGGCGCGCCAGGCCCGGGTCCAAGGAGGGCTTCTGACGATAGAGGACCTGTCCTACTTGACCTGCTCCTCCCCGGCGACGGTGAAGCGGGACATCGCCGAGATCCGCCGAAGCGGCGGGGCGGTGCCGACAAGAGGCCAGATCCGCGACATCGGCCCCACCGTGAGCCACAAGGCCAAGGTGGTGCAGCTGTACCTGTGGGGCTTGCAGTTCACCGAAATCGAACAGCGCACCGGCCACTCTGAGGGATCGATCTCCCGCTACCTGGCCGACTTTCGCCAGATCGCCGCGCTGCACGCCCGAGAGGCCAGCGTGCCCGAGATCAGGGCTGCAACGTCTCGGTCGGCAGCTTTGATCAACGAGTACATCGGGCTGTACGAGCGGGCGCGCCGGGAGTTTCCCTCCGCACCCCGGGTGTACGAGCTGCTGGATGCCAACCGAGCTAAAAAGGGGGGCCATCGGTGAGGCAGACCTCCCGGGCCCAGGTGGATTACCGCCGGCTGGCTCGGCGCAACCTGCCCTCGCTGCTGCGCTACAAGTTCCTCCACGAGTATGGATACGACAAGGGCAAGGTAGTGGTTGCGGCGATCGTAGAGGACATCTGCAACCTGGTTCGCTGCTACTACCGGCGGGAGGGCGATCTAGAGCCGGGCCAGCTGATCTACCTGGCTGCGGGCATTGGGCAAGGAGCCGGTCGGGCCAAGACGATCGGACAGACCAAGCTGGTGCCGGTAAAGCTGACGATCGTGGCCGATGAGGACCTGGAGGCGGTTCGCCAGGGCCTGCCCCAATCGGAGAGAAGAACGATTCGTGTTCGGCGGCTGACCCGCCAGGCCTACCAGCAGGGAGGGCTGCTCTCTCAGCGGGACATCGCCATCGTCACCGGGTACTCGCCGGGAGGGGTTAGCCTAAGCGCAGTCTCGCTGCGGGAGCGGGGGGAGTTTGTACCTCTGCGAGGCTACGTCATGGATATGGGGTGTTTCCCCACCCACAAGGCCGCGATCATTCGCCTTTACCTGCAGGGCATGCTGACCCCCGACATAGCCCGGCGGACCTACCACTCCAAAGAGGCGGTGGACCGCTACATCCGCGGATTCGAGCGGGTACGCCTGCTTGCCTCAAAGTTCTCCACGGAAGAACTGCCGCTGCTCACTGGCATGAACGAACGGGTGATCGAGCAGTACTTGGTCCTGATTGACCAGTACCGGCCAACGGAGGCGAGGAATGATGCTGTCGCTTCCTCTTAGCGCACCCGAGCGCAGCGATCCCTTGACAGTGGGCGCGCCCCCCGGAAGCTGTTTACCGCTACCTGGCCGTGAAGCGGCCGGCCTCATCTGGGGGGTCCGGGGGGCGCGGGCGCTCCGCTGTCAAGGGCGGGTACACCCCGGGCGCGTTGGGCATGAGAGTTCGGCTCAATTGAGCTTATTTTCAGTGATCGCTAGCAAGGGCGATGGTGCTGGTGGATGAAGACCTCGGCGCCAGCCAGTTCCCTCTTCCGATAGACGACGTAGCGGCGCACCGTGGATTCGGCTACCCGGGAGTTGAGCTCGTCTCGAACCCGCTGCCAGATCCGGTGGGCGGTGTGGCGCTGCTTGCGGGGAGCGCTTAGGTCTTGCTCCAAGATCTTGTCGATGAAGCCCTTGACCTCGTCGGTCATAACCGGGCTTACTCGAGCCGGGGCCCTGCGCTCCGGCGGGACCGCGTTCTCGATCGCCTGGCGGACCACTCGCCGGTGAACGCCCCGGTTGCGGGCTATCTCCCTCCGGGACTTGCCGAAATCGAAAAAGTCATGCCGGATAAGCTCGTAAAGCTCCACTCTGCGCACCTTTCTGCCTCCTTCTCGAGCGTTTGACAACTCGGAAGGTAGGCCATTGGGGCGTGGAGTGGGGCCATTTCAGAGGATCATTCATCGCTCGGGGTGGGGCCAGATGAGAGTAGCGTTCTTATATATCAGCGTTTCAGGCCGCGCAGCTTTTACAGGAGATTTCGGACTTGACCCGAGAAAGACCCGGTGAACTTGACCTAGTGCGAAGCGCTTTATCTGCCGCCACAGCACATCGAGCTGGTGACGGAGTACGAGCAGCTCGAGATCTTTGCTGTGCTCAGAGCGCACTCGCAGGACAGCGAGCTCGAACAGACGACGGAGCGCTATGCCGATGGACAGCTAGATGGATCGGCTGATCAGGTGTGTGGCTATCTGCGAGAGGAGATTATTGTAATGTCCCATTCCAGAGCCACTCACTCTTCGGATCCAATCGGTTACATCCTCGAAGTCTTTGAGTGCGATCCTCCTCGAGTACTGTTTCTCCAGTTTGCGGGCTCCTGGGCCAAAGGTGGAGGTGGTAACGATCACGCCGACGTGTGCTTGCTCGAGATCTGCTACCCCATGAATTGCCCGTACAGGATGTGGTCCCACTCTCCTGGATCGGGCGTACTTCTTGGTGTCGATCGCATAGTGGATCTCACCGAAGTCAGATCGCTCTACCGCCCAAAGGTCAACTCCACCGTCCCGGGTAAACCGAGTTCGATTAACCTCGTAACCCAACTCCCGTAATAGAACCTCAATGAGTTCCTCAAATTTCTTCCAGCTAACCCTCTCAAGGTCTTCTGGATGCCGGGCCATGTGCTTGAGCAGCGCTTGATTAATTCGATTGAAATCCAAAACGAGGGTGGGGGGGACAGTTCGAAGTTTGAGTACTTCTCGCTGGGCCGCCAGAACCCGAACAATTGCCCGAGGGAGCGTCTCTCGAAGGTCTGCGACCTTATGTAGAACGGTGAGATTGAAGTCATAAGCTCGACGGCGTGTTCTTACTGAGTGCGCGTCCAAGCTAACGATAATCACGGGTAATTGGGGCAGACCTGGTCGAAGTACATCTCTATAGAAGCCCCAGCCTGCATCATGCGCTGAAACTGCTTTGGTGCGCGGGGGTAGTCTGCTGAACTGAGAATCACTTGGGCGCCGGTGAAGATCTTGAATGAAGAGGTCGAACTCGTATTGTTCAAGTTGTTCGACTGCAAAACGCTCAGATGGGACCATTACGACGTCCGCGCTGAAGTCTTGAAGCGCTTCCCAAAGCTCAGGTCTTCCGTGATAGTCATCGTCGAGCCAAAGAATGCGCGTCATTTCGGACATCTATCTTCTGCCTAAGTCCTCATCGAACTCAAAGGTTCTTGAGGAAGATGGGCACCCGCATTGCTGTTCACCTTCAACCCTCAGGCCGCGCCATCCTTTCAGATTGTTTGGGGATACGGTCAAGCTCACGAGAACGCTTACGGCGGGAATCTACAATAAATTTGCCGCAGACGTCATTGGCGACCGCTTCAAGACCTTTTCACAAACTGTCTTTCCATTGCTTTTCGCAGCCCGCGAAAGGATCGGAAATCCGGCAGATGCAGACTGTCCTACAAGCGACGATGGCTCCGCTGTCCATGATGGCCTGTGGGTGCAGAAGTTCGATTTTGCCGCTTTCCTCCTGATCACTCAGGAGCTTGACCTTCTGCCAAGCAGGGGTCTGTTGTCATCCTTCCTATACGTCGCACTCCAGCATCTCTCGAGCGGGGTGTCCTGCGCCTGCGTTCCAAGTACAGCAAAGATCTTGAGCTGGGTCGGAGCGCGTAGAAAGGAGAGGTCCATGGATCTGAACCAGAATCTGGCGGCAATCGGGACAGGGGCGGCTGGCACGGCCGGAGTGCTACCGATGACCGAATTCATCTCACCTCTCATAACCCCTCACGGGCATCATCATCAGCAACCGGACCCCTGTGATCCCCTGTGCGGATGCTCGGCCGTGCGGCTATCGGCCTTTCTCTCGGAGGCCCGTTCTCAGGCCAATAGCCAAAAAGGGCGACCGGCAGCCTCTGGGGTTCAAGGCCCCGGCGCCACGATCTCAGGCAGAAGACCTGGATTCAAAAGAAAGGAGGATCGATGTTTGGAGTACCTGAAAGTCCGCACGGATCCGATGCATACAGCAGCATGAGCGTCGACAGGATGGTCCGTGGGGCGATCACTTCAATGCCTACAAACGCGGCGTGGGCCACATCGGATGGGATGAGAGAAACGGCAAGATCTCGGGGATGCACCCGAGCTCCCACAATCCTCAGGGAGGGAAGGCAAGCCGAGGACTCGTTCGACCGTTGACGAAGCGTTTCCTCAGTCTGGGCGCCGGGGCCTCGCCCCAGTTTCAGAGTTACCGGACGCGTCGGCTAAAAATCGTGCCTGAAAAGCTAAAATCCACGCCATTTCTCTGTATTACCTACGGAGGGCCGAAAGGCGTCAAGTTGGAAGAGTTCGAATAGCTG
>JBQTHR010000060.1:0-37057 GCA_052389675.1 Actinomycetota bacterium
CTTCAAGCTCCTGAAGCTCTCTCACCGGGTCGGCTTCTCGTAGGCATGTAGCCAGGAGCGTACCAGGACCGATTTGTGCCTAAAAAGGCCTAGTTGGTCGGGGACCGGGGGGGTAACTTCGGGCTAAAGGACAAGTTCGGCTTTTCCTGGCAGGTCGTTCCGGTCCAGTGGGAGGAAATGATGGCCAACGGGACAAAAGATCAGATGGCCAAGCTCACCGAGGCTCTCTTGCAGATGAGGAAGCTAAACTTAGCTGAGCTGGAGAAGGCGTACGACGGATAGATTAGGCTCGTCGCCATCTTCATCGGGCACATTGGCTTGGCTATGCTAGGTGGGAAAGAGTCAGCCCGAACCGGTTCCCACCGTCCGTCCACCAGCTGGTGGGGCGAAATCCGGCCTCCTGCAACTCGGCTTCTATACCCTCCCGGCGGAACTTGGAACTGATCTCCGTATGAAGCTGCTCGCCCGGCTCGAAATCGACCACCAGGCCAATCTGATCAAGCCGGACACTTTGCGCCCGGCGCGAGCGCAGACTCATCCGCATGGTCTCCTCTTCCGGGTCCCAAACCGCGACATGCTCGAAGAGTGAGGGGTCGAAGTCGCCGCCCAAACGCTGGTTCAAGACCTCCAAAATGTTGAGATTGAATGCGGCGGAGACGCCGGCGGAGTCGTTGTAGGCGGCCTCGATGACCGGCACGTCCTTTACCAGATCCACGCCCAACAGGAACGAGTCGCCCGGCTTCAAGCTCTCCGAAAGCTGGCTGAGCAGCGCCGCCCGGTCGATCGGATTCAGATTGCCTATGGTGCTGCCCAGAAAAACAACCGTGGTCCGGCCCGGCTGGGCGATCGCGCTCAGATGGCGCTCGAAATCGCCAGCGATCCCCGCCACCTCGATCTGCGGGTAGCAACTGAGCAGTGACCCGCAGGCATGGTGAAGCGTGTCCGGATCGACGTCGAAAGGTACGAAACGGCGAAGCTGTCCGGTACGGCAGAAGGCATCTATGACCAGCCGGGATTTTTCCGAGGTCCCGGAACCGAGCTCTACCAGCGTGTCGGCGCCCGAGTGCCGGGCAATCGAGTCCGCCCGCTCCTCAAGGATCGAGCGCTCCGCCCTGGTCAGGTAGTACTCGGGGAGGCGGGTGATCTCGTCGAACAGGCGGGAGCCGGTTTCATCGTAAAACCATTTGGATGGGATGCTCTTGGGGTGGGAGGTCAAGCCCTCCAGGGCGTCAGTACGCAGCTGACGAGCAAGATCGTCCGGACCCAAGTGGGAGATAAGCCCGGAAACCAGCGGGCCGCCCTGAGGCACCGTCATATCCGCCCCCCCATCGGCCAGACGGTGGCTTCACCCTCGGCGGCCCTTACCACCGACCCGTCAGGCACCTCTCGCCAGGCGGGATCGTCATCGAACGGCTCGGAGGCGACCACCAGCGCTCCGGGCCGCCGCTGACTTCCTTCAAGCAGGTATAGCGATTCGCCGCACCGCGTAGCCGTGATCCGCCTGCCGTCGTGTACCAAAAAGTTGAAGGTGCCGGAGCTGAGCTCCAGACACCGGGCGATAACCGTGCTCATGGCGTCCCCCACCTCCATTTCGTCCTCCAGCCCATCCAGAATCAATGCGAAGAGAAATTCGGAGTCGCTGGTGCCTCGGATTGCCCCGAAGCGGGCATCCGACACCATCCGGCGTAGCTGTGCCCCGGGCGGTCCGTCGAACTTCTTGAACATTCCGTTATGGGCGAAAAGCAGTCCCCGAGCCGTGAACGGGGCCGTGCTGCTCTCCTCCACTGCGGTGCCTATGGAGGCGTCCCGTACGGCTGCCAGGACCGCCGCAGAGCTGATCATCCCCGCGATGCTCTTGAAGGTGGGGTCGGCCCAGATCGGCTGCGCCTTGCGGTATACCGCAGGCTCGGACCGGACGGATTGGTCGAACCAGCCACATCCGAAGCCATCGGCGTTGACCACCCCGTGGCGTTGGTGCTTGGGCTCGTAGGACTGCTTGAGCAGGGAGTGCTCCGGTTCGAGGACCAGGCTTTGCAGCGTAACCGGGGGGCCCAGATAGGCCAGCTGCCGGCACACGGCTAGCGTGCCCGACGCGGGCGGAGCGGTTCGAGACGGCCGCCTCCCCAAGTATGGGTTGAGCACAGCCACCGCACGATGCCGATCACCGATTTCAAGCGTCCCTGGCGCAGCGAAAACCGCTAAATATCTGCCGGCGGATGGGGTAATCCCAGTTGCGGAAGGTGGTCCGGACGGCCAGGGGATGGGTGGCCCAGGAACCGCCCCGTAAGACCCTGAAGCCTTTACCGAAAAACACGTCCGAGTACTCCTTGTAGGGGAAGCAGACGTAGCCCGGCCAGGGCTCGAACAATGAGGAGGTCCACTCCCAGACGTCGCCGATCATCTGGTGGCAGCCGTACGGACTGATGCCCTGCGGGTAGGCGCCCACCGGTGCCGGCCGGTACAACCGCTGCTCCAGGTTGGCCTTCTCAAGATCCGGGGGCCCGTCCCCCCAGGGGTAACGGCGCTTGGTCCCGCTCACCGGGTCCCACGATGCCGCCTTCTCCCACTCCTGCTCGGTGGGCAGGCGCTTGCCCACCCAAGTGGCAAAAGCTTGCGCCTCGTAAAAGCACACGTGCTGAACCGGCTCGTCCAGCGGCAACGTCTCAACCCGGCCGAAACGGGTTCGATGCCACACGCCACTGCCGTGACGCTCCCAAAACTGCGGGCGGTCTATCCGCTGCTCCTGAATCCATGCCCAGCCTTCATCGCTCCACCAGCGCCGCTCCCGGTACCCGCCCGCCTCCATGAACTGCAGATACTCGCCATTGGAGACCGGCGCAGTATCGATGTAAAACGACGACAACTCCACCTGGTGCGCGGGCCTCTCATTGTCATAAGCCCAGGGCTCGATGTCGGTGCCCATCACGAACGGCCCCCCGCCGACCAGGACCTCCGTGGTATCGATCGGCCCGGCTGCCGGTACCGTCGCTTGGGCCGCTGGATACTCCCCGTTACGCAGCTGCAGGGTGGCGAGCATGGTCTCGTCGTGCTGGTGCTCATGCTGGATCACCATTCCGTAGACAAAGCCACCGGCCAGCAGCTGGTTCGCCGGGTCAAGCTCGAGCTTCTCCAGGACATCGAGCACCCGGGCCCGCACGTCGCTGATGTAGCCCCGGGATTGGGAGGGGTCCAGGAGCCGCAGCCGGGTGCGCTCCTTGCGGGCGTACTTGAAAGCGTCGTAGATGTCGTCCAGACCGGGATCCTTGGCAGGCAAACCAGCGATCGTGCGCAAAAGCCAGATCTCCTCGAAATTGCCCACATGCGCCAGGTCCCACACCAGCGGCGACATGAGCGGCGAGTGCTGGCGCATCAGGTCGGATTCGGGAACCGGGTCCAGCAAGCGGAACGTGCGCCGCCTCACGCTTTCCAGCTCCCGGGCTGCAAGCTCTTTTACGTCCACATCTCCTCCAGAGTCGAGTCGAATCCCAGCAAGCTCCCGCCCTTCCCCCATGCCTGGAGCTGATCATCGGCGGGCGAGCGGCCCTGGGCGATATAGCGCCGGTGGTACTCGACCACCAGCCGGGCGGTTTCGTCATCCACCTCCACCCGGTCCATCGCCTCGATAGCCGATTCGAAACAAACGCACGCCGCTTCGCGCAGCAACGGGTGCGCCATCCCGTAGCGGGCGGCCACGGTCCACAAGTCGGCGGTCGGCTCAACGACCTTCTCGACGTTAGCCACTGCCCGAGGGTCGTAAACAATGGCCGCGGTCAGGGCGACCGGCACGCGCCACCACGGGTCTGGCAGAGCGTCGATCATGCGCAACTCCAGCCACCCCTTCGGCCGGATCGGTGGAAAAAGCGTGGTCAGGTGCACCTTCAAGTCCTCGAGGTCGGGGTAGCCCAGCGGGTGGCCGTTGGCCAGCCACTCGGCGAAGGTCATCGGCTCGAACAGAGGCTGGCACCCCTCGTCGGTGGTGATGAACATCACGGCGGCCTCCAAGGCGTAGCGGGTCCACACGTCCACCGGGTCCCCCACGGGTGGAGTCGGAAGAGTTCTGGAGGGGTCAAGGGCTTGCCACAGCGCCAGCCGGGTGGAGCGCCAACCGCTGGGCGAGCCGTCCAGGATCGCCGAGTTGGCGAAGGCGGCCGACAGCGTGGGCCCAAGGGCGTGAACCAGCCGCCAGCGCTCGGCGCCCTCCTCCATGCTCGACACGTCCAGGTTGACATGCACCGAGCACGATGACCTCATCATCACCCGGCCCTCTGGCCAGGTGGTTCCGAAGTAAGCCTCCATGGCATCGTAGCGGGGCTTGCGCAGGAAGCGGCAGCCGGTGCGATAGGGATCCACCCCCACGCCCACCAGCCGGATCCCGTGACCGGCCAAGCACGAACGCACCGTGCTCAAATCTGCTGCCGTGGCGATGCAGGTGGCGGCTGCGGACTGGCCGGGCAAAGAACTGATCTCAACTTGTCCGCCGGGTTCGAAGGAAACCCTGCTGCCGCCGGGCAACGGCCGGTCCGGGGTAAGGATCTGCTCCAGGGTTTTGATGGGAACGTAGGCGGTGGGGTCCTCCTCGTAGATGGCGAGCCATTCAAGCTCCACACCCACCCGCCCCTCCACCGACGAGGTAAAAATAGAGCCGCGAACGTGATCATGGACGTCCGCGGCTGTGAGAATTGATGCCGAAACCGTCAAAACTACGGCCCCAAGGGCAGGTGGAGCACCTGAAAGCGCTTGCGATGAAGCCTCCGGCTGCTCAACAGGTGCCTTCTCATGATCGGATCTCCTTGAGCCGAACCGTAGTGGTGACGCTGCTTCTTACCCCCCAATCATCACATCATTCATTCTTTATTCCACCGCTCGCCCGCTTCGACCGCCAGATTTAAGCGGTTGTTCACAGGTGCCAGCGGGCAGTTCCATCCGGGATCGTAAGCGCACGAAGGGTGGTAGGCGAAGTTAAAATCGAGCACCAATCCGCCGGCCTCGCCGCCCAGATCGGCACCTTTGACGGTGTCCAGCAGATAGCGGCAGCCGCCATAGGTCGAAGCGCCGCTGGTGGCGTCCCGGAAGGAGAGAAACAGCCCGCCTCCGTAGTTGTCGAACCAGTACAGACCCAAGGTTTGCGACTGCCCGTAGAGTTCGAAGCACGCTCGGGCGACGAGGACAGCTTGCATCCCGGCCCCGCCGGCCCCGCTGGAGTCGATCAATTCCGGCTCCGGATAGACCGGCTCCACCAGGGCGACAGTGCGGGCCCGGGGATCGTAATCGAAGTAGGACAGTCCGGCGAAGGCTCCCCGATCCTCCAGGGGAATGGGCGACTGGGAATGGTTCCTGAAAAGTTCGTCCTTCTCAGTGCGCCAGAGCCTCCACGACGCGTGCGGATCGTCACCGGCGCGCACCGAGCGGTAAATGCCGAACACCCTGCGGCGCCAATCGGCTAACTCCAGCGGGGCGGCCGGAATCAATTGCGAATGAGCCGGGAGCCGCACACCCGGCGCCCGCGCTGAAGCGGGCCTACCGTATCCGGCAGCAGGTCCAAAACGGGCTACTCCTGCTCCAGGGGCTCCTCGCCTTCCGGTAGGCCCAGTTCGGTCCGAAACTGGTCGTAGCCCTTGGCCTCCAGGTCGAGCGCCAGGTCCTTGCCGCCCGAGCGCACGATCTTGCCATGGATCAATACGTGGATGAATCCCGGCTCGATGTAGTTAAGCAGGCGCTGGTAATGGGTGATGACCAGCATGCCCCGGGTCTGGTTGTGCACCTTGAGCACTCCGGCGGATACCTCCTTCAGGGCGTCGATGTCCAAGCCGGTATCGGTCTCGTCCAGCACCGCCAAATCCGGGTCCAAAACCGCCATCTGCAGCACCTCTGCCCGCTTGCGCTCGCCGCCGGAGAAGCCTGCGTTGACGTAGCGATTGATCATCGAGTTGGGCACGTCCAGCAGGTCCATCTTGGTTTGCAGGTAGCGGCGGAATTCCAGGGGGCCCAACTTGGCATCTGAGTGCACCGCGTTGTAGGCGGTGCGCAAAAAGTTGACCACCGAGACCCCCGGGATCTCAGTGGGGTACTGAAAAGCCAGAAAGATTCTTTTTCGGGCCCGCTCGTCGGGTGACAACCCGCCCAGATCCTCACCCTTGTAAACGATGCGGCCCTGCGTGATCTCGTACCCCGGCTTGCCCATTAAGGCGCTGGCCAGGGTCGATTTTCCGCTCCCGTTCGGCCCCATGATCGCGTGGATCTCACCGGGGAAGATCTTGAGATCGACGCCCTTGAGAATCAGTTTGGCGTCTTGTCCCTCGCCGACGGATACGTGCAGGTTGTCGATTAACAAAAGGGGCTCAGTCATTGGCTTTCTCCATGGGTCGCGCGTACACATCGTGCCCTTCCACCTTGACTTCGTAGGGGGCAACCGGCTTCGTCGCGGGCGGGTTCAGCACCGCTCCGCTTCGCATATTGAACTTCGAACCGTGCTGGGGGCACTCGATGGTGTCGCCCTCCAGCCATCCTTCGTGCAGCAAGACGTAATCGTGGGAGCAGACGTCGCCGACCGCCAAGAACTCGCTGCCGGTGTTGGCCAGCACCACCGGCTCCCCGGCCACCTCCACCTGGATGATGTCGCCTGCCTTAACGTCTCCCGCCGACGCCACCCGCTCCCAACTGTTCAAGAGAGCCTGGACTCCAAAAGGTCCTGCACCAGGTAGTGAATATCGGTGCGGCCGATCCGGCCCAAGACCTCTTCGAAGAACCCGTGGACCACCAGCCGTTCGGCCGCCGACCGCTCAATGCCCCGGGACTGCAGGTAGAAGATTTCGTTTTCGTCGATCTGCCCGACCGAGGCGGCGTGGCTGCAGCGTACGTCGTTGTTCTCTATCTCAAGCTCCGGCTTGGAATCCGCCAGGGCGTCGTCGGACAGGATCAGGTTGCGGTTGGTCTGGTAGGCGTCGGTCTCGTTGCCCTCCGGACGAACATGGATCAAACCAGAGTAGACCGACCGGGCATTCGCACGCAGGGCCCCCTTGTAGAGCAGATCGGACGTCGAATGGGGGGCCCGATGATCCTGCAGGGTGCGGAAATCGAAATGCTGGCCGCTACCCGGCAGATACAGCCCCATGAGATTGACGCTGTTGCCCTCCCCACCGATCGCTGCCTCGGTCTCAGTACGGGAGAACCGGCCGCCCAAAGTCACCACCAAAGATTTGAAGTTGGCGTCCCGCTCGGTGGCGAACCGCTGTAGCTCGATGTGCCAGACCGGCATTTGGTACTCCTGGATGCTGGTGACGAACACCCGGGAGGCTTGGCCTGCCGCTACCTCTATCCCGGCATTGGACAGCGCCGAACCGGTAAGCCCGGAAGATGAGAAGCGCTCGATATAGCAAACCTCCGCCCCCTCTTCCACCACTATGAGCGTGTGCGGGAAGATCGCCACCCCATCCTGATCGATCATGTGCCGGGTTTCGATAGGCAAGTCCACGCTGACCCCCCGAGGAACGTACAGGAACGCTCCTCCGCTGAACAGCGCAGCGTGCAGAGCGCTGAAGATGTGGCTTTGCGTATCCATGTGGGCAAACAGGTGCGGACGCACCAGATCCGGATGCTCGGCAATGGCGGTATGGATGTCGGTGAAGATCACTCTGGTCTCGTGGTGCAGCGGATGCCGGCCCAATTCCCGGAAGGCGCCCCGCTCCAGCAGCAGGCCACACCGTCCGGTGGCCGCTTCCACAGACCCCACCGCCGCAGTACCGGGCACCGCAGTGAACTCGTCCAGCTTGAACTTCAGCCGGGCAAGGTTGGTGTAGCGCCAGGGCTCTTCTTTCTCCCCGGGCAATTCCATTTTCTCGAACCAGCCCCAGGACTCCAGCCGCCGCTCAAGTACCCAGTCCGGCTCTGAGAGCGCGCTGCTTAGAGCCTCGACATCAGACCTGACAAAACCCATCCTGGCAAAGCTCCTCAACTCGATTAACGTCTAGCGGGCGCCCAAAAGCTGCGCAGACTTAACGAAGTGACCCGGCGCGCCAACCGGGCATTCCTGCCGCCCGCGCGCACCCGTTACAAACCATCAAGAGTTCGGCAGTAACGGGGACGAAAACTGCCAAAGGTTACGGCGCCTAGCCTATCGAACCCTCCATCTGAAGTTGGATCAGCCGGTTGAGCTCCACCGAGTACTCCAACGGTAGCTCCTTGGTGATGGGCTCGATGAACCCCCGGACGATCAGACTCATTGCCTCAGTCTCGTCGATGCCCCGGCTCTGAAGGTAGAACAGCTGCTCGTCGCCCACCTTGGAGACCGTGGCTTCATGCCCGACCGAGCCGGTCTGTTCCTCTATCTCGTTGTACGGGTAGGTGTCTGAGCGCGAGTCCGAGTCCAGGATCAAGGCATCGCAGCGAACTGTGGAGCGGGCGTGGGTAGCCCCGTCGTCAATGCGAACCAGGCCCCGATAACCTGCCCGGCCACCGTCCTTAGAAATCGATTTGCTGACTATTGTCGACTGGGTGTTTGGAGCAACGTGGGTTACCTTGGCGCCGGCGTCCAGATGCATACCGGTGCCGGCGTAGGCCACCGAGAGGATCTCCGCCTTGGCTCCCTCCCCCTGCAGGATCACCGCCGGGTACTTCATGGTGACCTTTGAGCCGAGGTTGCCGTCAATCCACTCCATGGTGGCGTCCTTATGGGCAACAGCCCGCTTGGTCACCAGGTTGTAGACGTTGTTCGACCAGTTCTGGATGGTGGTGTAACGGCAACGGGCGCGGTCCTTAACGATGATCTCGACAACAGCCGAGTGCAGCGAATCGCTGGAATATACCGGGGCGGAGCAGCCCTCCACGTAGTGGACCCAGCTTTCGTCCTCGCAGATGATCAAGGTGCGCTCGAACTGGCCCATGTTTTCCTGGTTGATCCGGAAGTAGGCCTGAAGCGGCACCTCAACCGATACGCCTTTAGGGACCCATATGAACGATCCGCCCGACCACACCGCGGTGTTGAGTGCGGCGAACTTGTTGTCGTTGGCCGGGATGATCGTCCCGAAGTACTGCTTGACCAGATCCGGATGCTCACGAAGCGCCGAGTCCATGTCCGTAAAGACCACGCCCATGTCTTCCAAGTGCTTCTGGGTGGAGTGGTAGACCACTTCCGACTCGTACTGTGCAGTCACGCCGCCCAGGAAGTTCTTCTCCGCCTCCGGGATCCCGAGCTTGTCCCAGGTCTCCCGGATCGCCTCCGGCATGTCCTCCCAGCTCTTCACCTTGTTGGTGGGCTTTATGTAGTAATAGATGTTGTCGAAATCAATGCCCGAAAGGTCGGCACCCCAGGACGGCATGGGGCGGCGGTAAAAGTAGTCGAGCGCTCGGTGGCGGTTGGTCCGCATCCAATCGGGCTCGTTCTTTCGAGCTGAGATCATCTCGATCACGTCGTGGGAGAGTCCACGAGAGGGGGCCTCGTCGTACGAGGTAGCGTCGTGCCACCCGTACTTGTAACTCTGCTGCAGCTTGCGTACCGCTTCGTTCTCCGCGAGAACCGGATCTATTTCTTCAATCGCCATGGGATCCCTTTCCGGGGGGAAGGATGGGGCGCCTGGGAGCATCCTTTTCAACTCGCGCCGTAAACGGGGTGCTGCAAGTTCAGCTTAACAGTAAACCTTCCCGCCATCTACAGGAGGAAAGTGGCCCTTTAGAGTCATTCTGAGCGAAAACTCACCCGCTTGCCGCCGGGTCGAGGTCGGTCGCCGGGGGCAGCCCGGAGGCGGACCTTGCAGGGGGCCGGCAGGCCCGGCTGAGGCGGGTGGGCGGGCCGCCTGGATCGCGGCTTATTCCCCCCGTCTCAGTGTTCAGGGGGACGGATCCTCGGTCGGCACCGGGTCTGCCGGGGTCGGTTCCACCGAGGGCGCCGGGTCGGGTGAAGGCGGTGGCTGGGTGGGCTCTGGGTCCGGGGACGGTTCGGGTGTCGGCTCAGAAGAGGGCTCCGGGGAGGGGGAGACGACGGTGGTGGTGACCGCCTGCGGAAGCGTCGTCGGGGCGACCGGCTGGATCAACGCGCGCCCGGCGGTGGTGGTGACCGCCTGCGGAGGCGCAGGCTCGACCGGATCGTCAAGATCGCTGGTCAAGCTGGAGAAGATGAAAAATCCGAGCAGCAGCAAAGCGATAAGCGCCGCTGCGCCGATGAGGAATTGGCTTTCGCCGGAGGATCGGGGGGGCGGCTGGGAGGGCGGAAGCACCCTGGTCCGCCCATCGCCGGTGCCCAATCCGGCCGCCGGGGCAACGAGAGTCCGATCGGCACGAACGCCTGCCGGCGGCACGTTGACCGCCCTGGACGGCGGGTCGGACGTGAGGCTGAGCAGCAGTTGCTCGGCCAGCTCGCCCCCCTCTTGGTGGCGCCGGGCCGGGTCCTTTGCCAGCGCCTTCATGACCACGCCCTCCAGGGCTGGGGAAACGGCCGGGTTGAGCAACGAGGGCGAAGTGGGCACCTGGTTGTTCAGCTTGTTGAGCATCTCCACCAGCGTCTGGGCGGCGAAGGGGGCCCGGCCGGTGAGCATCTGGTACATCAGCGCACCCAGGGCATAGATGTCGGAGCGCCCGTCCACCTGATCGCCTCGAGCCTGTTCCGGCGACAGGTAAGCCACCGTGCCCAGGATCGACCCCACCTGAGTGAGCTCTGCCGAGGTTGCCGCCTTGGCAATCCCAAAATCCATTACCTTCACCAACCCGCTTTCAGCGATCATGATGTTGCCCGGCTTGACGTCTCTATGAACGAGACCCTTCTTATGAGCCTCGGCAAGCGCCAGAGCTATCTCCGCCCCCACCTGAGCGGCAGCATCCGGCCGCATGGGACCGTCGTCCGCAAGAATCTGCTGCAAGGTGCGACCCTCGACGTACTCCATGACTATGTAATGAAGGCCCGCCTCTTCGCCGGTGTCGTACACGGCAACGATGTTCGGATGGGCCAATCCAGCAGCCGCCTGTGCCTCCCGGCGGAACCTGAGGATGAAGGCGGGATCTCGGGCAAGCTCATCCGATAGGACTTTGATCGCCACGGTCCTAGCCAGGGTCAGGTCGGTTCCCTTGTACACCCGGGCCATTCCGCCGTAGGCGATCAGCGAATCGATGCGAAACCGATCTTTGATTATCTCGATCTGCTCGGTCATGCCCCTCCTCGGCCGCCTCTATTGTCTACCCTCGTTGTTGTACGACGAAGCTGCGAGCAGTTTCAGTGGAAGTTGCCCGGGAATCTTACATTACCGTGGTAATGTCTTTGGAATGATCGCACGGTCCAGAGTTACCGCCCAGGGGCAGATTTCAGTGCCGCTTGCCGTGAGGAGGCGGCTGGGGATAGGTCCCGGGGCGGTGTTGGAGTGGGATGAGGACGGAGATCGCATAGTGGTCCGCCGCGCCGGCCGCTACAGCTCCCAACAAGTTCATCAAACCCTGTTTCCGGAAGTCAACAGAGCCTTTGGAGTTGCCGCCGACGTTGACCAAGGGATCCGCCGGCACATCAAGCGCAAGCATGCGAGCGATTGATACCAATGTTCTGGTCCGGCTGTTGGTTCAAGATGACCTTCAGCAGTTGGAGATCGCGGAACAGTTCGTTGGCGGAGGCGCCTGGATCTCCCACCTGGCCCTCGTTGAGGCCAGTTGGGTCCTTGACACCGTCTATGAAGTTGGGGCAAAGCGCATAGCGGAGGCGCTGGAGATGCTGCTCAACCACCTCAACCTTGCAATTCAAGACGCCGACGTGGTAGCCGCCGCGGTAGAACAGTTCCGCCGGGCGCCTCAAGTCGAATTCGCCGACCACCTGATCCTGCAGACTGCCCGCAAGGCGGGAAACCTACCGATGGGCAGTTTCGATCGCCGCTTTGCCCGGCTGGAAGGCGCGGAGCAACTGGAGTAGAAGTTCCAGGCGGCAATCTCTTATCAGGGCGCAGTTTGGGCCATTCTTCGTTCTCAGCGTCGTCCGACGGGTACGCCATCCAGTCCCCCAGGAAAAATTGGGACTGCTCAATCAAAACTCTTAAATCGCGACGAATTCTGTCGATAGAGATCGGAGCAATCGTATTTTCCGGTTGCTAAGGGGCGGCCAAGGACTCTTGGAATCACTTGGCTTCAATCGGGGGACAAAGTCATCGTGACCAACCAGACAGATCGACAGATGGTACAAGAGCGGGCTATTCGCCTTTTCGATTTCCTCACCCGGGTCCAGCAGATTCGTTCCAACCCGGTTCGGATCGTGAATTCCTACCTTACTCAAGGGGGCCGCCATTCTAACCAAATCAGTGAAGCCCCGGCCCCCGCTGGTATCCTGCGATCATGAGCAGGCCCGCCCGGATCCAACCCGGCCCCGGACAGGAGTCGGTATGGGATTATCCCCGGCCCCCGCGGATAGAACCAGCCACCCGGCAAGTGCGGGTGGTGTTTGCCGAGGAACAGATCGCTTCCTCGAGCAGGGCGCTGCGGGTGCTCGAGACCGCCGGCGCCCCTACCTACTACATCCCCGCCGACGACGTCCGCCTGGAGTTGCTCATCCCGGCGGCCGGCCGGAGCACTTGGTGCGAATGGAAGGGCTCGGCCTCCTATCTGGACGTTGTGGTGGGCGATCGCAAAGTGGCCCGGGCCGGCTGGATCTACCGGGACCCCACCCCGGCCTTTCGCCGGATCCAGGACCACGTCAGCTTCTACCCTGCTCTGGTAGAGGCATTCTTGGACGATGAGCGGGTTCAGCCCCAGCCCGGCGGCTTTTACGGGGGTTGGGTGACCGGGGACATCGTCGGACCGATCAAGGGCGAGCCGGGAAGCGCCTTCTGGTAGCCGGTTAACGGCCAGGACCCTCACGCCAAAACGGCTGGCAGCAGTCCAGATAGTCCGCCGACTGGCGGTACCCCAACTCCCACCGGTCGTCCACATTGCGATAGGCTCCCCGGCGCCCGGACTCGAACGGGTTCTTGCGATGGGTGCCCCAGATCAGGTTCGACGCCAAGTAGGCCGGCCAAAACAGCCACCCGGAGTAGCGCAGGAACTGCCTGCGGGCATGCCATAGCTCATGGTTGATCAGACGATCCCGTTTCTCCCGGGAAAGCCGGCCCCACGCCCTCCGGGTGATAAACACAGTGGAGGTAGGGGTAAAGCCGCTGGCCATGCGACTGATAGCCCAGCCGACCGGCCCCCCGATGAACACCAGTGAGCCCTCCCGGCGGCCCACCGCCGGGTGCTCCGGCCCTGCCGCATAGATCGGGTAGAAACCGAGCCCGAAGAAAAATCCCAGCGTGTTGGTGAGCAAGTCGAAGGGCAGGTTCAACACCGCCACCAGAACAGCCGCCGGACGGTGACGGGCGACCGTTGCCAGGTTCAGCAGCGTGAAACCGGTCCCCAGGACCGGCGCGGCAAACACGGCTACCGGAAGGGTAGCAAGAGTCCACAGCGAGTTCGGCATCAGCACCTGCCGTCCCGCTCGGACACCAGCCGCAGCATCAAGCTACCGGAAGGGTAAGTGTCAAAAAGAAGTTTCGGCATGGCTGCCCGATCAGTCCGGCGTCAGGGCTGGATCTTGAACCCCCGGGCACCCTGTGGCTCGCCCCACTCCACACTCACGTGAGCGACAGCCGCCTCCCGGGAACCGGTGTGGCACCAAGAAACCATCTCCCCCACAGCGGACGCCTCGCCCTCGAAGACCGCCTCCACCCGGCCGTCGCTCAGGTTGCGCACCCATCCGGTGATGCCTTTCGATCGAGCAAGCCGCTGAGCCTGCTGGCGGAAGAACACTCCCTGCACTTTCCCGGAGACCAGAACATGCGCTCGCCTTAGCTGATCGGACTCAGGCGGCGGCATCGATCAGACCGTAACGCCGGCGGATGGCCTGGGTCAGCCGGCCGAAGATCGCCGAGTCCACGATGATGCCGATAAGCAGGATCACGATCATCGTAGCGATGAGCCGGGGGGCGTCCGAGTCGTCCCGGGCCAGCTGAAGCTCCGCCCCCAGGGGCCTGGGAAAACCGATGCCCAGGATGATCTCGGCGGCCATGAGGCTTCGCCAGGAGAACGCCCAGGCCTGCTTGAGGCCTGAAATGAATGACGGCAAAGCGGCAGGCACAATCACATAGCGATAGGCCGCCAGCCCGCGGGCGCCCATGACCTTTCCCGCTCGAAGCAGCACCGGTGGGACATGGTCGATGCCGCTGATCAGGCCGTTGGCCACCGACGGTGCGGCGCCCAGAACCACAACGAAGAAGATCGTCGCCTCGCTCAGCTGGAACAGCAGGATCGCTAGCGGGAACCAGGCTATTGAGGGCATGGTTTGAAGGCCGGAGATCAGCGATCCTACCGCCCGGCGCAAAATCTTCGACTGGGACACCGCCAGCCCGACGATGCCGCCCACCACCAAGGAGAATCCGTAGCCCAAGGCGGCCCGCTTGAGCGTTGCCCCGATAGATCCGAAGACCTCGCCACTCAGGATCCATATCCCCAACTCCTTGAACACCTCGGCGGGAGGTGCCAGAACCCAAGGATCCTTCCAGCCTGACCAGACCACCGCTTGCCAGATGAACAGCGCCATAATCACCGCCGCCAGCGGCGGCCAGAGCTTGTTCCACAGCACACACCCGCCGCTGCCGTCCGGATCCTTGTCCACCTGCAGCGCATCCAGGCCGGCAAACTCCCGTTCCAGCCCTTGGGGTTGGGCGACCTCCGCCCTATCCATGAGCCCGGACCTCGTGGCGGAGTTCATCGATGATGATGCGGGCCAAATCCCCCACCGCGGCAGACTCGGTGCGGCGGGGGTGTTCGATGTCAACCTTGAACTCGGCCTTGATCCTGCCTGGCCGGCTGGAGAGCAGGACCACCCGGTCCCCCAGGCGTACCGCCTCCCGGACGTTGTGGGTAACGAAGACCACCGTGAAGCCGGTGTTGCGCCACAGGGTCTCCAGCTCCTCATGCAAGATATCCCGGGTCATGGCATCCAAAGCGCCAAACGGCTCGTCCATGAGCAGGATCTCCGCCTGCTGGCCGAGCGCCCTTGCCAGCGCGACCCTCTGGCGCATCCCACCGGACAGCTCGTGCGGCCGCCGTTTTGCGAAATCCTGCAGGTGAACCATCTCCAGCAAGGCTTTGAGCGTCTCCTTGCGCAGATGCTTATCCAGGCCCCGCAGCTTGAGCGCCAGATCGATGTTTTTCTCCACGGTGAGCCAGGGAAATAGCGCCCCCTCCTGGAACATCAACGTGGGGCGCCCGCCCAGGACCTCCACCGTTCCGCTGCTGGGGCGGTCCAGTCCGGCAATGAGGTTGAGCAGAGTGGACTTGCCGCACCCCGACGCCCCGACCAGGCACAAAAACTCGCCCATCCCCACGTCCAGCGACACATCGTCCAGCGCTTTAACCAGACCGCTGCCTTGACCGTAGCTCTTGGAAACGCAGGCCAACGAAACCGCTGCCCCCGGACGATGTCCGGAGGCAGCTTTGACCGAAACGGGTGCGGCCTGCGCTTCCATTACACCTTTATAGCCGACTTGCCGGATTGTTTGAGAACATTGTTCAGGTAACTAACGTTGTAAATGCTCTTCAGGTCAACCGGGTCAATAAAGCCCAGTTCCGCCGCTCGCTCAGCCGATTTCCTAAGTGTGCCGGGCAACGGATCCACGGTAAAGGTGAGGTTGGCCCAAGCCCGGTCCACCACCTCCTTGGGCAACTCCCGCCCGGTAAGCCGGTTGATCGCCGACCCAACAAGTCGCTTGGAGTCTTCGCCGTTCGAAGCGATGAAATCGTTCGCCTCCACGTGCCCCCTGACCAAGGCCTCCACCACCTCGGGATGCTCCTCAAGGTAGCTGGTCCGAACAATCAGGTGCGTGGTCACGTACTGCCCTCCCGGCCACAGCGTCTTCTCGTCGACAAGGACTTTCCCGCCCGCCTCGAGCACCAAGCGGCTGGCCCAAGGCTCGGGAACCCATGCGCCCTCGATCGCTCCCGAACGGAAGGTTTCCAGCGTCTGGGCATTTTCCTGGGAGATGATCTCCACTTCGGGCTTGCCTCCCTCTTCGACGCTCAACCCCTGCCTGTTCAGCCATGTCCGCAACGCGACGTCCTGCGTATTGCCCACCTGCGGCGACGCCACCCGCTTGCCCCGAAGATCCTCAGCGGAGTCAATCGACGGTTTCACCACGAAATAGGCGCCGCCCGAGGTCGCTCCAGCAAGGACCCTGATCGCCCGGCCTCCGGACTTTGCGAAAGCGTTAATTGCCGGGTTGGGTCCGACGTAGGCCGCGTCGAGCCCTTTGGCGAAAAGCGATTCCACTACCAGGCCCCCGGCGTTGAAGGTCTGAGCCTTAAGTTCAACCCCGTCGCCAAGGGTACGGGCGAAGATTCCGTCCTGCACACCGACAATTGCAGTTGCGTGAGTCATATTTGGAAAGTAGCCCAGCCGAAGGATCACCTTGCCGGTGTCCTCGTCTATCCCCTCCGGTCCGCCGGCGCAAGCTCCGCCCAGCATCCCAAGCGCCATCACCAGGGCAAAGACCTTCAAGCCGCGCAAGGACCCTCCCCTTTTGGACTGTTAGTACGGTAAGAACGATATAAACAGGGCCGGGGAAACCCGTCAAGTAGCCTGACTGCTCAGCGCTTGGGCAAGTTGCTCGGGCATCGACACGAACGGGCAATGTCCGGATTCCAAAAGAATCCGGGTGCACGGTTGCGCCGCCACCATCCGTTCTTGCAGCGCCGGCGAAACGGTGCGGTCCAGCGTGCATTGAACATAGATGCGGGGCACACTGCCGAACCGCCCGGTGGTGGTGCTGACCGGCTCGGAGAACGGTCCGGCGGGTTCGGGCAAGATTTGCTGCGCCGCCCAGCTGGCAAGTTCTTCGGAACAATCGTTGTAAAGGGCTTCCCGGGTCAATCCGGCAGGCAAGTGCAAGCTGAGCCGGTCCCGGGAGCGAAAAGCCTTGGCAACAGCGATGGACGCCCGGTCACGACGAGCCCAGTCGAGCAGTGATTCGCCGTTGCCGGGAAGGTAGGCACTCAGATATACCAGCTTGTCGACTCGATCGGGGATCTCCTCAGCCACCTGAGAAATAACCATCCCGCCCAGGCTGTGGCCCACCAGGATCGCCGGCTGGAAGCTAACAGAAAGCTCGGCGCAGACCCGATCCACGTAGGTTGACAGTCCGATCCGGCCAATCGGGGTCCGGTCGGACCCGTGCCCGGCAAGATCGGGCGCCGTCACCGAATGCCCCCGGGCGCGCAGCTGGGCCGCTACCGCGGCCCAGCACCAAGCGCCGTGCCAGGCGCCATGGACAAGCAGGAAGCGGCTCACATCGAAATTGTGGCCCCCGGCACCCGCAGGCTACCCGACCCGTTCGAGTCGGAGAAAAAGCCGTCCTCAGGCGGGACGAACGTTACTGGCCTGCAGGCCCTTTTGGCCCTGGCTGATGTCGAACTCGACGATCTGACCTTCAGTCAGTGACTTGAACCCCGAGCCGAGGATGCCGCTGTGGTGGACGAATACGTCCTCCCCGGCTTCCTGCGAGATAAATCCGAAGCCCTTCTCGTCACTGAACCACTTGACCGTTCCACGCATCTTTCTGATCCCTTCCTAGATCTAGCGCACTCGACCCGTCCGGCCGGTGCCTTAGCCGCAACTTGCGGCGGTTTGCTGCAGTTCGGGCCCAGAAAAAACAACGCCGCAGGGGCATTAGCTCCCGCGGCGATTGGTGAAACCGAATCCGAAAACTGAAACCACTACCTAGAGTAACAGCTTTCATCCGGACCCAACCCGCCTCCTACGTTGAAGACCATCATCCGCGGCGATTTTCTCGACCTATCGGACCGGTCACCTTGATCCTTGCCTGTGCGGCAGCTTTCGAAACCGCTCGGGCGCCAATATCGTTTGACAATGTTAAGAAGTTGCGAAGAAAACTATTTTCAGCTTGTCAAATTGTCAAGCGAGTCCTACACTTCTGCTCCGGGTTTCATGCGGCCGACCGTTAAAGCATCCGGTGGATCGGGTAATAACCAAGAAGAATAAGGGAAGGAAGTTCGGTGAAAAGAGAGCAGTACCGGGAGTACGAACCCAACCGCGAGGCCCGCGAAGAGGCTCCCCACGAGGACCTGGTACGCCAGTACCTGCGGGAGATTGGCCAGTACCCCCTGCTCACCGATGTGAACGAGGTAGAGCTGGCCAAAGCCTACGAGGCCGGCCAGGAAGCGGCAGCCACCATCGCCACCAGGAAAAGAATCACGCCCAAGAAGCTGGCCGAACTCCAAAAGACTGAGGAGGATGGTCTGGCTGCCAAGCGCCGGTTCATCCAGTCCAACCTGCGCCTTGTCGTGTCCATTGCCAAGCGCTACTCGGCCGCCGGCCTCCCCCTGCTTGACCTGATCCAGGAGGGCAACTTGGGCCTCATGCGGGCGGTAGAGAAGTTCGACTACCGCCGGGGGTTCAAGTTCTCCACGTATGCAACCTGGTGGATCCGCCAGGCCATCACGCGAGCCATCGCCGACAAGGCCAGGACCATCCGAATCCCGGTCCACATGGTGGAGACGCTTTACCGGGTGCGCAAGGTGCAGTCGGAGCTTTTGGAGCAGATGGGTCGTGAGGCCACCATCGACGAGATCGCCGTCGCAGCGGAGATGACTCCGGAAAAGGTTCGCGAGGCCTTCCGGGTTCTCCCCGAGCCGGTTTCCATCCACGAACCGGTGGGTGACGAGGACGCTGAGCTGGGGGACTTCATCCAGGACGACGATGCCGAGGGTCCATTCGAAGCAGCTGCTATGGCGCTGCGCCAGGAGGATCTGTGGTCGATGCTGGGTACGCTGTCTGACCGGGAGAAAAAGGTGCTGGCTCTGCGTTTTGGTCTGGTCACCGGAGAGCCACGCACTTTGGAGGAGGTCGGCCGCGAGTTCGCCCTCACCCGGGAGCGCATCCGCCAGATCGAGGCCAAGGCACTATCCAAGCTGCGTCACCCATCCAGCCCGGGCAAGCTCCGGGACATGGTCACCCTGTAGCCCTGGGCGACGCTCCCGGCACTCAGCCCGATAGCAACGCAGCTTCCCCCCGGGATCGGCCGGGCCTGCTGGTAGCCCACTACCAGGAGCTCGGACTCAAAGGGCGGAATAGATCATTCTTCGAGCGCGCCTTGGTTCGCAACATCGAACAGCTGCTTTCCGGAATCGACGGCGCTGCAGCGCAGCCGATCTCGGGAAGATTGCTGGTCCGGCTGGGCAGGGAGGAAGACCTGCCGGTGGCAATCGAGCGGTTAAGAACTGCCTTCGGACTGTCCTCGTATTCGCCGGCTACCTCGGTCAAGGCTCCGTCGATGGAAGATCTAGAAGCCGCCGCCCTGCGCCTGGCCGCGCAGACCGAATTCGGCAGCTTCAAGATCCGGGCCCGGCGCGGCCACTGTTCCTTCACCCAGCGCTCACAGCAGATCAACGAAAGAGTCGGCCAGGCGGTGAAGGACCGTACCGGGGCCCGGGTGGACCTGTCGAACCCTGACTGGACCTGTTACATCGAACTGGTCGGGAACCGGGGCTACCTCCACACCGGCAAGGTTCCCGCCCCTGGCGGACTGCCCGTCGGCACCTCGGGAAGGGTCCTGGCTCTGCTTTCCGGCGGAATCGACTCGCCGGTTGCCGCCTGGCGGATGGCTCGGCGGGGCGCCTTGGTCGACTTCGTCCACTTTCATGGCCAGCCTTTCGCCGACCCTTCCAGCGCCCGCCAGGCACTGCGGCTGGCGCACCACCTGGCACCCTGGACGTTGCGCTCCAAGCTTTGGATGGTGCAGTTCGGCGACATCCAGTCGCAGATTGTCACCTCCGCCCCCCAGGAGTTGAGAGTGGTGCTCTACCGCCGGCTGATGATGCGCATTGCCGAGGGGATAGCTTTGCGGGAGGGGGCCCAGGCGCTGGTCACCGGCGAGTGCCTCGGCCAGGTTGCGTCACAAACACTGCCCAATCTGCGAGCAATCGGCGATGTGGTAGAACAACTTCCGGTCCTGCGCCCACTCATCGGTTTCGACAAGCTGGAGATCGAAAACGCCGGCAAGCGGATCGGCACCTACGAGATCTCGATCGAGCCGCACCAAGACTGCTGCGTTTTGTTCATCCCCCGCCGGGTGAGTACCGCGGCCAAAGTCAGTCACCTGCTGGAGGCAGAGTCGGTGCTGGATATCGCAGATTTGGTGGCCAAAGCGGTGGCCAATGCCGAGTCGGTTGACTGCACTTACAAGCCGCAGGGCCCGATGTCCGCCGGCTAAACGCCTTAGCCACGCGTGCACTTAACCGTGGCGCGGACGGTAGGCTCCTCGAATACGACTCTTCAGGAGGGCAAGTGGGCGAAGGAACCTGGCTGGACGTTCAGGATGCGGCGCAGAAGGCGTTCGACCGAGCGAAGGACAACATCGACAACCCGGTATACGAAATCGAGAAGGCCTGGAAGAGCGGCTACGTCTCCGGCTTCCGAGCGGCGATCAAGACCGCCGGAGCTGCCGAGCAGGATGTGCTGGACAAGGTGCACGCCGCCGGGCAGTAGTGCACTATTTCAGCAGGCGGGACAGCCGCCGATCCTTTAGAAGCCTACCGCCGGTCTGGCAGCGCGGGCAGTAGCACATGTCGTAGTCCTCGAAATACACCGCGTGCAGCGTGTACCCGCACCGGGGGCACGGCTCACCTTGGCGCCGGTGCACCTGGAGCGGCATCGGCAACTTGTCCGGAATTGGAAGGCTCAGTTCATGTGTGTAGTGCTCCACGGCGAAGCCCAGCACCTCGACGGTTGCTTCCCGCAGCCGCTGCGCCTCCTGTTCAGTTAGGTCCGCGCCTCGCTTGAACGCAGAGAGCATGGCCCGGTGGAGAATCTCGTCCACCCATGACCGCCCGATCCCGGCTATCACGTGCTGATCGCGCAGCAGGTTGTTCAAGGGCCGAGGCACCGCCAGCAACTGCTTGAACGCAGGAGGGTCGGGCCAGGCATCGGGCCCGAGCGAGGTGAGCGACGGTTCGTCCGCCAGCCCTTCGCCGGTCAGAATTTTCACCCAGGCAGACTGCTTGGTGCCAAACTCTCTCAAGCGAATCTGTCGGCCGCCTTCCAGACGGACGACGAATCGGCTGGTGCGATCCCGATCTGAGCCCGGCTTGTCGAACAGTTGGAGCCGGCCCGCCGACATCAGGTGGATCAGCAGGTGCAGGTCGCTATCGAAGTCGATGATCAGGCGCTTTCCTCGCCGGCGAATACCCAGCAGCTTGCTGGCTGATAGCGCACCAACCGGCGGATCGAACGTCTTCAGTGTGCTGATCCCGAGCGCCGCCGCCGACTCGACCGTCGAACCGCTCACCGCATCACCGATCAGCCGGGCAACAATTTGCACCTCCGGTAGTTCGGGCAATGTCGGCTCCTGCGATTAGCCGACGGCAAACAGCCGGTAGAAAGCCAGGGTGAGCGTCTCTTTTATAAGCCGGTCGCGCTTGCGCTCCCGGCTCTCTGCGAGTCGGGAGGGCGAAACCGACACCTGGAACCCCTGGTCTTGGGCCATTTGACGGGCTCGCCCCAGGTGGTAGGGATCGCTCACCAGTACGATCTTGCGGATGTCCCGCTCTTGGGCCAAACCGGTGAACTTCTTCAGGCTGTCCAGGGTGGTCACTCCTGCTTTCACCCCGGTGACCCGGTCGATGGGGAGAGAACTCTCCAGATAGGCAGCGCCCGCCTGGGCCTCCGTGAACCGGTCGCCCGACTGCTTACCGCCCAGAATCACAATCAGCGGGGCCACTCCGGCCTCGAACAGTTCCTTGGCATGGTCCAAGCGGGCACGAAAGACCGGCGACGGCCGCCCGTCGTACTGGGCGGCTCCCATTACCACGATCGCGTCGGATGCAGGCCTCTGGTCCTGCCGGGCGGCCTGCCAGATACCGGCGGCAGTCCAGCCCAGGTAGGCCGTCGACACCAGGATCGCTAGCAGTACCAGCTTGAACAGCAGGCGCATACTCCAGAGCTTACCCATCTGCCCAAGGATCCGGCGGCTTTAGAGTTGAGGGTCACGCTGGCCGCCCGCACGATTCTGCCTGGATCGAGGTAAGAGCGGATAGGCGCCTCGCGCCCTCGACTCTGATCCGGGAGCATGCGGGGGGCCAACACCCGGAACGAGTTGGAGCCAAAGGGGCGCTACGAAGCGGAATCGCATGAACAAGCTATGCAGATTCTCCCATGCCCTTGACGCTCTCCAATGGGCGGCCCATGATTTCTGTTAAGTACCATCGGGCCGGGGGGCCTGTGCGCAGGGTTCTTCTCAGACCTGGCGAATAGCGATCGTGCGCCGGCCGTAGTTGTTGGCGCCCCGGCAATCGCCCGGGTAGGCAATATCAAAACCACTTCCATGGCCAATGCGATCTTCGACCACGAAGGTTTCTCCGGCACGGGGCCCGTCTAGGACCTGGTAGCGGCTACCGATGGGTGTGCCGTTCATAGCAACTGCGCCGTGGTACACCCTCCGGCCAGAGGCCATGGTGCCGGTGAGGCAGTAGGCGGTGCTGCTGACCCTGCGGGCGCCGTATCGGCTGCCGGCAGTGGCCCGCTGAACCGGCTCCTCGGAAGCCAGCCGCTTCGCTAAGAAGGCTCGGATGCTGGAGGAAGAAGCGTCATGCCCCGCAGAGGTGCTTCCGGCAACTCCGGTGCGGCTCTCGCCGCCGGGGCCGGCAAGGATTACGGGGGGAAGCGAAAGCGGCTCTGGGATGGGCAGCAAGAACAAACTTTGACCCGCCGATCCCGGGACTACATTCGGAACCGGGGCCACCGGAGCGGGCGGGGGTGGGGGCGGAGCGGGCTCGGAGGCTCGCTCGTCGAAGCTGGACTCGAATATCTCATCCACCACCGATCCGGACTCGCCCATAGCTGCGTTCGCCGGGAAAGCGCCGAACTGAACTGCTAAACACGTACAGGTGACAATCACTAGCCGTTTCAATATGACCTCCGGGTTGCAGTAACTGCTCAGTGCCTCCTTTCGCTCGCGGGCAGTGGAAAGGTAGTCCGGGCGCATTGCCCGGCAACATACCTATTGAGTTTTCGCCTGCTACTGGGGATTGGTTCTTAAGTCCTGCTTTATGCGCTTGGGACTTGTTCAGGTTGGGCTCTAGCCCTTTGCCGGCTTTGCCCTTTCTGGCGCCTGCCGGTGAGACATTTGGGGTTGCGACCCACGGTGACGTTGGCGGTCGCTACCCAACAGTACCCTGGATCGAAGTTAACTGACCGGCGGACCTCGATTGGAAACCTCCGGCGCTCTTTACATCGGCAGGATCGCGTAACACTTAAGCAACTTTTAGAGATTTTCGTCCTCAGCCGTTGGTCCGAAAAATTCTATGGATCGCCAAAGGATTCTTGTTGACAAGAATTAGAATCCCCGTTAGAGTGACGTTGCTCATCGACTCCGTTCGTGAGACCGACAAAAAGTGGATTGCTCGCCATGGCGATCCCCTGCCAAGAAGCCGCCTTTCCTCGGGCGGCTTCTTGGCGTCTAAGGGGTTCTACGAGTCCCCGACCTCCCCGGAGGGGGCGGGCGGCGGATCCGCAGGGCTCGCAGGAAAGTGGTGCTCCAGCGCTTCGTGCGGGCTGCGCCCGTCAAGCGGGCTAGGGTCCGAATGGATGATTGCTTCACTCAGACGAGGGATCCGATGGAGCAGCCGGTGATGCCCCTCGACCGCGATGTCGTGAGCCTGCGCCAGCGTGAGAGTTCGATCGGACACTACGTTCGCCTCTGCTCTCAGTTGGTGGCCGATCCAGCGCACCCGGACCCCGCTGACCTCCAGGACTCCCGGCACCTCGCTCAGAACCGCCTCGACCGAGTCAACGAGGGCCGGGTCCACGCTGTCCATCAGCCGGCGATAGATATCCCGAGCCGCGTCCTTCAAAACGAAGACGATGGCCACGGTGATCAGCAGGCCGATCAACGGATCGGCCATCGGGAAACCGGCGGCCACCCCGGCGGCGCCGAACAGAACCGCCAGAGAGGTGAGGGCGTCGCTCCGGGCGTGATGCCCGTCGGCTACCAGCGCCGCCGAGCCAATCCGGTTGCCTGCCCGGATCCGGTAAGCCGCCACCCAGGCGTTGCCGGCAAAGCCCACGAGGCCGGCCAGCGCCACCCACCCGATGCCCCGAACCGCCTGCGGCGCAAGCAGCCGTCGAATGGCTTCCCACCCGGCAAATACCGCCGAGAAGGCGATCGTCACAACTATGAATATGCCGGCCAGATCCTCCGCTCTGCCGTAGCCGTAGTTGTAGCGGCGGGTGGGCTGCCGGCGGCCCATCCGAAAGGCAATGGCCAGAGGCAGGGCGGTCAGTGCATCGGCAAAGTTATGGACGGTATCGGCAAGCAGCGCCACCGAACCGCTGAACAAGACCACGGCCAGCTGGAGCAGCGCGGTGATACCCAGGCCAACAAGCGAGATCTTGAGTGCACGCATGCCCTCGTCGTGCTGTTCCATCGTCCGGTCCACCCTTTGCGCGTGGTCGTGACTGTGCGGCCTGAAGACCGCACCCAGAACCTCCTTAACGGCCGATCCGGCGGGGTGGGCATGCGGGTGGGGATGGTCGTGGCCATGGTCGTGCGGATCCTCGGCGCCGGCTTGTTTCATCGCGATTGTGATCAGGACTTCAGCCGGCGAGTCTCGATGGCCGAGAAGCGCCTGAAATCCCGATCCTCGGTGAGGATCGTGTCTATCCCGTGCTCCAGACAAACTGCCACAATCTGAGCGTCGTAGATCAGATTTCCTTTAGCGTTTCCATCCATTGCGGCGGTACCCAGCAGCGGCCAAAAACGGGGGCCGGGAGCAAGGACCCGAACGCTCGGGCTTTTGAGGAGCGAGTCTACGTTGGAAAGCGCTACCGGTAACGGAGTGGGCGGCTTCAAATAGCGGGGATGCGTCACCACTCGAACAAACTCGGCCAAGGCAAAAACGGGCAAACCCCAGGGGTCGGATCCAGCCGACAACTCGGACACGAATTCCAAAGCCTGGAGGTGAAGTGGGCTCTCCTCTCGCTGGGCGTACACCAAGATATTGGTGTCGATTGCTAAGACCGCGATTCCTCCAGTAGATCGTAAAGCGAACTTCGGTCGGCCGGGTCCACCGCCGGCCACTCGGTTCCTTTGGTCGGCTTCCAGGAAAGCTCATAGGCTTCACCCGGCGGCTGTTGAGCAAGGGCCTCTCTGAGAGCGTCCTCGATTATCTTGGTGGAGGTGGTGCCCCGCTGTGCAGCTAGCCTCTTGACCCTGAAAAGCAACTCGTCATCTAGGTTGAAGGTGGTCTTCATAACCATATGACCTTATCACTGTAGCCATACCGGCATACAAAGGGCCTTGCTTGAGCCTCAGCGGCCTCAGCGGCCTCAGCGGCCTCAGCCCGAAGGTTCCATATCTTCAGAGCGCCGTTAGAGTGTCAGATGGGTAAATCGACCGGATGAGCAACAGGGACTGGCTGGACAAGGACTTCTACTCCGTGCTCGGAGTCAAAGCCGGCGCGAGCCCAATCGAGATCAAGAAGGCCTACCGGGCCCTAGCGCTCAAGCACCATCCGGACGCCAACAACGGTGACCCCCGGTCCGAGGAGCGCTTCAAGCAGATCGCCCGGGCTTACGAGGTCTTGTCGAGCGAACGAACGCAGTACGACATCGCCCGGCGCACCGGGTCCACCCGCATCCGTTCCGGCCGGGCCCCCGGCTTCGCGAAGTACGCCGGTAAGGTGCCGGTCAACATCTACCCGCTCTACCAGGCGCCCCAGCCCGGAAACGACATGAACATGGATGTGGTGCTGACCCATCGTGAGGCCCGCCGGGGAATCCTGGTAGAGTTGAAGTGCGTGGAGAGCGGAATGCCCGTCCGCAGTGTGATCACCTTTATCCCCCCGGGCACCTCAGATGGCCACCAGATCCGGCTTCAGGGCCGGGGCGGCTTCGGATTGAACGGCGGCAAGCCGGGGGACCTCACCCTCAAGGTCGCCGTATTGCCGGCGCAGTTCCTCAGCCGCAAACCTCAGCAGGAGCGGGCGGCGTCCCGGGCGGTCGAGCACGGCCGCACCTCTATGAAACTCACGGACCTGCCCCACGCCGCACGCGCGATGGCCCACGTCCTGCTCAACCCGAACGACATAGAGCTGAACGAGGCACTGAGGCGCCACAAAGAAGCCGGGATGAAGGAGTATGCCAGCTCGATAATCAAAAACCGGCGCTCAAAGTAGACCTTTCGGAGGAAAGCTCGACCTAGGCACACGGCCCGCCCCATCTACCTTCAAGGGCCTATTGTGAACTTTCCGCAAGTTTGCGCTGCTCGGTAGCTTTGCGGTCAGAATCTGTCCGCAATGTCATCGAGAATTCATGTACCGGCAGGATTCGCATCAACGGCGGTATCCAAAGGAGACTCATGAATTCGGCAACGCGCTTTCGAATCCATCGCATATCTCGATTACCGCCTCGGTGAGTCGAGCGCACGGCGGCCCCGAACTACCGGAAGGGGTGGATGGCAGCGAGTACGAGAGCATCAGGCGCCTCATGGGAGCCTCTGTCCTGCGAGTTTGGCGAGGAGAACAGCAGGTTGTGGGGGGGATGGACCCATGGAGCTGTGTCGATGAAGCCTGGGCTTCCATGGCCGCCAAAGGGTTTGAGTGCGCTGGCCCTTTTCCGGTGTTTGCGTGTCGGGTGGCCAAGAATAAGGCCATCGACGCGCTCAAAAGGGCTGAGGTTCGCCACACCGGGCCGTCGCTCGATGCTACCCGAACGGACCATGAGGGGAACTGGATGCCGGTGATCACCCCGGAGGCCATCTCGGTCAGCGCCGAGTTCGAATATCTTGAGTCGCAAAGGCTGGTCGGGATCACCGAAGCCATCCAAAACTCCCTCACCAGGATCGAAAGAATCGTGTTCTTCGGTGTCCGGGTAGACCGGCGCAGCGGAGCTGCCGTAGGCCGTGAGCTCAACCCGCCGCTCACCGGGCAAAGGGTGGGTCAAATCCTGGCCCGGGCAACGGTAAAGATTCACGCCTACATCCAGCTACACGAACTGGTAGATGCCCAGGAGTTGGGCCGGTGAGCGAGCCGGTAGATCCCGTGGAGCTGGCTGTCGCCGCCTACCTGGAGCAACAAGAGCTGGGAGGGCCGGCCCCCGATTTCAGCGCGCTCGATCAACGTACGCGTGGGCGGGTGGACCAGATCATCGCCATGCTGGCCCTGACCGACGGAGTTGCCCTGCGTTGCGCCATGCCCTCAGGCCACGAAGCCCGGCCGCCCTCCCGGCGCACCGCCCGACTGCTGATCCGAAGCACCGAATCGGAACCGGGGCGGGCACTGCTGGGCCGGCTCGACGATGCGCTCTCCGCCGGGGAACCAGTGGATATCGACCCGGCGCCTACCTGCTTCGCGTTCGACGATCTTCCCGTCATCGGCGCTTGGACTATTGGCACGGTCGGTGGCAGGGTACGGATTTGGCTGGTGGACACCGCTTCAGCCCAAGACCTGGAGCAAGATCTGCACCACCTGGAGAGCCTGGACAAGGTCTTTCGAGCCTGCTCGGAAACGGCTGCAATTTGCTTGACTGCTCGAGACCTCAACTGCTTGCTGCTGGAACCGCAAGACTGCGCCCCGGTGATCGAGGTGCCTACCGGAAGCCCGGGGACCCGGCGTTACCGGCGGCCGATCCAGCCATTAAGCGACGCCGTATCCACCTTCCTCCGGGAACTCCTCCCGCCATGGGAAGCGCTACCCAGCTTCGTTGCGGATCAGCAGCAGACAATCGACGTCGCAGCGATTGCCGCCGGAGCGGCAGCCGGGGCCGTCGAGGCCCAGCGGGCCGGCGGAGCGCGCTCCCGCTACCCGAAGAAGGAGGTGCTAACCGCGCTGGGCGACCGTGAAGCGCATGCTCTTACGGCAATCGCCATCGCGCTGTACGAGGGCCGGCAATCCGGCTCGGAGGTGGAGGCGCAACTCCGAAGGTTGACGGCTTCTTCGTGATCCTTCAGCTCCGCCTGCGCAACTGGCGTGCCTACGAGAGCCTGGACCTGGAGTTGGGGCCAGGCACCACGTTTATAGTCGCAGCCAACGGTACCGGCAAGACCTCGCTGATCCTGGCGGCCGCCTGGGGAATCTTCGGCGACGCTGCCGGAGTGGACGGCGCTCAGGAGATCCGGGGGGAAGCCGACTCCGCTTCCGTAGAGGTGGTGATTCGCCTCCCCGCCGCAGGCAGCGCCACCATCCGGCGCACGGTCAACCGCAAGGGCAAGTCCCAACTTGAGGCCGTCATAGGCGAACGCACCACCACCGACCAAGCCGAGCTTCGCACGCTGATTGCCCAGGAACTCGGGGGCGACATGCGCACCGTCTCCCGGCTCACCTTCTTGGCCCACGGCGGCGCACTGGAGACCTCCGTGGGCGAGTTCCGGCTGCGTGAGCACCTGGCTGAGGTCTTCGGGGTGACGCCCTTGTTGGAGGCCGCCGTTGCCGCGGACCGGTTGGTAACCGAGGCCATGTCGGCTGCCCGCAAGATCAAGGTTGGGCAGAAGACCGATCGGGCGGAGCAAGACAGCTTGCTCGCCGCGCTGGGTTGGGTGGAGGAGGGTCTGGCGGCAGCCAACGCCACCCGCCGGGAGGCACTGGCCGAGTTGGAAGCTTCCGACGTCCTCCGGCAAGAGGCCCAAGCCTGGGAAGCCCACCACTTGGCCGTGGCCGGGCAGCGCGAAGCCCTGAATGAGCTGGCTGGGCGGGCGGCAGCGCTACTTCTGCACGATGCGCCGCCGGGCGGGGTGCCTGCCGGGGCGCAGGAGCGGCCGTTGGCGGGGCCGCCCGGCGAGGCGCGGGGCGGGGTGCCGGCGGGGACACTGACCACCGACCTGGAGGCAGCGGAGCGAGAAGTGCTCAAGAACCTGTCGGCCGCAGAGCGGGAGCTTGCCGGGACGCAGGCCCGGATGCGCCTGCTTGAGGAGGCTGCCAAAGCGCTGAAGGATGCCACCGGTGCCTGCCCTACCTGCCTGCGCCCGCTCAGCGCACACGATTGCAAGGCGGCGCTACAAGCTCACGCCGGGCAACTGGACGATCTGGAGGTTTTGGTGAAAACGGCGGGCTCACGAGAGCACGATGCCCGCCTCCACTTGGAATCGGTTCGTACCCTGCTGACCGAGGTCCGGTCGCTCGCGCTACCCGCTCCCCCAGCCGGGCCGCAGGTTGCTGCCGAAGCGGTTCCGGCAGTCCTGGAGCGCTGCCGGCAAGCTCTAAGTTCGGTGCAGGAGATTGACCGAACTGTCGCCGAATTGTCGGCAGGAAAGCGGTTATCGGTTGCTAAGATTGCGCAGATCGAACAGGAAGAACAACAAACCACCGAGATTGCCGCTTTGATCCGGCAGGAAGGCATCTCCCGGGCGGCCGCCGACGCCTTCCGAACCACCGCCGACGCGATCAGCCGTGAGCGGATCGAACCTTTGGTGGCTGAGGTCGGCCGCCGCTGGAAGACGGTCTTCGGAGCCGATGGTTTGCGACTCAGCCCCCTCGGCGAGATCACCCGCCAGGTGGGCAGCCGGGTGCTGCCGTTCAACTCGCTCAGTGGCGGAGAAAAGGTCTGGGCGCTACTGCTCACCCGCCTGCTGATCACGGGGGCTTCCACCAGAGCACCGTTCGTCTGGCTGGACGAGCCGCTGGAGCATCTTGACCCCCGGCTACGCCGGGTCGTTGCCGGGACGCTGGCCCGGGCATCGAACTCGGGGGGACTGCGCCAGGTGGTGGTCACCACTTACGAGAGCGAGCTCGCCCGCCAGCTGATGGAGGACGTTCCCTCGGCGTCGTTGATCTATGTCCGGGGAGCAGGTTCGTAACGGAAAAGGGCCGACCCCGCCCGCCCCAAGGCTCGCGGGTCGGGGGGACTCATGGGCGTTGGTACTGCAGCCTCCAAGCGGGCGGGGCCGACTAATTACATACCATACCGTATGTTTTTTCTGGAAGCTAACGAGAAACTCACCGATCGATTAGGCTTTGGCCAACAATTCCCATTAAGCTTCGTTACATGACCGGGCTAGAACTACCAACACTAACATTGAACGACGCCCCCGGCACCCCGCGCAACACTTTCGATTACTTCCAAGCTGCACTGACCATCCTCGGCGAGGGCGGGCTGCCAGCGCTGACCATTTCTAATCTGTGCGCTCAGTTGGGGATCACCAAAGGCTCCTTCTACCATCATTTCACCGGGTGGGACGACTTTGTCCAGTCCTTCCTGGACCACTGGGAGCAGGAACAAATTCACGGAATGACCCGGAACAGCGCGCCGGCCGACGCCGGCAACCGGCTGGCTACCATCATCGAGGCGGCGGGAAACGTTCCCCACGCCGCCGAAACGGCAATCAGAGCTTGGGCGGCCAGCAGCCCGGCAGTAGCGCAGGCGCAAAAGCGGGTGGATACCCGGCGGTTACAGTTTGCTGTGGCCCTGTTCACCAGCCTAATCGACGACCCCGAGAGGGCCGAGTGGGTGGCTCGAAGTTCCCTGGCAATGTTCGTAGGCCTGCAACAATTGGAGCCGCGGCTGGACTCGGACAGCCGGCGCAAGCTCATCCAAGCCAACCTCAAAGCGTTGCTTGGCCCCGATTGGCGATAATCCGGTCTGCCCAGATCCCCGGCGGCGAATGGTTGGTCTCGCCAACGAACCCTGCCAGTGGCTGGGATGGCCGGAGGCTGCCTATCTGAGCGCGCTGTAGATGGTGGCATTGAGGGTTGCCCTAATCAGCTACGCAAAGACCCTAAGGATCAGGTAGTTCTGGTGATACGGTTGGCCGGGCCGGGAGGTACCGGCGAGTTGTCCACGAAGTAGGCCTCCAGAGCGTCGGTGTCGACCACTCCCCCCAGCCGGTTGGTCCCCATTGGCAGCAGGGAGAAGTTGTCGCCCCCGTCCGCCAAGAAGCTGTTCACAGTTACCCGGTAGGAGGTTGCCGGGCTTATGGTCACCCCGTTCAGTTTGATGGACGACGGGTCGACCTTGGATCCGGCCGCCGCCGAAGCGCTCCAGCTGTAGCTGAAGCCGTCCGACACCTGCAGGATCCGGTTTTGCCCGACCACAGGGTTGTTGAACTGTTGCTCCAGCAGGCTATCGATTTGCGCTCCGGTCAAAGTGATGGTCACCAGGTTGTTCCCGAACGGCTGGACCGTGAACGCCTCGCCGTAGGTCACGTTGCCGTCGCCTTCCCCCACTGAACTCGAGGCGAAGGTAAGGTCCGACCTGATCCCGCCGGGGTTCTTGAACGCGATTACTGCGCCCCCCTGGTCGGCCGCGGCGGTCGCGGCGAGCTGGGCATCGGCTATGACGTCGCCCAGCGCCGTCTCTCCGGCGGCGGTGGCGGTGCGGGTTATGTCGGAGGTGATCTGCCCGATCACCCGGTTGGCAAGTGGGTCGGCGATCGCCTTGTACTTGGTCAGCAGGCTGGTCTGGTCACCATCCTTGGGCACCGTGCGGGTCACGATCTTGTTGTCGATCTTCATGGTGGTGATCTCGCGGCTGACTCTGTCGATGGTGAGGTCGAAGTCGGTTACCAGTCGACCGTTGGAGGCTGCGCTGGTCACCGGCCGGCCGTCGATAAGGCAGTTGTAGGCGGTATGTGTGTGGCCGGTGATGAACAGGTCAACCTCGTCATCGGTGCGGTTGACGATGTCGACGATCGGGCCGGAGATCCCCGGGCACTCATTGAACCCTCCGGTAGGAAGTCCGCCCTCGTGAAGCAGGACCACGATGGTCTCGACCCCCCGCCTTTTCAGCTCGGGCACCAGCCGGTTGACGGTGTCGGCTTCGTCCAAGAACCTGAGTCCGGCTATGCCTGAGGGCGTGACGATCGAAGGCGTGCCTTCCAGGGTCATGCCGATGATGCCAATCTTGACTCCATCGAAGTTCTCGATCGCGTAGGGCGGGAAGAAAGTGTTTTCGGCCCTACCCAGTTGCACGGCGCCGATGCCCGGGTTGATCCGACTCAAGAGCTCCTTCAGCTTCGATTGACGCTTTCCCGGCCGCTGGTCAAGCACGTTGGCGGCCAGGAATTCGAAGTCGGCACCGGCGAACGGATCACCATCAACGCAGCCGTCCACCGGGTGGCAGCCGCCTTCTTGCATCCGGACCAATTCCTCAGCGCCCTCGTCGAACTCATGGTTGCCCACGGCGTTGTAGTCCAGACCGATGAGATTCATCGCTTCGATGGTGGGTTCGTCGTGGAACAGTGCGGAGAGTAGCGGGCTTGCGCCTATCAGGTCGCCTGCGGAAAGAGCCCGGGAATGGCGTACGCCGGCCTCCAGGGACTTGATGTGTGTCGCCAAGAACTCGACCCCTCCGGCATCAACCGTGCCGATGCGTCCCGCCGAGCCTGCCGGAGGCTCTAGGGCGCCGTGGAAGTCGTTGAGCGACAGCAACTGGACATCGACCGTACGCCGGGCGCCGATTTGGATGGTTAGCGCGGACGCTGGCGCCATTGCTGCTCCCAGCACCAGGGTTAAAAGTGCTGCCACCAGAACAACAACTCTGGGTCGTGTGGATCTCATCAGGCCTCCTTGTCCAGGCGCGGGTGCGGCTGGAGGTGACGCTAGCGGGCCTATGAGGCCGAGGCTTTAGTGCAGCTTGGCCTGGTGATGAACGTTTCGGGAACAGGACGTGCTTGAGAGGCAATTGGATAGAAGCGCTCGGCGTAATGCGAGGCGCCGCTTCGAGCATTTCAAGGCTGGGCCGGCACCCGGCGGCCCGACTATAATCAGATCTTGCCCATACGTACCGAATGGACCGGCGGCAGGTGGCGAGCCGCTTCGAACCAGGTCTGCCCGCCGTCGGCGGTTCCGTAGAGGTCGCCCGAGGTAGCACCGAAGTACATCCCCAGCGGGCTCCGGCCGTCGGTGCAGAAGGCCTGCCTTAGCAGCGTGAGGTAGGCACCCTTACCGGGCAACCCACGGTCAAGCGCTGTCCAAGTGGAACCCCGGTCGGTGGTCTCGTAGACCCGGACCTTGCCGTCAAGGGTGACCCTATCGCTCTGGGACCCCAGCGGGATAACAAACGCCCGGTCGGGGTTCGTCGGGTCTATGGCCATGGGCAAGCCGAAGTCGGAGGGAAGCCCCTCGGCGATGGAGTGCCAGCTTCGGGCTCCGTCGTCGGAGCGGAACACCCCGTTGTGGAACTGCAAGTACAAAGTCTCCGGCTGAACCGGCGAGCGATGGACGTTGTGCACACACTGAATCTTGTCCTGCGCCGGCGCGTCCTCCGGCCAGCCGGGCAAACCTTCCGCCCGCTTCTCCCAGGTTATGCCACCGTCATCGGTGTGCCATACGCCGGCTGCCGAGACCGCCACGGTCAGTTTGGCGGGATTGCCCGGATAGGGGCAGATTGAATGCAGGCAAAGTCCGCCTCCGCCGGCCGTCCAGTTTGGCCGGGTAGGTTGGTCCCACAAGCCCCGGCTTAACTCCCAGTTGCGCCCGCCATCCCCGCTGCGAAACAAAGCCGCCGGAGCAACGCCCGCCCAGATTTCCTGGTCGAGCGACCCGGGCTGGATCGCCCAAACCTTTTCCAGATTGGCTCCGGCGTCTTCCGGAAAGGACAGCCCTTCAGACTCCTGCCACTCGCCGTGCGGATCTTCTGTGAACCACAGCCTCGGTCCGGTGAGTCCCCCCGGGGCATACTCCTTGAACTCCTCGGGCCAGTGGGTCACCCCGGCAAGATAAGTGCCGCTGCGGGGGTCGAAGCCGAAGAAATCGACCGGGACCTCGTCGAAATGGCGTGCCACGATCTCCAGCGGCCCTTCTCGCTCACCGCGCAGGACGAACAGCCCCTTTCTTGTCCCTACGAGCACTTCGGTTGACACTGCCACCACCCCTTCCCCGTCGACTGCCCCCTTTTGCGGGACGTGCGAGGCATTAATCGAGCGGCCACCCACCATCGAAACTCCGAGCGGCCCCCGGCCGGCCCGTGGAACGGTCCAGTCCACTCAATCCTTCCGGTTCCGGCGTTAAAAAGCAGGGTTTTACCCGCCCGTGCCCGAGAGTTTAGACCCGACAGGAGGAAGCTGTGAGATCACCGCATCGGAAGGAAAGGATTCTGGCTTTGGTGGCCGCCTCCGCACTGTTGCTCGGTGCATGCGCCACCGATGAGGACACCGAACGAGAGGTTGTCGAGAAGGACGCCACCGCCGAGGACAGCGCGCTGGAAATAGCCGGCACCGACTTCGCCTTCTCAGGCATTCCCGCCACCATCGCGGCCGGAACGCTGCTGAAGTTCAGGAACGACTCAGACAAGGAAGTTCATGAAGTGGTTGCGTTGAAGATCTCCGACTCCGAGACCCGGCCGTTGGCCGATCTGCTCAAACTCTCCGAAGAAGAACTGGACAGCTTGTTAGGAGGTCCTCCGGCTGCCGTTTTGGTTGCTGCGCCCGGGGAGGCGGGTATGGCGGTGGTTGGCGATGGAACGCTTACCGACCCCGGCCGCTACGGCTTCGTCTGTATGATCGTGATGGTCCACGAGATTTGGTTGTTGGCGATATTGAGCGGCATCTTGAGCACAGCAAGCGCCTGAGGAGCAAACATGATCTTAGGGATCGCTTTCCTCGGTGAGGAAAGAAGGACAATAGCCTCCCGCATTAAGGTCTGGTCTTCGCATCTTCTGGGAGGAGCCTTAGGCGGCGGTGGAATGGCTTTCGCTATTTGGATGTTGCTGGCGCCGCTCCGGACCATGCTTCCATATGGGGCGCTGGTGTTTGTCTTGACCTGCGCCATGCTTCTAGCAGTGTGGATGGAGGCGACTGGCAAGTGTTTCTGGCGGTCTGGCTTAGTTCCCGATACGTGGCCCCATAGGTATGGCGATGTCCTGGGATGGGGCCTACTCGGAATGGTTCTGGGCAGCGGACTTGGTTCTTACGTTGTCACGACGCTCATCTACTGCACTTATTTGTTCGCCGGACTGACTCTGGAGTTACCAAGTGCGGTCCTAGCCGGTGTGCTCCTAGGCGTTGCTCGAACATTCATTGTCGGCCCGGCCTCATTTCTTCCAAAAAATCTCTGGACTTTGGGCCTATCACTCGGGGCGAGGTCCCCGCATTTCCACCACAGTAGGGACGACTGTAGGATCAGTCGGCGGCCCCATCCTTCTCCTTCGGAATGTTTAATCCCAGTTGGCACTGTTTGAGATCTCACCGGGATGGAGCATACGTTTGGTCTTTGATGCTTCTTTTCCTCGCAGGTTGCGGCGGCATCGACAGTCAGACAACCGAGACCTCCACAGCGCCGACCGCGAGGGAGTCCACCTCCCCGGCCGCTGTTCCTTCTTCCTTGAGTAAGTCTGTCAATCTAGATGCAGATTTTCAGGCTCGACCTTTAAAGCTCCCACGGTTGGCGGACGATAGTCGTTGTCCAGTCTCGCCTGGTCATCGGGATGCGCCAAAGGTAGCCATAGCCATTGGCGAAGGGCCGGTATTCGGTGTCCTGGGGTTCGAGGAAGCTCCCCCCTCTAAGAAAGGTGTGGCTCGTTTCAAAGACCAGGCCCCGGATCTGGAGGGCCGATATGCGTATAAAGCGCTTTGGGCCGTCGACGAAGAGTATCAACAGCCGGCATTACTCAGAGGACACCAGCTGGATGGTCCCGAGGAGCTCCTCTTTCAAGCAAGTGAAGGCGACCCGGTGGAGAAGTCTTTGTTACTTCCAGCAACGGGGGAGGCCGGATGGCGCTACTTTCCTTCCGCTATTTTCATCAAGGAGCAAGGCTGCTATGGGGTACAGATCGACGGAGCCGACTTCTCCGACGTGATTATTTTCAAGGCTGTTCCGTAAGAGTTAGTTAGTTTTCCATAGTCCCAACCTGCCCTAGCACAGGAGAACTGTTCGGCTGTAACTCCAGAAGCAGCTCGCCGAGCATTTGTTGTGCCTGCCAGATCCATTGGCGACAACGCCCGCTATTCGGATCAGGCAACGTCCAGGAAGCGGCGGATTGCCTCGCGAATTAGCTCACTTGTCGTTTTGTGGTCGGCTTTTGCGCGAGCTTCGATCGCTGCCTTCAGATCCGGATCGATGCGCACCGGCACCACATCGGCAGCGCCCAGCCCCATCAGCGGGCGCCCGCGGCGGCGGGCCTTGAGCTCTTGAACGTCGTAGCCAGCCGTCTCGACCTCAGCGGCGATGGCATCGAGGTCGTCGTCGGTGAGGGTTCGGCCTGTCTTGCTCTTGCGCGTAGTCATGGGTTCAGGTCCTTCGGTGGCGGGAGGAGTTCATGGAAGACGGGTCGGAGCGCCATGGCGTGGATCACCAGTTCGATATCGCCGGCGAGTTCGAGCCAGATGACCTCGAGGAGGTTGCCGGCGGGATCAGGTCCAAGGGCGAGCACCTTCGGCGGGTCGGCATCAGGGTCGAGGTCGATGATAGTGAGCGCACCATGGATTGCATGTTGAATGGCTACCTCGTCGAAGCCGTGCTTGAACGCCGACCTGTGAAACTCCACATCGCCCATTATCGTAATACGAAATGAGTTTGGTGGCTGAAATTCGAGTATTGGCAGTCTCGTGTTCCAAAACTCCAATTTGCTCCCCAAAGCAGAGGCTGGTTAGTCCCCACGGAAGTGTTGTACGAGGATAGCCCGAAATAGGTCATTGGCTCGAGGTGCGACGCCCGGAACTCGTCACAGTCCAGCCGAGCCCGGGTCTTCTTCATTCCTAAGCGTTCCGATTTCCGCAGTTGGCCCAGCGGTTTGCGTCAGACCTTGCGACCGCTTTTGGGCGTTCTAAATCCACTCTTTTAGATCTAAAGCAGAGCAGTAGGAGCATATGACAGCGCACCTCCTGGGCTAGGCAGGACGTTCCCTTCGTGTCTCTCAGCGATCACAGAATCTCGCGAAAGATGATCGTCGAATCGCACGGTCTAATCTGACGAAATGACGCTCCTCGGTCTTCCGGCTAAGGACGCGTTCTCCGGAGTCTGTGTCTGTTGTAGCAGCCACCGTGGGTAACCGGTGAGGGCGGGCTCAACCGGTCAGCGCAACAAGCTCAGCGAGCTTCTCTGATGGTTTCATGAATCCGAGTGTCTTGCGTGGACGGTTGTTGAGGCTTTCGGCGAAACGAGCGAGGTCTTCTGCGGTGTGAAC
>JBQTHR010000061.1:0-18867 GCA_052389675.1 Actinomycetota bacterium
TACGAGAACCGCAATGATGAACCCGAACCCAAAGAGTTGAAAGGAGGAGGCCAGGAACTACGCGCTTCTTAACGACCTGCTGAGGTCAAGCGGCGTTGAATTCCCACCACTCCAAGGGACACAGCCCCTCCTGATCCCAGTCAGCCTGTCTTTTGCGCGCAGGCAACACTCAGTTGCCGCACCATCGATGTCACTTGAGTCGGGTTTGGGGGCCTTCAAGCAAACAGTCACGGCACGCGACTCCTTCGCGCGACATGCTCGATCGCCACGCGAAACCGCGTCGCTACGACGTCACATCCGTACCGCGGAGGATTTTATGTGTCGCAGCGTTTCAGATTCGGCCTTTTAGCCGCTTTTGTATACGGAAGGTTGTCCCTACAGCTGACGCGGCAATTGATCGGCATCCTGGCCGAACCAGCCGGTGTTTCAGCGAGGGGGTTGGCCTCCATTTGGAACGTGGTTGAGCTGAGTCGAATGCGGAAAGCGGACAACTTCAGCCCAATCGCCCGGCTTAACGGTGCAGCACCTAGCTTCAACACACGGGCACCTCATTGACGTAGGCGAGTTCGTATCTGTTGAGAGCGTCGGTCGCCAGCATCGCCATTTGCCGAGCGTCCGGCTGACATAAATCCAACATCCGAATACGACCCGAGTTCAAAACAAGAATCCAACTGGACCTGCCTTTCCCAAGTAGCTCCAACATTGGGCTCCTCGGAACTGAATCCGCTCCTTTGCACACCCCATCTGGCGGGATTGCCTCCCGGTCGGAGGGCATTGGTGATGCCCAACAAAGGAGGTGATAACCCCGAAGCGTTCCCTGATAAGTCAGCGACGGGCTAACCAGCGCGCCTACCGACCAATCGCGTCCGCAATCTACCAAAGGAGGTGATCGATCAGGTGGACGCCTTTAACCGTCTCCCGGCTGATCCGTTGAAGGACAGACTGCTCAAGTCCAAAGGGTCACGGGGAGCCACCTGGGACGAACTCGCACAACGGGTGGGAGTGAGCTCTCGAACCCTGATGAGAGTCATGTCGGCGACGACTATCAGCGAATGCGTCGCGGATCGCATGGCAATCCGGTTGGGTCTGCATCCGGTCCTCATCTGGCCAGCCGAGTGGAACCGAGGAACGAAAGAGGAGGTGTCGGCGAATGAATCAGTTCCAGCACACTGAGGCGATCGAATCCCTGATCCAAGAAGGCAGGCGAGAGCAGGCGGTCGAGCGCCACAACCTGCATGTCAGACAAACCTTCGCCGCGGCTCGGGCAGGTGAGCGCATAGATCTCACCGATCTCATCGCCGCCAAGCAGATCCTCATCGAAAGCGCTGAGGGGCTGCCGCCCTCGTAACTTCCCACGCCACATCAATCCGGACGCGTGCCTTGTGCACGCGTTTTTTGCGTTCTAGAGACGAAAGGAACTTGTGATGAAATTCACAGTTGCAACCGAAGACCTCGCCAAGGCGATCAAGAATGTCCAGCCGGCGGTCGCAAAGCGACCGATCTGCCCAGTCCTCGGCGGAATCAGAGTTGAGGCGTCCGAGTCAAGACTGCACCTTCAGGCTACGGACCTCGACCTCACGATCAATGCCCAGGTCGATGCCCGGGTCGAAGACATCGGGGTCGCAGTAATCTCAGCCAAACAGCTGACCACCGTGGCCAAAGCTATAAAGAACCCGGATCTAACGATCGCAAGCGGCGATCAGGACAGGGTTCATATCACCGACGGACGGGTGAATCTGACTCTGGCGACGCTTCCGTCGCAGGACTGGCCAAACCGTCGCTCGTCCGGACATTTGACCAGCGTCGCTACGGTCACTGGGGACGAACTCGTCCGGGCGATCTCCCGGGTAGTGCGATGCGCCTCCGGTGATCAGGGGCGACCGGTACTGACCGGAGTTCAGTTCAACCTCGACGCCGGCTCTCGCACCGCCGAACTGGTCGCTACCGACTCCTACCGGCTGGGGGTCGCAGCCGTTCGCATGCAATCGGTCAACCCCGACTACACCGAACGCCCGATTCTTGCAGCCGGCCCCCTCAAGGCAATGGCCGCAAAGATCCCGGGAGCCTCGGAGGTCTCGATCTACGCCGGCTGTCCCGAAGGACAGCCCTGCCCGGTAGTCGAGTTCCGGTTTGCGGCGACAACCTGGAGGTTGCGGGCAATCGAGGGTGAATTTCCTAACTGGCGGCGAATCGTGCCGGATGGAAACGCAGGTGGCAGCTTCGAGTTCGACGCCAAAGAGCTGGGCGCCGCGGTTTCCGATGCAGCAGGGATCAGAACGGACCGCAGCACCCCGGTGCGGCTGAACCTCGGGCCAAGCTGCAGCATCCGAATGATCGACGGAACCGTGGGCGAGCTGAGCCAGCCGTTGACCCAGGCCGTCTATTCGCCGAACGGCACCGGACCGATGGAGATCGCCTTCAATCCGGCATTCCTGAAAGACGCCATCTCCTTCCTGGATGCGGATCGGGCAATTCTCAGGGTCACCGACCCATGCAAGCCGGCGCTGTTTGTCGGCGTCGACGAGCGATGCGTGCTGATGCCGGTGCGCACGAACTAGTCGACCTCCCGAAGGCACTCCCCTCCTCAACAATCCCAATCAACCAGGCCTCTCGAAGGTTCCCGCCCCCCGGCGGCCCTTCGAGGGGCCTTCGTCATTTCGGAGGTGAACAAACCAATGGACCAAATCGTGGCCTGTCCGCGGGGGCACCGCTATCGATCCACCGTACTGAGCCTTGAGAGTCGAACCACCTGTCCCCGGTGCGACCTGGCAGACCTGATCTGCCTGGCCTATGGAGACTGTCAGAAGCCGCCGCGAGGCTGCCGGATGCTGACCTTCAAGTCTGAACCGATCACCGACTTCGACGTGCTTTGCGAAGTCCTGCACCTGATTGGCCCCTACAACCGCTTCAACCCGACCACCGTCCTTTCTGAACTGGAAGCTTTGTTCCCCAGGCTGTCGGGCGTGGAAGTCGGGCGTGAAGGAAGCCCGGTGATCTACGCACGGGTCCCCTATTGGACGCACCAGGCGATTCGCTGGTGCAAAACCGGTATGGGCACGCTGCTAACCGACCAGCACCGGCGTGAGATCGGCGAGTCATTCCTCGGGGCGATGAAACGGGCGCTAGCCGACGAGCTCTCCGACGACGGGACCACCTGCCGGGCTTGGTGGGACTGAGCCAATCCAAATCCGTTACTCAACGTTACTCAAATAGGAGGCAGCGATGAACACCACGTTTGAGGCATTGAACGCAAGGAGCTTCGGTCACTTCTCAGTTCATAACGCGGTCAAGGCAGAGCTGGCATGCCACGACGGCACGTGTAGGGCCTACGAGGACATCTTCACTTTCCCCCGCTGGAAGGCTCAAGGGTTCGTGGTCCGCAAAGGCGAGAAGGGAACCAAGATCATCACCTTCGTTCCGATCAAGTCCAAGGACGACGACGGAAAAGAATCCGTGGTCGGTAGGCGCCGCAAGACTGCGGTGGTCTTCTGCCGGCACCAGGTAGAAGCCATGAAGTAGGCAACGCCGCTCCCAGGTTTGGGGGGTCGGGTTCGGCAATTAAGCCGGGCCCGGCCCCCCTTTTCTTTGAAACCAATGAACGAAAGGAGTCTCAACCCATGCCCACACTGATGGAGGCCCGGGTCGCCCGGGCCCGCAAGATTCCCTACAAGGAGACCCGTCTCGCCTCAGCCGCATCGGACTTTTATCTCCTCGAGGCCCTCGCCAACATCGAAGGGGTTGCCAAGGCAAAGCCCAAGCTGGCGGCCTTCGAATCCAAACTGGCCAAGGAGTTCTCCGACTACCTCGACATCGCGATCGGCGGCGAGCTTCGCTACGCCCAAACCCAGCTTGGCGACGCAGTTCCCAATGAGCTCGCCCCCTACTTCAAGGAGGTGCAGACCTACCGAGGGGACCGGGGAACGGCTTGGCTCATTTGGGGCGTCATCCGTCGCAAACTGGGCAGTCGGGCGTTGGAACTCGCGGAGTTGACTTTCGAGCAGCCCGGATGGCGTTCCTCGTTCGGAGGCTATCCCTGGGCGGCGATTACCCGGGTACTGCGAAGCTACCTTGAGGGTCAGATCAACGACCGAATCTTCGTTGATCGCTGCTGGTCCCTGCAGCACAACAGTGGCTGTGCCCTCAACAAGCTGTACTCGGTCCGTGACCTGGCCGAGGTGCTCGAAGCCCACGGCAACGACGACTACCCCATCCTGGTCCGCAACGCTTCGGCCGAGGTTCGCAACATCTGGGAAACCCATCGCAGACAGAAAAGACGGGCAATCTGGCTTGACCACGATCCCGCCTGGCTCGGAATTTGCGCTTGGGAACCGGAGCTTGCGCCGACCGGTGCGTGGCTGTGAGCTACTTCGATGGTCCGGGTTGGGAGGACGACCCATGGGATCGCGCCTCGCAGGCTGCCCTGTTCTGGACAATCGGCAAGGATTCCGGAGATAGGTCTGGTCCACCGGTCTGGCGGACCTGCGATCACTGGAGGCAGCGGTTCGACCTGGAGAACAATCTGTCCCTGTACGCATCGGCTTGGACCGACCGGCCGAGCAAGAAGACCCAGGCTCCCAGAACTGGCCTACCCAGTCCACCCGACATCGGCCTATATCTGGATTCAGTCTGGGCGTCGGATGCACTGATCGTGTCGAGTGGCCTCGCTTGTCCGGTGAGCCACGCTGGTGAACCGGGTCTGATCATCTTTCCATGGCGAGATTGGAGCGTTCCGGAGGATCCCGCTCTGCTCCGCAAAGTACTGCTGTGGCTGTTGGACGAGATCCAAAAAGGGAAGATGGTCGAGATAGGCTGCATCGGCGGCCACGGCAGGACCGGCACTGCGCTCGCCTGCCTGCTGGTACTCCAGGGCGTGCCGGGCAAAAAGGCGATTCGACGAGTCCGCCGTGACTACTGCGAACTGGCGATCGAGTCCCAACGCCAACTGGAACTCATCAAGTCGTTCGCTTGAGTCGAAAGAGAGCCCGGTCTTTGGAAGGCCGGGCTCTCTTTTTTTGGCTTCCAGGGCCGATTCCCGCGTTCCGGCGACGATAGCGCGACGTGACAGCGACGTTTGCGCGACTGAAAAAGTTAACCCTAGTAATCCGTGAACGAGGGCATTAATATTGACATCAACCACCTGCAGTGACGTTAGACCACGCGTTGCGAGTTTTCTTCCAAAATTCGCATGCCCAAGGCGCGAGGGAACAGGGATGGTCCGAAGCGACGGTAGAGCCTGCGTTTCAGCCGCCCCACTAGTCGTCGCCCTGTCTGTCTTTTTGATCGGGCCCAGGCCGATTTGTCCTCTCGATTGCAAACCGGCCGACTCTGGCCCGGATCGCCAGTCGGCCGCAACCTGCGTGGCGACCTGATGCAGACGGCTCAAGGAGCAATTCCGCGCGGGGCTGCCCGATTGCGCCGCATAGATCTGCGTGTCGCGATCGGGATACTGCTGATGCTTCTGGCGGTGGTGGGTGCCATGGCGATCGTCAGCCAGGCCCGTGACCGGATGCCCGTTCTCGTCGCGGCCAGGGCCGTCGAGCAGGGCGATGTGATCGAGCCGGCCGATTTAAGAATTGAAACCATTTCCGTATCGGGCGGCGTGGCCCACCTGACCGAGGATCGGCGAGACGCCGTTGTGGGCAAGGTGGCATCGGAGCGTTTGTGGCCCGGCAAGCTCCTCAGCTCGGCATCGGTTGCCGACTCGCCAGACCTGCCTGCCGGCTACGTAGCCATAAGCCTTGCCCTCAAGACCGAGCGAGCTGCCGGCGGTGCACTGCGCTCTGGAGATCGAGTGGCGGTTATCGCCTCTGCTTCGCCTGACCGCCCGGATTCGACGACCACCATTTTGTTCACCTCAGTTCCGGTGCTTGCGGTACGTGAGGCGGAGACCGCCGAGGGGGGTGGGGTGATCGTCACCCTACGCTTGCGGCTGGAAGAGGCGCGCAGCCTAGCGCAAGCCCGAGCCCACGGATCGCTGGACCTGGTCCTGCTGTCGGGGGCAGGCGAGTGAGCCTGGTTGCGGTAGGTGCCGGCAAGGGCGCCCCCGGGTGCAGTTTCGTCTCAATCAATCTCGCAACGGCATTGGCCGACAACGGACCGCGGGTCCTGCTGCTGGATCTGGATCCGCACGGCGGGGACCTGACCGCTTATTTGAACTTGGATCCGCGCAAAGGCATGAATCTGCTGGCCCGGACTTCAGCCCCCTTCCTCGAGGCGATCAATCGGGAGGGCGAATTGAGACAAAACGTCTTGTGCGTCGGCGGCTTTCCCCGAGCGGCGGACAGCAACCGTGAGTTGATCGAAGCAACGCTGGCTGCTGCCCGTGGGGCAGGGCAAACCGTAGTTGCAGATCTGGGGCGAGTCGGATCCGGTACCGCTCCGCTCTTCGGCTCGGCTGACCTCGTCCTGATCGTCGCCCGACCAGGACTCGTTGCCGTTCATGGCGCCCGGCGCGCAATTCAGGATCTTCAAGAGGCCGGCATTCCTTCCAGCAGGATCCATGCCGTGGTCAATGGCTGGGAGCGCCAAAGGCCGGCCGATCTGGCCGAGAGCGCTGCGGCTCTGCCGGTTCGAACGCTCGGCGCCATCCCCTTGGATCGCAAGGCCGCTCGTAGGTCGGAGACCGCTCAGACACCCGTAGATAAGGGAGCGGCTCTCAAGGCCTTCCGAGCGCTCGCCTCCGAGGTCGCCAGGATCCTGGCTTGTCAACCGGCCGACCAAAGGAGGGCTTCACGGATACTCAGATAACGGCCCCCCTGATGGAGGAGGCCCGGAATGCTTTGAGCCAGAACCTGGCTCAGTCCTCCCTGCTGCGGCCAGACCAGTCCGAGGAGGCGGAGGCCCGCCTGGTCCTCAGGGACGTGATCGAGCAGCACCAACGCCACCGGGTCAACTCCCGCCAACCGGCCTTGACGCAATCGCAGCAAGACACTCTGCATAAACGGCTCTTCGACACGTTCTTTCAGTTCGGCCCCCTTCAAGAGCACCTCGACAACCCGTTGGTCGAGGAGTTGATCGTCAATGGGCCGAGGTCGGGGTTCCTGCTGCTCGGCGGCGGCACCAAGCGACCTTTCGATCCCGGCTTTTCATCCGACGAGGAGGTCAGGGCACTTCTTTCCAGAGTCGTTGCCAGGGCCGGCCGCAGAATCGATGAATCCTCCCCCGCCGTGGACGTCAAACTGCCCGAAGGTGCACGTTTGCACGCGATCCTGCCTCCGCTAACCCAGCACGTCTGCCTGACGGTACGGCGGCACCGACTGGTCGCCGACTCGCTTGACAAGCTCATCGAGCTCGGAACCATCACCTCGGAGGCGGCGTCGTTTCTTTCCGACTCGGTCCGAGGCGGTCTGAACATCCTCGTCTCGGGGGGAACTGCCTCCGGAAAGACCACCACCCTAAATGCTCTCGGCAGGGCGATTCCGAACGAAGAACGCATCGTGACGGTTGAGGAAACCATTGAGTTGAGGCTGGCCAGCCTGCTCCCCGACTGCGTCTCGCTGGAGGCCCGCTCGGCCAACTCTGAAGGGGTTGGCCGGATCTCGATCCGCGAGCTGGTTCGCCACGCTCTGCGGATGCGGCCGAGTCGCATTGTGGTCGGCGAGGTGCGGGGAGCCGAAGCGCTGGACATGCTCTCGGCGATGAATACCGGGCACGAAGGCTCGATGGGCACGCTCCACGCCAACTCGGCCCGCCAGGCACTCTCGAAACTGCGGACCTACCTCCTGATGGCAGAGGAAGGGATTTCTTCCGAGGTGGCGACAGAGATGATCGGCGAAACCGTGGATTTGGTGGTTCATCTCCAACTCCATCGATCCGGAGGCAAGCGCCAGGTTGTCCAGATCGCCGAAGTCGTGGGAATTGAATCCGGGCGGATCCTGACCAACGACCTTTTCCGGATGGATTCCGATGAACTCGTTCGGACCAACATCCGGCCGCGATTCGTCGACCGGCTTGGTCAATCGGATTTTCAACACTCCCGCCCCACTTCCGGCAACGGATCTTCCCCGATGAAAAGGACCTGGTAGGTGGACGGCCTGTTGGTTGGAGTAGCTTTCGGTCTGGGTGTGCTGCTGATATTCGATGCGCTCACCCGGCCCGAAGCCAAGCCCGATCCTGCCAAATGGGCGGGCAAGCTCGGGCCCACGGGGTTGGCAGCTGCAGCGTGCTCCGGGACGGTTTTGGCCGTCACCCAGTGGCCGGTCGCTGCTTTAGCCGGCGGAATCCTGGGAGCGCGACTGCCTTCGATGCTGCGCAACACGCGCCTTGAGCGCAGGCGAGTGGAGCGGATTGAAGCCATCGCCGATTTGTCCGCTCGGCTTCGGGACTCTCTCCGGGCGGGCATCGGTATCCAAGACGCTCTATCCCGGGCGGCCATGAACGCAAGCCCCGCCATCTCCCCCGAGCTTCGGCACCTGGTCGCCGAAGCGAGGGTGAGCGGTCTCGGTCCGGCTGCCAGATCCTTTGCAGAGCGGCTCGGACCGGACGCCGACTCGCTGGCAGCGGCCTTGGCTCTGGGCGATCGGCTCGGCGCCCGCAACACATCCGAAGTGCTCGACTCCCTCGCCGAGTCGACCGCGGCAACGGCGGCAACCCTGCGTGAGGCAAGGGCTCGGCAAACGAGAGCCCGGACGTCGGCGCGGGTGGTAGCGGCCACGCCTTTGGTGCTGCTGCTGGTGATCCGCCTTTCCAATCCGCAATACCTTGAGCCGTACAACAGCGCCGGGGGCCAGCTTCTTCTGGCGTTTGCCCTGGTCCTCATCGCCGCTGGCTACGCCGCGATGTTGCGGACCGCTCGCGTGGGGCAGGTTTCCCGATGATCGGGGCATTGACGGTCGGCCTGCTGTTCGGCTGCGGGGCCTTGTTGGTGTTGACAAGCCAACCTTTGGGAGCCGCGCGGCCTCCGCTGGCAGTGCGGCTGGACGCCCTGAGACCGGATCTGCCGGCGAAGGTGGACCCGCCGATCGTTCCGGTGTTTCGGACCTTCATTTTTGAAGAGCTGCTGCGCCCGGCGCTTCAGCATTCGGGGAACTGGCTCCTTATCGTGTGTCGCCGAGCCGGGCTTGACCTGGTTGAAACCGCTAGAAGGTTGCGCTTAACCGGTGACGCGGGCGGCCTTGGCCTGTTTCTCGGGCTGAAGATCTCCAGCGGGCTCGTCGGGCTCGCCGTCTTTCCGGCGGCCTCGGCGTTGGGTTTGTTCCCAGCGACGCCGGCATGGGTTTGGCTCGGTTTCGGCATCGCATGGTTCCTGCTTCCCGATGCTCTGCTGCGGGCCAAGGCCGATCAGATCCATCGCCAAATGCGTGAAGGGCTGGCACGCTTCGCCGACCTGGTCTCGCTTTCCGTCTCAGCGGGCCTAGGACTCGAGGGCGCCGTCGAGGAAGCGGCCGGATCTTTGTCGGGACCGTTCGCCGAGGAGCTGCGCAAGTCCCTTCGCAACAGCCAGCTGAACGGTGAGCCGATATCCGTCGCCCTGGCTCACCTCGGCGAGGAGCTCAGCCTCCGCGAGGCTGAAGCCCTGGCATCCGCTCTCGACGTGGCGATAACGCAGGGACTGGCCGTCTCCCAGGCGTTGCACTCACAGGCCCGCTCGATCCGAGAGCGTCGCCGCCTCCAGCTGATCGAGGAAGCGGAACGGGCCCAGGTCCGCATGGCACTGCCGGTGGGACTTCTCATCCTTCCTGCCTTCTTCCTTCTGCTTTTATATCCGGCCGCCGTTCAGCTACTTCAAGTCACCGCTACTGGGAGGTGAACAAGCATGGCAAAAAAGCTCTGGTATCTATGGTTCTTCATCCGAAACGATCGGGGCGAGGTCTACGTCGAGTACGTGGTGCTCGCGGGACTCGCGATGCTCGTGATTCTGGGAAGCATTCAGTACTTCTTCGGTGGGATCTCGGATCTGTTCACCCGAATGGGTGGCACCGTGCGAGGCCTCGACGAGTGACGCTCGGCTCAGATCGAGGCGATGCGATCCTGGAGCTCGCTATCGTTGCGCCGATTCTGATGGTGCTGATCGTCGGCCTCCTGCAGTTCGGCCTGTGGCATCACGCTAAGAATGTCGTCGAGACAGCAGCCATGGAGGGTGCCCGAGAAGCGTCGGCCGATGGAGCCACCGCGGCCGACGGCATATCCAGATCCACCGAAGTGCTCTCCGCCGGGCTCGGTTCAGCGATCCGAGATCCCGCGGTCCGGGTAGACAAGGGGACCGAGCTTACGCTCGTTGAGATCGAGGCCGAGATGCCCGGGCTGCTTCCCATTCCAGGTCTGTCCTCGATAGTTCTACGCAGCGCCTCCAGCAGTCTGACTGAGCGATTTCGTCCGGCCGAGGCTGCGTCGTGAGGAGCCAGAAAGAAGCCGGAAACGCCGCGGTAGAGATGATGATGGTGGCGCCCGTCTTGTTGTTGCTTATAGCAACCATTGTGGCCACCGGCCGAATTGTCTCGACGAAATCTGCGCTTGAATCGGTTACTCGTGAAGCCGCAAGGGTGGCATCAATCTCAAGCAGCTCTGATCTGGCAGACACGACTGCAAGGCTTCGAGCGGAGGAGGTCGCCGAGCAGCTTGGGCTCGACAGCCGACGGCTACGTCTGGACGTGCAGACCGGGCAATTCGAACGGGGATCTCCGGTGACGGCCGCGGCGACCTATGACGTCCGAATCAGCGATTTGCCCGCCTTCGGACTGCTCCCCGGAACCTTTGAGATCACCGCAACACAGGTGGAGATCACCGAAAGGTACGGGTCTCGATGAGTCCGGTAGACACCCGTGATTCGGGTCAAATTGTGGTCATAGTCGCAGTCACAATGCTCGGGCTCCTGGCCGTTACAGCTCTTGTCATTGATGGAGGCCTTCTGTTTGCCACCAAGCGCAACCTTCAATCGCTATCCGACGGCGCCGCCCGAGCCGGAGCAATGAGCTTGGATGAGCAGGCCCTGCGAGAGGGACAGGACCAGTTAGTGATCGATCCGGCCGGGGCAGAGACAGCCGCTTCGTCGTACTTGGCGACCGTTGGATTCCGCGGCAGGTCCGACGTGAGCGCGAATCCCTCGGTGATTCAAGTCCGGTTGGCCCAGGCTCACGAGACCGTCTTGCTCGGAATCGTCGGTATTAAAGACTTCGAGATGCGCGCCACCTCGATAGCGCGGCCGGCCGTGGGCACGGCCACAGAGGGCGGCTGAACCCGATGGCTGCTCGGAAGCGCACTTTGATAGCGGGAGGCTCGATAGCCGGCTGCATTCTTGTGGTGGTTGCCCTTGGCTTGGTTCTCCTGAACTCCGGTCGGGAGAATTCGGACGCTACTTCATCTATTCAACCTTCGTTGAGCCCTTCGCCAGAAAGTCTTGAAGCGGAGGTCGAGCAGGCCTATTTGAGATTCTGGCAAGTCTGGACTCAGGCCAATCTGGAGCTAGAACCCGACCTCCTTAATGATGTTGCGACCGGAGAAGCTCTAGCAGCCCTTCGCGATCAAGTCACCGCGCAAAGAGACATGGAGCAGCCAGTGAGGATCGAGGTCGAGCACCACTATGAAACTTTGGTCACCAGGCCGGATTTTGCCTCAGTGGAAGACACCTACATCAATCGGAGCGTTCGGCTGAGCCTCGAAACTATGGAACCCATTGAGTCGATTCGGGATACACGCGTGCGGAAGAGCCACACCCTTAGGAAAGTCGACGGGATATGGAAAGTAGCCGAAATCATCGAATATCGATGATTGCATTCCTGGTTGCAGGAATCTTGGGATCCTCGGGTCAAGGCGTCAGGGCCCAGGAGAGCTTGCCCACGTACGACACGAGATCTACTACCGTCGTCTACGCCACCAGCGAGGCTGCTGTAATCGATGCTTCCAGGGAGAGCAGGACCTCGCCGAGTTCAGCTCGCAATGCAGGTCGAGGGCGCAATTGCCGACTCGAGCGAGACACTGCGAACGTAGGTAGCGGCACCTCTCGGCTTTACGCCGAGCATGCAGCAGCCGGTGAGACTTCGTTCAACCTGTATTGCGACGGCAAGTTTGTCGGGCTTGTCTGGCGCAAGCTCGATCCGGGCCCCCGCAGGACGGCTATCTCCCCTGTCGAAATAGCCGAACGTCTGCGGGAGGAGATCCCCATTCCGACTGGATCGATTCGAATAAACCCGACTCAGGGCTTGGTAGGTGCCGAGTCCTGGTTCTGGGTTGAGGGCTACGACGGGAAGCCGGTGACCCACTCGACCAATGCTCTGGGAATCCCCGTGACCGTAGAAGCTCGACCAATGGAGTTCCTTTGGACCTTCGGGGACGGGACGACCCTGATCACAACCTCGCCCGGCGACGCCTTCCCCGAGCAGTCGGAAGTCCGCCACGTCTTCGAGCGATCCTCCGCCCCGGTACCGGGTGGATATCCGGTGGAGGTCCGCTTCAATTTTGCAGTCCGCTACCGAGCCAACGGGAGCGAGTGGATCGAGCTGCCCGGCATCACGCGGGTGGCCACTGCCCGGTATCAGGTTCGGGAGTCCCAGGCGGTGCTGACTCGATGAGAAGGTTTGCCGCGACTCTTGCGCTTATCGGTTTGCTACTTGGGACGCCGATGATCCTGGCACTTCTATTCGGACCACCCACCCTGCCGCACCCGAATCTAGGTGAGTTCCTTGAATCACTCTCGGGACAACTACTGTCGGCGGACTCCGTCTTCCGCATGCTGGGTCTGCTGGCTTGGCTTCTATGGGCCTACATCGCCGTCCTGACGCTATTGAGAATCATTGCGTTGAAGATCCTGACTCCGCGATCCAAAGCCGGCCCCGCACTCTCAAGCGTGACCGGTCGACTGACCCCGTCGTTTGTCCTTCGCATCATCGACATTGCCCTGGGAGGAGCGCTGCTGTTGACTCCCCTGGTAATCCCGGTTTCGGCAACCGCAGCGTTCGGGTCACAGACTTCATTGGTAGATACCAATACCGAACAACGGGCCGTCGTCGGTCATTCCAGGTCCTGCCTTGTCAGGCCCGGCGATTCGCTTTGGAAGATAGCGGAGCGAGAACTCGGCTCCGGAGAACAATCGCGGGAGATCTTCGAGTTGAACAAGGGCCGACATTTCCCCGACGGCCGAACCCTGACAGAACCTCGGCTCATTCATCCGAATTGGCTGCTTTGGCTTCCGGATCCCCTGGAGGCTGTCTCCGAGGAGGTTGGAAATGCTCTGATCCAGCCCGGCGATTCGCCGGTCGACCGTGCCGATGCTCAACAATCCGCAGAGCCCACGCCGCCACCACCAGCCGCCACCCAGTCGGCGCCGACCAACGATGACGGCAGTTTGGATACCGAGGAATCGGGCTCGGCGGTAGTGCAACTGCCGACGGGCAGCGCTCTTGCCGCCTCGTTCGTTGCAGGAATCATCGCCTCGCAAGCGATTGCGACACTCCGCCGGCGTCGTCGCTTCCAGCCCGACTCCCCGATCGAGCAACTCCAGCCAGAACCGAGCGTTGTTATTGAAGGGCGAAGAGCAGGATTGGCCGACGGGTCGAAGTTGGATAACGCTCTTGCCGCTCTGAGATCAGCCTGGCCGACCGATTCGAGTGGTTGGCCCCCGGTCATCGCATGCATCGAAGGTTCAGACAGCGCCACCTTCCTGCTGAAAAAAACTGATGCATCGCCGAGACCCAGATCGACATCCGCCGTGAGCTTTGAAGACGACGAGACGTTCCAGGCGAAGGTGCAATGGACCCGTTCGCCTTCTGGCGAACCACTGTCCGCGTTGGAACAGGGGTTGTTTGTTCCGATCGGCAGATGCTCCGCCAACGAGTCGGTCAGCTACCGCCTGATGGGCAACCCGCCGTTGTCGGTGCGCGGTCGGTTGACCAACGAGTTCATGTCGAACCTGTTGCTTGCCTGCGCCGCAGGCCGCAGCGTTCACGAGGTCGAACTGATTGTTCTAGGCACCGACCTTCAGCTGGGCCCGGTCGCCTCACTTCCGCATCTGCGGCAAATTCCGTGGGAGCATGCCCCTGAGGCCGTGGCCGAGCTTCAGGCCGAGGCACTCGGAAGAGCCCGGGTTTTTGCCCAGCATGGTGCGTCAGATCTCAGCGACTTTCTGTCCGCCGGCTCTCCCGAGTATCTTCCCGCCCTGGTTGTGGCAACGACTCCGCCCCCTCGGCGATTGCAGGACTCGATCGAGGCGTTGGCTTCCAATCCGGCCGCCTCAGGCATCGGTTTCGTTGCTGCCGGGTGGCGTCCTAGTACGGCCCGGGTGGCGCTGGAGGCTGACTCCCAGATAACAATTGAGACTGATCTAGCCCTCCCCGACCGGCTCGACTCGCTACTGCTTAGCGAATCCGACACGCAACAGGTCGTGGAGATATTGAAGGCCGCCAGCTCTGACCTGCGCGAACCGACCATCCCGATCGAGGAATCGCCGGTCGAGGTGCATCCCTTCACCGACGGGGAACCGGAGCACCTAAATAGACCGGTTCCGCGGGTGGACCCGGACGGTCACAATGACAGCGGGGAGATTGGTTCATCGGAAGCGTCATCTCCTTCGGACGCCCCTCTCCAGGTGGCTGAGGAATGCCGCACAGCCGTCCTCCAGAATCTAAATGGTCATTCCCCCGAACAGCCCACCCCAGAACCTTTGCCGATTGCGGTCGATGAATCAACCTCATCTACTGTGAGTTCGAGCGATGAGGGCGTTGGTCTAAATCGACTAGAGGTTCGCTGCCTGGGCGCAATGTCGATTTCGCGCCGAGACGCCACCCTTCACACCGGCTGGGTCAAAGGATCAAAAGAGCTGCTCGCCTATCTGATAGTCAACCGGGACGGCGTTTCCAAAGACCGCATCTTGGAGGTCATGTGGCCGGGCGCGAACCTCAAGGAGGGCGAAAGGCTTCTCAGGGAAGCTCTTTATCACCTAAGGAAGCAAACCCTGGGCCGAGAGGATGCGAAGTGGTCTGACGACTATGTCCGCCGGGTGGGCGAGACCCTCGTGCTGGGAGAAGATGATCGCTGGTGGGCCGATGTCTGGGAGTTCGAATCGCTCGCCTCTACGGCCGGGCGACTTGAACACGAGGAGAGCAAGGCCGCACTTCGTCGCGCACTATCTCTTTACGGCGGGGAGTTCTGCGACGACTGCTACTTCTCTTGGGCTGAGCAGCTCCGGGAGCGCTACCGCAGACTCTACCTGCGGTCCTGCACCAAGCTGGCCGAAATTCTGGAGGCCGAGGGCGAGATCGACGAAGCAATCGAGGTTCTCGAACGAGGCATCCAGGTCGACCGTTTTTGTGAGGATCTCTACCGCCGGTTAATCCGGCTTGAAGCATCTCAAGGCCGGACCAACGCGGCAACCAGGCTGTTCCAGCAACTCAGCAAACTACTTGACCAGGAACTGGATCTGGAACCCGAACCGACAACGCTGGACCTGATGAACCAAATTAGGAGCGCCTCCCACGCTGGCGTCGCCGGTTCCGAGCGATCATCAACTCATTAGAGTTGCGACCTCGAAGCCGTCACCCGGGTGCAAATAGCGTCCCACCTGGGAAGGGCATCGGATCCAAAGTAGAGCTCTGGCATTGTTGACTCGTACGCCTCCCGAAGCCTGCCCGAGACAGTTGTGGCCGAATCAAACGCCAACGAGTCGGCGAACCCACCCGCCGGTCGCATCTGGGCAACAATGCCGAAGTGCTGAGCCGAGATGGCCTGCACATCGGAAACGATCCGGGCCGCCTCCTGTCCATCGCTCAACAGCTGCTGGACATCAATATTGTCCAGCAGCTCATGAATGTCGTAGAAATGGCGTCCGATGTTTCTTCCGGGAGCGGCTCGATCATCCGCGGCGAGACGCTCAGCCTCGGCATTCACCAGCACCAGCTTCTCGATCAGAGTCCTTCCTGGATGCAGGACCAGAACGGAGAACGGCGCCAGGTCCGAGTAGCCCATCAGATCCACCCCCGCGCCCGTCAACTCATCGCCCAGCAGGGAACTGATCATCCGTTGGTCGCACGGATGAATTCCTCCTCGAACTCCCATCTCAAGCAACACACTGGTCTCGAACAAGTTGGTGGCCGGGTGGATGGGGGGATATCCGATTCGATATGACCGATGAATTCCACGCTCCGCCGGACCTGAATTCAGGGGCCCGCCAAGTTGTTCGGCCGCGAACGACCCCATCTGTTTCATCAGCGTGTCGGTCGCATTTCGCCCCCGGCCGCCGGGCAGGACAAGAAGGTCGACGTCTTCTGAGAATCGCTGAATGATTCGGTACGCCTTGGACAGGCTGGTGCCGCCCTTGAACACGAAGTCGTTGTGAAACCTCCAGGCGAGAGCTCGCAGGACTTGGCTTACCCAGTAGTCCTTCTCTACTGCGGTGGCCGAGATATTCAGGCGCCCAGCCGCCGCCTCAATCGTCGCCGCAAACTCTGGACCGTCCCGAAACAGCGGCACGTCAACCGGCGAGGGCTAGGTCGCTGCGCACCAACTCACTGCGAGCCGGAGGAATCCCGCGTACCTCGTTTTCTCGGCCGAGCCCTACTAAGAGCCGGCGAAGTCGCTCCCTCGTCCGAGGAGGCTCGGTGGCGGACGCTCGGACGACTCGATCTATCCGAATGTCACGCTTGCTGATCAGGTGTTCGATTCGACGGAAGGCCTCGCCCAGGGACACCTCGACCAGTCCCTCCCAATCTCGCAGGACCTCCAACAAGGCGACCTCGGTGGGCCGCAGACGCTCTTCGCGGCGTTTGCCGCTTGACGCACGACTGACGAAGTTGATTCCGACCGGGCTCTTGGGAGCGCGTCCCGGGACGGCAATAACCTCGACCTTCGGCACTTGCGTGGAAAGACCGAGCGCCAAAGATGCACTCCTTCCAGCCGGACCGGTTCCGGGTCCACCAACAACTTCATGAACGAGATTATGCGCAGGAGGAGGCGACATGCCCAGGCGGGTGGGCGTACCGCGCCAGTACAGTCCCCTTCGCACTCGCCGCAACTCGCCAGTCCGTTCCAATCTCGACAGGGCTTGGGCAACCGCCTCCGGGGAGCCGTCGAAGTCTTCGGGACGCCAGAATCGCTCCCTTGAGCGAAGGACTCGTTCTCGAACGCTCCCATTTACGCTGACCGTTTTCATGATTACAGGATAACAGCATTGTCGTTATTGTGATACACGTTCTTGACATAACCTTTGTGCGCGGTTGGGTCGGGTCTACCGTTAGGGGGAAAGTAAGCGGGTGACTGGACTCGTCAGGGATTTTGGCCACTGATGTCAGGAGATCGGAAACCCCACGCGGCCCACATTTAAGCGGGATGGCGCTGAAAATCTCGCCAATACACGGCGTCGGATTTACACGTTTCCCACCAGCTCGTCCAAGGTTCGCTGAATTCGGGCAAGGTAACCTTGTCCAGCTCAACGCCTCCGGCTACCAGAAGATCGTTGACAATTTCAACATCAAGAACGCCGGCCTGAGACTTCACCTTGTAGGCAAATCCCTGCGCAATGTCCGCTGCGACTGACCGTTGTGCTCAGTGAAGCTTTGCAATCTGTTTCCACCAAGGATCGTGTTTCCGCAGAACACCAGATCCCCACTTCTCATAAATCGCCCGGTGATGACACGACGTAGCCCGGTTGGCCGTTCGACCTGGATTTTTGCCCTCATTTCGGCATTGAAGACCTCATGGGTAGGCCAATCGGGAAACTGCCGCAAGTAACCGAGGTTAGGACCTGGAAGGGGGAATCCCACAAGGTCTCCCTTAGGGGTTCGGTGGGCTAGCGAGCCATCGCATTGATCAAAAAAACGAAGCGCGTCAAGCAGTGAGTCATAGATCAAGCGACCACTCACTGCCGTGTCGAAGGCGTTTGCATAGGTTGGCCGGAACTTGCCCTTGTACTCGAATATTGCATTGGGCATCTCGCTCCGAGGCTTCCAGCGAGGGAACACAGCCCAGTTCCCCTCGGGACCGTATGGTCCCACCATCCGCCAATAATCAGGATCGATGACCTCGTAGTCGTGAACGGCATTGTTCCGTGGGCCTATGAGTCCCTCAACCACCTGCCCGACCCTGCTCGACTCCCGTAGTCCCGCATAGTTCTTTGAGTCCGACGGGTCGAATACCTCTTGATCCAGGATCCGAATAGTCACCAGCGCCTCATCGAGAATATTGACCAAATCGATTCGCCGGTTGACGTCGCCCCATGGAGTCGGCGCATTGATAGTCATTGCAATGTCATGGAATCGACGAATTGAGATGGCTAGGCCGCGCATCTTCAGTCGACCCTTTCGCGTTCGATCAGAGGAGACTTTCATGACTTCAAGCAACCATAAACCCCTACTGATTCATGTCGGGGCCTTTGCCAGACTGCAAGTCTGTCGGTCACGCCACCGGCAAGTAAGTGCCCACGATAATCGAGGCTCGTACGCAGGCGAGTCACCATTGCGACAGGTGAGCGTCGCCAAAGCGACGTCTGGGCGACGCTCACCGGCCATCGTCAACGCATGTCACCTGTTGGCGCCCTCGAACATCTCCTCGAACAGGTCCGGCCGCGACTGGATGCGGTCTTTGTTCGGTGGCAACGGCTGGAGCCTACACTCGAAAAGTTCGCCTCGCCCGACGAGCTGATCGCCTTCTGCCGGACGCAAGACCAAGCCTTCTACGCAGAAAAAAACGAGGCGTTGGCAGCCCTGTGTCGTTTGGCAACTCCCGCCGCATATCCGGGCGGCAGCGACGCCGAGGCTGGCGTGCTCCTCATCTATTTGTTCTCGGGAGCATTTCGCAACATCACCAAGCAGATCTGCCCCTGCCTGCTCAGCCTGGACGAGCTCGACGCGGAGATGCTTTGCGGCTTCTGGGAAGCGGCGGCACGGGTTAGGACCAACAGCCGGGCAGCATCGACACGCCTGTATCACGGGGCGAGGATCCGTG
>JBQTHR010000062.1:0-2762 GCA_052389675.1 Actinomycetota bacterium
CACGGATCCTCGCCCCGTGATACAGGCGTGTCGATGCTGCCCGGCTGTTGGTCCTAACCCGTGCCGCCGCTTCCCAGAAGCCGCAAAGCATCTCCGCGTCGAGCTCGTCCAGGCTGAGCAGGCAGGGACCGATCTGCTTGGTGATGTTGCGAAATGCTCCCGAGAACAAATAGACGAGGAGCACGCCGGCCTCGGCGTCGCTGCCGTCCGGATATGCGGCGGTAGTTGCCAAACGGCAAAGGGCTGCCAATGCCTCGTTTTTTTCTGCGTAGAAGGCTTGGTCTTGGGTCCGGCAGAAGGCGATCAGCTCGTCGGGCGAGGCGAACCTTTCGAGGGTAGGTTCCAGCCGTTGCCACCGGACAAAGACCGCGTCCAGTCGCGGCCGGACCTGTTCGAAGATCTGTTCGAGCTCGCCGACAAGTGACATGCGTTGACGATGGCCGGTGAGCGTCGCCCAGACGTCGCTTTGGCGACGCTCTCCTGTCGCGGCATCGATCATAAGTTGAGCCCGCCAGGCTAATGTCGGGGCCAAGCGCTCAAGCAGCTCAAGGTTGAGTTTGGCTACACCAGGCGAGATAAAAAACGCCTAAGAAACCCCGGAGTACGTCGCACTTCGGTCATAGGCTAATTTCGAACACACTAATTTCTTGCGGGCTCTAAGGGCAGGCCTTGAATGACTCATCCCAACTCGGTCCTATGGAAGAGAGATCCTCACACGGCGGCCAAGCACGAAATCTTGCGGAGATATCTTCAGGCATGGTGGCCGATTCTCCTTCAGAACAATTGGGTCAGGAAGCTGACTTTCCTGGATGGCTTCGCCGGACCGGGTGAGTACGAATGCGGAGCGGAGGGATCTCCCTGCATCGCGTTGCGGACCCTACTCGAGCGCACCGAGTTGATTGGCAGCAGGTCAATCGAGTTCATCTTCATTGAAGAATCGAAAAAAAGAAAGGAGCATCTCGAGCAGCTCCTCAGCGCTACGTTTCCGGAGTTGCCTAAGTGGGTCAGTATCAGCATCGAGTGCGGGACCTTTGAAACAGCGGCTCAGCGCCTCCTAACCGAATCGAACTCCTGGGGGTCGCCGATTTTTGCCAATCTAGACACATGGGGCGTGGGAGACATCCCCTACGATATCGTCTCTAGTATTGCCAGGAACATCAGCAGTGAGGTCCTTGCGACGTTTCTTCCCGAGTGGTTCTTAAGGTTTGGCAATCCTCAAGATTCGACGATCATGACCCGGGGGAATCAGCAATTCGCCTCAGACTCTTGGATCCGGGCCTTGGCAGTGGCCGACTCCGATGAGCGTGAAAGAGTACTGGTGGACGAATACCAAAAGACCCTCCGCAATGCCGGTATGGATTTCGCAATGCCCTTTGCCTTTAGCAACGCCAAGGACTACACCCTCTACCTGGTGTTCGGCACATGCAGCAAGGCCGGGGTGACTAAGATGAAGGATTCAATGTGGAAGATCGACCCCGTCGAAGGCACCTCTTTTAAGGACCCACGAGACCCGAACCAACTCATGCTGGGATTTAACGAACCTAACCTCGCTTCCTTGCGGTCGGACGTGGTCGAAGCACTGTTTGAGAACGGCCCCCTAACGGTCGAAGATCTCAGGGAGCTGTTCTTCTCAACGATGTATAAGCAAGCTCATTTAACCGAGGCCCTCAAGCAGCTCCGAGAGCTGGGACAGCTAGATCAGGACCCGCGGGGAAAGGCTCTCACCAAGAACCACAAGGTCTGGCTTCGCTGACGGCCATTGGTCCCAGGAAACGCCATCCAGAGTGCGCCCCCCGGCCTTGGGTGTGAATCCGCCCCACTGCTTAAAGAAGAACGCCACCCCGGCCGTCACACATTGATCGCGCAAGGATCTGGCCCAATCCTCGTTCATGGCTCGAGCCCCTGGTCCTGACTCTCCTCCAACGATCACCCAATGTAGCTGCGCTGTCGCTTCGACCCATGGGCTCAGATCAATCGGCCCAAGCAACGGCTCACAACTCAAAAACCTCACTTCGGCTGCAGTTGCGATCAGCAAGGGAATTCGGTTCGCGGCCCATTTCTGATCTTCGACGGAAACGCCTAGCCAGATGTGAGGAGGGCAGATGTCGAAACCCAGTGCTCCTTCATGGACCAACTTCAGCATCCGTCTTGGGCGTTTTGTAAGTACCTGAAAGGTGTGCTGCGGGTAGGGGCACCCACTGACAGCGTCAACGCCTCCGTCGCAGAGGCGCATTCGATCAAAAACCTCCCGGATGAAGCTGTACGGCACATCGGGATGGAATAGGTCGCTCATCGAGTTCACAAACACTCTTCGCGGTTTCTTCCACCTGAGCGGCTGGTCCAGGCGATCGGGATGCAGTCTTACCTCAGCGAAGGAGCCCTTACCGTTGAACCTTTCAGTCAACCGCTCTGCATAGCAATGATCGCAGCCGGGCGAGACCTTGGTGCAGCCAGTGACCGGGTTCCACGTGGCATCGGTCCATTCGATACCGGAGTGATCAGACATCTGACCGAGACTGGGGAAAAGTCATGAGCTAACGATAGCCCGGCGGGGTGACCAAATGCTCTACCTTGTCATGTCGACTCCGGAAACGGCTTGGAAGGCGCGGAGCCGGATCAGGTCTGCGTTTCTGTGAACCGCCACGCAATCCAGCAGTGCGAATTCCAAACAATCCAGCACCCCGGTCTCACGTTTCTTTCTACATGACCCCTACTTTGTCGCCAACCCCCTCTCGGTCCGGTGGCCTGCCGGGACGCTGGTT
>JBQTHR010000063.1:0-43535 GCA_052389675.1 Actinomycetota bacterium
ACACTTCCGCCTCTCGAACACCCCGCGCCCGGGGCGGCCCCCCCCGGCACCTCCAGCGACGCCTGTCTACGCCATCGTGGCTACGGGGTTTCAACCCTCCGCGGGGGTCGGCCCCCGCTGCAACGTCGGGTTGCACGCAGCCGCCGGATGGGTAGAAGCAGGTTTCAACCCTCAGCGGGGGTCGGCCCCCGCTGCAACTCAGGGGCCACGTGGCCGCCTGGACTCTCAGCCAGAGCGGTTTCAACCCTCAGCGGGGGTCGGCCCCCGCTGCAACCAATCCCAAGGCCGTTGCGCTGGGGAGCGGTGACGTGTTTCAACCCTCAGCGGGGGTCGGCCCCCGCTGCAACGCAGCCCTCGCAGCCCACGCAGCCCTCGCTTCCCTCGTTTCAACCCTCAGCGGGGGTCGGCCCCCGCTGCAACTTCCGCCGGGCCGACAAAGATTTCTCGGTCCGCCCCGTTTCAACCCTCAGCGGGGGTCGGCCCCCGCTGCAACTCGCCGGTGTCCCCCGCCATAGCAGCCAGTGCAGTAGGTTTCAACCCTCAGCGGGGGTCGGCCCCCGCTGCAACCCAGACGCCGGAGCCGGGCACGTGGGGAATGACCGTTTCAACCCTCAGCGGGGGTCGGCCCCCGCTGCAACCTAGAGCTCGCCTCGGCCACCGGACGTGGGCCGCAGGTTTCAACCCTCAGCGGGGGTCGGCCCCCGCTGCAACGCGCCGCCGGAGCGGGTCCTGGTGCTCGACCAGGATGCGTTTCAACCCTCAGCGGGGGTCGGCCCCCGCTGCAACAAAGGTAGCCGCTCGTAAGGTCGCCAGGACGTTGAAGTTTCAACCCTCAGCGGGGGTCGGCCCCCGCTGCAACTATCTCCGCTCGGTTGACGAGGATGCGAGCACGGGGGTTTCAACCCTCAGCGGGGGTCGGCCCCCGCTGCAACCTCCCGCACCTCAGAGCTCGAGGGCGTGCGGTCTAGGTTTCAACCCTCAGCGGGGGTCGGCCCCCGCTGCAACCACGAGCCGGCCTTCCTTGCCGGATCCGTACTCGAGGTTTCAACCCTCAGCGGGGGTCGGCCCCCGCTGCAACCCCAGGCAGGCTGCCATAATCGATCAGGCGGGAGTAGTTTCAACCCTCAGCGGGGGTCGGCCCCCGCTGCAACTATCGCTGAGTCTGGTACAGTAGAGGTAGCGCCTGTTTCAACCCTCAGCGGGGGTCGGCCCCCGCTGCAACCGTTCGAAATGTGCGTGCGGGCTGGGAAACTTATCCCGAGGTGGTTGATCTTGAGGCCAGAATAGCTCTTGGGACCACCAAACTAGCCTTTCCGGACCGCGAACCCTTGCCTAAAACGAGCAGCACTCCCGTAACGAAGTTAGATTATCAGTGGGCCTCTGGTAGACGAAAGAGGAAGAGCGACGCCAAGCTCAGCGATTGGCGTCTTATCGATTCGATACAGCCTGATACTGTCCAAAGTCGGGTGGATTACGTGTTCCAGTTGGTGCAACAGTTGGGGAATTTCGTGAGGATTCAGAACCAACTCGAAGACCGATTTCTGCACCCTGGCGCCAAACCCTTCGCAGACCTTTGCAACTCGCCGCAGCCGTACTGCTCCTCGCTGGTCAGAGGTTGAAACATCGTAGGCAAGTAAAAAGTCCATCAATCCGGCCTTGTAAGTTGCGGCAGGTAGTGAGGCAAGTCTCCCCGTATATGCCTTGCCAGGATGACCGCCTGAACCGGATACACCAGACCGTTCGGCATCTCCTCCTTTAAAACATGATGCTGCACGTTCTTCTCAAGGTAGCTCGACCAGGCGGTCAGGACAACTTTGCGACCAGCCTCGTTGAGCAACACCGAACCACCGTCCCTTCGTTCAAAACATTCCTCCGGCAGTTGCCCGCGATTGTTGAGCGTCACACATAGATGATCAAGCTTAGGCCGATGCTCCTCCATCAAGTCAAGAGCCAACGCTGGGCGGCCTGGCCGGACGTGATGAAGGAAGCCGACCTGTGGATCCAAGCCCACAGCTTCACATGCATGCTCTATCCTCAGGCGCGCAAGGCTGTAGACAAACGAGAGCACCGCGTTAAATGGGCTGAGCGGAGGTCGGCGGGTCCTTGTCGAGAACTCCGCATTTCGCTTCAAGGCGGCACGGACGGCTATAAAATGCTCGCGGCTAGCGGCACCCTCGATACCCCGAACTGAATCCAAAGAGGTGCTGGTAGATAAAGTCACTCGCGCTTCTTCTAACGAGTGCGCCCGGGCGCGTAGTTGTGCGGACAACCCTTCGTCGTTGGCAAGGTGTGCAGCGTGACGTGCGAATCGTGCGCAGTTGATGAGTTTGGCGGCAACGAATGTTCTGGCCAGATCGAGCCGCCTTTCATCATGCTCATGGCACCTGTACTGGTCCAGACGAAGCAGTACGTTGCCGCTGGTTCGGCCGCGGAGCGAACCTGCGAATCGTCCAGACGGACTGAACCAACAGAGCCCGATTCCCCGGTTGGCGCATTCGTGTATCAGCGCCGGGGTTATTGAGACCCGGCCAATGGTTACTATGCCTTCCAGCCGCCGCAATGGGACTCTTCCGATCGGAACACCATCAACTCTCGCCAGAATGGCGTCGTGATCCAGGTGAAGCACAGCGCCTGGAGTCTGGATATATAAGGTATTCAGCAGCTCGCGCATCCGCCTACCTGAATTCGGGTCCCGGGTCGAACAACCCATTGTGGAGGGCCAGCACTCTCCGCCGGTCGGACACCAGTCGCGGAAGGCACTCGTTGATCAGCGAACAGTTCGGACATCGTCCGTCGAAAACGGCAGAGGGTAGCCGACGATCTTGTCGGGAGGATCGCACTGAGCCGGCCACATCGAGTGCCTGCCGTTTGAGCGAGTCGGTTAGCTCCAGCTCTTGCCGCCGTCTTCTGGCATGTGACCATATTGCTCCATGATCCACAGGAAGATCGAACATCTCTTCCAGGCATAGAGCTTGAGCACTGAGTTGGAGAATTGCCGGCAACAAATTCCGACTACCACTCTTGTGCTCTACCGGAAAAGGCGTACCATCCTCGCTGAACTCGACAGTGTCAGCTCGGCCGTACAATCTGTGCTGGTCAGACCAGATCACAAGGCTCCTAGCAACCCTGCGTCCCTTTTCGTTCCTCACCTCCTCACGATCGACTCGTTCGTGCACCAAGTGGCCTACCGAAGTGGCCAAATTGTCAGCCCAGGATTGGTCGATGGAAATAAGTGCCCATTGACGCCTGCAGTACGCGTAGTGCTCGATCTCGCTTAGGTTCACAACCTCATCATCGAAGGTCATGATTCAAGCCAGGTTTCCCGAGTAGGAGATCCCAGCGGGCAGCTCCGATGCATCCGGTCCGTCCACCCGGTAGTCGTTGAAGGAGGATGCGTTCTCCGTTCCATCGCGCTTCGCAACTTTTATAGTGTCGGTCAGGCGGTGAGACGGGGCATCTCCGAGCGGGTTGGTGTGCGAAAAAACGAACAGGCCCCGGCAGGACATATCTGCCCGAGCGGAACTGCGGTCGTGGTCCCACATCATCACCAGCGCACTCCACAGGAGGTTGAGATCTTCGGCGTTGATTCCTGTTTGAGTACCGTAGTGAGGAGAGTAGTAGAGGTGCGCTCTATACAAGGCGTAGGGAACAATGGTCTTGCGGCCCATTTCTCGATCTTTGCCCTTTTCGCCTTTGCCACCCTCTTCGGCCGCGATCAGTCTCTCTAGCTCTTTTTCCTGAGTAACCGCAACGCGCGTGATCGTTTCCTCCAGCTGGAAGATCGGATCTATGCTGGAAGCAAACGAAATCTGGACCGGACCCTTGAGCTGACCGCAATTGTGGTCCCCGGTGGACATGACAGCTCCGAACATCCGTACATCGAAGAAGTTATCGCACATCCACCTGCGTGCATGCCCCTGTTGGGAGCGGTCGGTTTTCTTGGCTGGCAGACCAAGTGAGGTATAAGCACGACGATGACGACCGTTGAGAGCGACGCCTTCCTCAACGTAGATCTTGAATCGGGCGTTAGCGGCACCCTGGTCGTCGCTCGAGCTGTCCGCTGGTCTCGCTGCACAGATGTAGTTGCGAATCTTTCTCTTGACGGACACGTCGGTCACCAGCCCCCGCATATCGAGCGGATTGACCCGCGGCTGATTGCCCGAATCGGGGTCACCGTTGGGATTTCCGTTGGTAACATCGAAAAGTAGGACCGCGTCGTGCCTGCGTGCCGGGTCCAGCCGGGCTTGGTCGGAAAGAACTGAAGCGCTCAATTTTGGTCCCCTTCCTGGTTGTCCTCATCGATAGCAATTTCACCAAGGATCTTCGCTTCCTTCGCCGCTTGGATCGCAGCCCGATCAGCTGCCTGCTGGTGATAAAGGCCCAGCGCGAACCGTGCCTGACCGTCCACCGGTAACGTTTTCGGGATGTTGCTGAGTTGAGCCATGATCGATATGACAGCCCTATCTATCCGTGAGGCTGCCCCCGGCTTATCTCGCTTCAACTTTTCTAGATGCGCCCGGTGCAACCTGAGTAGCCGGGTCAGGGTGATGCGCGGCATCGTTGACGTCGCCGCATAAGACCGGTCCAACAGCGAGTTGTTGGCACTGGTAGCCAGTCGTGCTGCGTTGTCCAGAAGTGCGAGGAGTCGGCCGCATAGGTAGGCCTCGTCCGTTGTTGCTTCGTCTAAAGATGCCATGTACACCTCCGGGTTTAAACAGTTAACGGGAGTGATGCAGGCTTTGAGCAGAGCAGCGATCGGGGGTCGAACCTCTCCGCCGGTCGCACGGAGTCGGCCGAGAGTTTGCGTGAGGAACATCAGCGGCAGGGAGTGACCGCTCAGCGCAGCCCTGATCAACGCATCGACCATGTCCGGCCGGAGTTTGGATAACGGGCTTCCCTGTCCTGGCGGTGCAATGGACGCCAGCAACGCAAAGACGCTGGGACTACGCCCTTGGGAACCGTCGCGTTCCACCACGTTGATCCGGTTGAACCATCTGTCGATGTTGAGTAGCGCTTCTCGGATAGACATATCCAACCAAGCCCTTACTACCACTCTACTGGCGTTAGCGCCCAGCGTGACTGCGACAAATGGGGAGTCCAAGTCAAGTACCGGACGGCCGCCGGACAAAAGTGACGCCAAGGCATCGCGGACATCAAGGTCACTGGAACTCAAAAAGGAACCGATCAACTGATCCACTTCTTCCGCGGACCACCATACGAACAGCCCGGAACCGTAGGAAAACGAGTTGCTCTGGCTGGCAATAAGCTGGTTAAGCATCTGATGAGTTGAATTGCCACACTCCTGACAGATCGATGCTCCGGTGGCCCGAGTCATTCCGTGGCGTTCGAATACCTCGGCGTTCCCGGAAACTAGCGCCATGGTTGCCTGACCGCCGATCCTGGCAAGCCCCCTGATCTGGACCGGCATATTCTCAACCGGAGAGCATCGGGACCCGCACACGCCGCAGGTTCTATCGACGACCCCGCCCGCCCCTTGTCCACCGCTCCTTGCAATCCACCAATCCCGCACGACCGGGTCTTCTGCCAGGCACTTGCCGTTGACGTAGATTGCCGTGAACCTGCTGGCATCGAATCCCATAGGTAGCTTGAGCGCATGGGGTTCGACGTCCCGGGCAAAGCGGTGCGAGGCGGCTAGGCGGTCAGAGCCCGTCGCGACCGCAGCTTGCTCCAGAAGTGACACGTATGCGGCATGGACCGAACCGGTTCGGATCCTCGCCTTGTCTGCCGCTTCCTCGCTCTTGGTCGGTGGTGGGATTCCCAGAACGTAGTCGGCCCTGTCCAAGGGAAGAGGTGCTATGCCTGAGGTTCTTGCCGAAGAGGGAATAGTCAGTCTAGGTCCGCGACTCGGCTTGCCCGGATCCTGAAGTTCCCGCACTTCGCCGGTGGTGGGCACTCCCCGTTCATCAATGTCGATGGCGTAGCGAACCTCCTGGGAGCTATGGAAGTCCGGCAACTCCTTCTCCTTGGCCGCCTGATCTCTCAGGGCTTTGAGCAGCATTCATCGCCTCCCTTCGGGCAACCCCGGAACAGTAAGCCTTCCTCCACGAACCTCAGCATCAAAAAAGAGGGGCGAAGCTTCTCCCGGCCCCGACGCGTTCATTGAGCCGCTGTAAACGCTTAAGACCATCGGTCCCAGGTGTTCGCTCCATCGGTATCTGGGCTCTTCCGAATCGAAGGGTGCGAACTCGCACGGGAATTCCCTGCAGCCGAGGTACGGCCGCTCGTGGCACTGACCTCGCTCCACCCGGCGGCGCAGTTGGTCACGGAACTTAGCCGGCTGTTCCGGGACACCGAGGCAGACCTCGGCATGTGCATGGATTGCGTAGGCCACCCCGTACAGAATCAAACCGGAACGCTGAGTCCGAACTTCGGCCACGTCAAGCCCGGCGTCATCGCCCTCCGCCCAGCCCTTCGCAACCCGGTATGTTTGCCTGTTCTGGATCTCATTGCGGCGAACCTGGATCCATCCTGCAGGGCGCAACACGTCGATAGCGGCGATCCGCCACCGGAATTGCGGTTTCCAGAAGATCGCGTCGAGCACTCCCACTGCCGCGGTGGGAGTCATCATCGGGTAAGAAACCCGTTCGACTCCGAACTCCGGCCGGGTAAAGCAGGCGAAATCGCCCCAAACTTTGAGTGAGATTGGCCCGCTGGCGGGGGGTGGGTTGCCGCTCACCAGATCAACTCGCTTTGTATGCTTCCGTCAAGAATCAGGCCGACCTGATGGTCGTAAACACCGACCCAGCGATGCAAGAATTCGTTGATTGGCTCCGCCAGCCCGATCTTTTGTGCCCTGTCCACCAGAGCCCTTTTAACACTCACAGTAATTGCTTGGAGGGCGCGAAGTTCCTCCCTGGAAACCAGTTTGTCATGGTCACGCAGCCGGTCCAACAGCTCATCGAAACGCCTTTCTTCAGGATGGCCTTTAGAAACCGCCACCCCGACGGTGGCGTCTTCGATCATGCGGAATCTTTCTGCGGTGGTGCGGTAGTCAAAATGCTTGCGGGATTCCTGGACATTCCTTGCGTCCTGGGTTACGGAAGCATCGGTGAGCAATAGTCCGTACCACGAAGCGACGGCTTGCGGAGTACGGAAATCCGGCTGTGTGAGCAAGATTGTGTGGCTATGAGCGGTTCCCTGGGAGTAATAGCCGCCGGGGGGCTGCTTCCCATCGACCAAATCGAAAACGATCATCTTTCCACCGGCCGCTCCAAGGGAGCCGTTGCGATTGCATCGCCCGTCGGCCTGAGCCAAAGACGGAAGCGGGGCCATCGCACGGAGCACGACTGGAAAATCCAGATCAACTCCGGCCTCCACTAACTGGGTTGACACCACCCGGCAACTGGTTCCATTGAGGAGGCGAGTCCTGATTGATTGCAATCGACTGACCCGATCACAGGGTCTCAGCATCGTGGATAGGTGGATCACGTCCGGGTCCCCGGTGGCTTCGGTAACCTTGCGTGCGTCGCCAATGGTGTTAAGAATGCACAGACACTGGGGCACATTGGTAACCATGGAGGCCACCTGCGCATGGTCTAACTCCGCAGGCTTGCCGATGAGCGAGATGCTTGTTCGCGTGAACGGTTCCTTCCAGTTGTCCACCTCCGGCAAAAGGTCAATTGCTGGCCGGCCCTGTGTCGTTTTCACGAACTCGAGCGCAGGCTGCGTTGCGGTCATGATCAAAACGCTTGCCCCGAAACGGTCGACCAAGGCACGAAGGCCATCAAACACAGGCTCTATCACTTCTATAGGGATCGCTTGAGCTTCGTCCAGGACGATCACTGAGCGTGCGAGCCGGTGGAGTCTCCGGCAGTCCGAGGTGCGGTTGGAGAAGAGCGACTCGAACAAGCGCACCGTTGTGGTGACTGTGACTGGAGTGTCCCAATTCTCGCTGGCTAACCTTTGCCAGCCCGAATCCTCGACGATCTGGGAGTGGTGCTCAAGGACAACTCGCCCACCGCCGTCCTCGAGCAGTCCTCGGTAGACCTGAGCAACCTGATCGGTCACGCTGATGAAGGGCACTGCAGTCACTATCTGGCGAAGATTGTTCGCCTGGGCATGTGCTAAAGCCCAGCCCAGACCCATGTGAGTCTTGCCGGATCCGGTGGGTGCGGCTAGCTTGTAAATGCCCGGCGCTCTCGCGCTGCGTGAAATCACGGTCTGGTACATCTCTGATCGGGCTTGATTCACTGGGCTACCGGTGGCGGTGGCCAAGATGGTTCGCCTTCGCTTCTCGAATCCTTCCAGCAGTCCGGTCAAATCTCTGCCTCCCCGCCGAGAGCTGGAAAGTGACTGATCGAAGTGTCCCTCGGTGTCAAGGAAATCTGCATCCACGAGGCAGGAAAATATCAGACGACCCAGCATTTCCACGTCGGCTTTGGAGGTCGTCGCGTCGCCTGCCCACGAGGGCAACTGGGAAGTCAGTTCGAACGGCGCATTACCGATTGATGCGTCGAACCGGGCAAGGGCTTGGCCCACGGCGATATGCTGGGAGGCATCGCTGGTCATGCTCTTGACGTCCTTCCAGTCGTGCAGTCCGCCGTGGTGACCAAGAATCGTGCCCGCAAGCAGTCCACCGGTTCCCGGCAACCTGCTGGCCCGCAACGCCCCGGCCGACTTATGGTCCCTCGCTGGAAACTGCATTCTCCCCGCTGAACTTCCCTCATTCGCGCAGACCTGAAGATAGGCAGCAAAGGTACTGGAGCACTTTCCGACATCATGCAGCCAGCCGACGGTGCGGGCTACCTCTCCGGCCTCAAATACTGCCCCGAAGGATTCAGCTCTTTCTGCCGTTGCTCGCAGATGGTCGACAAGCAGGTGCCACTGACCTGACTTATTCGGAGTGTGGGCATACAAGGGGAAGTGCATCATCCCTCAGGATGTTAGACCGGGGGTACGACAAAAAGTTGGCGTTACTTCGGGCCGGATTCGCCTTTCGGGCTATTGGACTTCGGTTACCCGCTGCTGGGGCGTCAGTCCGTGTCGAAAATCACAGCCGGGCCGCTGTTTTGGTCCTCGATCTGCGCCTCTACCCGGTTCAGGCCGGCGCGCACATTTTGGCCGTAGGCGTCGAAGCTCAAGACGCCGCTGTCCTGGATGCCCTGTTCTACGTGACGGCGGGCCTGGTCGAAGTCGCCCATCCGGCGGTATCCGTCGGCCAGGTTCAGGTGTAGCGAGGGGAAGAACGCCCGTACCGCCGAGGCGGTGGGATCCTGGCGGTCGCGGGAAACCGTTTCGGCCACCTCCAGCGCCCGCCGGTCCCACGCCAGCTCCTCCAGTGGGTCGTCCTGGGTATCGGCCATGTAGTGAGCCAGGACGCACCGGTGGAACTCGTCTGACTCCTCGCCCAACTCATCCCAAAGGGTTAGCAGCCGGCTGCGGGCTTCCTGACGCTCCGCCCGGTGGAACAACCGCATAGCATCTTTGATGCGGTTAAGGGTCGGGTCGTGGTGGGTCACGGCTCTAGAGTAACGACTGAGCTAGCACCTCGGGGTCGTCGGTGGGCGCCCGGCACGCGTAGTGCTCGCAAACGAAGGCGGCCGGCTTGCCCCTAACGGTGGTCTTGCCTTCGAGCATCGGCGAATCGAACCCCGGGGGAGACCCGGCCATCACCTTGTTCGGCACAAAGCGGGTCCACACCTGGGAGATGAGCGGCATGGCCTCCTGCCGTTCACCTACGATGACTACCTCTTTGGGTACCGACAACAGCAGGTCCAGTGACTGCAAGAAGGTGCATACCGCCTGCGGCGCCGCCTTCATGAAGGTGTGGACCAACTCCAGGATCTGCTCAGTCCGCTCTGCCAGCTCCTCCCGTCCGGTGAGTACCGCCAGCTTGCGCATGACCATCGATGCCACCGCCTGCGGGGCGGGAGTAACGCTTTCCGTGAGCTCCTTTTGGCGCAGGATCAGTTTCTCGTGGTCAACTCCGGTTGTGTACAGGCCACCGTGCTCGTCGTCCCAGAACAGCTTTACCATCGTTTCGGTCAGCTCGATGCATGCTTCCAGCCAGCGCGGTTCGAAAGTGGCCTCCCACAGGGTCAGCGTGCCCTCCGCCAGGTAGGCGTAGTCCTCCAGCAGCCCGGTGACCCGCGACCGGCCGTCCTTGTAGGAGTGCTGGAGCCGCCCGGAATCGTCGTGCACCTTCGCCAGGATGAACCCGGCAGTCCGAGCGGCTTCCTCTACCAGGTCCGGGCGGTCGAAGGCCATACCCGCCTCGGTAAGCGCACTGATGGTAAGGCCATTCCAGGAAGTGAGAGCCTTGTCGTCCCGGCCCGGCCGCACCCGGTTGGCCCGGGCCTCGAACAGCTTGCGCCGAGACTCGGCCGGCGGGTGATCAGAGCAAGCGGTCAGGATGTTCGAGCCCTCGAAGTTTCCTTCCTCGCTCACCCCGTAGTACTCGGCTGCCTCCGGGGCTGCCGCAATGAACTCCCGGAATGACCACAGGTAGAACTTGCCTTCGTGGCCCTCCGAATCGGCGTCTTCACTGGCATAGAACACCCCGGACGGGTCGTGCATGTCGCGCAGCAGGTACTCCAATGTTTCCAGGGCGATCCTGCGGAACAAAGGATCATGGTTTTGCTGCCAGGCACGCGTGTACACCCGGGCAAGCTGGGCGTTGTCGTAAAGCATCTTCTCGAAGTGGGGAACCAGCCATCCGGCGTCAACGGAGTATCGGGCGAAGCCCCCACCCAATTGGTCGTAGATGCCGCCGAGCGCCATGGAACGCAGCGTCTTGTCGATCATATCGGCTGCCGGTTGCCTGCCTGCGTGAGCCATCCGCAGCAGGAATTCCAGCAACGGTGGTTGGGGGAACTTGGGGGCGTCGCCGAATCCGCCGTGGTCGTGGTCGAACGCCCGGGACAGTTTGGCGACCGCGGCGTCCAGGATTTCCGGTCCCAACTCCCCTTCGGCTTGGGGCGGTTGGTTGAACGCGGCGATGCGGGCCACCAGCTCACGGCCCTCCTCCACCACCTTGTCGCCGCTTTCCCGCCATGCCGACACCACCCCGTGCATGATCCGCCTGAACGACGGCAGGCCGGGCCGGTCGGTGGGCGGGAAGTAGGTTCCGCCGAAAAACGGAATTCCCTCCGGGGAGGCGAATACGGTCATCGGCCAACCGCCCTGGCCGGTGATCGCCTGGACCGCGTCCATATAGATGGCGTCGATCTCCGGGCGCTCCTCCCGGTCGATCTTGATGCACACGAAGTTTGTGTTCATCAACTCTGCGGTGGCTTGGTCCTCGAATGACTCCCGCTCCATCACATGGCACCAGTGGCAGGCGGCGTAGCCGATGGATATCAGCAGCGGCTTGTTCTCCTGCTCCGCCCGGGCCAGCGCCTCTTCGCCCCAGGGGTACCAGTCCACCGGGTTATAGGCGTGTTGCAGCAAGTATGGGCTGGTCTCATTGATTAGCCGGTTGGCCTGACCGGTGGCGGAGGCATCGGACATGAGTCGACAAGCCTTTCGATCGAAATATTCACATAACGGTATCCCAAAGGCCGGAAATATGTCCGTTTGCCTCCCTGAACGTAGAATGTCGACGTGTGCGGGACCCGCCGCCCACGCCCTTGAATTCGAGCAGGAGCGGTATATGGCCGTTGTGAAAACGATCGATCTGGTGGGCGTCTCCACCACCAGTTGGCGTGATGCTGCCCAGGAGGCCTTGAATGAGGCGGCGAAGTCGCTGCGGGGGATCGAACAGATGGACATCCTGGACACTTCCTGTACCGTGGAGAACAACCGGATCAAGGAGTACCTGACCCACGTTCGGATCAAGTTCCGGATCGAACGTTCCGTCTAGCCTCGTCAAGCGGCCAGAAAGCCTTATAAGGATGAGCGAAACCGAACCTGGATCTGTCGCCGCCGGATGGGGCGCTGCCCCGCTTCGTGCTGAGCCACGCCCGGCCGGGCCCGGGGCAGCTTAGCCGTGCCGGGCATAGCACTTGTCGGCACGCAGTGGGGCGACGAAGGCAAAGGCAAGGTCACCCATCTCATGGCCGACCGGATGGATATGGTGGTGCGCTACTCGGGGGGCAACAACGCCGGCCACACGGTGATTGTCGGGGAGGAGACCTTTAAACTTCACCTGCTTCCCGCCGGCGTGCTCTACCCGCATATCGTGCCGGTGATCGGCCCGGGGGTGGTGGTTGATCCCAAGGTCCTGCTGGAGGAAATGGACGGGCTGCAGGCGCGGGGAGTATCTGTCGAGCGGCTGGTTATCTCGGGCAACGCCCACGTGATCATGCCCTACCACCGTGAGTTCGATGCCCTCACCGAACGCCGGCTGGGCAAGATGAAGCTGGGAACCACCAAACGGGGGATCGGGCCGGCCTATGCCGACAAGGCCTCCCGCATCGGCATCCGGATCCAAGATCTGCTGGACCAGAAGATCTTTGCCGCCAAGCTGGAGGTGAACCTGCGGGAAAAGAACCTGATGCTCACCAAGATCTACGGCCGGCTGCCGATGAAGGTCGACGCGATCCTGGAGGAGTACATCGGCTTTGCCGACCGGCTGACCAAGCACATTACGGACACGGTCAGCGTGGTTCATTCGGCTCTGGAGGACGACAAGAACGTGCTGTTTGAGGGTGCTCAGGGCACTTTGCTGGACCTGGACCACGGCACCTACCCGTTCGTGACCTCCTCCAACCCGATTGCCGGGGGCCTATGCGCGGGCGCAGGTGTGGGCCCCAAGGCGGTGGATCGGATCATCGGTGTGACCAAGGCCTACATCACCCGGGTGGGCGAGGGTCCGTTCCCCTCCGAGGACCTGGGCAGCGAGGGCTTGGAGATGATCAACCGTGGCAAGGAGTACGGGGCAACCACCGGCAGGCAGCGCCGCTGCGGCTGGTTCGACGCGGTGATCGGGCGGTATGCGGCCCGGCTCAACTCGCTCACGGAGATCTTCCTCACCAAGCTGGACGTGTTGAGCTCGTTTGACACGATCAAGATCTGCACCGGCTACCAGTACGAGGGGACCAAGTTCGAGAACTTCCCGCCCCACCAGACGATCTTCCACAAGGCGGAGCCCATCTACGAACAGATGCCCGGCTGGAGCACGGACATCAGCCACGCCCGTGTGTGGGAAGATCTGCCCCGCAAGGCCCAGGATTACGTCATGCACCTGGAGGAGCTAATGGGGGCGCCGATCACCGATATATCGGTGGGCCCCGAGGCCACCGAAACGGTCAATCGCCTGGGTTGAGCGGCCCACAAAAGGTCAGTTTGTGAGAGCGCTGGTAGTCGGCGGGGGCGGCCGCGAGCACGCGCTGGTTTGGAAGCTGGCCCAAAGCAGCCACATCGACGAGTTGCACGCCGCTCCCGGCAATCCCGGGATGGCGGCCCATGCCGAGCTTCACGACGTTGCCGCGGGCGACATCCGGGGGATGGTGGAGCTGGCGGCGTCGCTGGATGCTGGTGTGGTAGTGGTTGGACCGGAAGCGCCACTGGCCGCGGGCATTGCCGACGCCCTGGAGGAGCGGGGCATCCGTTGCTTCGGCCCCAAGGCGATGGGTGCCCGCCTGGAGGCTTCCAAGATGCACGCCAAGATGCTGATGCATAAGGCGGGGATCCCGACCGCCTCGGGCCGGGCGTTCACCGACATAGACGAGGCCAGCGAGTACGTCCAGCGCCTCAACCGGCCGGTGGTGGTCAAGGCGGACGGGCTGGCTGCAGGCAAAGGCGTAACCGTGTGCCGCTACGTGCCGGAGGCGATCAGGGCGCTGGTGGAGGCGCTGCAGCATCGCCGGTTCGCAGATGCCGGGGCAACGGTACTGGTGGAGGAGTTCATGGAGGGCGAGGAGATTTCCATCCTGGCTCTGTGCGACGGCCACTCCCTGCTCGCGCTGCCTGCCGCTCAGGATTACAAGCGGGCGTACGACCGCAACAAGGGCCCGAACACCGGAGGAATGGGCTCCTATTCTCCGGTGTCCGTGTGCACGCCGGCGCTTTCCGAGGAAGTGATGGAGACGGTGTTCAAGCCCCTGGTGGGTCAGCTGGAGCGGGACGGCGAACGCTACATCGGCGTGATCTACGCCGGGTTGATGCTGACCGAGCAAGGTTTGCGAGTGGTCGAGTTCAACTGCCGTTTTGGGGACCCGGAAACCCAGGCCATCCTGCCCCGGCTGGAGTCCGACCTGGGTGAGCTCATCTTGGCGTCGACCCACAAGTCGCTTCCCGGAATGGCGGTGGTGGTTAAGGACCCGGCATGTGTGTCGGTGGTGGCAGCCAGCGGCGGCTACCCCGAGCAGGAGCCGCTTCAGACCGGATTTGAGGTGGAGGGCGTGGAGGCGGCGGAGCGGGAGGAGTGCGTTGTGGTTTTTCAGGCCGGCACCCGGGCAGACGGGAGCCGAGTTGTCACCTCCGGGGGCCGGGTCCTGGCGGTGAGCGCATTGGGCGAGCATCTGCCGGCCGCGCGGGAGCGGGCTTACCGGGCGATGGAGCAGATCACTTTCAAAGGAATGCGGGTGCGCAGCGACATAGCCGAAGGCAAGTAGATGGCCCGGCCCGGGGGCCCCAGGTTGCCCTGGCGATGTCGAATACCAGTACTCCGGCACTGCAAAACGGGCATAGAGATCGCAACGGTTCCTGCCGACTAAACTGTGCGGGGGCGCCGCCGCTATGGGGCTATCGCCCGGACCTTTTATCGATATCGAACTCCGGAGGTGGAGATGGTAACGCCGCTCGTCGGCATCGTTATGGGCAGCGCTTCGGATCAGCCGAAGATGCAGGCGGCCGAGGTTATCTTGGACCGCTTCGACGTTGCATACGAATCCAACGTCATCAGTGCCCATCGCCAGCCGGACCAGGCCCACGAGTACGCCAAGCTGGCCGAGGAGCGGGGGCTGGAAGTGGTTATCGCCGCGGCCGGGCGGGCTGCCCACCTGGCAGGCGTGATGGCGGCCAACACGGTCCTGCCTGTAATTGGCGTGCCGGTCCAAGGAGGTCACCTGGGCGGCGCCGACTCGCTTTACTCAACCGTGCAGATGCCCTCCGGCGTGCCGGTGGCTACGGTCGGGATCGATCAAGCAACCAATGCCGCGATCTTGGCGGTGCAGATTCTGGCCAACAGCCGTCCGGAACTCAAGGAGAAGCTGCGCAGCTTCAAGCGGGAGCTTGCCCAAGGACTCAAGGTTTGATCGACCGGTACACCCGCCCGGAGATGGCGGCGGTCTGGAGCGAGCAGACCAAGCTGAATCACTGGTTGCAGATCGAGATCCTGGTTACCGAGTGCCGGGTAATCCGGGGCGATGTGCCCGCCGAGGACCTGGAGCAGATTCGGGCCGCAGCGAGAATAGATGTGGAGCGAATAAAGGAGATCGAGAAAAAGACCCGCCACGACGTGGCCGCCTTCCTGGATGCGCTCACCGAGAGCATCGGGCCAGCTGCCCGGCACCTGCATTACGGGATGACCTCATCGGATGTGCTGGACACCGGGCTGGCGCTGCAGTTGCGGGACGCCGCCGATCTGCTCCTCAAGGGCCTGGACGGGCTGATCCAGGTGGTGATCCGGCGGGCCCGGGAGCACCGCAGCACCTTTATGACCGGCCGCACCCACGGCATCCATGCCGAGCCGACCACCTTCGGCATCAAGCTGGCCGGCTGGGCATTCGAACTGGACCGCAACCGCGCTCGGCTGGTCACCGCTCGCCGCTCGATCGCGGCCGGGAAACTCTCCGGCGTGGTTGGAACCTTTGCCGGCGGGGATCCGCAGATCGAGCGCTACGTGTGCGAGGCGCTCGGTCTGGAGCCCGATCCCTGCTCCACACAGGTTATTGCCCGGGACCGCCACGCTGAGTTCACTGCAGTGCTGGGGATTGTGGCCGGGACGCTCGACCGGATGGCCACTGAGATCCGCCACCTGGCCCGCACCGAGGTGGCCGAGGTCCAGGAACCATTCGTCAGCGGCGAGCAGAAGGGTTCCTCCGCCATGCCCCATAAACGCAACCCGTGGCGGTGTGAGCGGCTGACCGGCATGGCCCGGATAGTTAGGGCGGCGGTGACGCCAGCCATCGAGAACATGGCGCTGTGGCATGAGCGGGACATCTCCCACTCCTCGGTGGAGCGGGTGTTGCTGCCCGACGCGTGCATCGCCCTGGACTTCATGATTGCCGAGGCAACCCAACTGGTGGACGGCATGGTGGTGTTCCCGGAGCGCATGCTGGAGAACATGGAGCTGTCCTACGGCCTGCTGTTCTCCCAGAACCTGCTGCTGCAGTTAATCGACTCAGGGATGGAGCGCGACGAAGCATACCGGGTGGTCCAAAAGGCCTCCACCACCGCGTGGGAGACCCGGAGTCACCTGCGCAGCGTTTTGAGCAACACCCCGCAGGTGACCTCCCGGCTGGGGCCGGTCCAACTGGACGACGTCTTCGACGAACAGCGGTATCTTGAGCACGTGGACCAAGCCATTGACGGGTTGAGCAGGATCGAGAGCGCGCCGTGAGCATGGCAGCTATAGATCTTCCGCTGCGCAAGGTGGGTTCAGGTAAGGTCCGAGAGATCTTCGAGATCGACGACGAGCACCTGCTGTTCGTAGCCAGCGACCGCATTTCCGCCTACGACGTTGTCATGCACGAACTCATCGCGGACAAGGGCCGGGTGCTCACCGGGATGACCCACCACTGGCTTCAGCTTGCGCCAGAGATTCCGAACCACCTTGTGTCGATGCGCCTGGCCGATCTGCCCGAGGCGCTTGAGCCGTTCGCTGAAGACCTGGCGGGCCGGTTCATGGTGGTCAAGCGGCTGAACATGATGCCGGTGGAGTTCGTGGTCCGGGGCTACCTGGTCGGCTCGGGCTGGGCCGAGTACAAGCGCAACGGCACCATCGCCGGGTTGAAGCTGCCCGAGGGCCTGATTGAGGCGGACAAGCTGCCCCAGCCGGTTTTCACTCCGGCAACCAAAGCAACCAGCGGGCACGACGAGAACATCTCTGAGGCGAACGCTGGTGAGATCGTGGGACAGGAACGGATGGGCATCGCCCGCGACTACGCGTTCGAGTTGTACCAACAAGCGGCGGATTACGCCGAGCAGCGGGGGATCATCCTGGCCGACACCAAGTTCGAGTTCGGCATGGATGGCCAGCGGGTGGTCTTGGCCGACGAGGTCCTCACTCCGGACTCTTCACGCTTTTGGCCGGCGGATCAATGGCGGCCGGGTTCCAATCCTGCGTCTTTCGACAAGCAGTACCTGCGGGACTGGCTGAGCGGCCTGGACTGGAACAAGGAGCCCCCTGCACCGGCGCTGCCCAGGGAGGTCGTCGACGGAACCCGCACGCGCTACATCGAGGCGTACGAGAAGATCACCGGCCGCTCCTTTGCCAGCTATATGGCTGAAGTCAGCTCATGAGGTTCGCGGCCAGCATCAACGTCATGCCCAAAGCGCAGATCTCCGACCCGCAGGGCCAAGCGGTGGAGCGGGTGCTGCCCGGCTTGGGGTTCGACTCGGTAGTCCAGGTGCGGGTGGGCAAGCGAATCGAGATGGTCCTTGAGGCCGCGGACCGGCCGGGGGGCGAGGCGCTGGCGGTTTCCATCGCCGAAAAGATGCTCGCCAACCCGGTCATCGAGGATTTCGAGCTACGGATCGTCGCACTCGGGGTGGAACCTTCCGACGCCTCTTTGGCCGCCGGCCTGCCGGGCTGATGAAGCCTCAGCTGCTCGGCTGGTGCAGGGCGGCCGCTTGATCCCCACGATTGGCGTCGTCGTTTTTCCCGGTTCCAACTGTGACCGGGACGCCGGCTACTCGTTCGATTATCTGGGGGCAAAGACTCGCTTCATCTGGCATCTGGAGACCGACCTTTCGGGAATCGATGCGGTGGTTCTTCCCGGCGGCTTTTCCTACGGCGACTATCTGCGCACCGGGGCGATGGCCGCCTATTCGCCGGTGATGAGCTCGGTTCGGGCGTTCGCTGCCGAAGGCAAGCCGGTGATCGGCATCTGCAACGGCTTTCAGATCCTGTGCGAAGCGGGCGCGCTGCCGGGAGCGCTTCGGCGTAACCGGGGCCTGCGCTTCAGGTGCATGCCGGTGCGGATCCGGGTGGAAACCAACGACTCGCCCTTCACTGCCAACTCGATGTGGCCCGGCCAGATCCTGACCATTCCGATTGCCCACTTCGACGGAAACTACTATTGCACCGATGAGGACCTGGAAGAGCTGATTGCCGAGCAGCGCATTGCTTTTCGCTACTGCGACGCCGAGGGCGATCCCACAGACGAGTCCAACCCCAATGGGAGCCTGTGGAGCATCGCCGGGATTCTGAACGAGCAGCGTAACGTGCTCGGCATGATGCCCCACCCGGAGCGGGCGGTGGATCCGGCGGTCGGCGGCACCGACGGCAAGCTGATCCTGAGCTCGATGCTGACCTCCATGGTGGGTTCGGAGGCGGGGGAGTAAGCAGGGAAGAGGGAAACGAACAGGGAAATGAGTGTCCGGTAGAAGACATTTTTGAGCGTCGATTCGTGGAAATGAACCTGTAAATGAATTTCAGTGCCAAGGTGGCCGTACTGAGACGACCAATGCTCTGTGCCGCTCGCGAGAAACCCTTGCACGGCCTTTGCGGTTCTCGTGACCTTAGACTGTTGGAGACTCCTGATCGGTTGACCATGAAAGGAAGCTTTTGCTCACGCTCCCGGGAAACCCCCTTCCCAATTACCGCAAGCCGCCGGTAACGGAGGTCGCTCTGGCTGTCCGGTTTCAGCCCGTAGAGGCGATGAGCCCACTTACCGTTGCAAGGCTTTATGGAACACGGTTCGAGAAAGATGGGTTTCCCCAGTTTCAGGAGAAGACAGCCGTCCAGATGCCGCTGGAGCAATTTGGCCGCAGCGCCCGCATCCCCGAGTTTAGAATCGAGATTGCTGAATCGCTAGACGCGAGGCGTTACTGGTTCGTCAACAGCGACCAAAGTCAACTCGTGCAGATCCAACGCGACTGGTTCGCCCGAAACTGGCGGCGAGTGGCGGACTTACCCTACCCCCGTTATCCCAGTGTCCGGGAACCGTTCCATGCCGATCTCGAATTTCTGGACTCATTTCTCCAGGATCAGGGAGCCGGTGGAATCAATCCGATCCAGTGCGAGTTGACGTACGTCAACGAGCTGGCTCCCATGCCTGGCGTCTGGGAAAAACATGGCGATGTTGACCAGTTGATGCGATGGTGGTCAGCTGGCCGTGCTGACCAGTGGCACCCCGATTTCGAGGAGGTTCACCTTTCAATCGCTTTCATCATTAAAATTGAGGAGAAAGCAGTCGGGCGGCTTCGGCTCAATCTGGTTCCCGGTTACACGCGTGCGGAGGGCTCGCCGGTCTATCTGCTTACTCTCACTGCGAGAGGAGCCCCATTGGATCAAGGCCTGGCGGGAACCATGGATTTCTTAGACATTGGACACGATTGGATAGTGCGGACGTTCGATAGTTTTACTTCTGAGCGGTTACACGAGATCTGGGGGAAGGCATGAGCCTGTTAACGAAGGACACAGGGCTTCTTTCGGAACAACGCTGGCTGCCCGCTTCATCTCCTGCAGCCGGGTCACGCGCTCCCTCTTTCGACGAACCGGTCATCTTTGGATCTGAGCATCTTGCAGATCCAACGGACGCGGATCCATTCAAGGTGAAGGTTCACCCTGGAAATGACGGCCTCATTAGGGATGCAATTTCGCACATCCAGCGCCTAGTCTCCCTTGAGCCGGATTGGGATTCTTATGGAGCCCAGCCGCTGCAACCTTCCGCCGCGAGTTCTGCAGTTAAGTTGATATCAGCTGTGACATCGGCTGGCGCACCCTTACCGCTGATCGTGCCGACCCCTCAGGGCGGGATTCAACTGGAGTGGCATTCTTGTGACGCCGATCTAGAACTGGAGATCACCTCGGGTGGCATCGTGGAGGTTTTTGTGCAGTTCCCGGACGGCCAGACATGGGAAGGTCCGCTGTTTAACAACAAGTGGAGGCTCGAGAAGTTTTTGGGGATCATCTCATGCAGCGGCTGTCGTCCTGATGAGTAGGGGCTTTGCCCAACAACGTTTCATCCGACCCACGCGCTGTGCCCTCGGATTCGTTCGTTTACAGAAGGATCAGGGCCGAATGGGAACTGCCTGAGCGCGTCAGCAGTGCGGCATTCTCCGACATGCGCGACGCAATGTCCGTCGGCTTGGGAACCGTTCTTGGGTCCACTCCAGAGAGAATGCTCGAAAAGCATCCCACGTTCGGGCTTATCAAACTGTCGGTTCAGCTGATCAGGTCCTTGGGGCTGGACGTGATCGAATCTCCAACGGATTCGGAGCCCTGGCATGGAGATGTAGTAGGAAAAAAGACCAAGTCGGTTAGGTCTAAACTGGCGAAAGCGAGTACGTGGGTTGTAAAACCACCGGGATCGTAGTCGAAACTTTTCAAAAAGGGGTGTCAATGGACACTGAGATTCCCGGGTAAATGGCCAACAGAGTTCCGGCTCCATGGCCACCAGAATTCCAGGTGGACGGACAGCAGAGCTACGGTTTCTAGCTGATGGGCATCGCCCGGAGCTTGGGACCAAAGGGCAGGGTCTGCTGCCCGATGTAGAGAACAATTCCTGCCACAAGGTCCCATCCGGTCGGAAAGTTACCGAGGCCTGCCTTGCCGCTAGACTGAGCCGAAACCGAGGGAGGCAAGCTGGACACTAAACAGCTACCACCGCACCGGTCGCTCGGACTGACCGACGACGAACTTGGCCGTATAGTCCAGATCCTCGGCCGGGCTCCCGGCCACGCCGAGTTGGCGATGTACTCGGTGATGTGGTCCGAGCACTGCTCTTACAAGTCCTCCCGGATCCATCTCAAGGACCTGCCCACCGAAGGTCCTCACGTGTTGATCGGCCCGGGCGAAGGCGCGGGCGTCATCCAGGTGGGCAACCAGGCGGTGGCACTGCGGATCGAATCTCACAACCACCCGTCGTTCGTCGAGCCGGTACAGGGGGCCGCCACCGGCATCGGCGGAGTTGTGCGGGACGTGGTGTCCATGGGCGCCCGTCCAATCGCCCTGCTTGACTCCCTGCGCTTCGGCGCCCTACCCGGTGACGTCGAGCAGGGTTCCGCCTCCTCCCGCAACCGGTTCCTGACCGCCGGGGTGGTTGCCGGGATCTCCTCTTACGGCAACTGCATCGGTGTTCCCACTGTGGGCGGTGAGACCAAGTTCGAAGCTTCCTACGCCGGCAACCCTTTGGTCAACGTTATGTGTATCGGCGTGGCGGCGCTGGACGGGATCAAGCTGGCTCGCGCCCCCGGTCCGGGCAACGCGGTGCTGCTGCTGGGCTCGACCACAGGCCGGGACGGTATCGGCGGGGTATCGGTGCTGGCGTCGGCATCCTTCGACGAGGGGGCGGCCACCAAGCGACCCAGCGTCCAGGTGGGCGACCCGTTCATGGAGAAGCTGCTGATCGAAGGCTCGCTCTCGCTGATTGGGAAGAACCTCGTCGTTGGAATTCAGGACCTGGGCGGAGCAGGGTTGTGCTGTGCGACTTCGGAGTCGGCCGCCAAGGCGGGCACCGGGATGCAGATCGATCTGGACATGGTTCCTCTGCGAGAAAAGGATATGGAGCCGTTCGAGATTTTGACCTCGGAATCGCAGGAGCGGATGCTGGTCATCGTTGAGCCGGCCAGTTTGGACGCTGCCATGGCTGAATGTGAGCGGTTGGGCCTGCGAGCGGCCAAGATCGGCGAGGTCACCAGCACCGGCCGGCTGGTGTGCTCCATGGGCGGCCGGGTAGTGGCCGACGTTCCGGCGGATTCACTGGGCGACGGGCCGGTCTACCAGCGGCCTTTTTCGCCTCCGGCGGCCCGTCCGGTCATAACTTTCGACGTTGCGCCGGTGGCCGGGCCCAAGGATGCGTTGCTCAAGCTGCTTTCGTCGGCCAATATGTGCTCCAAGCGCTGGATTTGGGAGCAGTTCGACCACCAGGTGATGCTATGCACGGTTGCCGGACCGGGAACGGGTGCGGCGATAATCCGGCTTCCCGGCAGCTCCAGCCGGATTGCGGTGACGGTGGACGGCAACGGACGCTTTTGTCAGATCGATCCGCGCATGGGGGCCGAGCATTCAGTGGCCGAGGCGTACCGCAACCTGTGCGCGGTGGGGGCCGAGCCAGTGGCGGTAACCAACTGTCTGAACTTCGGCAATCCGGAGATTCCCGAGGTGATGTGGCAGTTCGTCGAGGCGGTCCATGGAATGGGCCATGCGTGCAAGGCGCTGGATACGCCGATCGTCAGCGGCAACGTCTCCTTTTACAACCAGACGCTCGACGACGCGATCTACCCCACGCCGATGATCGGCATGGTTGGGATCCTGCCCGACGCACTGGTGCCTCCTTCTCCGGGTTTTGTTAACGAGGGCGATGCGGTTGTAATTATCGGGCAGACCGGGGACGAGTTGGGGGGCAGCGAGTACCAGCGGAGTATCGAGGGAAAGCTTGAGGGCCCGTTGCCGGTGATCGACCTGGTGAAGGAGACCGCCAGCGGCTGGCTGGTGCGGGAGATGGTCGCCCGAGGCCAGGTGATCAGTGCCCAGGACGTCTCCGAAGGCGGCCTGGGAGTAGCCCTGGCCGAGCTGTGTATCCACGGCCGAATCGGAGCGGAGATTGTTCCGGATAAGGGCATGGACCCGGGGCGCTGGCTGTTCTCGGAAAGTGCCTCCCGAGTGGTCGGCGCCGTGCGCAAGGACGACGTGCCCGAGTTGCAGGCGCTGGCCGCCAACTTGGGCGCCACCGTGACCGAGATTGGGACCGTCCGGGGCCGATCGCTGGTAGTGCAGGATCTTTTCGAAGTCAACGTCGCCGAGTTGCGGGAGGCCTACGAGGGTGGCTTCCCGGCGCTGATGGAGTAAGCCTGCCGGACGATTCCGTTGGCAGGCCGTCAGAAGAGTTACCCGGAACGTTCGAGCGTTGGAGTGTGGGCAATCCCTCCTATCCCTCCACCGATCACGGCTGTCCGGGGCCCGGGGTCAACACGCCATGACTTTGGCCATCGCCCGGCAAAATTCCGGCCAGCGCTCTTGAGCAACCTCTCCAGCCGGGTGCAGGAGCAACTCGACCGGCATCAGCTGGATATTGTCCAGGTTGGCAACCGACCCCGGCGCCACGCCTTCGGCCGTCCCCAGGCTTACCTCCGAAGGGATCTGTCGGGCGACCGTTGTTACCGGAGCCACCAGGACTCTAGACAATTGCGGCGCGACCCGGGCTCGGGTGAGGACAACAACCGGGCGAACCTTGTCCAGGTCCGCCCACCAGATCTGGCGGTGGCCGAGCCCGATCACCGCTTGCGTCGAGCCTGCGCCAGCCGGAGCACCTGTTCAGGGACCGTGCCGTCGTAGGCAAGTGGCGGACCCGGCGGGGCAACCCAGGCAAGATCTGGATCTGTATCGTAGGGATGGTTGGCCAAAGCGGTCATTTCTTGCTCCCCCTCGATCCGATCGATGAGTGCCCCTAGAGCCGCATCCAGCAACCGGCTGTCCGGCCTCCCGTTCAACCGGCGGGCCGTGGCAAGTAGAGTGGCATTAACAGTAGTAGAAATACGAATTCGAGACATACGATAAACCGTAGCATGTCGGTGACCAAAGGTGGCCGTTGGATGGGGCGAGAAGTTTCCCGTTTGAGCTAAGGTTGAGATGATGAGTTCCAGTGGGGGCGTCGCCCCCAGCACCCCCGAGGATTCGGAGCGCCTGCGGCGCACCTTGTTCTACAGCAACCCTGACCGGTCGACTGGAAATGCCGTGCCGGTCCAGGCATCAAGGATCTCTAACGAAGACAAGCCTCAAGAGTCTTGCGGGGTGGTGGGGATCTACGGCCCCGGGCTTGAAATATCCAAGATCGTCTACAACGCTCTTTTGGCCCTGCAGCACCGCGGTCAAGAGTCGGCGGGGATCGCCGTAGCCGAAGGGGGCCGGATCACGGTCTCCAAGGAGATGGGGCTGGTTGCCCAGGCGTTCAAGCAAGACACCCTCAACACACTGACCGGGGACATTGGCATCGGGCACGTCCGCTACTCCACCACCGGGTCCAGCCATTGGAACAACGCCCAGCCGATCTTCAAGGACGGACCCGGGCTAGCGGTGGCCTTGGGGCACAACGGCAATCTGGTCAACACCGGGCAACTGGTCCGCGAACTTGCAGGGGGCCACGCCCAAGGTGTCCGGGAAGGCAGCACCGACTCGGAAGTTATTGCTGAATTGATCGTGAACAGCGGCCGACCCACGGTGGAGGAGGGCATCCTGGCCACCCTGCCCAGACTCCAGGGGGCGTTCACGCTGGTAATCATGGACGACCAGACGATCTTCGGCGTGCGCGACCCGCACGGGCTGCGGCCGTTGGTGCTCGGACGACAAGAACCCGGGTGCTACGTGCTCGCCTCGGAGACCGCCGCGCTGGACACCATCGGCGCCACCTTTATCCGGGAGGTCGAGCCCGGGGAGATGGTGGCCATCGACGCTCAGGGGGTCCGGTCGCATCGCTATGCCGAAGCCACGCCGGCGCTATGCATCTTCGAGTATGTTTACTTCGCCCGGCCCGACTCAATCCTCAATGGCAAGAGCGTCCAGAAGACCCGCTACCAGATGGGTATGAAGCTGGCGCTGGAGAGGCCGGTGGATGCCGATATGGTCATCCCTGTCCCGGACAGCGGCCGGGGAGCCGCTGCAGGGTACTCGCAGGCGTCGGGACTGCCCTATGTCGACGGATTCGTGAAGAACTCCTATGTCGGGCGTACTTTCATCCAGCCCACCCAAAGCTCCCGCAACCTGGGGATCGGGGCGAAGCTCAACCCGATCGCGCATCTGATCGAGGGGCAGCGGCTGGTGGTGGTCGACGATTCGATCGTACGTGGTAACACCACCCGCCAGATCGTCCGGCTCCTGCGCAACGCCGGGGCGAAACAGGTGCACATGCGTATCTCGTCGCCGCCGGTCAAGTGGCCGTGCTTCTATGGCATAGACACCGCCAACCGGGACGAGTTGATCGGTGCGAAAAACACCGTGGAGGAGATCTGCGCCCACATCGAAGCGGACTCGCTGGCATATCTGTCCGAGGAGGCGATGATCGAGGCCACCGAGGTTCCGGCCAACCGGTTGTGCACCGCCTGTTTCTCGCACAACTATCCCATTGCGGTTCCCGATGAGGTGAAGGTGACGAAGAATATGCTCGAAGAACGGATTTGAGCCCTTCGTCTTATAAGGACGCCGGCGTCGACATCGAGGCGGGGGAACGGGCGGTCGAGCTGTTTAAGGACAAGCTACGATCGACGCACCGGGCGGAGGTCGTCGGCGGCGTCGGAGGGTTTGCAGGGCTGTTTTCTTTGGGCAGGTCCAAGTGGCGACAGTCCGGCCCGATGCTGGTTGCCTCCACGGACGGGGTGGGTACAAAGGTCTTGGTCGCTCAGCAGCTGGGGATCCATCACACCGTCGGGATAGATCTGGTTGCCATGTCGGCCAACGACGTGGCGGTCCAGGGTGCGGAGCCGCTGCTGTTCCTCGACTACATCGTGACCGGCAAAGTAGTTCCGGAGACCATTGATCTGATCGTATCGGGGGTTGTTGAGGGGTGCAGGCTGGCCGGGTGCGCACTGCTGGGCGGCGAGATTGCCGAGCATCCCGGACACATGGTGCACGACAGTTACGATCTGGCGGGCTTTTGTGTGGGCGCGGTGGACGAGGGCAAACTGCTCACTGGGGCCTCAATGGTCCCGGGCGACGCGGTCATAGGCATCGCCTCCTCCGGAGTTCACTCCAACGGTTTCTCGCTGGTGCGCAAGGTCATGAACGAGAGTGTCTTGGCGCTCGAAGACCGGCCGCCAGAGCTCAACTGCTCGCTCGGTGAGGAACTGCTCCGCCCGACCTACATCTACTGGCCGGCGGTGGCGGCGGTGCAGTCGGAGAGCCTGGCACGCGGCTTTGCTCACATCACCGGCGGAGGGCTGGCGCATAACCTCTCCAGGATCATCCCGCCGGGCAGCCACGCCATCATCGACAAGTCGACCTGGGAAGTGCCGGCGATTTTCCATCTGTTCCAGTCTGAGGGCGTGCCTGAGGCGGAGATGTTCAAGACTTTCAACATGGGCATCGGGATGGTGGCCGTGGTGACGGCCGGCAAATCCTCTCGGGCGCTGGAGCTGCTCCGAGAGGCGGGTTACCTTGCCTGGGAGATCGGGATTATTGAGGTGGGGGCCGACGGGAGCCCGGCGGTCAGCCTGGTTTAGGGTGCAAGGGGTGGCCAGAGCCGGAATCGAACCAGCGACACCGCGGTTTTCAGCCGCGTGCTCTACCTACTGAGCTATCTGGCCTAACTTAAAGGAAAACTCGCGCGGGCGACGGGCTTCGATCCCGCGACCTCCACCTTGACAGGGTGGCGAGCTAACCGTACTGCTCCACGCCCGCAAGTTTTACGTCTCAACTATCCTAACCGCACTTTCCCCTGCGGCACCGGGCGGCCCGGCTGCGATGGTTCGGCCGGTTGGCGGCAGCACTCAGGGCTTTGGCCGGCTTTCCCGTCCCATGCCAGCCACCCCGGCGCCGCCGAAGTTCTTTAGGACGCTGCCGGTGTTGATGTTCATCGGTCGGTCGCAGACCGGGCACTGCTCAACCTGTCCATCGTCTACTGCGTCGAGCATGATGCCGCAATCGTCGCACTTGTAGTTGGCCACCGGCCCTCCTTTGGTCGATGGTTGACGTGCTGGGGGATCCCAGGATACGGCCGCGCCCGCAGCAACGGGTCTGGCTCAGTTTTTGAGAAGCACGGCGACACTGCGAGATTGTGAATTCGGGGTAAACCGGCATCGATTTTGCCTGTTAACCCCTGGATCTTGTCACACCCTTGGTATAGAAAGGTGTTCCACTTCCCCGGCGGACACTTCCCCTGCTCAATCACATCTCTAGCAAGGGGGGCTCATGTCCGGCTCATTGTCTCCGGCCGTTCTGGTGGCTTGTGACGACCTGATTTTGCTCGACGAAGTCATCCGTCACCTCGAAGAGGTGCCTCAGTGGCGTCTGGTGGCACCTGCGCAATCGGTCGACGAACTGCTGGCGGGCGCTGAAGCCCACCTGCCGGACGTGATCGTAATGTCCGAGGGGATCGCTTTGGATCTCGCCTACGATGCCCGGGGGGGCAAGGTGGAGGCCGGGACGGTGATCTTCTCCCGTGAGGAATCCACTGAGGTGCTGCGGGCCGGGCTCAGGCTGGGTGCTCACGGGTTCGTGTTGTGGCCGCAGGAGAAGGGGCAGTTGAAGTCGCTGGTTGAGAAGGGCCTGGTGGTCGCGGCGCCGGCGCCCGCGGGAGCGGGGCTGGTGCATGCTGTGTGGTCGCCCAAGGGCGGAGCGGGGGCCTCGGTGCTTGCGGCTCACCTGGCGGCCGGCATATCCGAGGCCGGCAGGAGGTGCACCCTGGTGGATCTGGATATCGACCACGCAGACCAGCGCAGCATCTTGCGGGCGGAAAGCGAACCCAAGTCGATCCTGGACCTGCTCCGGGTGGGTGACGAGCTTTCGGCACAGATGATCCAGAGCATTTGCTGGGCGCACCCTGGCGGCTTCCGGGCGCTGTTGTCGCCCGGGCGGCCCGGGGAGGCGGCGCTGGTCAAGCCGGCTGAGATCGCTCGGCTGGTTCGGGTTGTGGGCGAGTCGTCGGATCATCTGGTCTTAGACGTTCCCTCCACGCTGAGCGAACTCTCCATGGCCGCGCTCCAGGAAGCCTCCACCATTGTCTTGGTCTTGACTCCCGACCTGCTCGGGCTGCGCCGGGCACAGGCCGCAGTGGCCGTGCTGCGCTCGTCCGGGGTGGATGGTGGCCGTTTTCACCCGGTTCTCAACCAGGCGGGCGGTCCGGACATCACCGCCAAAGAGGTGAGTCAGGTTTTGAACCTCGGGGGCCGGGTCACTCGGGTGCCTGCGGATTACCGAGTCTACCGCTCGACCAACCGGGGGGAGCTCAGCGCATCGTGCAGCCGGATGATCGGCGGGTTGGCGAAGCGCCTGGCGGCCATGGCCCCGCCTTCGGCGCGCCCGGTGCCTCCCCCGTACGCGCCGGTTCCACTGGATGAGTCGATCAGTAGCTCGGGCAGGGTGCGCCGACTGGTCCACGCTGGGCGGAAAGGTTGAGCGCCGTGGCGGAGGCCGCTTCGGTCCTTAAGGACCACGTTCGCAAACGCCTGCTGGACCAGCGGGATCCCGCCCTGTTTGAAGGAACCCAGGCGGACCGCCGACTCACTATTCGCCAGGCTGTTCGCACGGTGCTGGAGGAGGATCGGGTGATCATTCCAGGGTCGGAGCTGGCCACCCTGGTCAGGGAGATCTCCGATGAAGTTGTCGGCTTGGGTCCCGTGGAGGCGCTGTTGAGGGATCCCCGGATTACCGAAGTGATGATCAACGGCCCGCACGAAATCTACATCGAACTTGCCGGGAAGATTGAACGGGCCAGTGTCCAGCTGGAGTCGGACGCCCAGATCCTGCATTTGATCGAGCGGGTGATCGGTCCACTCGGTCTGCGCATAGACGAGTCGCAGCCGTTTGTTGAGGCCCGCCTGCCCGACGGCAGCAGGCTGCACGCCATCATCCCACCGCTTTCCATCCACGGTCCGGCGGTCACAATCCGGCGCTTCTCCGCCTTACCGTTCACCTACCAGAGCCTCGTTGCTCACGAAACGATGACCCAGCCCATGGTGAGCTTCCTGGACGCGGCGGTGCGTTCCAAGCTGAACATCATCGTTTCGGGAGGGACCGGGTCGGGCAAGACCACGCTGCTCAACGTGCTGTCTTCCTCCATTCCGGAGTCGGAGCGGCTGATCACCATTGAGGAAGCGGCAGAGCTGCGCCTGGGCCGTGAGCATGTGGTGTCGCTGGAGGCTCGGCCGGCCAACATCGAAGGGCGAGGCGAGGTTACCGTGCGGGATCTGGTGCGCAACGCCCTGCGCATGCGCCCGGACCGGATCATCGTGGGCGAGGTCCGCTCGGGCGAGGCTCTGGACATGCTTCAGGCCATGAACACCGGTCACGAGGGTTCGCTTTCCACCTGCCACGCTAACTCGCCCGAAGACCTGCTCGTACGCCTGGAGACGATGGTCATGATGGCCGAACTCGGCCTGGCACCCGGTCCGGTTCGTCAGCAGATCGCCGCTGCGGTGGACCTGATCGTCCACACCTCCCGAATGCAAGACGGCACCCGGCGGGTGCTCAAGGTCACGGAGATCAAGGGCCTCAACCAGGACGGCCTTCAGCTGGCGGACATTTTTTCTTTCCGGGCTTGTGGCGTGGATTCCCAAGGCCGGGTGCTCGGCGAGGTGCAGGCCGGTTCTGCACCGCTTTGCCTTGAACGGATGGCGGCGGCAGGGGCCGGATACGAGTGGGGGGCGTCATGACCGACCTGTGGGTAGTTCTGGCCAGTTTCACGGCAGTCGCCGGGCTGCTGGTGGGCCAGCGCCGCCTGCGGGACTCGCAGGACGCGGGCAGGCTGGTTTCACGGCTCGACCAACCAGCGGTTAGGCCGATTCGGCCGGCGGGTCGCAAGCCTTTGCTCGAGCAGCAGGCCGGGCGGTTTGCGTCGACACCGCTGGGGGCAAGAATCGCCGCCCGAACCGGGCGCGATCACCCCGGCGTGGCCTTCTCAGACGCGCTCGCCTTCGGCTTGGCGGCGATGATCGGCGGCGGCATTCTCGGGGCGGTGTTCTTCGGTTCACCGGTGGCGGCGCTCATCCTGGGGGCTGGCTCGCCGGTGGCGCTCGACCTGATCTTTAAACGCCTGCACGGCAACCGGACGGCCCGCCTGGAGAAGCAACTGCCGGCAGCACTGTCGCTTCAGGCGGCGTCGCTTCGCGCCGGGCAGTCCCTTTCAATGTCGCTGAGGGTCGTCCAGGAGGGCTCCAAGGCACCGCTGGCCGAGGAGCTGGCGGGCCTGCTCAACCATGTGGACCTAGGTGTGCCGATCGAGCAGTGTCTGGAGCAGTTGGCGGCCCGCTCGGGCAGCGGCGACGTTGGCTTATGGGTCAACTCCATGCTGATCCATCGCCAGACCGGAGGCAATCTGGCTCATGTGATCGATTCCATGGCGCTGCGGGTGGGTCAGCGCCTGCAACTGCGCAGCGAGATCAAAGCTTTGACCGCCCAGGGCCGGATGTCCGGGACAGTCGTTGCCGCCTCCCCCATTGCCTTCTTTCTGTTCCTCTCGCTGGGATCGCGGGACCAGGTAGACATGCTCTATACCACGCCAATGGGCTGGGTCTTGCTGATCACCGGCTTGACCTTGAACGCTTTGGGCCTGCTCTGGATCCGGGCGATCCTAAGGATCCATCCATGAACGAACTTCTGCTGGCCGCCATGTGTGGCGTGACTGCGTGGGTGTTGCTCCAGAGCTTGGAGCGCCGGGACCCGGTGGTGAGTGAACGGCTGGACCATTTGGTCGGGTTCCGGCCGGGGAAGGCTTCAACTGGTCCGTTCGCCCGGGTCGGGGGGCTGGTAGTTCGGCTGGGCGCCCGCTATCCGGGAGATTCCGGGGAGGCTATTACGGGTGCTCTGGCGGCTGCCGGGATGCCCGCGGCATCGGTGGCAGGAGTGAGAGGACGGCAACTGGCCTTGGCGGGCGCCGGGTTCCTGCTCGGCCTGTTCCCAGGGGCGCTGGCCATCGTCCTGGCGCCGGTCGGGGCTTTCGTGGGCTATCGGATGCCCCGGTTCCTGCTCGCCCGTAAGGCGGCTCGCCGGCGGGAAGGCGTGGCCGCGGCTCTGCCCGACGCGGTAGACCTGCTGGCCGTCTGCACGCACGCCGGCCTGAACGTGGCGCTCTCGCTGAAAAGAGTGGCCGGCAAGACCCCGGGGGTTCTGGGCGAGGAATTGCGCCGCACCCTGGCCGAGATTGAAATGGGGGTGCCCCGCCAGCAGGCGCTGCGATCCCTCGCCCAGCGCAGCCCCCACCCCGACCTCGAGGCGATGGTCGGCACACTGGAGAACGCCGAGCGCTTCGGCAACCAGGTCTCGTCGTCGCTAGAGTCATTCTCCGCCGAGGTCCGCGCGCGCCGGATGCGGGGGGCTGAGGAACAGGCTCGAAAGGCGCCGGTGAAGATGCTGTTCCCTCTTATCTTCTTGATTCTGCCGGCCTTCGTACTTCTGTCGGTTGTCCCGCTGATGCTAAGCGTCTTCACTTCACTGAGCTTCGGATGACCGGTCAGATTTTGTCGGTGCCGGCCGATAGTTTGAAGCTTCACTTCCCCGGCAGCAGCCACTTCTCCGCAACTTCCCCAACCCATCCGTGCAGTGCCGAAGAAAGGGGAAAGTGATGGAAAAAATCAAACTGCTTACGCTGAGGGCAGAGTTGGGTCAGACTACCGCCGAGTACGCGCTGCTGATGCTTGCAGCTGCGGCCATCGTCGGAGTGCTGATCACCTGGGCCGGGAACGATAGCAACGGGTTGGCCGATTTTTTCTCGAAGATCGTCCAGATGATCGTGCCCAAAGAAGCTGCGCCCACGCCCAACTAGCCTGCGAGTAGTTGAAGCCATGATTATCCGTCCACTCCGGTACAGGGCTGAGTCCGGGCAGTCAACGGTCGAGTTCGCGCTCGTACTCCCACTGGTGGTGCTGCTCTTGCTGGGGCTACTGCAGGTCGGGGTATTGGTCAAGGACCAATTGCTGGTCTTGGGGGCCGCTCGTGAGGGGGTGCGCGAGGCAATCGTCAACGCCGATCACGCTCAGATCGAAACCGCGGCGGGGAAGGCAGCGCCGGGGCTCCCCCTGAGACTTCTGATCGAGCGTGGCAAGGAGCGGGGAGACCCGGCCAAGGTGGTGGTCACCGCCTCACCCACGAAGCTGCCTTTGGTCGGGCAGATGGTGGCGGGCGTGACCTTGAAGGCTGCGGCAACGATGAGGCTGGAGCGCTCGGATGACGCTCCGTAAGCGGGCCGGTGGCGCTGATGCGCCACCGGCCCTCCCGGGCCTGTCGCACCACCATGCCGGCCCTACCCAGTGGCCGGCTGCCGGCGGAGCGGAGTCGGGCAACGTCACCCTGGTGATGCTGGCTGGAGTGGGTATTGTGATGGTGCTGCTGCTCGGGTTAGGGGACCTGTCGGCTTACTTGCTTGCTCGAACGACGGCGCAGACCGCGGCAGACTCGGCAGCCTTGGCCGCGGTTGCCGAGTTGATTCCGGAGATCGGCGGGGACCCGGAGGGCAAGGCCAAGCAGTACGCGAGGTTGAACGGAGCGCAGCTGGTTTCCTGCTCTTGCTCGATGGGATCGAATGCCGCCGAGGTGGTGGTGGCCGTACCGCTAAAGATGTCGCTGGAGCGGTTGTCAGGAATCAAACAGGTTCGGGCAGCTTCCAAAGCGGAGATCCACCTTCCGTCCGGGAGCAGTTAGACGGGAGCCCGCCGGATGGATCGGCGGTGCTCAGTAGATGCCGTCGTCCCTGACCCGGCTGAAGGTATCTCCTGGGGCCAAGAAGACCACGTTCGCCCGCCCGGCTGTGCCGGTGGAGCCGTTCAGCGTGAGGTTGTTCAGGTTGGCCGGGTCGATGTCCCGAGCGATCATCGCCAGCTGGATCACCTCACTCAAAGGCACGTCGAAGCTGACGTGCTCGCGGGCTACCCGGATGTAGTCAAAGAGCCGGTGCGGGTCCAGCGCCATCTCGCCGTTGAATCCTTGCCCGGTCCTGTGGGTTGATTGCCACGATGTGGATTGCGTCTTACGGCCCGCCGACGCCGCTGGAGGGGCCCTGCCACTGCGTCTGGAAACTCTCGGTTGCGACCTGGTTCTCAGTGTCCGGAAGACGTAGTTTCTCTCGGACCCTAAGGAATAGCCGACTTAAGAGTGGATATAATCCCAATTCGTTCTACGATTCAGCGCGCCTCAAGATGGGCCCGCTTTTCATTTCATTAACTGACGGAGGCCCAACGCGCTATGTCGCCATTAATTCTTGCCGCAGAAGGCAGGTCGCTCGATATACAGATCAATTCATTCGAAGAGGCTTCTCTGTATGTCATTTTGGGCATTTCGATCCTAGCGCTGCTGATCGCCGGCTATTTCGCTCGCCAGGTACTGGCTGCGCCGGAGGGTAGCGAGGCCATGATCGCGATCTCCCGGGCGATCCAGGAGGGGTCCCGGGCCTACCTGAAGCGGCAGTTCTCGACCTTGTCGATTTTCGTGGTGCTCCTGACGATCGGGCTGATGGCACTACCGGTGGGAGGGGTATCGGGCAATCCGAACGTAATCAAGGTCGCCCGGTCTATTTCGTTTCTCCTGGGCGCCGGATTCAGCGCGGCCATCGGTTTCGTCGGTATGTCGCTAGCGGTCAAGGCCAATGTCCGGGTGGCGAACGCTGCGCAGGAGTCTCAAAAGAAGGCGCTCACCATTGCGTTTAGAGCAGGAGGAGTTTGCGGCATGTTCACCGTTGGCCTCGGCCTGCTGGGAGCTGCGGCAATATTCTTGATTTTCAAGGGAGACGCTCCCACCGTTTTGGTCGGCTTCGGATTCGGGGGCGCCCTTCTGGCGATGTTCATGCGGGTGGGCGGCGGCATCTTTACCAAGGCAGCGGACGTGGGCGCCGACCTGGTGGGCAAAATAGAGCAGGGAATTCCCGAAGACGATCCCCGTAACGCCGCCACAATCGCCGACAACGTCGGGGACAACGTGGGTGACTGTGCCGGCATGGCTGCCGACATCTTCGAGTCCTACGAGGTCACCTTGGTGGCATCGCTGATCCTAGGATTTACCGCCTACGGCGCCTTGGGAGCCCGAGGTGCGGCTATCGGCGTCATGTTTCCTCTGTTTGTGCGAGCTATAGGTGTGGTCACGTCGGTTATCGGCATCTACGCGGTGAATCCCCGGAGCGAAGATGAGAGTGGTATGAAGTCGATCAACCGGGGCTTTTTCATCTCCGGGGCGCTCTCCGCGTTGCTCGTGTTCGGGCTGACCTATCTCTACTTCAAGCCGGACGGGACGACGGTGGACTGGGCCCCCGCGTTTGCAGTCACCATCGGATTGGTCTTGGCCGCGGTCATCCACTACCTGACCGAGTACTACACCTCCACTGAGAAGAAGCCGGTCAAGGAGATCGCCGCGGCTACCCAGACCGGCCCGGCCACCACGATCATCTCCGGATTCGCAAGCGGGCTGGAGTCGACCGTGGTCTCGATCCTGGCAATTGCTGCGGCGATCTTCGGCGCCTTTATCTTGGGGGGTGGTGATGAGGCCAAGTCGCTCTACATGATCGCCTTAAGCGGAATGGGCATGCTGACAACGGTGGGGGTCATTGTCTCCATGGACACCTTCGGCCCGATTTCCGACAACGCTCACGGCGTAGCGGAGATGTCGGGTGGCCTGGGGGGCAAGGCTGACGACATCATGGCCAGCCTGGACGCAGTCGGCAACACTACCAAAGCGATCACCAAGGGTATGGCAATCGCCACCGCAGTGATCGCGGCCACCTCCCTGTTCGGGTCCTTCCGCGACGCGGTAATAGGCACAGGCGTAGAGGTGTTTCGCGAGTTTGCCGTTCGCGTCGACCGTCCGGAGGTGCTGATTGGCCTTTTGATCGGCGGGGCGGTGCCCTTCCTTTTCTCCTCGCTGACCATCAGCGCAGTCGGCCGGACCGCCTTCGCCGTGGTTCAAGAGGTACGCCGGCAGTTCCGGGAGCATCCCGGCATCATGACCTACGAGGAGAAACCCGATTACGCCCGGGTGGTCGACATTGTCACCAAAGCGTCTCTTCAGGAACTGATTACCCCCGGGTTGATCGCGGTGATCACCCCCATTCTGGTCGGCTTCGCCTTCGGAGCGGAGGCGCTGGGAGCGTTCTTGGCAGGCGTGATCCTGTGTGGGCAGCTGCTGGCCGTGCTGCTCTCCAACGCCGGGGGGGCCTGGGACAATGCCAAGAAGTACATCGAGGACGGCAACTACGGCGGCAAGGGCTCGGAATCCCATAAGGCGGGGGTCATCGGCGACACCGTGGGGGACCCGTTCAAGGACACCGCTGGACCGGCACTTAACCCGCTGATCAAGGTGATGAACCTGGTGGCAGTGCTGGTCGCGGTGCCGGTGGTCTCGGTGATCAACGGCGACAATCCCAGCCCCGGCGTGCGCGCTGGGGTGATCGTTGTGTCGCTGGTGGTACTGATGGTTACGTTCTACATCTCGAAGAACCGGCAGACCGAAGGCTTGACCACCCAGTAGCCCGTTGCGCGCGAAAAGTACGGCCGCAGCGGCGAGGTCGCCTCGCTCCGCCGGTAGCCTCCTGTCCTACTGTCCGGCCGGGCGGGACAACGTTGGAACGCGGTCGCTGTGGTGGTCTTGGACCGGACGGCCGAGCCGGCTGGGCACATCGATCACCACAACGTTGGGCTCGAAAAGAAGTGCCCCCTTAATGAAGAACGCGGACTGCGTGTGAAGCAGGCCCTGCCACCACCGGCGTACTACGAACTCCGGGATCACCACCCCTACCGCGTCGGTGGGGCTGGGGTTCATCCTGCGCAGTTCCCGGATCAGCGGAGTTACCAGATCCCGGAAGGGTGAATCGACGATCTCCAACGGGATATCGATTTTCAGCGCGCTCCACTGGGCTGTGAGCTGGGCAGCTTGGCCTGGCTCGGTCTGGATGGTCATAGCTTTGATGTCGGACGGGTTGAGCGATCGTGCGTAGCTGATCGCTCGCAGGCTGGCCTTGTTGAGCGACGAGATCACCACGATCAGTGCAAGCCGTCCCGGTGCTTGGAGCCGGGAGGGCTCAGGTTCATCGTCGGCGTCGAAGTGAAATGGAACGCTTACCAGCACAGTGCCGTTCTCGAAAAGGAACGCCTTTTTGAGGCGGAGAAGGCGGCGATTGCGCAGCAGGTGTCCCGCCCATGTCCGGTACTGGGGATCCGGGAAGATCACAGTTACCGGCTCGTCGGGGGTCGGTCCCATTTGCCGGACGTACCCTAGCAAGTCGTTCACGCGGTTGCCCACCGTTTGGATGGTGAGCTTTATGCCCATTGCCTGCCAGCGGGAGCGCAGATTGGCCAGGCGCAGTTCGGAAGCGCCGAAGCTCACCGCTCGCAGGTCCCTAGGAGAGGTCGCCCGGGCGAAGGCCAGCGCTTTGGTTGCTCCCCGGAATCGGGTAACGACCAAGACCACCCGGTCACCTCGTACCTCCGGTAGCTGGCTGCCCACCGCCAATTCCGCGTCGACCTCATCGTAGTGACGACGGATCTTCGCCAGCAAGTATGCCACGGCGGGGATGAGCACAATGATCTGCCACGCTCCGCCCCGAAAGCCTCCTTGCTCCCCTGCGGCAACCGGGGTCAAGAACTTGGTAAGGCTGACGATGATCAGTACCAGAAAAGTTGTTGCCGCTCCGAATCCGCTGATCGCCACCCGTCGTCGCCACCCGCCATGGGCTGCGCCGGCCGCCCGAATCCGTCGGTGCGCCCTTAACTCGTGGATCACCATCCCCCCCTGCGATAGCGTGAAACTGGTGAACACGCCTATTACGTAGAGCGGAACGATCCGGTGGACGTCGGCACCGTAGTTGACCAGGATCGCGCCTGCGGCGACTGTGAGGATCACAATGCCATTGGAAAACGCCAGCCGGTCGCCCCGCTGTCCCAGCCCCCGGGGCAGATAGCGGTCCTTAGAAAGGATCGAAGCCAGACGAGGAAAGTCGGCGAAGGCGGTGTTGGCCGCCAGGAACAGAATCAAGGCGGTGAAGGCCTGGACCAGCAGGTACATCGGGCTGCTCTCCCCGAAAACCCCACGGGCAATCTGGGAGGTAACGGTGTGCCCTTGCTCGATCAACTCTGGATCGACACTCAGTTCCCGGGATAGCCAGGTGATGCCCAGGAAGAGCGTTCCAAGGAGGATCCCGAGAATCCCCAGGGTCTTGGAGGCGTTGGCGGCCTCCGGCTCCTTGAACGCTGGAACGCCGTTGGAGATAGCCTCCACGCCGGTCAGAGCGGTCGAACCTGAGGCGAACGCCCTCAGGATCAGGAACAGTGAAAGCGGCTGGGCCACCTCCAGATGGGTCTGGGGATCGGACTGAATGTCCCCCAAAGCCGTGCGCACCACCCCCACCCCGATCATCAATCCCATTGCAAGCAAGAACCCGTAGGTCGGGACGGCAAAGATGGTCCCGGATTCCTTCAGGCCTCGCAAGTTGAGGGCAGCGACGAAAGCAACCACAGCTAGGGCCAGCGCCACCTTGTTATCCCGGACCTCAGGCAGGGCGGCCCCAACCGCAGAAACACCGGCGGCGACGCTTACCGATACGGTCAAGACATAGTCGATCAGAAGCGCTGAGGCGGCGGTCAGGCCGGCTCGTGGCCCGAGATTCTCGTAGACCACGGTATACGCGCCGCCGCCCTTGGGATAGGCGTGAACGGTTTGCCTGTAGGACAAAATGACCACCGTTAGGACGGTGACGACGGCAACCGCGATGAAGATGGAGTTCGACAGGGCCAGGGTGCCGGCGAGCATCAGGACCAGCAGGATCTCGTCGGTGGCGTAGGCGGAAGAGGACAAGGCGTCTGAGGAGAAGACCGCCAGCGCCACCTTCTTGCTCAGTCTGTGCCGGCTCTCCTCGTGGCTGGAGATCGGTTTGCCGACCAGGAACCTTTTGAACCTTGTTGGTCGCATATCCAAGACATTCGGTCCAAACTCATAAACGCGACGTAAACCGGGGCGCCGGTCGCATAAAAGAACCGTAAATACTGACGGCATTCACGGGCTTAGCAGCCGTGCCGGGTGCCAGGAGCGAGATGAACGAAGCTGAGAGGGCGGGCGGCGGCTGGTTGGAACGGGCGGCCAAAGTGCGCTTAACGGTGCCTTGGTGGGCCGCCGGACCGGCAGCAGCGGCGGTGGCTACCGTGCTTGGGCTGCTGCTTGAGATGAACGCCACCGGTGCAGCCGGGATGTTCGTGCTGGCGGTGGTCGGCGCGGTGTGGGTGGGGCTTCTTCGGGCCGGCCTGCTGGCGTCGCTGCTCAGCTTCATCTGCCTCAACTACTTCTTCACGCCCCCCAAATCCACCTTCGCGGTGGACAAGACTGAGGATCTTGTGGCGCTGGTTGTCCTGCTGGTGGTAACTGTGGTTGTCAGCAGCCTTTTCGCATCCGTGGCTGAAGAACGCACTCGAGCGGAGCGCCGGGAGCAGGAAGCCCGGGCGGCGCGGGTGGACTCGGAGGCAAGCGAACTGAGAGCAGCGCTCATCTCCGCGGTCACTCATGATCTTAGAACCCCGATCACTTCGATCAAGGTATCGGTCGGCCTGCTCTTGGACCAGCAAGCCAAATTCGATGAAGCGCAGGTTACGGAGCTGTTGGAGGGCATAGCCGGGTCGGTCGACCGGCTGAACGATATGGTCGGCAACGTCCTCGACTTTGCCCGGGTGAAGGCCGGGGCACTGGAGCCTACGCTTCAGAACGTGGATCTGTTAGAGGTCCTGGGGGCGGTGCTCCAGCGCATGCAGCCGGCCCTGAACGGCCACCGGGTGAGCGTCAAAGCGGTGGGCTACCTGCCCGAGATGAATCTCGACGTGTTGCAGATTGAGCACATATTCGCCAACATCATCGCTAACGCCGTGCGCTTTTCTCCGCCCGACTCGACGATTCACGTGGTCCTGGACGTGGTCCCCCAAGCTGTGCGGGTAAAAGTTACCGACCGTGGCCCGGGTATCCCACCCGGTGAGCGGAGCCGGGTGTTAGAGCCGTTTTACCGGATGGAGCGGGATAGGCCCAAGAGCGGCTCGGGGTTGGGATTGGCCATTGTCTCGGCAATGGTCGCAGCCCACGGCGGCACGCTCACCCTGGACGACGCGCCGAGTGGCGGATTGGTAGTGACCACGATTCTGCCGGTAAGGCCGGGTTCTTGAGGGTCCTGGTAGTCGACGACGAGCCAGCGATCCGCCGGGCCCTGCGTACCGGTCTTAGCGCGCTCGGCCACGAGGTGGTGCAGTTGGGAGACGGGGTATCGGCACTCCAAACGATGGCCTGCGAGCATTTCGATGCGGTGATCCTGGATCTGGGCCTGCCCGATATGGACGGGGTAGCGGTGATCCAAACGCTGCGGGGATGGTCCAAAGTGCCGGTGATAGTACTGTCGGTCCGGGAAGGCCAGCAGGACAAGGTTGCCGCACTGAACGCCGGCGCCGACGACTACGTCGCCAAGCCTTTCGCTATGGCTGAGCTGGTTGCTCGGATCGGGGCGGTGGTCCGGCGCGCCGAACCGGTGCATACGCCCGCCATACTTCGCTACGGAGCGCTCAGTTTCGACCGGGCACGCGGGCTGGTGATGCTGGGGGAGGAACGGGTCCCGCTCACCAAGACTGAGTTGCGCTTGCTGGAGGCGCTTGTCAGCAACCCTCTGAAGCTGCTCACCCACCAGTGGCTTCTCCGCCAGGTCTGGGGACAGGGATATGGTCATCAGAGCCAATACCTGCGGGTGTACGTACGGCGGCTGCGCTCCAAGCTGGGCGACGACCCCACCGGGCCACGCTGGATCGCCACCGAACCCGGTGTCGGCTATCGGTGGATTGCCCCGCCGACCCCTGCGCCGCAGGATCGAGGTAGCGGACTTCCCGAGTTCTCGGTAGAGCCTCCCGGTGCCGGGCGAGGTCGGCGCAGGAGCATGGATGAACTCTAATGGTCAATCTCGGAAATAGGACGCACACGGAGTCTCCAGACGCCACTGAGCAAAGGCTAGGCTCAACTCTTGTTTGCGGTTTCCTCCGGGGTATCGGTGGGAGCGGTTGTGTGAGTCTGGCTGCGATTGCTCACACGATAGGGCACGTTGATTACCACCACGTCCTTTTCGAACAGCAGCGCAGACTTGATGAAAAAGGCGGTCTGGGTGTGCAGAAGTCCCTGCCACCACTTGCGAACTACGAACTCCGGGACGACCACCCCTACCACATCGGTGGGGTTGGGTTTCAGTTCCCGGAGTTCACGCTTGAGCGGCGTCATCAGATCCCGAAACGGTGAGTCGACAATCTCCAGCGCCACATCGGTACCCAGCTTGCTCCACTGTTGGGTGAGCAGGGCGGCGCCGCCCGGCTCGGTTTGGATTGACATAGCTTTTATCTCAGAGGGGTTGAGCGAACGGGCGTAGGCAATGGCCCGCATGGTCGCCTTGTTGATCGACGAGACCACCACTACCAGCGCCAGGCGCCCCGGAGCCTGCAGGCGGCGGGGCTCCGGCTCGTCATCGGGGTCCGGGTCGTACGGGATGCTGATCAGTACGGTGCTGCTCTCGAACAAAAACGCCCTTTTGAGCCTGAGCAGCTGCCGGTTCTTGGCAACCTGGCCCAGCCAGGTCTCAAACTGGGGATCGGGGAAGATCAGCGTTACCGGGCTCTGGGGTGTCGGGTTCATCGATCGGACGAACTTGATCACGTCCGGCACCCGGTTGCCGCCAGGCTCAATCGGCAGCTTGATGCCCATCGCATCCCAGCGGGAGCGCAAGTTCTTGATCCTAAGCTCCGAGGCCCCGAAGCTCACCGCCCGAAGATCGGTAGGTGCGATGGCCCGGGCAAATGCGAGCGCCTTGGTGGCTCCCCGGAATCTGGTTACCAGCAGGACCACCTTTTCGCTGAGTACTTCGGGAAGACCTTCGGTGGTCTCCAGGTCGGCGGTCACGTAGTCGTAGTGGCGGCGGATGCGCGACAGGAGCCAGGCAACCACCGGGATCAACAAGATGATCTGCCAGGCGCCCAGCAGGAACTTGGTTGTCCCCACGATGATCAGGACCACAAAGGTGGTCAGTGTCCCGAAGCTGCTGACCCCCAAGGTACGTTTCCAATGGTCGGGGGGCAGTTTGCCCTCGGCAAGCGCCTCCCGTTTGCGGTTGAGGGTGTGCTTGACCATGCCCGCTTGGGACAGCGTGAAGCTGGTGAATACCCCCACCACGTAGAGCGGGACGATGCGGTGCACGTCGGCCTCGTAGTTGATCAAGATGGCACCGGCGGCGACGGCCAGGATCAAGATGCCGTTGGAGAAAGCCAGCCGGTCTCCCCGCTGGCCCAGCCCCCGGGGAAGGTAACGATCCTTGGCCAGGATGGAGGCCAGGCGGGGGAAGTCGGCGTAGGCGGTGTTGGCGGCAAGGAACAGGATCAGCGCGGTGAATGCCTGCACAACGTAGAACATTGTGCTGGCGTGTCCGAAGACGCCGCTGGCGATCTGGGAGATGGCGGTCTCGCCTTCCTCGATCAGTTCCGGGTTAACCCCCACCGCCTTGGACAAAAAGGTGATGCCGAAGAACAAGATACTTAGCAGTATGCCCAGGACCAGCAAAGTCTGAGCAGCGTTTTTGGACTCGGGCGGCTTGAACGCTGGCACGCCGTCGGAGATGGCCTCGATGCCGGTCAGCGCAGTCGACCCGGAGGCGAAGGCTCTCAGGATCAAGAACAAGGTCACCGGGCCTGCCGCCTCCAGGGAGTCCGTGGGGTTCGCAACGATGTCCCCGGTGGCAGCTTTGAAGATCCCGATCAGGATCATGGACCCCATGGCCACCAAAAAGCCGTAGGTCGGTATGGCGAAAATGGTCCCCGACTCTTTCATGCCTCGCAGGTTCAGGGCGGTGATAAAGGCTACGGCTACCAGCGCCAACCCCACCTTGTGGTCGCGCAGGTAGGGCAGGGCCGCCCCTGCGGCGGCCACCCCGGCGGCGATGCTTACCGAGACTGTCAAGATATAGTCGATCAGCAGGGCGGCTCCGGCTACCAGCCCAGCGGGTGCACCCAAATTGGAGTGGGCCACCCGGTAGGCGCCGCCCCCCTGAGGGTAGGCCCGGACCGTCTGCCGGTAGGAGAAGATCACCACGCCCAGAACCAGCACCACCGCCAAAGCAATCGGCACCGAGTAGACGAGTCCCACCGCCCCGGCGAGGATCAGCACGATCAGGATCTCGTCGGTGGCGTAGGCAGTAGAGGAGAGCGCGTCCGAGGAGAAGACTGCCAGAGCAATTCGCTTGGGGAGGCGGTGTTGAAGCTCTTCGTGGGATGAGATGGGTGGTCCGACGAACAGCCGTTTGAAGATCCGGTTCATGTGAGCAAAGCATACGTTGGCTGGACGCCCAGCCGGTTTCATGTATCTTTGGCAGGGTGCATGCAGTGATCGTTGGTTGTGGCCGGGTGGGCGCAGAACTGGCTCATGTCCTGGAATCCCGTAACTACACGGTGTCCATCATCGACAAGGACGAGCACGCCTTCGAGCAGCGCCTGCTGCCCGGCTTCCAGGGGAAAAAGCTGACCGGCGTGGGATTCGACCGCGAGGTCCTGGAGGAGGCGGGCATAAAAGATGCCGAGATCTTCGTGTCGGTTACCCGGGGTGACAACACCAACATCGTCGCCGCCCGCATTGCCAAAGAGCATTACAACGTGCCCAGGGTGGCGGCGCTGATTTACGACCCCAGGCGAGCCCAGATGTACGAACGCTTGGGCATCTCTACAGTTGCCGAGGTGGCCTGGGCTACCGACCAGATGCTTGCCCGGATTCTGCCCTCCGCCAAGTCCATCGAGTGGACCATCGGTTCCGGGGAGGTGGTGGTCATCGGGATCCCGACGCCGCCTGGATTCATCGGCCGGCCGATCGAGGATCTGCGCCAGCCCGGAAAGGCCCGCCCTGTGGCGCTCACCCGTTTCGGTGCTACCCAGATTCCCGATTTAAAGACGATCATTCAGGAGGGCGATTTCATCCACCTTGCCGCTTTGCGCTCCGAGTTGCCCGAAATTGAGAAGCTCCTCGGCTTCTCGGAGCAGGAGGCGCCGGTTTGAACATCGTCATCGCCGGAGCGGGCAATGTCGGGCGGTTCATGGCCAAGGATCTGATCAGGTTGGGCCACCGGGTCACCCTGATCGATCACGACGGTGAGCTGATCGCCCGCCACAAGGACAAGATTCTGTGCGAGTGGGTCCAGGCGGACGCAGCCGAGCCGCTCAACCTGCTTGGCGCCGGCCTTAAGAACTGTGACGTTATGGTGGCAGCCACCGGCGACGACAAGGTCAATCTGGTCGCCTCCCTGCTGGCCAAACAGGAGTTCGGAATCCGCCGGGTGGTAGCCCGGGTGAACCACCCGAATAACGAGTGGCTGTTCAACGAGTCCTGGGGAGTTGACTCGGCGGTCAGCCCTCCCCACATGCTGACCTCACAGGTGGAGGAAGAGGTGGTCGTGGGTGACTTGGTAACGCTCAAGTCGCTCGAGCGGGGCAAGGTGGTGCTGGTGGAGGTGAAACTGGCCGAAAATTCTCCGGTGGCCGGCAAGGTCGTTGCCGAAGTGAACATGCCTCGCGACTGCGCTCTGGTGGCGGTGGTGCGCGCCGGGCACGTGATCGCTCCCCGGGAAGAGACACCGCTGATGGTGGGCGACGAAGTAGTAGCCTTGGCGGCCAAGAGCACCACCGCAGAGCTGGAATGGATTCTTACCGGTTCTTCAACCCCGGCGCCGGAGGACGGCTAGTGCCCTGGCCATACTGGAACGCCCGCTTCAAATCCGGGAGTGATGCTTCTGGGCGCGCGATCGTTTGCTGCATGAGCGAACCCGTGAAAGTCCGCCGCCTGACCGAAGAGGAGGGTAGGC
>JBQTHR010000064.1:0-37342 GCA_052389675.1 Actinomycetota bacterium
CCGCAACACCAACCGGTGAGGCTCGGTCTGCGATTTGGACAGCGACGCCAGCAGATCCCTTTGCTCGGCTGAAATAACCAGCGCCGCGGGTGGTCTTGAGGGCATCAGCCATGCTACCTCATCCGCACGAATATTACTGAGACACTACACTAGGGACTGATTAAGGACCTACCCGAGTCCGGGAGGCAGCCCTTACGGACACGATCCCCTCCAGTTCCTGGTCGGCCTCAACCTCCCGGAAGTTCCGGGCAAGAAAGCTGAGCAAGATCTGGCTGGCCTTGCCCACCCGATACTGCTTGGGAAGCTCCTCAGCAAGCAAGTTGATCAGGGCTTCTCGCGAGTCGGCTTGGAAATGGCGGCCGCATGACGCCCCCACCCAGGTGCAGTTGAACTCCCACGCCATCTTGCCTCCCACTACTAAGTGCCCGGCTAGCCCGCTACCATGAAGCGCCTCTTGTCCTCAGCTGCGTAGCCGGCGACCATCGCGTCAACTTCCGCCGCCTTCATGACTTTGTCCAGGACCTCGGCTAACCGCCCGGCCGGGATGGCGCAGGTGACATCGGTAGAGGGCATGGCCGTTCTGGTCCGGCTGAGCATGCACCCCACGCTGGCGGCAACCTGGTTGCTCTCCTTAGCCACCGCCACAATGTGGCATTGGGGTTTGCCCTCAATGCGCAGGTCCGGAAGGGCGTCCGAGAGAACCATCAGGTTCTTGGCGTTGAGCCGGATCAGCACAACATCCGGGTCGATTGTGGTTTCGGCCAGCGGACCGTAGACAACCGATCCGGGCTTGGTGGTGATGGTGGGTATCAAGGGAATCACGTCCGGGGTGACCCACCCGACCTGCAGGACGGTGGCCACGTCCGAGTTATTGCCGACGTCGGCCCAGGTCTTAAATCCATGGGTGACACTGCCGACGCTGCAATTACCGTGGTCCTGCTCCACTGTACTAAAGGTTCTATCCGTGGAGTGCATCCAAAACACGCAACCGGCGGGAACCCGCCCGGTCCTACCGTCTTCCAGCGGCTCGGCCATGGGTGCATCGAAGCGCGCTAAGGAATCCGGCCTTTCGTTAACAAAAGAAATTGCTATGGGCGCTGCGGTGGGCTTCAGTGTTTCCACCAGGTCCTGCGCGAGCAATCCCCAGTCCCAGCCAGTAGAAGTTTCTCTTCTCATTCTAAAGCTCCGATCATAAGCCTCGATTACATTAATCAAGATTAATTCCTATTCTATTCCATGGAACTACGCCTTTTCAAGCGGCACCGCCGGTTGCGGTCCTCAAACGCGAAAAGGCCTGAGAGCCGTGGTTCGTTGCTCTCAGGCCTTTGGCGCAACCTTCTTGAACCTACTTGCGACCCTTCCGCCTCAGACCTGAAGCGGGTGCCTGTGGAACCTCTTCGATCAGCGTAGCGAGATAGTTCAACACGGTCTGGTTGGGCTTGACCCCGACACACACGGGCAGGGTATCCGCCACCTTCTTGACCATCTCAAATTTGGTCTCAGCTACGAACTCTCGTCCACAAAGCGCACCGGCGTCTGCTCACTTGAACTGCAGCATCTCCCGTCCTTTCACTAGTAATCACAACTATTACTATAAGACAGTCCTGCGCATAAAGTCCTCAAGCAATGGCGTGTGCGCGGAGATCAACTCAGCTCTGCGGGGGCTTACGAACCCCGTAGCGGCGGTTGAACCGCTCCACCCGGCCGGCGGTGTCTACAATCTTCATCTTCCCGGTATAGAACGGGTGGCTGGCGGAACTGATGTCTACCGAGACCAGCGGGTACTTCACTCCGTTGACCTCGCAAGTTTGGTTTGTAGCAATGGTGGAGCGGATCAGGTACTGCTCGCCCGCCCCATGGTCCCGGAACACCACGGGGCGATAAAGCGGATGGATTCCCTTCTTCATGTCAGCGCTCCTCCCTGAACAAAACGTGCTTACGAATCTTGCGATCGTACTTACGCAGTTCCAGACGCCCCTGTTGGCTGTGCCGGTTCTTGGTGGTCACGTACATACAGCCGGTACCCGCGGTGGAGCGCAGCTTCACGAGCACTCGCTTTTCGCTGGCCTTGGCCATCAGATCCGATGCCCTTGCTTGCGCAACTGCGCCACCACGGAATCAACGCCCCGCCGGTCCAGCGTCTTGATTGCCTTGGCTGAAAGCTTCAGGGTTACCCAGCGCTTCTCCGAAGGGAACCAGGTACGTGTCCCACCGAGTGGTGGAATTTCGATCCGGGCATGTGGGAACTATTGGTAGCTGGATCCCAATACTCCTAACGCCGGCGGGTCTTGCGGTGCGAGTGGGAGACCGAGTTGCCGAACACAGGTTGTGCCCCGGTCAGCTGGCAGCGTTTCGACATTTCAATCCTTTCGAACTTCGGAAGTAAACGAACCGGGGAAGTTCCCGGTGCCTGACTTTGTAGGCGAAGCAGGCACCGGGAACTTATGTCCGACGGATCAGATGGCGGTTAGCGTCAGCTGAGCCGTGTAGGTGCCCGGCGCAGTATCCGCCGGGGTTTCCAACTTCATATCCCCACCCAGTTGGGCGGTTCCCCGGCCCTGCCCTGCAGAGGCCGAACCCAGGGTCCTTGCCGATTTCAGCCCGGTCCCGGCATCAAAGCCCGGCGGTACTGGATCTCCCGGCGCAACGCTCTGCCCGAGCGCCGCGCTCAGCACGCCCGGGGTCCAACCCAGGTACTTACCGTCCAATGAGGAGCTGCCTGATGCGAAGTCGCCCGCCTGCCCGGACAGGTTCCAACCGGGGTTGGATTGCCGGGTGTCTGTGACCGTTACCGGGCGCAGTGTCCCGGTGGACTCAAAGCGGTCCCCGGAGGAGTTGAGCACAAGGCCGGACATGACCACCGTGCGGTCTCCAGGGTCAACGCTGGCAATGAGCGCACCGTCGGCCAGGTCCAGCAGTGCGTTGATCTGCTGGGAAAGGCCGCCGGGGTCGCCGGGGTCGCCGGGGTCACCGACGCCCTGACCGCACTGGTCCGGAGTGGCTGTGCCCGGGTTCACGTCACCTACGGTTACCAGGAACACCTCGCTGTCGGTACCCAGCCCCCCGGCACCGGGCGGTTGGGCGGCCACGGTCAGGTTCAGGCAGTAGGTGCCCGGGGCGGTGAACGCCCAGTTGGCGTGCCCGTGCTCGTTATAAACGAAGGTCTTGGGCGAGCCGCTGCTGGTTCCCAGCCGGCGCTCGGCCGACCCGGTTGAGCCCACCTGGTAGAGCTCGAAGTTGCCCGGACCCACCACCGAGTCCAGCTTCAGCTCGTAACCGGTGATCTGGCCGGTCAAAAGGCCGTCCCAGCCCGGCCACAGCAGATCTGGATCCTGGACCTGCGGAAGGATCCACACATCCGATCCCACCGGCCCGATGAACTCGAACCCGGAACGCACGCTCTGGCGAGCCTGGTTGGGAACATGGAGCACCGCGTCCGCCGGTTCACGAAACACCGTAGTGGTAGCGGGGTCACGGTCGTCCTCGATCAGCAGTTCTACGGCTGGTCCGGCCGGGCGGGCGAACAGGTCGATGTGCCCGGAGTCCATGACTTCCCGGCCGTTGGGCGTGCCGGGGTCCCCCGGGTCGCCGGGGTCACCGGGATCACCCGGCGGAGTTGGCTGCTGGCCCTGCGAGCACAGTCCCACCGTGGCCGGGTCAATGGTGTCGCTGGCCAGGAAGGTAAGCATCTTGGTGTCGCTCACTGCCTGCCCTGCGACGGTGGTGGCAGAGAACACCAACTCCACGCAGTAGATACCTTCGGCGTTGAAGCTGGTCACCACGTTGTAAAGGGTTCCGGGAAGCAGGCCAAAGCTGCTGCTCTCGAACCCTTCCCGGGTGTTGAGCATCTGCAGAAAGCGGCCGCCCAAGTGCATGTCGCCCGGTCCACCGAAACTGCCGAGGGACAAGGTGACGTCAGAGTTGTCTGAAAGGTGGTTCTGCAGCGCCCCCAGGGTGTCCGGCCACAAAGCCCGGCCGCCAGCGGCATTACTGGCTCCGGCCGTGGCGCGCCAAGTGGGGGCCCCACTCACCCCCAGATCGGGGCGGCTTTCGACTATAGGGTCCGAATCCTTTCCAACCTGGAGGACGAAGTCCTCGGGGTTGAACCGCGTCCCCGGTCCGTCGGTGCCACTCAGCACCAACTCCACCCCCAACGACCCGTCGGTTTGCAATCGAGCGGATAGAGCCGACACCCCCACCGGAGGTTCGCTGCCATCGGGCGCCGGCGAGGGACGGGACAGGGTAAGCACCTGGCGGCCGGCCGCCCCGGGAGCGTCGGCAAACGGGTGAGTGCCGACGGGGACCGGCAGACCGGAACGCCCACAGGGCTCAATACCTGCCGCGCTGTCCTGGCCCACCACAAAGGTGAAGGTCTGGGCGTCACGCACCTTCACTCCGTCGGCTATCCCCACCACATCCATCCCTACGCAGTAAATCCCCGGGGCGGTGAAGTCCCAACTCATGTGCCGGTGGGAGCGGTTGGGGACAGGCGTAGACCCCGGTAGGCCGTGGGAAGTGGAGAAGTTGGGGGGAGATCCGAAGAACGAATCGCTCCCCCACTGGATCATTTGCCCGGGTGCAACAACACCTCCGGGGCTGGCAACTCCCAGGACCTGCAGGTGCCAGCCGTCGCCGACCGTTATCCCTTGCTCCACGTCCTCGGCACCCACGCCCAGCCACACTCCCCGCCGGCCGCCCGGGAACTCGGGGCTGCGCCACACCTGCTGGCCCCGGTGCGGGTGGAAGGTATGGAACTCGTCGTCGGGAACCGTCTCTTTGGTGACGTCTGGGAGCAAGATGATGCTGTCTTTGGCTTTGTGAATGCTGACGTTTCCGCCGCCGGCGGCGTCGCTCTTGCGCAGGGACAGCTCCATCGGGCCGCCCTTGCTCATAACCGGGCCTATGTCAACGTGGTGGTCGCCGAAAAAGACGAAGGGTGCGTTGGGGTCGGGCTCAGGTTCTGGCTCCGGCTCCGGCTCGGGATCGGGCTGCTCGCAAAGCTGCAGGGTATCCAGATCCGGCGTGGGCCCTCCCACCACCACGGTGATGGTGGCCGGGTCGTGCTGGGTGATAGTGGGCGGATTGGGAGCGGGCTGGCCATCCTTGGGATTCGGATGAGTCTCCAAGCTGAGCTGCAGGCAGTGCACGCCCGGAGCTGTGAAAGAGTGGAAAAACGACATGCGCTTTTGGGTCGGGTTGGTCAACAGGATACTGTTGTTAACACCGTCGCCCTCGGTCCGGGCCGAGTTCCAAACAACCAGCGGCGTGCCGTCGGTTAAAACGTTGTACATGGCGATGGCGCCGGGACCTTGGACGTCATCCATCCGCAGGAAAGCCAGTTGGGTGGCTGCGGTGTTGGCTTGCCCATCGGCCACACCCCGTGCGCTGCGGGTAGCGTGAAGGCCGAGCGCCAGAACAGACTTATCACGAGCATCCGCGATGGCCTTGGGGAGTATGTGCACCGGGTCTCCGGGGTTGCCCATGAACCGGTAGTTGTAGAACTCCGAATCCTCCGGGACGGTGGTCAGCACGGCGTCCTTGACGTGGATTACCGATCGGGCCATCGGGACCGAGCGGTCGTTGGGGCCAATGATGGTTCCCGGACTGTCGTAATCGCTCAGCAGCATGCGGTAGTCGGCGACTTTAATCCCGTCCGGGCCGTCCACCAACTCCGGGGCGAAGTACGCGGCTTCGCTGTCCAGCAGGAACGGCCCTTCCTGCGGGTCCTCGGCGGAGGCGGGTGCGGCCAGGATAGGCAACACCAGCGCCAGCAACGCAACCACTGTCCAAGCAAGCCGTCGCTTTCCAGGCTGCGTTAACGCTGCTGCCACCGTGCGTGCTGTCCGCATCATGTCCGTTTCCTCCGCCTTCATATGAGCTTGATCTGGGGTTGGTTTTCAGGGGCCTCGGGGCCGGGAGGGCTCACTGCCCCACCGGCCCCCAAGCGTTGAGCTAGCTCACCTGGAAGGAGAGCGTCTCGGTGACATCAATCGTGCCGGTGGGAAGCGTCACTGACGCCTTGATTGCGAGGTCATAGTTGCCGGCCACGGCAAAGCCCCAACGCCGGTCCTCGTGCTGGTCGGTCACCACGCCCTGGTTGAGATTGGTGCCGGTGGAGCTGTCTATCTGGGTGTTGGTGTGCGGGGTGTTCTGGTAGGCAGCCGCCCGGCCCCCACTGGGAACGGTGGCGGTGCCGGTGCGCACGAAGGTGACGTTGGGCTTGGAGGTGCCGCAGTTCACGTATTCCGGCTCGAAGCCCAGAACCATCTTGCCGTCCACAACCTCCGCTTCGTCGTGGCTGAGCGCCCGCAGCGGGTCGGGGTCAAAACGGTTCTGGTCCGCGGCTATCTGCTCGTCGTCGTTGCTTTCGGTCACCTTGAAGTAGGAGGAGTTCAGCTGCTTGAGGGTGCCGGTGTCGTGGTTCTCGGCCACCAGTTCGATCGTTTCGCTCACACAGTCCACCTCGGCCACCAGGTCCCAGTGGCCGGAGTTGATCTCGAACGAGCTGGCTTCGGCGGGCTTTGCCGGGCCGAGTGCTGCAAACAGGGCGGCGCACAGCGCCAGGGCGCTCAGCGCCGCGATAAGAGTCGCAAGGCGACGGTTGATCAGGGTCATATTCACACGTTCTCCTTGTTCGGTTTGCCTGGTTCGGTTTGCCCTGCCGGGCAACTGCTGGTAAATGCCTCGGATGACCATCCGCCCAGACGGTACCACATTTTCTAAGAGTCATTCTTAGATTATCGACTCTGGCCCACGACAAAGTGTATGCTAAAGCCATTGCGAGTGACAACCATTCCGGAGTGTACTCAACTCCGTCCCTTTTGAATCACCTTCAAGGAGTGCGATTTGAACGCAGCCCTCGTCGCTTCACTACCAGCCCCCCGGGCTCGGTCGAAGCGAACATCGGATTCGTCCCCTGCCGGCCCGCCAGGGCTGCGCTCTACCGGGACGCTCCGAGGGTGCAGCCTTATCCGGGGGAATGCGGCGGCTCAAGCCGCCGGCCGATCGGCTGAAAAGACCCGTCGGGCCGCAGTAACGGGTCGCCTAACATCAGCCCCCTGCCTGTCGGCTGTAAAAGGGAGCACGGCCCGCGCTAGTTCGGTGGGCCTACCGGGAGAACGGGGCTGAAGACGTGCACGCACCCGTCCGGGCGAGCCTTGAGGGTGGCTGCGCTTCGGGTTGGCGCGCTCATCGCGGTGGCGGCTCTGGCCGGACTGCTTCCTGCGCAGGCTCTCACAAGGAGAGAGCCGCGGATCCTCGGGGGCGGGGACTCAGCCACCCTTGCCCTGAACTCCGGCTCAGTTTCCACGGCCGCCGAACAGGAGCAGACTGCTACCGGGCGCAAGGTAATTGCCGATGGTCATGTCGACATGGGGCCCCGGTTCGTGGAGAACGACGCCTGGACCATCCAGATTCGGGACGACAGTGCCCAGCCGATTGTCTGGCGCAACTTGGTGGACGTGGTGCTGCACGCGGTGGATGCATCCAAGATCCAGGTGCCGGCAGACCCTGCCTTCGCTTTTTTGGGGCAGCCCGGGGACCTGGTGTTCTTGCTGCCCCAGTCCCAGCAGGCGGGAATCTTGTGGCCGGGCTGGAACACCCAGCACACATCAGTGCTGTCCGGGATCACCGGGCCGGTGAACTGGGACCTGACCGGCGTATCCGGACCGGGTCAGTTCAGCTTGTTCCTCACCGAGTCCTTCGGCGCCGTCAAGATCTTGTTCGACAGCGCCAAACCGTTCGCTCAAACCCTGGTCATCCCGCCCAACACCCACGTTCACGGCAACTGGAGCTTCTCCAAGCCGGGGATCTACCGGCTGGGAGTCCGGATGAGCGGTACCAGGACCTCCGGTGGGCAGGTTTCGGACACAAAGACGCTGGTGTTCGCAGTGGGTAACGTGGATCCCAGTACCGGTTTCTCCAGTGCCGGCTCGGGCGGCGCGACCACCACCACCACCACCAGGCCCCCCACCACTACAACCGGTGCCGGCTCGGGCAGCGCGACCACCACCACCCGGCCCCCCACCACAACAACCGGTGCCGGCTCGGGCGGGGCTACCATCACCGCGGGGGGTTCGGTGGCTTCAACCACCACCACCCGTCCAGGGCAGACCGTAGGCTCGGCAACTGCGGCTTCCAGCTCAACAACCACCACCGCTCCCGGCGCCTCCGCAGGGACCGCAGTCACCTTGGGAGCAAGCACCGGGATTGGCGTCCCGGGGGCCTCCGGGACCACCGGTACCCCGGCCGGATCAGGCGGAGTGGCGTCGGCGCTGGCCAAGACCGGCATCGCCCTGCTCCCGCTGGTGGCATTGGCCGCGGCCCTTTACGCAGGGGGATTTGTGCTCAACAGGTCAAGAGGATCCAACGAAGCGGCGCCGAGCGCGCCCGGAAAGGAATTGCAGGATGAAGCAACCTGATCCGGCGGCTGGCGGGCTGTCTGGCAACGCCACACGAAAGAGCATCTCTGGAAAGGAGAGGACATGAAAAAGAGTCTGATGTCGCCCAGGAGCGCGGTTGTGGGCACAGTTGCCATGCTGTGCCTTTGCTTAAGCGCCGGCCCGCTTTGGGCTGCCGAGATCGTGATCATAGAGCAGGGCCACGTCGACGGAATCTCGGTGGAGGCAGAAAACGGCCAGATGATCCTGAAAGTCCACGACGACGGCGACTTCGAGAGCGGCCGCCCGGCCGCCGACCGAAGCCCGGCGGAGGTCCTCTTTCACGTGAGCCCAGAGGCCGAGTTCATCATCCCCTCCGGGCTGGGACCCGAGTACGCATTTGTGGGCAACGCCGGCGACAAGATTTGGCTGCTCCCCGAGGTTCAGGCTGACAATCCAGGAGTGGTCTGGCTGGGGTGGAGTTCGGAAGCACTACCGCAAAACACTCTTACCCAGGGAAACATGACCCTGAAAATGGTGACCAAGACCGGCCCCGGGGAGGTGAAGCTCTTCCAGGTCAGCTCGTTCGGGTCGCCGATCAACAAGTGGGGCAAGACTGCCGACCCCACCTTCCCGGACAGCGTCACCCTGTTCCAAAACGCCCATGTACACTCCAACTGGGTGTTCAGCGCGCCGGGAGCGTACAAGATCCACTTCGAGGTAAGCGGCTCCTCCCCCGGCGGGCAAGCTGTTACCACCGGCCCGGTGGAGTACTCGTTTTGCGTGGGTGAGCTGTCCGGATGCGAGGACCCGGCGCCGGACCCTGATCCCGACCCCGACCCTGATCCCGACCCAACGGGCGTAAGCCAGACTATCCAAGCAACCTTGGATCTGGCCGACGGGGCGCTCATTGTCAGCGTGGACCCCAACGACCGGACCGTGAACATGAGCCCGCTGGTTCTTTCCTCGAACGGGGACCGGTTCACCTCCGACGGGCAACTGCGGCCGGTGTCAGTCACAGACACCCGCGCTGCCAACCCCGGATGGGACGTGAGCGGGCAGGTGGGTGACTTCTCCGCCGGGCCAAACACCCTGGACGGAAAGCACCTGGGCTGGAGCCCTAACGTGATCAGTAACGGCAGCAGCCAGACGGTGACCCCGGGAGCCACGGTGGCCCCCGGTTTGGAATCGGGCAACGGTATCAAGTCCAGCAGCACGCTGGGCTCAGCCGGGGCCGGCGCGGGCAGGGGCAGCGCCCAGCTTGATGCAGCGCTCAGGCTGGAGGCCCCCACCAACACCGCGCCGGGCAACTACTCGGCACAGGTGGTCATCACGGCCATCTGATCCGCAACGAGTGACCGGCCCGCCCTTGAAGTCAAGGGCGGGCCGGTCATCTCATTTCCTATGCGCAATCACTCCACACGATTCATCCCGGCCCTGCTCGGCGCCCTGCTTGTCCTGGGAGCGCCGGTTGCCCGCGCCCAGGCGCCGGCGGGCTCTCCCCAAGAAGGTCCCATCGTTTGGGGGGTAGCTCCTTCCCGGGCGGACGACGGGCAACCAAGAGCTGCCTTCGAGTACCAGCTTGATCCGGGACAGCAGGTGGAGGACTCGGTGGCGGTCTCCAATCTGAGCGACCAGGATCACGAATTCGTGGTCTACGCCAGCGATGCCCTCAACACCGACCAGGGCGGGTTCGACCTGCTAAAGACCCAGGAGGAACCCAAGGATGTGGGCTCGTGGATCTCTCCCCGTTCACAAACGGTGACCATCCCCGCCCGCAGCAGGATGAGCATTCCCTTTACTATCGTCATCCCGGAGTTGGCGACCCCGGGTGACCATGCCGGTGGGATCGTGGCATCCATCACCGACCTGGGCGACGGCAACGGGCAGGTCAGCGTCGAGCGACGGGTAGGAGCAAGGATCTACCTTCGGATCTCAGGAGATCTTGCTCCGGCCCTGACGGTTCGGGACCTGAAGGCCCACTACCGTGGGAGCTGGAACCCGTTCTCCCCCGGGCGGGTGGAGATGAGCTTCGATACCGGCAACCCGGGCAACCTGCGCCTGCCGGTAGCTACCACCGCCAGTTCAAATGGGCCGATGGGGCTAAACAAGAAGTCCGCAGCCGGACCGGAACTGGCCGAGTTACTGCCCGGCCAGCGTGTGCCGTTGGCCTCCTCGATTGAATCAGTGTGGCCCCTGTTACGGCTCAAGGTTGCGGTTCAACCATCATCTACCATCGACGGGGTATCCATAGAGTCCGCGTCGGTCGGCGTCTGGGCGGTTCCGTGGGCCCAGCTAGCCCTGCTTGCGGGAATCGCTTTAGCCGTGCTCTTGTGGTTGACGCGGCGCAAGAAGTCCCGCATCAAGACCCAAGCGGCAATCGACGAAGCAGTGGCCGGCGCCCGGGCCGAATACGCTGACGCAGCCTTGCCGCCCGACCGGTGAGGCCCGGGCCCAGCCCCCGGCCCCGGTCCGCAGTGCCGTTGCGGAGCCTTACATTCGCACCTTTCGCCGGCCAACTTCTGCCGCCCGTTCGAACCTCGGGCTGGCGATGAGACCTTCACATCACGGCCTGAGGTCGACGGTGGGCTCAAGAATCAGCGCTCGCAGGTTGAGATCTCGCTCCGGCATTGCGTTTCAGGAACTGAATCAGCAGACCATGCCGGGGGGCCAGCAACCAGGAGGTAATGAACGCCCCGGTCAGCACCAAAACGATTGTTCCGCCCACGGGATAGTCGTATCCCCAGGACAGGTACAGGCCCACCAGCGCGGAACTGCCGCCCACAGCCGGGGCGAGCACCATCATCACCCCCAGGCGGTCCGTGAGCAGGCGGGCGGTGGCCGCCGGGGTGATCAGCAGGGCTAGTACCAGGATGTTGCCGATGGTTTGCAGGGAGATAACCACCGCCAAAGTCACGCAGACGTAGAGCAGAATATCCAGCCAGAAGACCTTAAGACCCATGGCTCGCGCCATTTCCCGGTCCAGGCACACCGCCACCAGCTCTTTGTGGGCCAGCATGATCAGACCCAGGACCAGTAGACCGGTGAATCCGACCGTGTAGAGATCCCGGTCCGGGATTCCGGTGATGGAGCCGAACAAGAACTGCTGGAGGGATCCGGAGTATCCGGGGGCGCGAGAGATGATCACTATACCCAAGGCGAATGCCGCAACGAAGAACACGCCGATGATCGAGTCCTCTTTGATCCTTCGATTCTGAGAGAAGATCGCCACCAAGAACGCGGTAACAATCCCGGCGGTGATGCCCCCCACCACCAGGCTGCCCTGCATGACAAACGCCACCGCCAGGCCGGGGAACACCGCGTGAGCAACCGCGTCGCCTATGAACGCCATCCCCCGCAAGACCACGTAGCACCCCACCGCCCCGCACACCAGAGCGGACATCGTCGCGATGGCCAGCGCTTTGGGCAGGAAGCGAAGATCAGGGTTCGCCAGGTCCGCCAGGAACTCCGCCAGCGGCAAGTCAGACCAGCTCCAAAAGCTTGAGCAGCGGGCTTTGTTCAGCAACCCCGAAGGTGTTCATCCACAACTTGATATCCCGCAACTGAGAGGGTGGACCCTCGGCGATGATCGTCCGGTTAATCAACGCCACCCGGGAGCAGGTACACAAGGCGCCGATCAAGTCGTGCGTGGTCATGAGCAGTGCGCTGCCCTCTGAGGCCAGGTCCAAGAACAGCCCGGACAAAAGATCCTGGGTGGGCATATCCAGCCCGGTGAACGGCTCATCCAGGAGCAGCACCGCCGGGTTGCACGCCAGCGCCCGGGCAACCAGCACCCGCTGGCGCTGCCCGCCGGAAAGTTCCCCCACCGGCCGGGATCTGAGATCGGTCATTAGGACCCGGTCCAGCGCCCCCATGACCGCCCGCCAGTCCTCAACCCCCGCCCTTCTCCAGGCACCAATCTTGCCGGTGCGCCCGGTCAAAACAGCTCGCTCCACGGAGATGGGAAAGTCCCAGGCGAACTCATGACGTTGAGGGACGTAGCCCACCGCTGAGCGTCGCCGCCCCGTGGAGTTGCCTTGCACCAGGATCTGACCGCCGCGCCTTCGGACCAGCGAGAGTATCGCCCTGAGCAAGGTGGTCTTGCCCGCGCCGTTGGGACCCAGCAGGCCGAGTAATTCCCCGGAATCAAGGCTCAGGTTAACGTCTTGAAGGACCGGCCGCCCTCCCAGATCTACCTGCAGGCCGGTTACCTCCAACACCCTCACTCGTCCGACCTGGAATCTGCGGACCCGGAATCTTTCGCAGCGGAGGCAGGTGATGGCATCTCCAGTTCGGCTTGCCGCTTCGCCCTGGCCCCCCGCCGGGCCACCAGCACAACACCGCCCAGCAGAAGCGCCGCCAATCCCACTCCGGCAATAAGCGCAAGGCCTGACCCCTCAACGGAGCCATCCTTATCCTGTCGCCCGGCGGCCGCCTCTTTCGCAGGGACCCTGGCGGTGAAGGGAACTGCCAAGGCCTCGTCGACATCGGTGGAGTCCCCCACCGCGAAACGAAGATTCTGCACGTCGCGTACCTTCTCACCGCTCACCAGATCGGCGGCAACTTCAATTTGAACCAGGTATACCCCAGGCTTGGTGAACACCCAGTTGGCGTGAGCATGCGCGTTGGCATCTACAAAGAACGGCTGCCGCTTGAATTCGGCAGATTGCCACAACAGGTCCGGTTCGGCCAAGACTCCCGGCTGCAAGTAGACGCTCAGAATTCCGGGACCCTGGACTGCATTGAGTGTCAGCGTCACTCCACGGGCCACGGCCGCCATTATGCCGGGGTCCTGGGTGTTCCAGCCCAGCCAGGCTACTCCGGGCTTTTGGACCTGAGGCACGATGTAAACCTGCTCCCCCGGCCGGGCCCCGACGAATGCGTAGGTTGGATCATCCGGAACCGTCTGCAGGGCGGCATCCTGAACATGCACCACCGTGCGCTCGGGAAGGCGCCATACCGAAGGGGGCGTGGAATCGTCGTGGATGAGCAGTTTGAACCCACCGTCGAGGAATCTCGGACCCACGTCCACGTGACCGTCGGAAATCACTTTAGGGGAGGTTTCCACCGGCTGGTTTGGGTCGATCACCTGGGCCAACGGGTCCTCGGGGCTTTGCGCACGGGCGGCCGTGGGCAGCAACAGCCACAGTGCGCACAGCGCACTACCTATCAGGCGACGTAGGCCAGCCAGGGGCCCCTGGGTCATCAGGCCAGACAATCCAAGAGCGACGCGGCGTTGAAGAGCATCATCTGCACATAGCTGGTGACCTGGGCGTCCAGGTTGTCGCCGTAAAGCCGGCAGGTTCTGACTCCCTGCTCCCGGGCCAGTTGGGTCAAAGTCGAAGAGCGGGCCAGCAGGTTCGGCTCCAAAAAGACTGCCGGAATCTTGAGGTTGCGGATGGTTCTGGTCAGACGAATACGGTCAGCTACCGAAGGTTCGGTGGAGGGATTAGGGCTGACGAACCCGGAGATCTGTATCCCGTAGGCCTGGGCAAGGTACCCGAATGCGTCGTGGGTGGTTACCAGGTGCCGTTGGGCGGGCGGGATCTGCTCGATTGTGCTCCGAACGTGGTTGTCCAGATCTTCGAGTTCTTTGATATACGCCAGAGCCCCGGCTTGGTACTGCGACACCCCTGCCGGATCCACGGAGATCAAGGTGTCCCGGATCAGCTTTACGTAGGCGATCACATTGCGTACGTTGTGCCACAGGTGCGGATCTATCTCGCCATGCACATGGCGTCCGAGCACCGCCTGCGGGAGCTGATGGATCAAGCTTCCCGGCCGTCCCAAGAACCTGTAGGCCGGATCGCCCGGGATCTGCACCATCGCCTTGTTGGGGACCTCGATAACCGTGGTGGCGGCATCGTACACATGCTGGCCGGACTCCCCTGCTCCATGCGGATCGGCGAAAAGGTACAAGCCGGCATCATCTAGATCCACGGCGATATCGGCATGACCTCCGCTCAACACATCTAAGACCTCCATCCCGGGTACCTTCTGCGGATCCACCCCCACGGCAAAGGTGAATCTCTGCTTTCCCATGGGGACGGGAAGCTGGCGGGAGTCAACCGCCAGCACCGCTTCCACCTCCAGCCGGTAGATCCCCGGCTCACTGAACGCCCAGCTCATGTGGGTGTGGGCATCGGTGGGCAGGGTTGCGGTGTCGTCCCGATAGCTGTTGGCCGGGTTAAAGCCATCCGCCGAGTTGATGTAGAACACCGGTCTGCCGAAGGACTCGGTCAGGTAGGCGAACAGTTTGCCCGGCCCGCTCACGCCGGTGGTGCGAAGGAGGACCTCGGAGGCCCGGTCGGCTCCCAGCCGCTCTCCGGAACCCCTGACCCGCATCCCCAGCCAGATGGTGTCCAGGGAGACGTTTTCAACAAGCGGGATAATCTCGGCGGCGTAGCGAACAGACGCCTCCGCCAAGGAGATGTTGGGCGTGCCGTCGGCAAGATTGGCGTCAAGTGCTTTGATGATGCCGTGCTGCTCCAAAAGCAAGTAATTGCTGAACGCCACATCTGCGTAGGCGACGTTGCGAATGGCGCGCAGTGAGGGTTCGTAGCTGTGAGGATCGGCGCCTTCGGGCACCAGAGAAACCACGGTAACCCGCTCCCCGCCGACCTGAGAAACCAGATCTCGCAAGATGGGGGTGGTGGTGACCACCTGCAGCCGCTCCCCCAGAGCAGAAAGAGTGGGCGGAGCCGTGCACCCGGCAAGGCTGAACAGCCCGAGCAGGACAATCGGGAGGCTGCGGGCGCCAAATGCCAGGACGCGGGTCACCGACCTACCCTAGCAGTAATCAGACCCATTCCTAGCTCACCTGCCGGCTTAACTCCGGTTAGTAAGGCGCTCGGAGGTCTGCAAACATAGGGTAGTGCTTCACATTAAGGGTCAACAGTTCAGCCCAGAGAAGCAAGACGGTAGCGGCTACGGCCAAGTCCGCACCGTCGATACCGCGATGACTCTTCAGCCACTGCCTGCCCAGTCCGCCTCATATTCTCTCTGGCCAACCGGGACTGTAGCTAGGATCCGGCTTGGCCAACTCCTGCGATCATGTCGCTGAGCGACTTTAGTTCGGCGGTGAGCGCCCCTCGACCCATCTTCGTAATTCGCACCCAGGTCCGGGGCTTGCGCTCCTCGAAAACCTTCTCCAAATGGACCATTCCAGCCTCCTGAAGGACCCTCAAGTGCCTGGAGAGGTTCCCGTCCGTCAGATCGAGGGTCTGCTTGAGAAAGGTGAAATCGGCTTTGCGCACACCGGCCAGGACCGTGAGCACCCCCAGCCGGGTCTTTTGATGGACAACCTCGTCCAGGTCCTGCGATGGGTGGGTCACGCTACATTCTCCTCGCTGCGCCGGCTAGCAGCCCCGATCATCAGAATCACAAAACCGTAAACCGCTGTAACAGCACTGGCAGCTGAAACAGATGTAACCCCCAAAGCCCACATGGCCAACACCGCAAGTCCCAGGGCAACCGCTGACCCCTGCACCGGTCGGCTACGGCCCAGCCGCCCGAAGACGCTGTACCCTGCCGAGATAACCAGCAGCGGACCCAGCGCGGAGAGCGCTTGGTTACTCAGGAATTCCCCACCCAAACCTGCAGCCACACATCCCACCATCACCAAGACTGCGGTGGCGACCCAAGGCAGCGGGTTGGTCTGGAATCCCAGACGGTCTTCTCTACGGTGGTAGTACCACGCAGTGGCAGTGCCTCCCAATGGGCCGGCCACCATCCAAAACCACCCCAGCGCCTGCCCTCCGGCAAACGCTCCAATGCCGGCGCTAATGACCATCAAGGTGCCAAACAAAATGCTCGGCATGGCGATTGGGTTCAGCAGATTGTTTGTACGCCGGCTGAGCCGGTCAATCTCGCCGAGCATAGCTGCTGGATCCTTACTCATCGAGGCTCCTCCTTTCCTTGGCCCTGAACAACAAAGTACTCTCTCATACAAAGTACTTTGGCTCTATGGAAATGTCAAGGGGGGTAGGTACGCTGCTACTGTGAACCATGTGGTGGATGGGCAGGAAGCATCGCGAAGCGAAGCGGCTTGGTTCAGCCGGATGCATTGCGATAAAAGAGTGCACGCTGGCAGGCCAGTGGTAACTGCCCTCCTGAAGTCGTTTGCCGGGTTTATGAACTGACGTGAGTTCGCAGACCATCGACCCGGGCGCAGGCCTGAACGCAGAACTTGCCGCTCACCACGTGCCGGCGTTGCCGCTCACCGGGCCCCGACTGGTCCGCTGGGTGCTTCACCGCCAGCGCGGGCGGGTGGCGGGCGGAGCGGCCGCCGGGATCTTGTGGATGGGGTCCATCGCCTTGCTGCCGGTGGCACTGGGCCGGGCGATAGATGCCGTGCTCAACGCCGAACCGGTGATTCTGTGGACGCTGGCGCCGGCCGGGATCATCGCGGTTCAGGCCCTTGCCGGGGTAATCCGCCACCGCTGTGCCACCATCTTGTATCCGCACCCGATGGCTGCTGGAGCGCCTGCTCACCCGACGCGTGCTGGACCCCGCAGGCTTCGTTCCAAAAGGCGACACCGGTTCGGCGGACCCCGGGCGCCTTCTCTCACTTGCCACCAGCGATGCCTCGCGGGTAGGTGGCATTGCGGATCTGATGTGCCGGGGATCCGGTGCTTTGGTGAGCTTTTTGGCCGTGGGTATCGGAATGCTTTACGCCTCACCACTGCTGGGCATGCTGGTTCTGTTGGGCCTGCCGCCATGCATGCTCATCCTGGCCCCTCTGTGGCGCCCGTACGAGGAACAGGCGGCCGCCCAGCAGGCGAGTCTGGCGGCCGCATCATCGGTTGCCTCCGACGCAGTGGCCGGGCTGCGGGTGGTAAAGGGCCTGGGGGCCGAGCCCCAGGTCAGGAAGTGGTTCGGCGACGCCAGCATCCGGTGCGCCAAGCAGGAATAGCCGTGGCACGCCTGGGGGCGGCGTGGACGGCGCTGTCCAACGCTATCCCGGCAGTTTTCCTGGCCCTGGTGATCGGGCTGGCCGGAAAGATGGCACTGGCCGGGCAGCTCTCGGTTGGGCAGGTGGTCACCTTCGCCGGGCTGGCCACCTTCCTGGCCATCCCCTTGTCAACTTTTGCCGAAATCGGCGATGTTTGGGCGGGCGGGCTGGCCTCTGCCGGCCGGATTGCGCAGATCCTTTCGGAGCCGCCCGGAGTGCACGACCACGCCGGCGATCGAACCCTCCTGGTGGGAGGATGCGCCTTTAACGATGTGGTCCAGCCGCCCTTGTGCGGCCTGTCAATTAGCGTCGATGAGGGGCTGGTTGCCGTGGCCGCCGGAAGTTCCGAGTCTGCCCGAGTATTTGCCGGGCTGCTTGCCCGCAGGATCGATCCGGAGTCCGGGGTGGTCACTGTTGGCGGCACCGACGTGAGGATGCTCAGCCTGGACCAACTCCGAAGCTATCTGACCCTTGAGGAGGCAGGGCATCCCTGGCTGTCGGGCCAAACCCTAGGGGCAGCGGTTGGGTTGGGAGTTGCGGGTGCTTCCGAGCCGGAGCTTATCGACAACCTGCTGATGGCCGCTGCGGATGAGCTCGCCGCCCGGCCGGATGCCCTCAACCAACCTCTGGGCGAGCGCGGTTTGGATTTGTCTGGGGGCCAGCGGCAGCGGGTAGCAGTTGCCCGGGCACTGGCGGTCCGCTCCCCGCTGCTTGTTCTAAAAGATCCCACCACCGCCTTGGACAGCGTCACCGAGCAACGGCTCATAGACCGCTTAAAGGTCGCCCGAGCAGGCGAGCCGACCGTGGTCATCACCACCAGCTCAGCGGTACTGGCCGCGTGCGACCGGGTGCTGTTCATCGAGCAAGGAAGGTTGGTTGCCCAAGGCTCCCACCGGCAACTGCTCGTGTCCCAACCCGGTTACCGGGAGCTGGTGGCCCCTGGGCAGGTGGTGTGAGCGCTCCCGACGCCCTTCCCATCGCCTCCGGCAAGCAGGCTCGCCAGCGCCTGATTCGGTTGCTGAAGGCGCGTTCCCGCTCAATTGCAGCGCTGTTGGGTCTGAGCGCGCTATCTACCGCAGCCTCCCTGACCGGTCCGGCGATCATCGGCCGGGTGGTCGATATCCTTTCGGGTCAAGACGCCGGGCGGTTCGGCCTGGGTGCGATGGCCGCAGCGCTCGCCCTGGCCGCCGTGATCTCTGCCCTGGCCGAATACCGAGCACAGTTCCGGGCGGCGGTAATCGGTGAGGATGCGCTGGCTGAGCTTCGCACCGAGGTGTTCGACCACGCAGTGGACATCGGAGTGGACCGGCTGGAGCGGGCAGGCACCGGAGAGTTGGTCAGCAGGGTGACCGGCGACGTCTCGGCCCTGACCGGGGCGGTTCGTTACTCGGTCCCGGCGGTCTTTTTCGCCCTCTTGGAACTTGCAGCAACGCTGGGAGCGCTGCTGCTGCTCAGTCCCTTGCTCACCGGACCCGCCCTTGCGGCCGCCCTGCCGGTCGGGCTGCTGGGCGGAGTGTGGTACGCCCGCCACGCCCCGGCACGATACCGGGCGGAGCGCCAGGCACACGCCGACCTGGCCGGCGGATTGCTCCAGGCCTACCGGGGTGCGGGGGTGATCACGCTATACCGAGCGCAGGAGCGGACCCGGCACCGGCTGGCTGTCACCGGGCGGGCGGTGGTTGATACCGAATTGGCCTCCGCCTCTGCTCGCAACCGGCTGTACCCGTCCGTAAGCGCCGCCCAAGCGTCAAGCCTGGTTGCAGTCCTGGCGCTCGGGAGCCTCGGGGTCGGCCGAGGAGCTATCACTGTGGGTGCGGTCACTGCTGCCGCCCTGTACATGGTGCGATTGTTCGGCCCGGTAAGTGTTTTGCTGAAGCAACTGGACGAGATCCAGCAGGCCAGCGCATCGCTCGCTCGGCTGGTGGGGGTGACCCAACTGACCAAACACCGAACGGAGCGGACAACCGCGGGCGGCGTTGCGGAGGTCGCCGAAAAAGCGCTTGACGTCCGGATCCGCAACCTCAGCTTCGAATACCTGCCCGGCGAACCGGTGCTGGCCAACCTGAATCTCGAGATAGCGGCAGGTGAGCGGGTGGTAATCGTCGGTCCCAGCGGCGCCGGAAAGTCGACGCTGGCCAAACTGATCTGCGGGGTGCACCATCCGAGCAGCGGCACGGTGCCAATCAAGGTTGAGGACAAGAACCTGAAACCCGGGCCCTTCAACTTCACACTGGCCCTACAGCGCCTTCCGGGCGAACAGATTCTGATTCAGGTAAGCGGACATCATCCCGGCTTGTAGAAACTTCACTCGCTTATGCCGAACCCGTTAGCCGGTCTCGCCCGATTCCGGCTCGGCCAGGATGATCACCTAAGGTTGAGTGTGGAGCCGGATCGGTGTAGTCGTCGGCAGGGACGTAAATCGCCTGGATAGAGGTGATCGACCGCCCCTTGGTTGAGGTGATCCGCTCCTGCATCTCACCCATCTCGTCGGACAGAGTGGGCTGGTATCCCACTGCTGAGGGCATACGGCCCAGAAGAGTCGACACCTCTGAGCCAGCCTGTACAAACCGGAAGATGTTATCGATAAATACCAGCACATCCCGCCGCTCCACGTCTCGGAAATACTCAGCCATGGTCAGCGCGGACAAAGCCACCCGCAGCCGCACTCCGGGAGGCTCGTCCATCTGACCGAAGACCATTGCCACCTTGGAGATGACCTCCTCGCCGGATTCGTTCAACTCCAGCCAGAGGTCGTTGCCCTCACGGGTGCGCTCACCCACCCCGGCAAATACCGAGTACCCTCCGTACGCCTGGGCAAATGCGGTAGATCATCTCTTTGATCAGCACCGTTTAACGTGCCGGTGGTGCTGAACGACCGATTCGGCACAGCTTCTGCAACCCGGTAACGGCAAACTCCACTAATTCAGCTTTCCTCCAGGTCTTCGAACCGCATTTACGGGCCGGCTTTGCCTGCCGGCAAAAGTGCAACAAGAGCAGCTCCATCCATAAGAGGCGAGATCGTCGCCTAGAGGATGGGCGGGCGGCTGGCCAGGTCGATCGGGTAAGCTGCGGGTCTCCGACCGGCGATAACGTGGAGAGCGCACGCTTGAATGAATCGCACCCGAGCCCGCCCGTGAGACAGCCTATCGATTCCGAGCCACTTCACGAAGCAGAACTTGTCGACGCGTTGCTCGACGATCTGATTGGGGGCGATGCACCGGAGACGGCGATACAGAAGTTGCTGCACCGGGGCGTGCCGGGCCGGGTGGCCGGCTTGGACTCGATGTCCTCCCGGGTGACGGCCCTGCGCAAGCGTTGGGCCGAGCAGGGCGACTACAACCGGGCGGTGGAGCGGTTCTCTGCCCGGCTACGCTCGATCTTGGACCAGGAACAGGCAGGCTTGGCGGGCGCAACCACCGCAGATGCCGGTTTGAAGCTTGCCCAGCTGGACATCCTGCCCGGCTCAACCGGGGAAGCGCTGGAGAGCCTGTCAGGGTACCGATTCTCCACCGAACCCCTGCAGTCAGCCTTCAGCCAACTTGTTGAGCAGGTCCGGGACACCACCATCAACGCGCAGATGGCAGAGTTGGCCGCAACCATGAAGCAGGCCAAACCCCAGGAACTGGCGGAAATTCGGGAGATGCTGGAGGAGATTGCTGCCATGGTGGTAGCTCGAACGGCGGGCGGCCAGCACGATTTTCCCGGTTTCATGGCCAAGCACTCCAACAGGTTCCCCGAGGATCCCCAATCCTTGGACCAATTCGGCAAGGATGGCATCGCTCGGCCTGCTCCTCTCCGGACTCTCTGTCCAGCAGCGGGAGGAGATTGAGGAGTTGAACCGCGGACTGGCCAGCGACCCGAGCGGCGAACTGGAGATCTGGCTGGTTTACGATCGGTTGCGCCAGTTGTTTCCAAACTTGAGCGGGGAACTCGGCGGGGTCACGAGTCCAGATATCGAGCGGGAGCAGGGCCTGGCAGCCAGCGCCGGGAACCTCCCCACCGCCGTTCGCGCTTTTCAGGAACTGGGCCGGCTGGAGCAATTGGAGCGGGCACTGCGCGGCGGCTACGCCGGCGCTGGCTGGGAAGACGTCGACGAGGAACAACTCGGCCGCTCTCTGGGCACGGTGGTTGTTGGGGACCTTGGGCGGCTGCGACGAATCGAGGGGGCGGCTGAGCGGCTCGGCCTGGTGAGCCTTACTGATTCACAGCTGCGGCTCACCCGCCCGGGGCTGCGCAAGCTGGGTGAGCGGGCACTCTTGGCCGCCTACGAGGAAGTGGCTCGCCGAAAAGGCCTTCGCCCGACCGGGTCTCCGATTCGGGACCCCTGGGACCCCAGGTGGCGGGGACAGCAGGCACGGCCCCGGCGGCAGCCGGTTACCTCAAGCGACCTGGAGCTGCTCGGCGCCGCTCCGGCTAGCTCCGGGACGACCGTGCTGCTAGCAAACATGACCGGGTCCGGCGGCTCGCAACCGACGATAACTGTACGCAAGGCCGCGCTCGCCCTGCATGCACTGGTAGCGACGTGCTTGCCCCGGCACCGGCTTTACCTGGTAGACCTATCCCCCACCCCGTGCACAGTCGAGCCCGACGATCTGCTCTCAGCACGGGCGGGCGATGAGCCGGAGGAAGCCGATCTGCCCGGCGCACTTGCGCTTGGCCGTCGACTGGTCGAGCAGGCGGGTAGCTCCGGTAAGGACCCGGCCCGGCTGGCCCTTTTGGCCACGTGCCTACCGGAGGATCCGTCGCCCGCTGGAGCGGCCGGCATAGTTTACTGGCCGCCGGTGACCCCGGCGGTGGCCGCCGTGCGGGATCAGGCCTCAAAAATGAGCGGGTCGGGAGCAATCCTGGATGTTTACGTTCTGGACCAGGATCCGGCACTCGAGCGATTCGCCCGGGACCTCGCAGTTCGAGGTGGTGGCAAGGTCAGGGCGGCAAGTTGCAACCTATCGGCGGATCTGCTGGAGAACTTCGTGTCTTTCCCATAGCCGACCCCGCTCGCCGGTCCCTTGAACGGGTCCAGGTCGTCGAACCTGGACGCCCGCGGCTTCTCCTGGCAAGTTCTGCTGGGGAGCTGCAGACTGGCGCTTTCGAAGCACTTTGGCGGCGCTGCGGGAGGTGCACCGGGTTACGACGCCGCGAGGCTGAGCGTTATTCGCAATCTGGCGGGGGCCGGAGCATCACTGCATCCTGCTGCGCTCAGACAAGGTCCTTGCCCGCTACGTTCCGGCCGAGATATTAGAGGGCTCGGACGCCCCCTTCTGGCTCGCAATCTGGACGAGGTACGTCGCCAGTTTGCCGGGGCTGGCTTCGGCACCATCCACATCCGGACCCACATCTTAGAGGTCAGATTCCCATCGGTGAGGGCGATGTTCGCAGGCCTGACCGGCGCCCACGCGCCGCTGGCGGAGCCGGTGGCGGCGCTGGCGGAGGAGGCTCGGGGGGCGCTGTACCGGGATCTGCAGGACCTTTACCACGACTGCGTGGACGACGACGGCATCATGGTCCCCATGACCGGGGCGGTGGTTATGGCAAGGAAGTAAAGGAACAAGCGCTGCGATTAACCCGCCGGTAAACAGTCCCCAACGCAGGGCATTTGACTTAGTCGTTAACTTAGTCCGAGTATAGTTTCATGGAAGTAGGCGTGCACGAGGCGAAGACCCACCTGTCCAGACTCCTGCGCCGCGTGGCACTGGGGGAAGAGATCATCATCAAGCGGGGGGGGCGAGCCGTGGCACGACTTGCCCCCCTCCATGAGCCCACTTCCCGTGAGTTCGGGCGGGACCGAGAGCTATTTGCCGTTCCCGAGGACTTCGACAAGCCTTTGCCTGAGGAGTTCCAGCGGCACTTCGAAAGGTGAGGCTGCTCCTCGACACCCATGTGTGGTTGTGGCTCCAAACCACACCGGAGCGCCTGGGCCCCCAGCTTGCCCTGGCGCAGGACCCCGGCAACGAACTGCTCCTCTCGGTGGTCAGCGGGTGGGAGATCGCGATCAAATGGGAACTGGGGAGGCTGCCTCTCCCCGAAGATCCGCGGCACTACGTGGCAGACCGGATCGCCACGAGCGCAACCGCGATACTGCCGGTCACCATGTCCCACGCCCTGGCGGTGGCGGAGCTTCCCGGCCACCATCGCGATCCATTCGACCGGCTGCTGATCTCCCAGGCGATTATCGAGAATCTGACGGTTTTAACGGCAGATGCCGCATGGGCACCATACGGAATCGACCTGATCCGGGTCACCTGAACCCTGGACTGTGGCGAGACCTGATCACGGCGTCCCAGAACGAAATGTGGTGCTGCTCGCTAAGCATGGGTAGACCTTTGTCCGGTGAGCTTCTCGGCGTCCCGGCTATGCCGTGGGGGACGAGATTTCGATAACCTCAATTAGAGATCCTGTAGATCGCCCACCCGTGCGGCGATCAGTTGAGGCCGAAAAAGTGGTCGAAGGACCCTCAGCCAAGAACGCGGCTCCGCTCGCCAGCGCCACCTCCGGAGCCTGGTCTGCGACGGCGAGGATCTGATCTGGCTTCGGACCGGGCGCACAGCGATACGCTTGAACAATTCCTGAGGGATACATAAGATTCGAGCATTGGCGTTGCTAACTATGGCGCTCGCCAACCATCTCGGCAACATCAGAGCCCAGGATAGGAGGGATTGTGCATGCTCACCTCGTCTACTGACCGATCAGGAATCCTCGATGATCTGACCCGCCGGGAGTTCATCACCGGCCTGACCGCTGCCGGCTTGCTGGCGGCGTGCGGGGGACCGCAACGTCCGGACAACACTGCGGAGCCGGGCAGGGTTCGTACCATCAAGCACGGCTTCGGAGAGTCCCAGCTGGAGGGCGTCCCTGCAAGGATCATGACCATCAACGACCGCTGCGAGTTTGACGCCATGCTCGCCCTGGGAGTAAAGCCGGCGCTGTGCGGCCTGATGGAGGGCGAGCCGGCACCGTGGAGAAGGCCGGGCGACTTCGACGGGGTGGAGACCTTCCCCGGATACCAAGGAATCGGAAGCGACATCAACGTGGAGCAGGTTGCCGCTCTGCGGCCTGACCTCATCCTGGGACCTACGGTCTTCGCGGAACTGGACCAGGTCAAGTTGCTCCAAGGCGTGGCACCGGTGGTGGGCACCGACTCGGTGAAACCCGAGGGGTTCGGATGGTGGAAGGACGTGCTGGCCCAGGCGGCCGAGATCTTGGAGCGCACCGATCGCGTGGACGCGGTGGTTCAGCAGACCGAGAGGGTCCTGGACCAGGGCGCGCAGAGCTTCCGGGACTTCGGGTTCCGCAAGGTCACGCTGTTCGCAACCTACGACTCAGGGCCCTACGTGTTCAGCGAGTTCAACGCTCAAGGTGCTCTGCTCGAGCGGCTGGGCCTGGACCGCCCGGACTCCCAGAAGGAGCAGTTCACCGACGCCCGAGCGGGCTACGAACTGTCGCTGGAGCGCCTGGACGTTCTGGACTCAGATCTGGTCCTTCGCATGCATTACGACCCTGCCGTCAGCGACGACTTCGAAGCCAATCCCCTGTTCCAGGCCATTCCCGCGGTGGCGGACGGGCGATACATCCGACTTTCTGCCGATCTGTCAGCTGCGATTTACTACCACTCCCCCTTGAGCTTTCCGTGGGCTCTGGAGCAGTTGGAGCGCGCGCTGAGAGCCACCAGAGGCTGACCGTTGTTGCCCTGATAACTGGTGAAGACAGGCAAAAGGAGAAGAAGATGTCAAGCAAACTGCTAGCCCGGACCGCAACGCCCGAAATCGTAGGCGACCTGACCCGCCGGGAGTTCATCATCGGCCTGACCGCCGCCGGGCTGCTGGCGGCGTGCGGGCGCGATCCAAGCGCCTCCACAACAACCACCACCAGTTCAACCCGGTCGTTCGTCGACGCCCGGGGACTGTCGGTAGAAGTCCCCGACCGGCCTCAGCGGATCGTCGCGCTTCACGACATCAACGCCGGAGGCCATCTGCTCTCGCTCGGCGCGCCGGTGGTAGGAATTGCCCACCGCGAAGAACCACGAGCCGACCTGACCCGCTACTTCGACCTCGCCGCCATCCTCCAGGTCGGGATGGTGTACGAGCCGAACGTGGAGGCCATCGCCGCCTTGCAGCCCGACCTCATGGTGGGCGAGGGGTTCGATGCCCAGGGGATGTTCAGCGACAACGACGCCGTCCAGAAGTCCCTCGACGCCATCGCCCCCGTCGTGTTCATCGACACCTTCCGCCCCGTCGAGGTGGTGATGGACGACTTCGCCCGGCTGCTTGGCCCCTCCGTCACCGCCACCGCCGACCAGCAGCGGGCCGAGCTGGAAGCGACGGTTGGCAGGATCCGCGCTCTGTTGGGCGACCGTTGGCGGGACGTCACCGCCTCGTTCGTCTTCTCCCGGACGGACACCTTCGACACATCTGGCGCGCGCGCCCTCCCTCCCACCGACGTCCTGACCCGGGCGGGCGTGAGCTGGGTCCCCTTGGTGGAGGAAGCCGACAAGAACGGCGGCCACTTAGGCGAGATCAGCCTCGAGCGCATCGGCGAGGCCGACGCCGACCTGCTGCTGGTGGCGACGGCCCACAACCGCGATCTGCCGGCCAAGCCGGTCTACCAGGCGCTGGGCGCGGTGCGGGCTGGCCGGGTGATCGAGCTTGACCAGTTCATTTCCGGCTCGCACTACCGCAACTACCTTTTCGTCGCCACGGTGCTGCTCGACGCCCTCACCCGCCTTGGCCCCGAACTGCTTCTCACCCCGTGACCACGAGCGCCACCGCCTGCCCATGACCGCTGACCTGCTCGAACGCGCCGTGCCTCTACAAGGCGAAGGGATTGGCGACCTCGACGCCGGCGAGCTCTTGGCCGTGACTGAGGTCCTCGGTCCACACCCTCGGGCAACCCATCTCGGCCGCGCTGCGGATGATCATGGCGTCCCAGAACGAAATGCGGTGCCCCTCGCTGATCATGCTGGCGGCGATGACGTCGTTGACCGTTGGTGCATGTGTCGGCCACCTACCGAGCACCTCAATGCGTTGGCGGGCGACATCAGGGCGCAGCGGCACCGCCACCTTGGCGGTTGCGTTGACATAGAACTCCTGGAGTACCTGGACGCTCAACGCTCCTTGGCGGGTGCGGCCGAGCCGGCCGATGAGTTCTCGTGCGCGCTCGTGGCGCGCGCCGGCGGAGGTGTCGTAGGCGTACAGCAACACGTTGGTGTCAACGAAGTCCACGGGACACCGCGCCGGCCCTCACCGGTGATGGAGGTCTTCGCGGCTCCAGGTGACGGCGCCCACCTTCAGCAACCCTCGGTCCATCGCCGCTTCCTCCTCGGCCCACCGCTGCTGGTAGTCGTCGGCGTCCCCGACTACTTGGTCGAGCAGCGATGCCACCAGGGCCGAGACCGACGTGTCACGTTCGGCGGCGAGCACCTTGGCCCGGCGGACGAGCTCGTCGGGCATCGAGAGCGTGATGTTCCTGATCTTCATGTGAACCAGTGTAGCGCGAGATCGCAGGCGACCAAGCATCCAGCGAAAGGAAGCTGACATGACCATCGACCTACTCAAACACCCCCAAGTAGTGGACGATCTCACCCGCCGGGAGTTCATCACCGGCCTGACCGCCGCCGGCCTGCTGGCGGCCTGCGGACGCAACCAACCGGGCGGCGACGCCGCCGTGCCCACAGCCACCCGAAGTTTCAAAGACGTGGCCGGCAATGAGATCCTGGTTCCCGGCTCGCCGCAGCGGATCGTGGCCATCCACGACGTCAACGGAGGGCGCCAGGTGCTGGAACTGGGCTTTTCGCTCGTGGGGATGGCCACCAGAGGACCGGGCTTTGACCCGGGCGGCCCGGTGGAGTTCAACCTGGCTGGAGTTGAACAGGTCGGGGAGGTTTACGAACCCAATGTTGAGAAGATCGCCGAGCTCAAGCCTGATCTGATCGTCGGGGAGGGCTTCAAGGGCAAGGGCATGGATCAGTTTTTCTCCAACCCCTCACTGCAAGAACAGCTGGAGCGGCTGGCGCCGGTCATCTACATCGACACCTTCCGCCCGGTTGCGGAGGTGATGGCCGACTTCGCCCAGCTGCTGGGCCCGGCCGCCGAGCAGCGCGAGCAGCAACTGCGCCAGTCCTACGAGGCGGACGTTGCTGCTCTTCGCGCCGAACTCGCCCCGAAGATAGATCGGCTGAGCGCGGTATTCGTCGTAATGCGTGCGGACAACCAGCTCGGATTGCGCGGCAAGAACGCCACCCCGCTGACGGTCACGCTCACCGCGCTGGGGATCAACCAGCCGGCGGTAACCGAATCCGAGGGCGCCGATGGCTTCCCCAAGCTCAGTTTGGAGTTGATCCCGCAGGTAGGCGCCGACGTGATCTTCCTGGAGGGCCCGGGCGGGGATGCCGAGTTCTTCGCCGACTACACTACCAACCCGCTGTGGCAAAGACTGGACGCTGTGGTTGCCGACCAGGTGCACCTGGTCGATCAGCGGATGAGCGGCCAGACCTACGCCACCTATGACTTCGTTCTCCAACAGGTCCGCGCAGCGCTGGCCGGCGCCAACCCCGACGTGATCGACGAATCATCGGCATGAGCAACATGGCACGCCGAGCGTTTTGAGGTGAGAGCACCGGAGCGGGCCCTGCTTCGCCGGACCCTGGGTGCGGTAAAGCGGGATGTCTCGCTTTGCATACTGATGGGCCTGCTATGGCAGGCGGTGGCCGTTGCCGTGCCGTGGGTGCTGCAGCGGGCACTGGACCAGGGCGTCCTCGCGGGCAACCGCAACGCACTGTTCGCCTGGTGCGGGGTGCTGGTAGGGCTGGGCGTGGTGCGCTGGGTGGGTGACGCCGCCCGGCACTGGTGGGTGGAGCGAGCCGGTGCGGCGGCTGCCCACTATCTGCGCCGGCGGCTGGTGGAGCGGCTGCTGGCGATGGACGATGACCATCTGGCCGGGTTTGACCACGGCGACCTGACCGCCCGGGCGGTCGGCGACACGGAAAGTATCTGGATGTGGGTGAGCGGCATAGCCACCCTGGCCACCTCGGTGTTCACCCTGGTGGCGGTTGCGGTGCTGCTGGCAACCCTGGATCCGGCACTGGCGGTGGTGGGGCTGGCAAGCATTCCGGTGGCTGCGATCTTCGCGCTGCGCCAGGTTGCCCGGCACGGCGTGGCCTCCGGCAGGGTGGCCCGCCAGGCCGGCCGGTACGCCGGGGTGATCGAGTCCGCTGTCTCAGGATCCCGCACGGTCAAGGGCCTGGGGTCCGAGCCGGTGATGCTCAACCGTGCCCGGGCGGCGGGCGGCCGGTTGAGGAAGGCGATGCTGGACCTGGCCCGGATAGAGGCCCGGTGGCTGGCAGTTGCTGCGGGCATCCCGGCCGCAGGCATTGCTGCCGGTCTGTGGGTCGGCGGGCAGCGGGCGCTGCAGGGCGCCATCACCGTGGGCGCCCTGGTGGCATTTGCCGGCTGGATGGCGCTGCTGGTGGATGCGACGATCACCCTGACCGAGCGCCTGGCTACCCGGGGCGCCGCTCGCGCGGCGGCCCGGCGGCTGGTGGAGATCCTGGGCGGCGCTGCCCCGGACCCGCAGGTGCCGCTTGAGCCCGGCGGAGCTGACCCGGACCGGGGGGTTTCGCAGCCGCTTGAGTCCTGCGGAGCTGACCTGGACCGGCGGGTTTCGCAGCCGCTTGAGCCCTGCGGAGCCGATTTAGCGGTGGATGACCTGGCCGCCCGGCGGGCGCAGAAGCTGGTTTTCTCAGGGGTCGACCTCGATGTCCCGGCCGGGCAGTGGCTGGGGGTGGTCGGCCCCTCGGCAGCCGGCAAGACCACACTGCTCAGGCTCCTGGCCGGCCTTGACCGGGCGGCGTTCGGCAGGGTCCGGATCGGCGGGGTGGAGCTGGAGCGGATCAGCCGGCCGCAGCTTAGCCGGATGGTGGCCCTGGTACCCCAGAACCCTGCCCTGGTAAGCGGCTCGGTGGCCGGCGTCTTGCGGCTGGCCGCGCCCTCGGCAAGTGACCAACAGATGCTCGACGCTCTGGAGGCGGCGGGCGCCCGGCCGATAATCGAAGACGCCGGGGGCTTGGACGCCCGCATAGGAGACCGGGGGCTTACTCTTTCCGGTGGCGAGCGGCAGCGGATCGCCCTGGCTGCAGCCCTTGTCCGCCGTCCCGAAGTCCTGCTGCTGGACGACACCACCTCGGCGCTGGACCCGGCAACCGAGGCCCGGGTCCTGGCGTCGGTGCGGACCTTTTTGCCCCGAGCCGCGGTGGTGATCGCCACCCACCGGGCTGCTACCGCCTCAATCTGCGACCGCACCGTGATGCTGGCGGGGGGCGGGATCGTGGATTTCAACGACTCCTGGTTCGCCGGTCTGAGCGTCGACCCCCCGGGGGAAGCCAAGTGAGCCCCCCGGAGAACTTCCTGGAAAGGTTGTCTGCCGAGCCGGATCGCCGGCGGGCGCTCGCAAGGTCGTGGCCTTTGCTGCGCCCTCACCGCCGGCTGCTGGCTGCCGCTATGGGTACCTCCTTGCTGGCGACGGTGGCGGAGCTGGCCGGACCGGTGCTGATCGGCCGGGCGGTGGACGCGGTGGTGGACCAGCGCCCGGGGCGGCTCGGGATGCTGGTGTGGCTCTACGCTGGCGTCGCCCTTGGGGTGGTGGTGCTCCAGTACGCCCGGAGCATCCTGGCCGCCAAAGCTGCCGAGGGGTTCCTGGCGGACCTCAGGGACACGGTGGCGTCTCGACTTTTGGCCCGGCCACTGGCGTTCTTCGACCGCCACCCCACGGGTGAGCTGGTGGCCCGATCCACCGGTGACGTGTGGGCGCTCTCCGGATTCGTCCGCAGCCGGCTGCCGGAACTGGTGGACGCGCTGCTGCTGCTTGGGGTCACCGCCGCCGTGCTGGTGGCGTCGTCCTGGCAGCTGGCGCTGGTGACCCTGGCCTACCTGCCCGGTCTGGCGCTGGCGGTCCGGCGCTTCGCACGCCAAAGCGGCCCGGCATACGCCGCCTTCGCCCAGGCAGAAGCGGCCACCACCTCCGCCATCGGTGAGACTCTGGCCGCCCGGCCACTGTTGCAGGGGGTGGGGGCCACCGGCAGCTGGGCCACCCGCGTGGCCACGGTGGACGCCGGGCTTCTGGCCGCCAATGACCGGGCGCTCAAGGCGGACAACCGGCTGAGTGTGCTGGGGTTCTGGCAGCAGTTGACGCTGGCGCTGGTGGTTCTGGCCGGTGGAGCGCTGGTGGTGGGGGGGCAGATAACGCTGGGGGTGGTAGCCACCTTCGCCCTGGCGCTCAGGCAGCTGTTCGGCCCGCTGGACTCGCTCTCCTGGCTGTTTGCCGACGCCCAGAAGGCCCGTGCCAACCTCGCTCGCGTCCTGGAGCTGTTGAGTGGGCCGGACCTTGCCGCCGGGCGAAGCGGGTCACCGCTGGGGGGCGGGGGCCTGTCGACCGGCCCGGATCTGACGGCCGCCTCCGCCGGGTCACCGCTGGGGGGCGGGGGCCTGGAGATGGAGCTCAAAGCAGTGCGCTACAGCTACGACGGCGTGACTCAGGTGCTGGCCGGGGTGGACCTGAAAGTTGGCGCCGGGGAGCAGGTGGCACTGGTGGGGCCAACCGGGTCCGGCAAGTCCACCCTGGCCAAGCTGGCGGCCGGGCTGCTAACTGCGGACAGTGGAGAGGCGCTGATCGGGGGGCGCCCGCTGGAGGAGTGGGATCCGGTTGCGCTGCGCCGGGCGGTTATCCTGCTCCCTCAGGAGGGCTTGGTGGTCTCCGGGACCCTGGCGGACAACCTGCGGCTGGTACCCGGCGAGCACTCCGACGCCGAGTTGCTGGGGGCCCTGGAGGGGGCCGGCCTGAGCGGCTGGCTTGAGAGCCTTCCCGGCGGGCTGCAGACGCAGCTGTTTGACCGGGGCGCCAACCTGTCCGCCGGGGAGCGCCAGCTGGTGTGCATAGCCCGGGCCGCTCTGGCCAACCCGGCGGTGCTGGTTCTGGACGAGGCCACCGCCGATATAGACCCGGCAACCGAGGCGCTGGTCGCCTCGGCACTGCAGCGGCTGACCCGCAACCGCACCGTGATTGTGGTGGCGCACCGTCCAGCCACCGCCGCCCGCTGCCGGCGAACAGTAACCGTACAAAGGGGCCGGATCACCGCCGGCCACCCGCAAAGCAAGCTACAGAAAGGACAAGGAGGAGATTGAGATGAGCAGAGCAAGTACCGACCACCCGGCTAAGGGTAAGGTTGGTGGGAGATGGAGTTGCTGCACTGACGCCCCGAAGGCGCAGCCGAATGCCCCGAAGCCGGTGGACGACCGCGACCTGACCGCCCGGCGCTTCCTCGACCGGCTGGAGGAGTTGCGCTCCCCGGAGCAGCAGCAGGCGCTGCAGCGCTACTTCAAGACCGGCGCCGGCGAGTACGGCGAGGGAGACCTGTTCATCGGAGTCAAGATGGGACAGGTCTTCGCGCTGGCCAAGGAGTTCATCGACCTTCCGCTCTCCGAGATCGAGACCCTGCTCGACAGCCCGATCCACGAAGCCCGGGCGGGGGCGCTCAGCATCATGGACAAGCAGGCCCGCCGCAAGCGCACCCCCGCCCGGCGCCGCCGGGAGCTCTTTGAGCTGTACCTGCGCCGGCACGACCGGATCAACAACTGGGATCTGGTGGACGTGGCCTGCCGATTCGTGATCGGGGTCTGGCTTTGGGACAAGCCTCGCGACATCCTGTACCAGCTGGCGCGCTCGGACAACATCTGGGAGCGCCGGACGGCCATCGTCAGCACCTGGTACTTCATCCGGGAGGGTGACCTGGACGACGCCTACCGCCTATCCGAGCTGCTGCTGGGCGACCGCCACGACCTGATCCACAAGGCGGCCGGCTGGATGCTGCGCTACGCCGGGGACAAAGACCCCGCCCGCCTGCTGCAGTTCCTCGACCGCCACGCCGCGGCGATGCCGCGCACCATGCTGCGCTACGCGATCGAACACCTCGATCACGAGGCGAGAAAGCACTACCTGGGGTTGAAGCGCTCGACAGCCGGTTGATCGCTCGCTTGCGCTACATCACGCCGCTAACATCGCCGGATTGTTGCGCCTGACCCGGTCGCTCGGATCAGGGTCCGCAGATCCTCCGGATCGCTCGTCAGCACAAGGTCGCCGTTGCCGGCAAGCAGGGCAACATGAGCATCGATGACGTCGTTCGAACCGGCGCGAGCACACAACGACCCGATAGTTCTGGACACCCCTTGGTCCAAAGCCCGCTCGTCGACGCCCTCAAGCAGACGAGCAAGGAGGGCTTGACCGGGACCGCCGCGGCGCCACGCCTGGGCAACGCAGCCTGAAGAGGTGGCGATGCGCTCCCGGCGACGGCGAGTGGCCTCCACGAAAGCAGCCACCTCCCGATCACCTCGGTCGAAAGCGATCATTCCGCCCGAATCCAGGACCAGACCCACTCAGGCGGCACCCGTTCCCCGCAAGCGGGAAGCGTTATCCAACTCGATCTCCGCTGAGGCCACCTCAGCTTGGGTCAGCGGTCCGTACTCGGCCTTCCAGGCAACCATCGCCTCCCCCAGGGCGGCGAGCCTGAGCCGGTCACGCGCTGCCTCACCCAACCACGCGGACACGCTTTGCCCCGCGCGAGCGGCGGAGCCCCGGATGGCCTCGCCAAGCGCCAGATCAAAGGACACGCTCATCTTCTCGACACCCATTCACTGTAGAATACCGCAAGAGTACCTACTCTGGTAGGAGCAGAATGAGGAACTCCGCTGGGGGGCGTCCGCCCTCTCCGGGAAAGCGTGCTGGGGAGCTGTAGACTGGCGCTTGCGAAACACCTGCATAAGCCGCACAATGCATGCATGCCCTCGATCACCGTTCGTGACGTTCCCGACGAAGCCCGTAACGAACTGGCGGCCCGAGCAGCGAGGTCGGGTCGGTCGCTGCAGGAGTACCTGAGGAACGAGTTGATCGAATTGGCCCGCCGCCCGGATGCCTCCGCTCTGGGCGCCAGTATCCGTGCAGGGAAGGAACGCTCCGAGAGCAGGATCACGCCCGAGGAGATTCTGGCCTTCCGGGACGCCGGTCGCCGTTGACAACAGCTTCACGGCTGTGACCGTCGCGATCGATGCCTCGGCGGTCGTCGCCGGCCTCCTCGATGACGGGCTCGCTGGCCGTTGGGCGGAGGCCGTCCTGCTGTCGGAGGCACTCGCGGCCCCACACCTGATGCCGGTGGAGGTCGCGAGCATCCTCCGTCGCAGCGCCGCCGCCGGTATCATCTCTGCCGGCCGGGCGACCGAGGCCCACGCGCACCTTCTAGCGCTGCGAGTAGAGCTCTTCCCCTACGAGCCTTTGGCGAGGCGCGTGTGGGAGTTGCGCCACAACGTCACGCCTTACGACGCCTGGTACGTGGCCCTTGCCGAGGCTATAGACGCTCCACTGGCCACGCTGGATCAAAGACTCGCTCAGGCAACAGGCACACGGTGCCGCTTCGAGACTCCTGAAGTGACGCTCTAGGACCGCACCGATGCCGGCGACTCGGACTGCAACGTCTTGAGCCGGACCTTCTAATTGGGATGCTGCAATTCTGTCAAAGTGGAGGATCAGCCCGATTGGGCACTCGCAATCCGGCCTTCAACGATCTCGCCGGGTTTTCCATCCACTGGTAGCGGCACAGTTAGCCAAGAGCGCTCTGACACCACCCTTGGGGGTGGTCGGCGCGGGTACTCGTTAACCACTTCCATGCTGACGGCTCAGCAGCGCTCAGATCTGGAAGATCACCACGTTCGCATGGCCCGCAGCTATGCGGCTGAGGTCATCGGGATCGTGGGATGCCACGATGCCCCCACCGAAGCGAACCGCGGTGGCCACGACCAATGCATCCACGGCCATCTCGCTCCCACAGTCAGCATCGGCAAGGAGATGACCGGCAATACGAGCCATCCGGCTCCTGTTGTGACAATCTGCGCGAATCCACGGCTCAGCACGCCGCTGACTGCCTCGTCGAATCCTCGCCCGCGGTACACCTCGACGAGAACTACAGATGGAATCCGGACCGGTACGTTGCGGTGGTGCGCGCTGCGCATCGCGGCCCGGACCCGCTGGTGCCGCTCAAGGTTGTGTCGCGGGCGGGCAAGTGCTGAGACGGCCTCACTGTCGAGAACTAGGACGGCCACAGTGCGCCGACGTGCTCGACCAGCCCTACCGGGAGTTCACCAAACTGGTCATCCAATTCGGTCAGGTACTCGTCCAGGAGATCCCGTTCGAGTTCGTGTTCCACCGCTCGCGAGACGAACCTGCTCAGACCACGGTCCCCGATGTGGGATTCCACCCGCGCGGCGAGCTTCTCGTCGACACTTACCGACCACTTCGTCACAGCCATACCCAATCATACCATGGTAGGAATCGCTGGCGCCCGATCTGATTCCTCTCATAACCAACGCGACCCCCTGCTGTCGTCGGCCTTCTGCAACACCCGGCTGCGAATTCGGATCGGATGACGCCGGTCTGTTTTCGGGAGTTCTGGTTTCAGCGGATCTGGCGAATCGGCATATCCGTTCCCCAGTGAGCGTCGGCGGTCAGGGCCACAGCCCCTCGCCGGTCGGCCAGGGACAGACACAACCGGTCGGCGAGTGATAGGCCCTTGCCGGCTGCCCACCGGCCGGCTGCACTTTCGGCGTCAGCCACCGTGACCGGCTCCAGCGCCAGGTCGTAGCTGAGCAACAGTGCCCTCGCCATCTCCCAGTCGCGTCCGTGCGCCCGAACCTTCTGGGCCACCTCGGACCAGTTGGCCGTCCCGCAGGACCCGCCCTCCACCAGCGACCCCTCCACCGTGGCAGCCCCGTCCTCCCCCTGCAGGAACGCCAGCAACGCCGAAGCATCGAACACGTTCACCGAACGTCCTCGGCGAGGGCATCCCGGCGGCGTTCTGCAACCAGTTCGCCGACCAGGTCGATACCTTCAAGGTCAAGCCGCACCAGCTCTTTGAGCTGCTCTCGGGTCAGCAGCAGTAGCCCGCGAGTTGTATCGAACAGGATCAAGGTGCTTCCCTCATGAAGCTTGGCCTTCTCCCGCAGCTCGGCCGGAATCACCAGCCGGCCTCGGTCTCCCACTGTGATCCGGTACGTACCACTCATAACAGGAGCGTACCACTTAAGACTCGATGATGGGCTGCAAATGCCTCTGGCGGGCTATCTTCCGCCGGCCCCACAGGGGTTGCCGGCGGTTCCAACCAGATCGCTGGCCGACTACGCGGTGGAAGGTGCCTGATGGTGGCCGCCACTACTGCCGAGCTGCTGGCGGACCTGGAGGCGGGGCTGCGCCGGTTGAAGCTATCCGCGATCCGCCGGATCTCGCCCGAGCTGCTGGTAACCGACCAGACCCAGCGCTGGTCTCCCGAGGAGTTCCTGCGCACCCTGCACGAGGCTTCTTAGTCGGGATCCGATTCGCTTTTAAGCACGACCGGTTGAATCAAACCCTCGGCAGTTTTTTCAAGAGCTGGTGATTTGGCATCTTCAGGCCACAAATAAAGCGTGCCAGCAAGTTCGAGGTCTACCGTCTGGGGTGGCTCTCCTAGTCCAGCCCAGTAGTATTTATTCGTTTCATCAAGGCGAAGGAAGACTCGCTTGGTCCGAGATTGTGCCCACCTGACTGCTCCCTGCACCGATTTCCAGTTTTGCGCATCCTCCAAAGCCGTAGTCGGTCCATCGGGGCTCAAATCCCAGTATCCAGACCAATGTGGTTCAGGATCGGATATGAAAGAGAGCCAAGCGGTTCCGCGACCTAGAAATCTTTGAGGGTCCGGATGATACTCAGTCGTCATTATGTGCTAGGCCGGGGGCTAGCGCCCCCGGATCTCTCCTGGATAAGGCTGCGCCTGCGGCACGCCCCGTTTGGCAGCAGGCCTTTGCCAAGCGTCATTATGGAAAATAGCACGGAGCGGTTAAACTAAAATTACACGTAAATCTGACGCTTTCTACAGTACCTGTGTGCCAGCGTACCGAATTATGTCCCTGCGCCAACCACGAATACTGGAAGCCGTACCAATACGTCCGACTCTTGTTGTGCTTGTCATTCGAGGGAGTAGAAAACGTGGACTTGTTATAGGAGATATTCGCCACTGTAGTCGGACCGCTCGTGCAGGTCGTGCCAGATGAGGTCCGACATTCGAAGGAATGGGTCCCTCGGATCGCTGGTCCTGAAAAGACCCCCGAAGTCATAGCCCAATCCGACCTCCCCCCGTTAAGGTTGATGCTGGCAAAGACTTGAACTTTTCCCACTTGGACAAAGGAGCCATTGCTTCTCCGATAGCCATAGGTAAGCGTGTCCGTAAACTTCCACAGATACTTGCTACGCTTAGACCCAACTATCGGCGGAGATGCTGCGGCCGAAAGGTCGTGGGGGCTCGATGGATTTCGAGTGATTATGACCTCTGGGGTTCCCCTAATTATCTCGAGGGGAGGAAGCCTGTTAATGTTTGGCGCTCGGGCCGCTGCTGTGATTGGATCGGAGAGTAAGAGGAGAAGGACCAATAGCGACATAATTGCAACTTGCGCTGCCCAAAGACGCCTTTCATTGGAACGAGGGAACTCGTTCGCATTTGGGTTATTCGGAACGAAGGAATTCGTTCGCATTTGGGCAAGTGCCTTCCCTAAAGCTCCGCGTTTACGGTAGCCGACTGTGAGCCGCCAAACAATTTCGCAGTCCTCCTTCAAGTAATTCCCCACGCCTGCGGGTCAGTATGGAGAAGAATAGTTCGATTAACCGGCCCTCGGGGTTCCTGTCAAGCAAAGTCTCCAGGCCTGCTTTGATTCTTGAGGCGCCGGAGGTGGCCCTGGATGCGCCCGGCTGGCGAGAAACCGGCTGAAGTTCAAAAGGTCGAAGGCGTAGCCGCGAATCGTCCCTCGGGCAAAGCCTCTGGCTTCAAGATGAGCGAGGAAGCCGTTGGCCACCTCACTGATGGGGCCAGTGCCTCGCAGCCGGTGCCCAGCTTCGGTTTGAACCACTGCCAGATCCAAGGGCACCTCCTCGAAGCCGAGTATCCGCCTCCGCCGAG
>JBQTHR010000065.1:0-22362 GCA_052389675.1 Actinomycetota bacterium
GGCGTAGCCTGCGGGCAAGCTTGCGTTGATTCACTGATAAATGGGCTCCCAAGTGATGCCACCTCCTGTCGAGTCGACTGATCATCGTCAACTCACCGAGGTGTTGCGCGGATCCCTTGAACCAGCCGCCACCAGTGGGGACTTTTACATGGCCACGGACACCGGGTGGAGATGCGGATGGCCAGCAAAGTGAGGTGCGCGGTCCCGGCGTCAAGAATTGAGTTGGCGGCCTCGGAGAGCAGCGCCAGACTTCCGGTGGTTGCTGCCGCAGCCAGCTTGGCCGCAATGAGAGCAAGGATGAGCGCCAAGGGAGGCCAGGGCAGTTCTGTTCGCCCGGCGCGACTGAGCTATGAGAGGGCAAGTTTACGCCGCTACGAACAACCCCGTTATGTACATGACCGCCAATCCTGCCGTCAGACCGGCAAGCGCTTCCGGGGAGGTGAGGCCGTCCTTCGAGCTCTTGCGAACAATCCCCATCACCTCCAGCACCACCTGAGCTATCGCTCCGGTTGCCACCGCCAGGAAGATGGTGGCCAGCAGAGGCGAGAAGAAAAACGCTCCTGCCCAAGCGCCGACAACCGTGGGCAGCCCGGCAATGGCTCCCAGGCCGACAAGCAGGGAAAAGGGAGTCTTTTTGTCGCTCAGCACCGACACGATCCCGAGACCCTCGGTTGTGTTGTGGAGGGCGAATCCGATGATGAGGAAGGTTCCCAGCGCAATCTCGCCCAGCCGGTAGGCGGCCCCGACCGCCAGCCCTTCTCCCAGGTTGTGAACCCCAATCCCGGCGGCAATGACGAACGCCAGCACCAGTTTGGAATCGGTTCCTTTCCGTTTGCCCAGGCTGTGGGCGGCCAGGTAGGTAAGCACGAATGCACCTACCGCACCCAGGACCACCAGTCCTACCCCGCCGAATGCCGAGGGCAGCACCGCCGCCTCCTCCAGGGCATCCACCGCGGTGTCCAACGCAAGGAAGAGCAAGACGCCGGCGGTCAGCGCCAGGAAGAAGTTCACCCACCTGACGGGCAGGGTGGCCAGGAAAGGCTTAAAGGTCATCCCTGCCAGCACAGGGATCAGTCCGATGTATATCCCGATCAGACCGAACATCAACAGAAACCGTGCGTCGACCTCCGGAGTGGTGGTGGCAACCTCGATGGTGTGTTCGAAGGTGAGACCGGTGGAGGTGACCAGCGCAATGTCTACCGGCTCTCCCTCCACCCAGGGGAACGGGATGGTAAGGGTCGCCGAATTCAGTCTATCGATCGGTCCCTGCACGTCGGAGGAGAAGGACCAGTAAGCCTCCTGCATTAGCACCTGAGCGACCGTCACCGGCGAGGGGCCGCCGTTGGTAACCACCAGCTGGATCTCGCCCGGGCTAAGCGTCACCCGTCCGATGCTTAGCTCCTCGACCGGAGGGAAATCACCGGGGAATATCCCCGCCGGCCCGAGTGCCACGAAGAAGGCCACTATCGCTGCAATCAGCAGCAGCGGCACGGCAAGCAGCGCCGGGCGTCGGGCGCGCTTCTGGGAGGCGGTTCCGGCGGTACTCAATCCCTCACCCGGAACATTCCACTCCATCCCAGCTCGGCAAACTCGCTGACGTGGGCATGGAACATGTAGTCGCCGGGGAACTTGTAGGTGAACTCCAGGATCGAACGCTCTCCCTGCGCCATCATCACCGTGTCTGTGAAATGGTCCGGCTCCAGCCGGGTTCCGGTCTTGTACTCATTGAAGAAAGTAGCGTGAGTGTGGAAGGAGTTGATCAGGTCGAATTCGGTGATGTTGACGAGATAGATGCGAATCACATCGTTGGTCCTCACCTCGATGGGATGCTTCATGTAATGGTGGGCTACGGTGTTGACCGCGTAGACCTCGTTCCCGCCGTCGAAGTTGGTGTCGAAGGCGTTCATCATCATCACCATCTCTGTGGCGGGCGGCCGTCCGCCGGGCGGGTCGACGATGAAGGTGCCGTAGAGGCCCTTGTGGATGTGCCCCTTCAGAGGCATGGTGTGGCAGTGATAAAGGTGAAGTCCGAAGGGCTCAGCGGCGAACTCGTAGACGAAGCTGCCACCCTGGCCGACCTGTTCGAACACTCCGTCCATGCCGGCGGTATGGAAGCCGTGGAAATGCATGGTGTGGTTATGGACGTCGGCATTGAAGAAGTTGATCCGGATCAAGTCCCCAGCCGTGGTCCGCAGGGTGGGGCCCGGCACCCGGCCGTTGTAGGTCCACGCCGGGAAGAACACGCCGGGGGCAACCTCGATCTCCCTGGCGGTGGCCACGATGTCGTACTCCCTTAGCGTCCGCCCGTCGGGCTGTGAGGAGACCCTGCCGGTATCAAATTCAGTGAGGTAGACAGTGGGGTCGAAGGCGGAGGTGTCCACCTCTCCCACCGGCAGATTGCCGTAGTGCCCGGTTGCCGATCCGGCGATAGCCGGCCGGTGACCGGCACGGGGATCCGAAGAGGCGCCGGCTACTTTGGCGATCAAGCTGCCCGAGACGGCTCCGGCGGCCCCCAGGGAGCCGGCTTTGAGAAGCTGCCGGCGAGAGATCGCTTGACGCAGGTTCATACGCTCACCGGTGAAACGTAGATTGCGTGCGCCAGCTCGGTCCCGATCGCGCGCCGGCGGCGCCCCACCCTTATCCATACCGGACCGCCGAACGGATCGGTTCGCTCCACCATGATCTTGACCCCCGGCTGAAGCCCGATGCCGGCCATGTAGCGAAGCGCCTCAGGATCGCGATCGGAGACTCGCTCCACCCGTGCCGGCCCTGCCGCAGCGCGGTCAAGCGCCTCATGTTGCTCCTGGACATATCGGCCTGCCTTCGGCGGGATCGGGTCCCCATGCGGGTCGTGGGTCGGGTTGCCCAAAAAGCCGGAAATCCGGTCCTCGAGCTCCTCCGACAAGGCGTGTTCCAGCACCTCCGCCTCGGCGTGCACTTTGTCCCAAGGGATCCCGAGCGTCTGGTGCAGATAGGACTCCAGCAGCCGGTGATGCCGGATGACTTCGAGTGCCAGGGTTCTGCCGCTCTCGGTGAGCTCCACCGCCTGATAACGCCGGTAATTGATGTAGCCGAGCCCGCTCAGGCGCTTGAGCATGGCGGTCACCGATGCCGGGGAGACCCCCAACCGCTGAGCGATGGCGCCGGTGGATTTCTCCTCGCCTGATTCGCTGATCGAATAGATGGCCTTCAGGTAGTCCTGGACCGCGTCTGTAGATCTCACTAAATATGATTTTAGACAACATTAAAACATTTGCAAGCTGGTACGGTATCTGCCATGCCTGATGCCTACGATCCTCAGTCCTTCGAAGCCCGCTGGGCGAACCTGTGGGAGGCCGAGCGCGCCTCACCGTAATCCCCACCAGGCGTACTCCGGCCAACTGGCGCTTGAACTGGGTTGTCGACTCGGTAAGAGGTGCCAGCAATACTCACCGAGTCGGAGGGATCAACTTTTCGCAGAACTTCCCCTCTTTTGGAGGTGCGTGCCGGACGGGTGAGTTTTTCGCATCGGTCCATCCGGTGATCGTCATCAATAAGGTGGCGGCGGGCGTGGGGTGGCCACACCTCGTGGTGAGTGACGTGCAGCAGGCCATCTTTGGACTCGACACTGACGGTTTGCCCGGCCAGGTGCACGCCGACATGGTAAATGTGGCGGATGTCGTTGTTGTGGCAGATCCGGTGGTCAAAGTGGTGGAATTAGTGGGACATAGGTGCCGAACGCACTGGCGCCCAGGAGTCGAAGGCGGGGTCGGAAAGTGAAACACAGGAGCCGAAGTCTTCGTGAGACAGAGCTACCGAACTCTTACAAGCCCATCTTCTTGCGCCGGTGGGCGCTACTGGGATCGAACCAGTGACCCCTGCCTTGTAAGGGCAGTGCTCTCCCGCTGAGCTAAGCGCCCGGACTCAAAGACTAGCCGACCGGGTCAGCAACGCAGGCGGCACAACCGGCTCATCGGCGGCAATCCCGGCCGCTTGTGCCAGGAACTCTCGGGCAGCGGCTACGTCGACTCCCAAATGGGCGTCCGGATAGCCCTCCAGCCGCCGTCCCGCTTTGGCGAACTGCAGCGAAGCCCCTTTTGCGTTCCCCTTGGAGTGATGGAGCAGACCCACCGCCAGATGGATGAGGCCCTGGAGCATTGGTCGATCCTGCTCGGGCGCATCCACCCAGTGCTCCTCCAATGTTTCATGTGCCAGGAAGTAGTCACCCGCGGCCACCAGCCGGGCCCATTCCTCGACGTAGACAGAGACGCCGGTCACGGGATCAAAGCAGCGGGTGCGGTACGCAAAGGCGCTGGAGGCTCGCCCGCCGGGAGTTGGAGAACCGGTTCCTGCCCCTCGAAGCGGGTGTTGTCGATTTCTTGGCGGGAGATCGTCCGGTCATAGCAGTTGCGGCCGACCCTATGGTCCAGGCGCAGGCGGGAGGGATGCGTTCCCAGCGGGTAGCCGATGCCGTAATCGTAGTAGTTTTCGAACTCTTGCGACCCCGGTGATTCGCCCGAGTCGGTCAAGAAGGAGGCGCAGATTTCATACTGCCTGGAGTCGATCTTGCGGTACTCAAAAAGCTCGCCGGTCTGCGGGTCCCGGCGAGGGTCGAATTCGCCCACGAAGCCTTCGAAAGAGTACGGCTGAAGATCCAGCAGCCGGTCCGGGACCGACCCCTGTTCCCCTACGTGGAAGGCGATGCTGCCATGCAGATCCGCCATCCGGCGATGCCGCTCCAGATCGGTCTTGACCCTGCGGGCCTCGGCGGGTGAGCCAACCGCGAACAGGCCGGCAATCACCAGTGCTGCCACCATGATCGAGGCCACGATCCCTACGGTTCTGCGATCTTTCATCCCGACACCTCCGAGTCCGCCGGGGCTACGGGCGGCGGATTCTCCGGCTCAACCTCCAGGTCCAGCCGGTAGTAGCGAAACGCCAGACCCACCAGTATCAGCAGGCCGCCCGACTTGATAAGGAACCGGGGCGTCAGATCCCCGTTCAAGAAGACATTGACCATAACGATAAGAACGATCAGGACGGTCACGACAATCACGAACAAGCCGAAGTAGGCGAAGATGCCCCGGATCCTGCCAGCACCGTCAATCTCGCCAGATCGGATCTTGCGCCTGACTAACCCGTTCAGGTACAAAAAGATCGGGAAGACCACGATCACTATGGACACTCCCACCCTTAAAAGACCTGTCCCCTGGTCCGAACCGGGCGGGCCGGGAAACCAGCGGTCGGCCAAGCCGTGGATGACCTCGACCATGCCGATCGTCGACGCGTAGAGCGCAACCGTGGTCAAAACAAGCAGGAAAAGGTCTTTGGGTTCCACCACCTCCCGCCCAGCATGAGCCGCCGGACGCCGGCGTACCACCGCCAAAATGATCGCGAGGATCAACCCGAGGACCAGCACCTGTACACCGATCGCCAGGATCATGCCGCCGCATCCTCGGCCGGAACGGCCTTGGGCGGCCGCAGGTCCAAAACGTAGTAGAGGTAGACGAGCCCTACGGTCAGGAGCACCCCGAGCCCCCGAACCGCAAAGCGCCCGGTCAGCTCGCCTCCTAGGAACAGGTATACGAGCGCGATGACTGCGGCTATCGCGCTGAGCGCCACCACCAGAAGCGTGAGATAGATCAGCGCCTTCTGGAACAACGTTCGCTCGGCATCCGGCTGGAACACGAACTTTCGCGCCTGTGCACTCAAATAGGAATACGCCGGAACCGAAACCACCACCATCGAGATCCCAGTCCGGATCAGATCCTTGCCGGAGGAAAAATGCAGCGGGTCGGGAAACCATACCTCCGCCAGGCCCCAGGTCAACATCATCAGGCCGGCGGAACTCAGGTAGAGGGTAAACAGGGTGAGGAGGAAGTAAAAGGTCTTCTGCGCACCGCTGACCGGCACCGATTTCTCCTCGCTCGGACTGCCAGCATTGTACTGTCTGAAAAACCACGGCGCGTGCCTATCTAGGCACGCGCCGTGACAAAGTCAGAAAAGATCAGCCCCGCTCGACACCTACGCCGACCAGCGATCCGTATTCGGTCCATGACCCGTCGTAGTTCTTAACGTCCGGGTAGCCCAGCAGCTCACGCAGCACGAACCAGCTGTGCGAAGACCGCTCTCCGATCCGGCAGTAGGCGATGATCGGCTCCTCGCCGGTGATGCCCTCCTTCGAGTACAGCTCGATCAGCTCGTCCGCCGATTTGAACGTGCCGTCCTCCCGAGCCGCCTTGGCCCAGGTGATGTTGGCTGCTCCCGGGATGTGGCCGGGAACCTGCGCCTGCTCCTGCGGCAGGTGCGGAGGGGCCAGCAATTCACCCCGGTACTCCTCAGGAGAGCGCACGTCCACGAACTTGCCTCCCGCACCGGCGGAGGCGATGACCTCCTCCCGAAATGCCCTAAGCTCGGGGCGGCCGTCCGCAAGAGCAACCGGATTGGCCGCCGGAGCGGGGGACACCTCTTCCGAGCTCAGCTCACGGCCATCCAGCTCCCACTTCTTGCGCCCGCCGTTCAGCAGCTTTGCCCCGTCGAATCCGCGGTACTGAAGCACCCAGTAGCAGTAGGCGGCGAACCAGTTGTTGTTGCCGGCATAAAGGACCACGGTGTCGCCCTCGTTTATGCCCGAGCGGTTGAGCAACTCCTGCAAACCCTTGGAGTCGATGAACTCCCGGCGCAGCGGCTCGTGCAGGTCGTTCTTCCAATCCCAGGAAATTGCTCCCGGAAGGTGACCGCGGTGGTAGAGGCTCGTGTCCTCATCGATCTCGACGATCACAAGGCCGGGCTCGCCCAGCCGGTTCTGCAACTCGTCCGTTTCAATCAGGACGTCCTTTACGTATTCCGCCACTCAGATCCTCCTTTGTTCTGTCCCGGCATCGCCCACCGGATGCCTTCGTATTACCTCTCTGCACGCCCTGTCGCCCCGGGCTACCGAGGCTTCCGTCTCCACGTCGCTGGGGTGACCCATTGCGGCCATCGCCCCCTCTTTAAGCGCCGGGTCTATCACGGCAACCAGATCCGAGTGCTCCAAAGCAATGTCTCGAAACGGGCAGTCCGGCGTCTCGATCTCAGCGTAGTCGTGCTCCAGCCTTACCACATCGGTGAGGGGGGCAAAGCGCCGCAACTCGCCTACCAGCGCTCCAATTGCTGCTGCGAAGTCCAGCCCGCCACCCCGATACCCGAGCATGAGTTTGCGCCCCTCGTCCCGTGCGACCTGCTCCGCCATCACATACACGTCGTCCGGGTCAATGCGCTCCACCAGCCTGACGAATATCTGAGCGATCAGCCGGTAGGGGTTCGGCGCAACTGCAGGAGGATCTACCACCGCCGGGATGATTCCGGGAAGGATCCCTTGGGACGCCCCTTCCGGGTAGCGGGGCGAGATCTCCCAGTCTTCGAGCGATCCCATCTCGCCCTCCCAGGTGAAGTACACCTTGGACGGACGGCCCTTACCCTTGCGCCGGATGCCGGTAGCCAAGAACCCGGCCTCAACCAACAGGTCCAGGTGGGCTCGGGCGACGTTGGCATGCAGCGAAAACTCGTCGGCAACCTCCTTGGCGGTCAGGCTACCGGCCCGCAGGAGGTGTCCCAGTATGGCCGATCTGGTTGGCAGGGCCAGAGCTTTGGCCGCTTTGACCGATTGATCGTCGCCTACCGGCACAACTTGCTCCTAATCGACGGGGACAGGCACACTCTAACCCATTTCTACTGTTTACACGGTAGAAAAAAGCGGCCCCTAAGGGAGGCCGCTTTGATTAGGTTCAACTAGCAACAAGCGTCAAACCCTGGGCTGCGCACCGACACATTCGCACAGGCCGAGCCTGCGGTAGATCCCGTGCACGGCAGCCGCAATTCCGGAGTTGACCGCACACCCTCCAGTGACATCCTTTGGTTCGGCTTGGGGTCCGGATACCGGGTGAATCTTCGGCTTGCTCATCGGCTTTTTCTCCCGCTGATTGTTTGAGTTTTCTCAACGATTGTGGCGGGAGGCTTCATTGCTGGATACCCGGCGTTTCGCCCAAATCGCAACCCCTGCGACGCTCAACCAAAACGGAAAGTTACCCATCTTCGTCTGGGTAGTTCGAGCCAGGCCGTTAATCCGGAGCTTTGTCCAGGCCCCGCTGGATCGCGTAGCGCATCAGTTCGTAACGCTTGTGCAGTTGCAATTTGGTCAAGATGTTCTGGACGTGGTTTTGGACGGTCTTGATCGACAAGAACAGCCTTTCGGCAATCTCCCGGTAGGTGTATCCCTTGGCCACCAGGATCAGCACCTCGTTCTCCCGAGCGGTCAGCCCGGGCTCGGCGGGATCTCTGGCCGCCATCCGGCGAAACTCCTGAAGCACCATGCCGGCAAGCGACGGGCTGAACACGGACTCGCCGTCCAGCACCCGGCGGATCGACGCAACAACTTCCGAGGTCTTGGTGCTTTTCAGCAGGTAGCCGCATGCCCCGGCCTTGACCGCCTCCATCACATCAGCCTCCTCCCCCGACGCCGACAGGATCAACACCTTGGTGTGCGGGGTTTCCTCCACGATGCGCCGGGTAGCCTCCACGCCGTTGACTGTGGGCAGTTGCAGGTCCATCAGCACCACGTCGGGCATGAACTCCCGCGCCTTGTCTATGGCTTCTCCGCCATCGGCGGCCTCCGCCACCTCTACCGGCCCTCCCTCGCGTTCAAGATCTGCTCGGATCCCGTCCCGCCAGATCGGATGATCGTCGACCACCAGCACCCGAAGAACATCGCTCATGAGCTTGGCACTTTGAACTCGACTTCCGTCCCGCTTCCGGGATAAGACTCGATTCGCATCTTCCCTCCCACCGACTCGATCCTGCCCTTCATGCTGTTCAGGACTCCGAACTTGCCTTCGGCCCGAAAGCGTGCCTCGTCGAACTCGAACCCGACGCCGTCATCGCGCACCGTCACCAGCGCCTGCCCGTCCAGCTCATCGGCGAAGACCGCCACCTTCGTGGCACCGGCATGCTCGGCGACGTTGGCCAGAGCCTCCTTGACTGCCGCCACCAGCTCACACATCACCTTGTTGGGCAGCCACACCGGCCCAACGGTGCTGACCGTCACCTCAATCCCCTTCACCTGCGCAGCCGCACTTTCCAACTCCTCCCGAAGCGCTGCTTGGCCCTCGTGAGGCTCCTCTGGCCGGCGCAGGATCAGGCCCCGCAGCGCCACCTCCTGGTCCCGGGCCAACTCGGCAAGAGCGGCTACCTCGCCAGGGGCCGGCGTACCGGACTCGGCAAGCTCCATCCCCTTTTTGTGTATGAGAGCCAGCACCTGCAAGGCGGAGTCGTGGATCTGCCGGGCCATCGATTCGCGCTCGGCCAGCCGGGCCGCCTTCTCCAGGGCGCCAATTGCCTCGGCCGTGGCTTTGCGGACCTCCTCGGACGAGCGGCGCAGAAGGCTGGACACCAGGCCGAACAGCAAGCCGGCAAAGATGAAGTTGATCGATCCGTTCAGCCAATGCTTGATCTGGATGGCGGTGAGGTAGGACAGTCCGTTGAGCGGGCGGCTAATGAAGTAGGAGGCGCTCATCACCAGCCCTGTCCCGATTCCTGCCAGCGGACCATAGGCGGCGCCTGCCGCCAGGATGGCGCAAAACGGGTAGCTCAAAGCGAAAAGCGGCCGGACAACCACCTGCTCATTGGGGACCACCACGCCGGAGATCATGTTCAACGCCGCCCCGATGGCGATGTCTACCGCCAGTACCGCACCGCGCACCGGCCTGTTGCTGACGGTGAGCCAGAGCGTCCAAGCCGTGAGGACGGCATTCGACCCGACCACCAGCCACGGCCGGGCGAACGAGGGCTCGGACCAAGCGGACACGCCGACCCATACCAGAGCAGCCCATCGAAAGATCAGAATGGCACGGCTCATGGAGCCGACCGCCCGCTCGGCTGGGGAGTTCGATGTCATTGCTGAAGGATCGGTAACGTGCACTCGGAGCATTCGATACCGACTCTTGGTCTTCCGTCAATGCTCACAAGAAAAGATGGGTGCTTCGACCCCTGCTTCGATCTTTAGTACCCAGCCGGGCCCAGCCGGGCCCAGCCGGGCCCAGCGCCCTGTGGCCAACAAGCGCAGGTCGCGCTGTTCAAGCAATCAAAAGCAACCGCCTCACCAAACTCCCTTACCAAAGGATCAGGCTACTAAACCAAGGACCCGACCGGGTTGGGGGTGCCCTGCAGCGACGTCTCGATGCACCGGCATGGCCGGGCCCGTTCGTTGCCCAACATCCAAACTAGTGATCCGCAGATCAGGCACTGGGACAGTACGTCCGTCTGTGCGCGGTGGCCGCAGGTTGCGATCGAAAGTATCTGCTTCCGAAATGACAGCATGGTGGAGGGTTTCCCACAAACACCGATGTTAAACAGGATCTCAGCCAGAGCAGGCTGACCGGAGTAGTTTTGTCCCGGCGGCCGGGGGTAATTCCCATCCGGACGAGGAGAGAGGAAGTCGTGAGCGGCGCAGCGCAAAAACTGATCAAGCGCTTCGACCAATACCAGCGCAACCATCCAATTTTGGCCTTCCCCATCGCCGTTGCGAAAAAATTCACGGACGACCGGGCCGGCTTTCTGGCGGCCCTGGTTGCCTACTACGCCTTTTTCTCGATCTTCCCACTACTCCTGGTCTTCGTTAGCGTCTTGGGCTTTGTCCTGGGGGAGAACTCGGAGTTCCGGCAGAAGGTCCTGGATTCGGTGCTCGCCCAGATTCCGGTCATCGGGAGCCAGATCAGCCAGAACATCAACGCTATCGAAGGTAGTGGCTTTGCGCTGGTCATAGGCCTTATCACCGCGCTGCTTGCCGGACTCGGGGTGATCCAAGCGCTCCAGCATGGCATGGACCAGATCTGGAATGTTCCGGTTGTGAAACGCCCGAAGTTCTTGGCTTCCCGGCTACGTGGGTTCATCATGCTTGCCACACTGGGAGTCTTGGCCCTGGGATCGACCGTCATCTCCGGCATCGGCGCTTCCCAGGAGGGACCGTTGAAACCGATGTTGACGATCATCGGCGTAGTCGCGTCGCTGGCCTTGAACTTTGGGGCATTCTTGATTGCCTTTAAGGTTCTTACCATCGCCGACGTCAGCTGGCGCGACGTGGCCCCCGGGGCGGCAGTGGGCGCCGTGAGCTGGGCGATCCTTCAAGCTCTCGGTGGTTACATCGTGCGCAACCAGCTGACCCTCGCCTCCGACGTTTACGGGTTCTTCGCGATTGTTATCGGCCTGCTTTCCTGGCTTTACATCGGAGCCCAACTCACGTTTGTGGCCGCAGAGATCAACGCCGTGAGGGCCCGGCGGCTGTGGCCCCGCAGCCTGGATCCCGAGTACGACCTGACAGCGGCAGAACGGGAAGCTCTAACTCTAACCGGCCTGGCTACGCAAGAAGAGAGGCTTTTGCGCGAGGACGTCGACGTGGAATTCAAACCGGCTAACCAACAGTGGCCAGGTTGATGCCCCCGCCCGGTTGGGCAGCCCCCGACCGGGGAACAAGTAGCTGCTAGCGCAACAGCATCGCCGCCAGCGCGCCGGCCACGATGCAGTAGCCAGCGAAGGCCATCAGGCTGCGACGCTGCAGGAACGCCACCATTCCGGCGATCGAAAGGTAGCCCGACACCAGCGCTCCAAGGAAACCGGCAACCAAAGCGGCCGGGCCAGGGCTCGCACCGGCGAGCTTGGGCACCTCGAACAACGATGCTCCCAGCAGAATCGGGATCGACATAAGGAATGAGAAGCGAGCAGCCATCGATCGGGACATGCCCGCCAGCAGACCGGCACCAATGGTCGAGCCCGAGCGAGAGATGCCCGGAACGATCGCCAGCGCCTGAGCCAAACCTATGCTCAGCGCAGCCGGAGCCGTGACCACTCGGGCCATGCTTTCGATGCCTGCGTCGTCGGCCGACGGGGGACGCCGCCGGGTGAGGAGCTCCGCAGCGATGAGAATCACCCCGGTGAGCACCAGCTGGATCGCCACCTGGAAGGGCTGCCCGAAAGAGCGTTCAAACTGCGATTCAAAAATGAATCCGATGAGCGCGGCCGGGACCGTCGCCACCGCCAGCAGTAGGACGAGTTTACGAGCAGGGCCCGGGCGGAACACCCCGGTGGCCAGTTCCAGCAACTCCCGCCGGAAGTAGACCAGCAGGGCGAGCAGGGTGGCCGCATGCAGAAGCACGAGATAGGGCAGCGAGGGTTGCTCCCAGCCGAGCAACTCGGGCACGAGCACCAGGTGGGCCGACGAGGACACCGGTAAGAACTCGGTCAGGCCCTGGACCACGCCCAGCACCAAGGCCTGAAGGACGCTCATCGCCAATCAATGCCATATGGCGCGGGGGGGATACCGAACTGGAACGGCACCAAGGCCTGAAGGACGCTCACCTTCGACGACCCTATCAGCGAGGGCTGTCCACGGGGCGAAGATCAGCAGCTGCGCCCCAGGCCAGGATACGGTCGCCGGCTTCTACTACGACCTCCGGGCCGGGGTTGGCCAGTGTCTGCCCGGTTGAGCGGTGCACGAGCAGGGGAACTGCTGCGCCGCACGCTTCCAGAACCGTCTGGCCGACCAACGGCGACTCCGGTTCAATCTGCAGTTCTTCCAGCCGCCGGCCGAGCACCTCCAGGGAGTCCACCACCCTCGGCCGCATGACCAGCAAAGCCATCTGCCGGCCGCTGGCGCGATAGGGCGAGATCACGCGATTGGCTCCCGCCCGCCGTAGCCGGTCCGGGCTCTCCTTCTCACTTGCCCGGGCAACTATGTATATGTCCGGATTGAGCGACCGGGCGATCATGGTGATGTAGACGTTGGTGGCGTCAGAATCCACTGCCGAGATTAGCCCTCGGGCCCGCTCGATGCCCGCCTTGCGCAGCGCCGCCTCGGAGGTGGGGTCCTCGATCATGTAGAGCACTGCGTCCCGGCGCATCAGGTGCTCCAGCTCCTCCAAGGAGTCGATCACCACGAACGGCACGCCCTCGGACTCCAGCTCTCGTGCCGCCGCCCGCCCCACCCGCCCATAGGCGCACAACACGTAGTGATCGCTCAAGCGTTCTATCTCTTCTTCCATACGCCTCCTCCTGGCGGTTTGCCCGAAACTTCCTTCGATCACGACGGCGGTGGCCACCACGAACGTCGACGCCAGCACCAGCAGGCCGACCGCGGTAACCACCGCCGAGTGAACCCCGGTTCCCGGCTCCCGCACCACGCCCGCTGCTTCCGACGGCGTCAGGTCGGACCAGGTAAGCGCCAACGCTTCGTCGGCCGGATGCCCTGCCGCCACATACCCGGCCACCCCGTAAACAATCACCACCACCAGTGCAAGCAGTGGCAGAACCAAGCGCCCTTCACCGCCCTGCCGGCGAGCGCTCAACCGCCTGCGCGCCTTTCCCATAAGCTTTTCGCTACGGGCCGCCAGCGCCGTCAGACGGCGATCCTGCGGCGCAGCGGGCGACGGCAGGTGATGGCTCAGCACCGGCAAGGGTAGCTCATCATCCACCGGCCGGCGGCGGAACAGCCGCGCGGGCAGCCAGGCAGCCAGGGTAACGGATCGGGAAGCGAACAGCGGACCGAGGATTGCCAGCACCAAGATGTAGAGCGCGACGAACGGGCCGATGCGCGAGTCGAGGCCGGCTGCGGCGGCCAGCGTCGCCAGCACCAGCGACAGCTCTCCCCTGCCCAGCACCGTAAGGCCAATGCTGGCCGCCTCACGCCTGCCGAACCGGAAGAGCCGGGCAGCCACAATGCCTGCGACCATGTTGAGCAGTATGGACAGTGCCACCGCGACCACCACCGGCCCTGCCACGGATCGAATATCGCCCGGGTCTATGGTCAGGCCGAAAGCGAAGAAGAACACCGCGGCGAAGGCATCTTTCAATGGCAGCACCAGCCGCTCGATCCGGTGCCTGGAGGAGGTCTCCGCCAGGATTAGCCCGACCATAAAGGCGCCGATTGCCTCAGACACGCCCAGTTCCTCGGAAATGCCGGCCACCAATACTGCCAGGCCAACGAAGAGCACGGTCAAGAGCTCGTCGTCCTCCGCCCCGACAAGTCTGCCCACCAGGCGGGCAGCGAAGCGGGCCAGCAGGAACAGACCGAGTAAGAAGCCGAACGCCCGGGCAAACAGCAGGATCGCTTCCGCCGGGCCCTCGGCACCTCCGAACACCGGCTGCAGCAAAGCCAAATAGAGCGCGAGAAAAACGTCCTCCACCACGATGATCCCCAAGATCAGCCCGGTCTCCGGATTCGAAAGTCGCTTCAGCTCGACCAGCAGCTTGGTGGTGATCGCCGACGACGAAATGCCGGTGGCTCCGGCGATCACCAGCGCTTCGCGCGTGCCCCAGCCGAGCGCCAGCCCGAGAACGAAGCCACCTCCGACGTTCAAGCCGATGTAGGCAGAGCCGGCCACGGCAAGCGACCGGCCACCGCCCATCAGATCCTGCAGCGAGAACTCCAGGCCCAGGTGGAACAGCAGCAGGATCAGCCCGATGGATGCGAACAACTCCAGGTTGGCCGGATCGTCGACCAGCACAGGACCGGGCGTGTGCGGCCCGGTAAGTATCCCGGCCAGTATGAAAAACGGAATGGTCGGCAAGCCGATCCGCCGGCCGACCCGGGCAAGCATCCCGGCAGCCAGGAATGAAACTCCCAGCGCAACCAGATCGTTTCCCACGCTCAGGCCGTCCCGGACTCACTCATAGGGAAGGCGGGACCCCGGCGGCCCGAAGGCGCTCCCCCACCTCCGGCGGGATGGTGAACCTCCACCCCGCCTCCTGAAGCTGAGCGCGCGCCACCGACGCCTCGCCCGCCTCGTTGCCGTTGTAATGAAACCTGAACGTCCATTGCTCCCCCGGGTCGAGCACCTGCTCTCGCAAGGCTGTCTCGCCCTTGGGGACAATGCCCAGCGCCAGGCGCGACGAGGATCCGTCTGCCATCAGGTCCACGACCACGTCGTAGTCGGTAGGGTTGGCGATGTTGAGCTCCTGCACGTAAGGCGGACCGGCGCATGCTGCACCAAGCAGCATAAGCATCACGGTCGCCGGCAGGAAGTTGGCGACTTTCATAGCAGTTCTCCCAGGTCCGTGCCGCCCGAGGCGGCTCCAAGCGAGCTCCTACTGAGCGGGCGCCGGAGGGCCTCGGGAACAAGCAGGTACAACAGGGCGCGAGGGACCGGCAGGCTCGACCGGGCACGGCAGGACCGACAGCAGGACCCAGGTGGAAGGCCGGGATGAGGCCGCCGGGAAGAAATCATCGATCTGCCGGCCGGGGCGATCAGGGAGCGCAACGGCATCTGGCGATGAAGGGGCGAGGATCCGTGCCCCCAGACCTTCCGAGTAGCCGGGAAGCGGTCCTGCGGCCCTCCCGTCGAGCGCCGGGGTGAACACCATGACCAGAGCGGCAACCAGCCCCAGCAGCGCGCTCTTGGACGTGGTGAAAGCCATGGGACAGTCTACGGGGCCCAAGCGGGGCACGCACCCACTTGCGGTTACGCGGCGTCGGCGGAAGCCGGTCCGCCAAGTACGGCCCGGACTAAGGGCTCACCGATCGCCGGGTCGGTGGCGCGTGAACTCGATCAAGTTGTGAGACGGGTCGTAAACCGACAGGCCATGAGCTACCGGCACAACCGGAACTCCGGCAGCCTCGAGCCGGCCGGCCAGGGTACTGAGATCAGCCTCCTGCGGTAGCTCTACCGTGAAGTGGCGCAACCCGGCCACCCCGGGCGGTGACGGGCGGGCGCCCGCACCGGCCCAAATGTTGAGCCCCAGATGGTGATGGTAGCCGCCGGCGGAGAGGAAGCCAACACCCCACTTCTCCGCCACGCCGGTCACGTCGAACCCGACAAACTCGTGGTAGAAACGGATGGCTGCGGAAAGATCGTGCACATGCAGGTGGACGTGGCCCATATGCGAATCGGGCGGCAGACCCTGCTCAAGCCGGGCGCCAGGGTCCAGGTCCAGCAGCAGCGCCGGCAGATCGATGGGGTCGCGGCCCGAACTTACCCGCCCGTCTACCGTGCGGGAGAGGAAGGTGCCGTCGACAAACTCCCAGGTGCCGTCCTGCGGAGTCTCGCAGTAGATCTCGATTCCGTTGCCGTCGGGGTCCCAGAGATAGTCGGACTTGGTGAGCACATGATCGGTGGGAGCATGCGGATAACCGATTGAAATCACGTGCGCCACGAAGCGGGCAAATTCCGGGAGACCGGGTAGCACGATCGCCAGATGATACAGCCCGGTGGTGCCCCGGCCCACCGGGCCCTGCGCCCCCGGATGCACCACCACCAACTCCCGGTCCCCCGTGCCCAGACGGATCGCCCGGCCGTCCCGCCCGAGCAACGCCAAACCCACAACATCTCGGTAGAAATCAAGCGCCGCCGTGCCGTCGGAAACTGCCAAATGCACCGCACCCATCCGGGTGCTCGGGGCGATCGAGGACACTGCGCCGTTCAGGCTTGCGCCGGCCCCTCAGCCCCACCGCCCGCCGGGATGCCGCTTAGAAGCTGCTGGTCCAGCAGGTAAAGGCCCTGCTGGCTGTCGCCTATCCGGCGCAGCCAGTCGATCATGTCGCCAACTGTCTTCTCCTCCTCAACCTGTTCGGTTACAAACCAGTTGAGAAAAGCCTGGCTGGCAAAGTCCTTCTCCTCGACCGCCAGCGCGTAGAGGTCGCCGATAGACTGCGTGACCGACCTCTCGTTTTCGAGCGTCCGTTCGAAGACCTCGAGCATAGAGTCGAACTCGGATTCGGGAGCTCGGATCTGCTGATAGCGCACCCGCCCGCTGCGATCCTGGATGAACGACCGGAACTTCATGGCGTGCATCCACTCTTCCTGCGATTGGCGCTCGAACCAGGCGGTGAAACCCGGCCAGCTCAGGGCGTCGCAGTACTCCGACATGGCCAGATAAGTATAGAAGGCTCCGATCTCCCGCATAAGCTGATCGTTGAAGCCCTCATGCAGCCTTTCCGAGAACATAGGCGTTTGCCTCCTTTAGGGTCGCAGTAACCGAACTCCACGGCCTGATCCAGCCTACTACCACCGTACCGGCGAAGCAGTCCCCCCGGGGCTGTCCAGATTAGCCTCAGGAAACCATCGACTCCTCACCGGCTGCTACCACCTCCACTTGAAGGTCGAAGCACTCAGCCAGCAACTGTGCCCGCTGAGCGGCGGAGAACAACTCCAGCTCGATGTCCGCCTGGGGCGCGGGAAACGCTTCTATGATCAGATCCGACCCGTCCTGGAACACCCGCACCGAACTCACCCGGGCGGCGTGGTTTCGATCAAGCCCGATCGCCACTCTCAGCAGCGCCGAACAAGTCTTCACCAGGTGCTGATCCAGCCGGCTTAGCGCGGAGAACTCCGGGTGGCGGGTACGGGGAGATCCCCTGCGGTGATATCGGGCGATCAGGGCGACCAACTCGATCTCCCGGTCCGTGAAGCCGGTCAGGTGTTCGCTGTTGCGGATTATGTAGTAGCTGTGCAGGTGGTGGCCGGCATGGGACACGAACAAACCAATGTTGCACAGCAGCGCTGCGGCTTCCAGATACTCGCGGGCTTCGTCGCCCAGATCATGCAGGCCAGAGGTCTGATCGAACAACTCCAGAGCCAGCCCGGCAACATGATGGGAGTGAGCTTTGTCCTCGTCCATCACGTCGGCTAACCGCAGCACGCTGCGCCGGCGCAGATCGCAAAGGTGATGAAGCGACCCGCCGTGCCGGCGTTGCCAGGCGTCCAGCAAGACGCCTTCCCGCAGGGCGTAGTCCGAGAAGGTCAGCGACTCAACCCCGAACGCCTCCACAACCTGCTCCAGGATCAGCGCCCCGGCCAGGATGATGTCCGCCCGTCTGGGGTCCAGTCCGGGCAGCTTGCTCCGGGCGGCCAGCGTCGGCGCCTTGATCAAGGACTTGACCACCGCGGCCAGATCGGCCCCGGTCAACTGGAAATTGTTCCAGGTGCGGGGCGGCTGCTCCAGCCTGCGGGCGGCAGCCATCGCACACAGCGCCCCCACGGTCCCCGACGACCCCACCGCAACGTCGAATCCCAGCCGGCGCACCTCCGGGACGAACGAGGCCAGGTTGGATCGGATGTATTGTCGGCACGAGTCGAGCGCGCCGGGAGCAACCCTTTTGCCCACGAAATATCGCTCGGTCAGCCGGATTGAACCTAGCTTCATGCTGCGTACCGCCAGAATCTCGCCCTTGGCCCCCACCGCCAGTTCGGTGGAACCGCCGCCGATGTCGCACAAAAACAGCCGCTGATCATAGACGGGCACCGCCTGCAGGACCCCCAGATGGATCAGGCGGGCTTCCTCGAAGCCAGATATCACCTGCACATCCACCCCGGCCTCCTCGCGGGCCCGGCGCAAGAACTCTCCCCGGTTGTCCGCCTCCCGCACGGCACTTGTGGCCACCGCAGTGATACGGGCGCCATGTGCCTCAGCCACCTTTCGGGAATGCTTCAGCGCCTCGATGCTTCGCTTCACGGCCTGTTCATCAAGATGCTTCAGCAGGTCCGAGCCCGAGCCCAACCGGACCATCTCCTTCTCCCGGGCGACCACCTCAAAGGCGGTCATGCCGTTCACCTTCGCCACAACAAGGTGGATGGAGTTGGTTCCGATGTCGATTGCCGCCAGCACCTCTGCGTTCGAACTCAACCATTCCTCCACACCAGGGTAGGGACAGCGTAGCGAATCCCGCAGACATCGCTTGACCTTGGAGTGCACTCCAAGGTGTACCGTGTTCACATGGCACTCAAAGTCTCCGATCTGGCGGGAAAGACCGGCGTTACGCCGGACACCATCCGCTACTACGAGCGGCTCGGCCTGCTCCGGCCGGCCGAACGCACCGCAGCCGGCTATCGCCAGTTCGAAGAGCCGGCCGCCCGGCGCATCCGGTTCATCAAGGACGGCCAGAGCCTGGGGCTAAAGCTTTCGGAGATCCGCGACCTTCTAAAGGTCCAGGACGACGGCGCCTGCCCATGCGGCCATACCAAGGATCTGCTGAAGGCCCGATTGGAGCAGGTGAACCGAGAGATCCAAACCCTTGTGGCCCTGCGAGCGGAACTGGAGGAACTCAGCAAGCTGGACTGCTACCCCGCCACCGGAGAATCCAACTGGCCCTGTGAGATCTCCTTCCCGAAGAAAGGAGGTGAACCCATGACTCCATGCGACTGTCCCGACTGCTGCGGCGACACAGGCGACTGCACCTGCGACTGCTGCTGATCCGTTGACCGCGGGCGGCCGGCCTGAACCGATCGGGGCCGCCCGGGTTGCTCTCGCTGCCGCTTTGGACCGGTAGGCGGTAAGGTCTTAAGTTGCGGCGGGCGTGGCGGAACGGTAGACGCGCAGGATTTAGGTTCCTGTGGGCTTATGCCTGTGGAGGTTCGAGTCCTCTCGCCCGCACTCGACCGATTCTTTCAAAAGGGCCCGGCGGTCGTCGCACCGGCTGCCGGGACCGCCCGCTTCAGTCGATCGGCCAAGGCCCGGACAAAGTCGATCAGCTCGGGCGGCTCCTCTATGGTGAACTCCTCCCCGAACCATCCGATCCAAGCAGACAACCATTCCAGCGAATCGCCCCCGGTGATCAGCCGGCAACTGCGCTCATCCACTATCTGAACATCTGCGTCATGCGGGCGAAGATGCTCGGCTACCCGGCTGGCCGGAGCATGGAACAAAACTACCGCCTTATAACGGGCGAAGGTCGAGGCAATGGCGCCCGCTACGTACGCCGCAGCGTCCTCTGCGGGCAGTTCCCGGGGATGGAAGTGAATGCCCTCGACGCGGCATTTGGCCAGCCGGTCTACCCGGAAGGTGCGCCAGTCCTGCCGGTCCACATCCCAGGCCACCAGGTACCAGCGCCGCCCGGCGGACACCAGCCGGTGGGGCTCAACCAGCCGCTGAGTCTGCACTCCCTCCTTACTCTTGTAGTCGAAGCGCAGCCGCTCGAAATCCCGGCAAGCCTGGGCGATCACCACCAGAGCATCGGGATCCACCAGCGGGCCGGGTGGCGCCGACATGGGCACGGTATAGGTCTGAAGGGCGTTGACCTGCCGGCGCAGCCGCGCGGGCAGCACCTGTTCCAGCTTGGCGAGCGCCCGGACCGAGGCCTCGTCTATACCGGCGACCGATCCACCGGCGGCGGTGCGCAGTCCGACCGCGATGGCCACCGCCTCCTCGTCGTCGAGCAAAAGTGGAGGCATTGAAGCTCCTGCCTGCAATCGATAACCGCCGGCAACCCCGGTGCTGGCGTGAACCGGGTAGCCCAGAACCCGCAGCCGGTCGATATCCCGCCGGATGGTTCGAGCGCTTACCTCGAGCCGTTCGGCCAGCTCTGCCCCCGACCAGTCCCGGTGCGTCTGCATCAGGGACAGCAATCGCAAGATGCGGGAGGTAGTGTCACTCACGGGTCCATGATCGCGCGCTTTGCGGACAGTTTCTGGCCGCATCAGTGCTCATCGGTCCGGCACTTGGACCTCTGGAATCACGAATTAACTAAGATGCGCTCAGCGAAATTTCTGAAGGAGGTTGTCCTTGATCCGCCGGGCCGCGCTTGCACTCTCAGTTCTGGCAGCATCCGGGCTGACCATTCCCGCCCAGGCCACCGAAGCCGTCCGAATCGACCTGTCCGCGCAGGCAGAATCTGGCGTGACCGGCACCGCTACGCTCACCTTCTCCCCCCCGGATACGATCGCCCATGTGGAGTTGGGTGGGCTGGCCCCGGGCACTAAGGCCCGGATCTCAATCCAGGAGGGGGGTTGCGACGGCCCGAGGAAGACGTTTTCGACGCTGCCCGACACCACTGCCGACTCCCAGGGCAAAGCGGTTGCCGACGGGCTGGTTCTGATCGATGGCGAGGAATCGGTTGCGCTTGCGACCGTGGCCGACGGGGCTCACAGCGTCTCCATCGTCCGCGGCGACGCTCAGGTGGCATGCGGAGAAGTGCTTCGGGTTGGCGCGGTCGCGCCCGCTTCGAGTCAAGCCTCCGGCGCAGAACCGCCCTGGTTCTTCTACGCTCTCATCGCCACCGCAGTGGTCCTGGCCGCCGGAGGAATCATTTTCAAGCGTCAGAAGAATGGCCGGTCGCCCGCCGAGTAGCTAAGCTAAGCCTAAGGTTGTTGCAGCAGGCTTGAGCTGGCAGGCCCACCCCGGACGGCGAGGCCTCCAATCACTCGCTGTTCGTTATCTCGGACCCGGGGCTCGTAAAACGCAAAAAATACCTTACCCACCAGATCCCGGCGGCTCCGGACCCCGGTCTTCTCGAAGATTGTCTTCAGGTGCTGCTGCACCGTGTGCGAAGACAAGTAAAGCGCTGCCGCTATCTGGGAAGTGGAATCCCCCCGCAGAACCAGCCGGGTGACCTCCTGCTCCCTCTCGGTCAGCTGGTAAGCGGACATCAGCATAGGGGCGATCTTCGCCGGGTGGGCCGGCTCGATGATCACCGCCACCCGACGGGAATCAGTACCAACCATCGACGCACCATGCAGCACCACCCAGCGGCCCCCTCTGGTCAGAACCCGGGCGAATGCCACGTCGCCCGGGTCACTGTCATCCTCACGAGATCGAAGCGCTCGACCGGCGACCGCCAGGACGGAAGGCGGCAGGGCGTTCTCGGCTAACCAGTTGCTCTTGGGAAGCTCGTCCAGCCAGCGCTCGACACCAGAAGTGATCGATTCCACGGTCCAGTCATCCCTCAGGACCAGCAAACCGGGGGCGTCGGGACCATCGGGATCGGAGGCCTCGCCAATTAACAGTCCCCTTTGTGCTCCCGCAGCCAGATGCGGTGCAATCCGGCGCATGAAGTTGATCTCACTGTCGTCGAACATCGGCCGGCTCGGCTCACGGTAGAGGCCGACCATTCCCCACACCCCGCCACCTTTGTCACGCAGGGCTACCAGAAGTTCTTGGTCGCCGCCGTACGGAGCGATGAAGTTGCGCCACGAATAGCTGGTGGAGGGATCCCCGCCGGTTGCCTCGTGAATCGTCGAGACTCCCCGCTTTGACTGGGCGACGCCGGCGAACGAGTGGTGGTCATTCTCTTTGCCGTGAAGGTACTCGTAGGCCAGCCACTCTTCGGGTAGCTCAGGAAGCTCGGTCTGGTAGTGGCTTGTAACCAGCAGGGAGGCCGGGTCGACGGTGAAGAAGCAAGGCGTCTGGAAGTGAGGCACAACTTTGGCAATCAGCGGCGTGCACTCACGCCAAAAAGCTACAAGGTCCAGCCCCCGCTCCGCCAGCCCGGCGATTCGGCTCTGCGCCAGCTCCGTTGAGTCATTCATTGGTAGTCAGCGGCGCGGTGCTCTTGCGAGCCCGTTTCCGCATTCCCCTTTCAAACCGTGCATGCGGTTTTCCCGCACACGGCTTACCGATGGTCTTTCGAACATAGTTACGCAGCTCCTG
>JBQTHR010000066.1:0-5402 GCA_052389675.1 Actinomycetota bacterium
CCAACCCCTGGCAGTTTGCCGGAGGCTTCAAGGACGCCTTCAGCGGCTACTACAAGTTCGGGGCCCGCTACTACGACCCGGTGATCGGGCGCTGGACCCAGCCCGACCCCTCGGGCATGGACGCGAACAGCTACGCGTATGCGGGGAGCAATCCGGCCAACTTTGTGGACCCTTCTGGACTGGCTTCGGATCCATTTCCGTCCCGGATCAAGCTTTGTAAAGAAGGCACAGTGGCAGCTACCATTTTCAGCGGCGCTAACGGTATCTTCCGCATCTTTCGAGGGTCGGCGCAGGCCTTCTTTGCTCCGGCCACAGGACCACTGACCCCTGCACTGGTGTTCCGAGGTGTAACCAACATTGCCCGTGGGGCCGCCGCTCTTAACAAGGCCGTAGGAGCCTTGAGTCGAGCGGATAAGTGGAAGTCGGGCTGCTCGTTTCGGGAAAACGCTGTAAGTTTCTTTAGGCAGGTTTTGCCCTTCGGCGACTCAGGCCGCCTCGATTTTCTCGGAGGGGCCGCATGATTCAGACCGTTCTGGCGATTCTATGGATCCCCACTCTTATTCTCTTGGTCATTTGGCTTCTGCACGTCGGAGGGGTGCGCTCCTCACCAGTTCTTTCGGCGATGGAGGACCGATTCCCGGGACTTGCGGATTTCTTCAACGTAGTTTCCATTGAGAATTTAGAGAAGCAGAGGGGGTCGTCTCTTCCTAGACCAATCATATGGCTGACTAGGATTTTTGCCACCGCCTGCGCATTAGCGCTTATCGCCGTTGGCCTTGTGGCGTTATTTCAACTTCTTGGAGAGGGCTCTTTCTGAACAATCCAGCCGCACAGAGCGTTGACGGTTGTTTGGCGCCACTTAGCTTGAGGATGCAGCCCACATTTAGCGCCACTTAAGCTGAGGCTGTCCGGGACCCTTGTTGCCCCACGACGCTCGCTCCACCATGCTTCTCGTTCCGGAAATGACGAAGGGCCCCAAACCTTTGACGAGACGCGGGGCCCTTCGCTTAGTGGATGGGAGGTGCACCCGTGTCGATGGTAGGACTTGATGATGCGCGCGTCGAGCGCGGCCCTTTTACCGGCAAGCTGGCCTGTCCGGAGTGCGGCAACCAACTGCGCCCTTGGGGTTACGCTAGAGAGCGCAAGCTGCGTCTGGAAAATTCCGATGTTGAGTTGAAGCCCCGGCGCAGCCGGTGCTCCAACTACCATCTACAAATACGACCAGATGGAGCGGCTCACCGAGGCGGCGACGCCAGGTGTTACCCGTCACCGACCCCAAGGGTCAGGTGACCGACTACGACTACGACGCGCTCGACCGGGTGACCCAGTTGAAGTTCCAGGGCGGCTCCTCGATCGTTAACGTCTACGATGACGGCGGCCGGCTCACCCGCACCGACAACAAGGCGGGTCCGGGACCGCTCGATCCGGTCGAGACCGTCACCTACGGGTACGACCGGCTGAACCGCCAGACCACCAAGTCGGTGGGCGGGGTCACCTTCACCTCGGTCTTCGACGGGGTGGGCAACCTGCTCTCGATCACCGACACCGGGGTGACACCGGTCACGGTCAACTACGAGTACGACGGGGCCAACCGGCTGAGCGCCCTGGTGGAGCCGGGGGGAGCCCGAACCACCTTCGGGTACGACCTGGCTTATCGCCGGAACCTGATCACCTACCCCAACGGAGTCACCCAGAGCACCGTCTACGACGACGACGGCAAGGTGACCAGCATCGAGGGAAAGAAGGGCACCACTGTGCTCACCAATTTCGCCTACGACTACCGCAAGCCCACCGGAGAGCCCACCTCGCTGGTCTACAAGATGACCGACAGCTCCGGAGACACCATCTACAAATACGACCAGATGGAGCGCCTCACCGAGGCGGCGACGCCGGGCGGGATCTTCAACTACAGCTTCGACGGCAACGGCAACCGGCTGCGCTCGAGCATCAACGGGGCCGCGGAGACCTTCTACGCGGTAAACGCCGCCGATCAGCTGTGCCACACCGCCTCAGCTCAGGCAGCCTGCGGCTCGGCTCCCGCCGGCGCCCAAACCTATCAATACGACTCCAACGGCAACCTCAGCGGCCAAAGCGACGGAAGGGTGCTCACTTACAACTCCAAGGACCAGACCACCAGCTTCAAGCCGGGGGGATTGCTGGCGCAGACCACCAACATGACCTACCTGGGCACCGGTCAGAGCGAGCGGACCACCGCGGGAGGCTCCACCTTCAAGAACGGTCCTCTGGGTCTGGCGATCCACTCCTCGGGGCTGCTCTCGACGACCAACTACGTGCGGACGCCGGAGGGAGATCTGGTAAGCCTGCGCAACGGCTTAACCGCCTACTACTACCTGTTCGACCGGCTGGGCACGGTGGTTGCTCTCACCGACGCTTCCGGCAACGCGGTCAACCGCTACTTCTACGATCCCTACGGCAACTACCTGGTGGGGACCACGGAAGCGGTTGCCAACCCGTGGCAGTACGCCGGGGGCTTCAAGGACGCTTTCAGCGGCTACTACAAGTTCGGAGCCCGCTACTACGACCCGGTGATCGGTCGCTGGACCCAGCCGGATCCGTCGGGGCAGGACGCGAACAGTTATGTGTATGCGGGGAGCAATCCGGCCAACTTTGTGGACCCATCAGGGCTGGATTGGATAGATTGGCTAAAAGACCACACCAAAATTCTCATTCCCACTTGGCGACGCACTGCGAACGGGAGAATCGTCAAGATCCGGATTCATGTCGTTGACAGACACGGCGGAGGTCCCACCCACATGAACATCGACTTCGAGCAAATTGGCGGAACAAACTTCCACTTTTACTATCGGAACTTTTTTCCAAACATCGGTAAGGCCGTGGCTTCCGTCTCGAAGTTAAACCCAGCCCTCTATATCCCCATACCAGGTAGCCTGGTTTGTGAATCGACACCATCCAGATGCGAAAAGGCCGATGACTACTCAGCGTAGCTTTCCGGTCTGGGAAATACGGCGAGGTCTCGGGCGAGGTCGCCAGGTTTGGGCCTTTTACGACCACTTGCTCGACCGCTACGGAGATTCCCATCAGTTTCGATTTGGGGCTCGAAGCGTGAAATGGCGTCCGCTGTTTCACGCGACTTTGTACAAGATGATGCCTACGCACCCCGTAACGGCAATGCTCTTCAGGCAGAAGTATCAAGTTCCGACGGATTACGAGCCAGACGAAGATATGCGATTCCCGATTGAGGTGGGCCGCGAAAAACTGTCAGGTGAGGCGGTGAAAGACATTCCGGGCGAGAGAATCATTTCAGCGTTCCTCAGCCGGTCGGGAAGTGATCCGGACGATCTTCCGGACTTTATGTGGTTCCCGTGGACTAAGAGCGTGAAAGATTGTGCAGCAGCGTGTGGGTCGATCCTGTGGAAGCTCAAGGAAATGAGGTTGCTGGACATTATTCTCCCTGTGGACTTGCCAGCGGCAAGCTTCCGATCAACCGAGCAGCTTCTTGATGAAGCAAACCTTGCGATGGCCTTAGACGGTCACGTTTACGTGGTATGTCGTGACGAGGTCGGTTCGGCCATGTACAGATCAGTTGAGGAGGTGGCACGTGACTTCAGAATCTCCCTACCTAGTCCTCTTCCGCCGTTGAGTACAGACGAGTCTGTCAGTAGGCTTTTTCTAGACGGCTCGTCCTAGCCTCTTCGTCCCCACGATGAGGTGACGGAGCAAGACTGTGGTCCACCATTTACCTCTGGCCCTCCTCACCCGACGGGGTCGCCGTCTAGGGACCGAGTGCCCTCGACGCGAATTATGGGCTGGGGTCTAGGAAGGCTATCAATGTGGTTAGGGACCAATTCAACACGCTGCTTAGAGAACCGGCGAGGACTACCGGGTGGCAAGGGGTGAATGATGACCGCCGACAAATATGACTTTGCTACTGCTCGCTCCGTTTCCTTATCGAACTCCTCCCACGATTTTTCGGCCAGTTCAGTGCTGAAGGAGAGTCACTTTGGTTCACTCCGGGCGCTTGTCTTTGCCATAGCTGCCTCTAAAGTCTCGATCTTTTAGCCGAGGACGTCGGGCATCCGAAGTTAAGTTCGCTTGTTTAGACCGAAGTTACGTGCAAAAAGGCAGTTTGACGCCTGAGCCTGGGTAGTTTCTGGCTACAAACGACTATCCGAGACGGGTTGGGACCTTGGTTTCCAGAAGTTCGAAGGCACGACGTTGCATCTCGGTCGGAGTGGAGAGGATCTCCAAGGGTGCTCGCTCGGCGTCCCCGGGAACCCGCATCTGGTTGCGGGTAAGGGTGGCGAGCTCTTCAAGCAGGGTGGCGAAGCTCTCGGCTTGCCGGCCCTCCGAGGTGCGCTTGGTGGACGCCTTCGCCTCGGCTGGCTGGGATCGTCGGGCCGGCGCCACCGGATCGGAGCGGGAAGCAGGAGTCTCATCTTGGAAGGTAAGCTCCGCCCAGGCCCGGCGCAGGTGCCAGGCCAGATAGCAGGCCAGCATGCAAACCAGGGCGTGAGAGCGTACCCGATCTGCTCGAAGGTGGTGGATCGGGCGCATCTCGAGGTCCACCGTCTTTAAGCTGCGGAAGTCGGCCTCAACCGTGGAGAGGCTCTTGTAGGCCGAGACCACCTCCGGGGCGGAGAGTTGGTCGGAGGAAACCGAGTTGCGGATGACGTAGAACCCATCCAGTGCCGCCTCGGCATCGATCCTCTCCTGGTAGCGGGACCAGGTAAGGCCCTGGTGCGAGATCTCGATCACAAAGTGTTTGGCCATCTTGTAGCCTCCCAGCACCCTGCCCACCCGCACCCCGATCCGATCTTGGCCTCGAAGGGGACGCTTTTCTCGCCCGGTGGCGGCGGTGATGGCAGCAAGCGCCGCCTCGGTAGCGGCGAGCAGCTCCTCCCGCTTTCTGGCCCGTTCCGCCCCCAGAGCGGGGTTGCGGCAGGCCACCAGCCGCTCATCGGGGTAGTCAGGGTGGGCGATCTCGGCCAGGTTGGAGTGATCGAACAGGGAGGCCTGAACCGCACCTTTTTCCGACAGGGCCCGGATCGCCGGAGCTCGCAAAGAGGTGATCCACCCCACCCCACCGACTTCACGCAGCGCCTCGATCCTGGCGCTGCGGTGATCATCCCCCGGTCCCCCACCATCAGTCAACCTGGCGACCGGGGCGCTCAAGCTCACCGAGGCCGACCTCAGCCTGGCCGGCACCGGGCTGGAGGCCACGGTCACCCGGGGCTACGACTCGCGGGGGCTGCTCACCTCGAGCATGGGGCTGAACTGGAACATGTGGCCCCATGGTCGGGAGCGGCTCTACAAGCTGACCAACGGCGACGTGTGGTGGCAGGGGGGACCGGAGCGCTCGCTGATCTTCGAGCCCCTGCCCGGCGGGGGCTACCGCTCGCCACAGGGCTTTCGGGGCAGCC
>JBQTHR010000067.1:0-40076 GCA_052389675.1 Actinomycetota bacterium
TGGACTTCTGCAACTCCACATCGTCGTCGTTCTTGGTGCCTGCTTGGATCCGCTTGTAGTGGTTGTAGACCGCTACGGAGAGCACCTTCTTGGCCTGCTCTTGGCCCACCACGTAGTCGCCCAAGAAGGCGTGGATTTCCCTGGGCCTGGGCAGTTCCTCAAGCTTGGGCTCACTTGCTTCGGTGAGTTCCTCCACGATGATCTCATTGCACAACTCGATGCATTCGTTGCAAATGTACACATCGCCCGGTCCGGCAATGAGTTTTTTGACCTGCTTTTGTGACTTCCCGCAGAAGCTGCACTTCAAGACGTCGCTGCGGGCCTCGCCGTATTTAGGCATCTATCGCCCGACGCCTCAGTTGCTTCCTGCGGTGTCGCTCAGCTGCTGCATCGCGAGGGGTGACTGCTCCCGGTGAGTCAAGATCTCGTCAATCAGACCATACTCCTTGCCTTCCTCGGCAGTCATGAATTTATCCCGGTCTATGTCCTTCTCTACCCGGTCGAACGACTGCCCGGTGTGCTTGGACAGGATCTCCGCCATACGCTTACGTAGCGACAGGACCTCGCGCGCCTGGATGTCGATGTCGGTGGGGGTGCCCTGGAAGCCGGCAGAGCCCTGATGGATCATGATCTTGGCATTGGGTAGAGCGAAACGCTTGCCCTTGGCGCCACCGCCCAACAGAATCGCGCCCATGGACATGGCCATGCCCAGGCAGAGGGTGGAGACCTCCGGCTTGATGTACTGCATGGTGTCGTAGATGGCCATGCCGGCGTACACCTGTCCTCCGGGGGAATTGATGTAGATCGAGATGTCCCGGTCCGCGTCCTCGGATTCCAAGAAGAGCAGTTGGGCGGTGACAAGGTTGGCCACTGCGTCGTCAATGGGTGTTCCCAAGAAGATGATGCGATCCTTCAGTAGCCTCGAGTAAATGTCGTAGGAGCGCTCACCTCGGTTGGTTTGCTCCACGACCATCGGGACGAGGTAGTTTTCCATGCTCACCCCTTAATCGTTGGGAGATTCGGCAGGTTCGGGTTCGGCTTCTGCTTCGTCGGTGACCTTGGCGCTTCTTACCAGAAAGTCGAGCGCCTTCCTTCGAAGGATATCACCGGCCAACGCGCTTAATGAGCCGGAATTGGCGATGCTGTCTGCCAGTTCGGTCGGGCTGGTTTTCATCTGCTCGGCCATGATCTCGATCTCTTCCATAAGGTCTTCTTTGGAGACGGTCATGTCCTGTTCCTTGGCAACCTGCTCCAGCACCAGGTCGGCGGCAACCGAGATCTCAGCCGAGTTGCGGTGCTGCTCGATCAACGACTCTCTGGTCATGCTGTTCGCCTTGAGATACTCGTCTACGTTGCTTCCGCTCCCGCCCAGGTCCCGGATGGTCCGGGCCAAGCGTAGCTCGGTTTCCCGGTCTACCAGAGCTTTGGGAAGCGGGACGTCAGTGCGTGCGATCAGATCCTGCATGATGTAGTTGCGGATGGAAATCTCGGCATCCTTGGCCCGGTGGCCGCTTATACTCCGGTCGATGTCCGCCTTGAGCTCTTCCAGGGTCTGGAATTCGGAGGAGGTTTTGGCGAACTCGTCGTCAAGGGCGGGCAGTTTGCGGGCCTGGACCTCCTTGACGACCACCTTCAGCGTCGCCTCCTGTTGCTCCTCCCCCGCCTCTACGAAACCTCGAGGCAGCACAGCGTTGAACTCGACGATGTCGCCCGTCTTGGTGCCCACCAGCTCTTCGTCCATTTTCGGGATGAAGCGGGCGGAGCCCACCTCGTAGACGAAGTCCTGCAAGCTGGCGCCTTCGATCGGTTGGCCATGGCGGAACCCGAACAAGTCGATTGTGGCGAAGTCACCCCGGCCGGCCGGGCGCTTGACCGGCTCCAAGGTGCCGAAGCGCTCCCGCATCCGCTCCAAGCGGTTGCCGATATCCGCTTCGGAGGCGGTCCGGCGGGGCGCCGGCACTTCGATGCCCTCGTACTCCGGGAGTTTCAGGTTCGGGCGGACGTCCACGGTGGCGGTGAATCGGAGCGCCTCGTTGTCCGAGTAAACGGTGACGTCGATATCGGGCTGGGACAGCGGCTGGATCTTAAGCTCCGCCAGGGCCTGGGAATAGAGCGCGGGCAGCGCGTCGCTCAAGATCTCCTGGCGGACCTGCTCCCTGCCCATGCGAGACTCCAGCACGGTCGCCGGGACCTTGCCCTTGCGAAATCCAGGGATCTTGACCTCGTTGGAAAGGCGCCGCAGAGTCTCCGCACGGTGTTGCTTGAGCTCTTCAGGAGGCACTTCAACGTTGAGTTGGACCTGCGTGGGCCCCTTCTCTTCCAAGGTTGACTTCATGACACGCGATGGTAGCGCACGCGATGCCGATCAATCGATGAATCATGAGTCCGGGGGACCGGGAGCCGGCAAGTTGAGCGCTGAAAGCCGGGGGAACATGTGGGTTTCGGGCGATAATCTTCGGATGCCCCAGCGAAGCTGCTCGCGGCTCGTCTGTCGCGCACGTGCGGTCGCCGTCGCCTCATTATCGGTAGTGGTCCTGACGGGCGCCGTTCCCACTCCGTCGCCGGCCGGCCAACAGCAGATCGCCCAAGCCCGCTCACAACGCCAGGCCTTGCAAGACGAACTCGATCGCACCGTTGCCGGCTACAACCGGGCCCAAGCACAGCTGGCCCGCACCCAGGCATCGATCAAGGCCAACCAGATAGCCCTGGAAGAGGCCGCCGCAGCAGCCGAGGCCGCCCGGCACAACCTGTCCGAAAGGGCCGACGCGATGTACCGGCAGAGCGCCGCAGGAATCTTCTCCTTTTTGTTCGACTCGGCCAGCATCGGGGACCTGGGGAGGCGGGTGGCGCTGGTAGCAGCGGCAAGCGGCCGGGACTCAAAATCCCTGGAGCAAGCCGAGATCACCCGGTCTGAGACCGCCCGCCTCGAGGCAGAACTCGAGCGCAGAAGCACCCAGGAGCAGCAACTGCTGAGCGAGATGTCTGCCCAGACCATGTCCCTGACCGCAAGCTTTAGCAGAGCGCAAACCCTGGAGACGACACTGGTTTCCGACCGGGAAGCAGAACTGAAGCAACAACGTGATAAGGCCGCCGAGGATGCCCGCAGGGCCGAGGAACACGCAAGGGAGCAGACTCGGGCGGAGGATGAGAAAAGGGCCGCTGCTGAGACAGCTTTGAAGGAATCCCCCTCGCCCTCATCCTCTGCGAAGCCCGCCCCTTCGGCCAAGCCCACGGCGTCGGCGGCAGCGACGGCACCCTCACCCTCGGCCTCGCCCGAAGGGGCGGGCTTCGCGGTCGCCACCGCAGGCATGAAGTGCCCGGTGGACGGGCCGGTCTCGTTCACCGACACCTATGGACACCCCCGCTCGGGCGGGCGCCGGCACCAAGGAGTCGACATGTTTGCGGCCATGGGGACCCCGACGGTGGCGATCGTCGACGGGACGGTGCAGCGCAAGGCCTCAAGCGCCGCCGGAGGACTATCGCTCTACTTCAAGGGCATCGACGGAGTGGAGTACTTCTACGCTCACCTGCAAAAGTACGCCGGGGTGGAAAACGGGCAAAAGCTCTCCGCCGGTCAAGTATTGGGCTATGTCGGGGATAGTGGCAACGCCGCCGGAGGACCCCCGCACCTGCACTTAGAGGTCGCGCCGGCTGGCTCAGGCCCCATCAACCCCACACCTACCGCCCGGAGGGCTTGCGGCTGAGGCTACTGTTCGGCGCCCACGTTCCGCCCGACCCCAGCCCGGGCATGGCGGCGCTGGCCTGCTTGGAAGCGTCACTCGGCCAGCCGCTGGACATCTTGCATTTCTACCAAGCCTGGGGCGGGGACTTCGCCCGCTTCCGTACCGGCTGGCTCGACCTGGCGGCCGCCGGGGGCCGGAGGGTCCTGCTCACCTGGGAGCCCTGGAACCCCGGAGGCCCGCCGGACCAGGCGGAGTTCTGGCTGTCCCGGCTGCTATCGGGCCGCTACGACGGCTATATCGCCGGATGGGGGGCCGCGCTGGCATCCCGGCGCCATCCAATCTATCTGCGGCCCATGCACGAGATGAACTATCCCGCCTACCCGTGGTCGGCCGGCATCGGGGACAACACACCGGAGTTGTTCATGCAGGCATGGCGCCACCTGCATGAGCTGGTCTCGGGAACCGGTGCTCGAAACGTCCGGTGGGTTTGGTCCCCGCTGGTTGACGGCGCCCCCGGCGGGGCTGACCTAAAAGCCTATTATCCGGGGGACAATCTCGTCGACGTAATTGGGCTGGACGGCTACAACTGGGGCAACTCGGTCCCGGGCTATGCCGGAGGGTGGCGCACCTTCGAGGAGGTGTTTGGCCACGCTTACACCCGGGTTCGCGAGATTGCTCCGGCCAAGCCGGTGTGGATCGCCGAGGCTGCATCGGACGAGGCCGGCGGAGACAAGGCGGCGTGGATCGCCAGCGCATTCGAAACTATCGATGCGCGCATGCCGGCAGTGGAAGCGCTGGTCTGGTTCCACGTCGACAAGGAGCGCCGCTGGCGGATAGACAGTTCCCCGGAGGCGCTGGATGCGCTCAGGACGGCGCTGGCGCGTGGCCGGGCAACTGCTGAACGGCAGGACGCAGCGCTGGCACAGCCCAGTGGCCGGGCCCCGGCTACGGGAGATCAAAGGCCATAGCACCGCCGAGTCCAAGCCCGTCCGGCCAGCCGAGGCCGCGGGAGGTCAAACCAATGCCAGCACCAGAGCCGCTAGTGAGGCGACGGCCAATGAAATCCTCACCAGGGGGCGGGCAAGCCGGTGTAAGCCGGGGCGCGAACCCCAGGTAAACAGCGGGATGGCCAGGGCCGAGGCGATCCAGCCGGCCCACACTGCGGCGATCGCGTGAGCCAGGTTCGGTTCGGTGAACGCCCGGGTCATCGCCACCACCAGCAGTACGAAAAGCAGCCACTGCGGAGCCAGGATCCCCATCCTGCGCCGGCCTTCCCCCTTGTCGGTTACCGGACTGCGGAATTTGATCGCGGTGGCCGCGCCCACCAGGGCAACCAGGTAAGTGGGCGTCAGGTAGATGCATTTTTGCGTCGCCCGCAGGCCACCCCGAAGGCCCGCCGGGAGTGCGACAACTGCAAACTGCAAGAAGAAGAAGGGCAGGGCATGACCCAGGTAGGCTCCGGCAGACTCGGCGGTTAGAATCGGCACACCCCAAAGCAGCACCAGAGCGGGCGCCACAAGCAGTGCCAGTTGCATCACCATCACCAGGTAGAACGCACCCACCTGAAGGTAGTTGAGACGCTGGCGCAATGTAAGGCCGGATTTCCTCAAGGGGTTGTCCCAGAGCAGCAGCCGCAGCGTGTCCGTGGCCCAACCCAGCCGTTGCCTTACCACCTCGGCCCCGGTATGCGGGCACAACCCGGAAGTGAGCGCCTTGGGGTGATAGACACTGCGCCAACCCCGGGCGTGCATCTCGTACGAAGAGTGAAGGTCCTCAACAATGTTCCATTCGGAGAATCCGCCGATCGATTCGATCGCACTTCTCCGGTAGACCACCCCGTTGCCGGTGGAAAAGGCGCTGTTGGCCGCATCCTTCGCCCGCTGGATATGACCGTAAAAGTAGGTCTCCAGGTTGCCAAAGATGTCCTGCTTGGAGGTCTTAAAGTGCTGCGGGGTGGTCACAAAGCCAACCTGGGGATCGGCGAAGTAGCCGAGTAACTCGTCGGCGAACAACGCCTGGACGGCGTGGTCCGCATCGATCACTGCCACGAACTCCCCGCCGGTCCGCCGGAGCGCAAAGTTAAGATTGCCCGCCTTGCGCCGGCAGCCCATAGTGCGGGTGAAGCACTGGACCCCGTAGGCGCAGGCCATCTCCTCCACCGCCTGCCAGTTGTCCGATCCGGCGATTCGGCCATCGTTTAGAAGGTAGGTGTTATGGGGATAGCGGACCTGCAGCGCCGAACGCAGGGTCTCCTCGATGATGTGCAAAGGCTCGCCGCACACCGGGACGAACACGTCGAGGGTGCCTGCGGGCGGCGCACCTGCCCTGGAGCGTTGCTCGATGTCCCAAAACAAATAGCTGCTGAGCGCGAAGAACGCAAAGCCCACCACTTCCGCTACGCCGATGATCGCCCCCGCCACTCCAGTCCCCTCCAGGGTGCCCACCCGCCAGCCAAGGTAGCGAATTCCCAGTACGAGTCCGATGACGGTGGCTACCTGCGCGGCGAAGATCAGGCGGGTGCGAATTCGCCGGCTGGATCTTTCGAGGCGTCTGGAAAATCCCGCTGCGTAGTGCTCGAACTCCGGCAGTCCCGCCGGACCGGACGCGGCGGGAGCCGAAACGCCAGTGCGGCGCGCACGATCAAGCTCTATCCCTGCGAGAGCCTGCTTCTCCGTGACTGCTATGGTCTCCATCCCTGGCAATAGTTAGCCTATCTGGCAAGTTGCGACAGGCGCCGGTCCCGATCCCACGCCATGCTTTGAAAACCTAGTCGATTCCGGGCTCGCGAACCACGGGCCAGCCTATTGACAGCCGAGTACTTGAACTGCATAATTTCTCGCAGTGATGCGAGAAAGCATTTCAACGTAAGGGGGGATTCGAATTAGCGCATTGATCTACAGCACGGTCGAAGACGTTTACGGCAGCGACCCGACGTGCCACAACTGTGGCGGACGTACTTCCGACGAGTTCGAGCTTTCCAGACTCGTTCACGGAGACGAAGGCCTGATGGAGACGCCGGTGGTTGCTCTCATCAACCTGTGCTACAAGTGCGTTTCACTGATTGCAACCGGCGAATGGGGCCAGTTGAGGACCAGAAGCGCCGCCTGACAGTGACTTAAAGTGCCCCGGACGGACAGAACCGTCCGGGGCACTTTTGGCTCAGTCGGAAGTCGAGGGGGACAGCTTGGTCGGTCTGCGCGTGGCCCGATGAAAACTCTCCGCCATCCAGAACAGGCCGACACCGCTTACCACCGCGCCTATCCGCAAGGTGGTGGGCAACTCAGGACGGACCAGTGCCAGGAGTTCTCCGGTGGCGATCAAGCCCAGCCCGACTGACAGCAGATGCCACAGCGCCATGGCTCTGGGGTTCCCGGCCAGAAATTCAACCACCTCTTTCCACTCCAGCCCATCCGGATTCTTGCGGGAGAACATTACGAACACCGCTGGACCGGCAACCCCCAGCACCGCCAGTCCGACCCTGATCAGATTGTCCTCGGGAACTGTTACCGGAAGGACCACCGCATCGGCTATCGCGCCAAAAGAGGTGAGCAACATTGGCCAGATCGCGCCCTTGGTAGGAAAGCCTCGGACCCGGTAACTTACCAGTGATAGCCATACCACGCCTGCGGCCAGCGGAAGCATCGGCCAAGAGGGTCCCTGGTCGGGCGTGGGACCCTTGCCGCCGATTAAGTAGATGAGTACGCCGGCCACGCTTACGAAGAGTGAGGGCAGGAAGTGGGCTCCCATGTCGGTCCGGGGTGAGGTGGTGAGACGGCGCGCAGGATTATTGAAGATGAAGCCCAGGTGGCCTCGCCAGTTGAGCCCCCGGCGCTTCCTGGCAGTTTCCACGTGATCGGCCGCAAGCTCCTCAATGGAGTCTTCGGCCATTCCCAATCCAAGGATCCGGTGGATCCTGTCGATGATTCTCTCGTCCACATCGCCCTCCGACGGGCGAAAGAATACCTGCTCGAACCTTCCTAGCGCACGTTCCCTGCCAGCGCCAACCCGGCCCAAGCTATGCCGGAGCGACAGAGCCAGCCCGCTGCACTATCGGCCGCCTGAACTCCGTCCACGGTGAGCGAGTACTCCCGCCGGGGGCGGCCGGGGGCCCTGCCCTCCTCCGACTCCTCCACGATCGAGGTGACCAAGCCCAATTGTTCGTCCAGCCGATGGAGCAGCCGGTAAACCGTAGCGTCGCTGGGCTTGCGTTCGCCTTCTTTCTGATCTAGAAACTCAATCAGGTCCAGGGCCGTCCACGGTCGAACTTTCGCCACCCGCTCAACGGCAAGGGCGGCGGAGATCACTTTTTCCATGTTACGGTTCAAAGCCATAAGCCATATTTTCTCATCAACCACCAAAAATTGCACTACCTTAGCCGAAAAATATACTTAAATGTGCGCCCGGGAGGACTTGAACCCCCAACCTGACGGGTAGAAGCCGTCCGCTCTGTCCAGTTGAGCTACGAGCGCGCTCCACCAGTTTAGGCGGAACCGGCCCTTGCGGGGTCGTTACACTGGCAGCAACGGGATGTAGCGCAGCTTGGTAGCGCACCTGCTTTGGGAGCAGGGGGCCGTCGGTTCGAATCCGGCCATCCCGACAAAGCCTAAAAGCTCCCCAGCCGCCACCGAACATCGAGCCGATGAGTCAGAGGCCGTCGTTAACGTGGCAACCTGTCCGGTGGGAGCCATCCCGACCCGACCTACTACGGACGCGGTCAGGTCATCACATCTGTTCAGTTGCCCTACTTCTCAATGGCCACACAGGAGGCGCTGGGACGGGGGGTAGTGGGACTACCCGGCTACCGTGATCGACACCTCATCGGTAAGCGGGAGGGCGACGTGCGCACCGTCGGCGGCCTGGAGGCACAGCTTGTGCGGACCGGGTGGGAGCTCCAATTCAGCCTCAGTTTGAGCCATCCCGTAGTGCTTGTGGGCATCATCGTTGGGAATTACCTGACCTTCGGCCACGCATTCGGTGTCGATCATGATGTGGAGATGGCCGGCGCCCTCGTTGACGCCATTGGCCGCCGACTCAATGGTGAAACCTTCGGCCTGCATCTTTACCACCACGGGCCCGGTCACCTCGGCGCCATCCGCCGGCTCAACGAACGCCACTGCGGCCAGTGCCTGCGGCGCCGTTGCTTCCTGGTTAGCGGCTTCCCCGGGGTCGGCCTGCTCCGACTGACCGCAGGCGCCCAGCAACAGCAAGCTCATCACAGCGGACAGCCCAACAATTTTCATCATCTCCACCCCCTGGATCGGCCCCTGGATCGGCCCCTGGATCGGCAAACCCAAGCCTGAACTATAAAGCGCCAGCCGGGCCAGCGCAACGTGAGCCGATAGACTAGGAACGCTCGCGGGCGTAGCTCAATGGTAGAGCTCCAGCCTTCCAAGCTGGTGGTGCGAGTTCGATTCTCGTCGCCCGCTCTTATATATAAAAAAGGATCGACCGGGTTTGAGCGATTTCGGCAACATCCGCGCCAGGGTAGCCGCCGGCATGCCCCGCTACCTGGACCAGTTGAAGCAGGCGTGTGCCATCCCCAGCGTCTCCACCGAAGGCCGGGGCCTGGCCGACATGACCGACTGGCTGGAGAACCGGCTTAAGGAGTTGGGGGCCTCGGTCTTAAGGCTCTCCGTGCCCGGATCCCCCGATGCGCTGCTGGGCGAGATCCCCGGTAGCGGGAATCGGACGCTCATGATCTACGACCACTACGACGTCCAGCCGGTCGGCCCGCTCCACCTTTGGGACTCGCCACCGTTCGAACCGACCGAGAAGGACGGCAAGCTGTTCGCCCGGGGGGCCGCGGACAACAAGGGCGATCTGATCGCCCGACTGGCCGCCCTGGAAATTTACCAACAGCTCTACGGCGACCTGCCGTTCACCGTGAAGTTCTTCATAGAGGGCGAGGAGGAGTCGGGCAGCGTCTATTTCGAGCGGATCTGCATCGAGCACTCCTCGTTGCTCCGGGCGGACGACTGCGTCTGGGAAGGGGGCTGGTTCGATCTGGACGGCCGGCCGGAGATGTACTACGGATGCAAGGGGCTGCTCTATCTGGAACTGCGTCTGAAGCGGCTAACCGGCGACCAGCACTCGTCAATTGCCGTTTACGCCCCCTCCGCGCCCTGGGAGCTGCTGCGGGCGGTGGGGTCGCTCAAAGACGATCAAGGCAACATATGCATCAAAGGCTTTCACGATCGGATCGTCGGGCCCGGCCCCCGGGAGCGTGAACTCCTCGCGGCCATCCCGTTCAATGAGCAGGCGCAAAAGCAGCGGCTGGGGATCGACTCGTTCGTCCGTGGCCTGACCGGGACCAAACTGGTAGAGGAACTTCTTTACGCGCCGACCGCGAACATCGACGGCTTCCACAGCGGCTACACCGTGCCCGGTGGGCAAAAGACGGTGCTGCCCGCCGAGGCGATCGCCAAGGTCGACTTCCGCTTGGTCCCGGACCAAGACGGTGAGGAGATCGCCGGATTGGTGCGTCAGCATCTGGTCGATCATGGCTTCGGCCACGTTGAGGCCAAGGTGCTGAGCCACGAGAACCCCTCCCGCTCGCCGCTGGACTCCCGGCTGGGGCGGGCGGCGGAAGCCGCTGCGACGCTCTGGTTCGACCAGCCGTTGACTATCTACCCGTACATGTGGGCCACCGGGCCGATGTTTCCCATCGCTCAGGGTCTGGGAATCCCGATCTGCTCGCCTCCCGGGGTGGGGCGGCCCGACTCCAACCTGCACGCTCCGAATGAGCACATCTGGATCTGCGACTTTAATCAGATCATCGGTTATACGGTTGCCTACCTCCGGGAGTACGGCCGGGCAACCTCGTGATCTACGACGTGGTGGTGGCAGGTGGAGGCATCGTCGGGCTGAGCATCGCTTGGCGGGTGGCGCAGCAGGGGATGTCGGTATGCCTGATCGACCGGTCGGAAGAACCCCGGGGCGCCTCTTGGGTGGCGGCGGGCATGCTCGCACCGGTCACCGAGGCGGCCTTCGGCGAGCAGCGCCTGCTGGCCTTGAACCTAGAAGGAGCCCGGCGCTGGCCCGCCTTCGCCTCAGAGTTGGCGGCGGGAGCCGGCGTGGATCTCGGCCATTCGGGGGCGGGCACCCTTTACGTAGCGCATGATCGGGACCAGGCCGAGGCATTGCGCCGACTTTACGATTATCACCTGGGGCTGGGTTTGCCGGTCCGCTGGCTGCGCCCTGCCGAGTTGCGTGAGCGGGAGCCGGCGCTGCATCCGGCGGTTAGGGCGGGCGTCCTGGCCGAGCAGGACCTCTCGGTGGATCCTCGCCGAGTGATCGCCGCGCTCCAGTCGGTACTCAAGCAAGAAGGGGTTACCCGGAAGGTGGCCGAAATCGAGGCGCTCGCGTTCCAGTCGGCGCCCCGAGTGGCGTCCGGTGTGGCTCTGGCCGACGGACAGAGCGTGCAAGGCGGGCAGGTGGTGCTGGCAGCGGGGTGCTGGTCGGGAAGGATCGTGGGCGCACCTCCCGGGCTCGCTCGGGCGGTGCGCCCGGTGAAGGGCCAGATTCTACGCCTGCGCACCCGCTCTCCACTTATCAGCCACATCGTGCGTACGGAGGAGGTCTATCTGGTCCCCCGGCCGGATGGTGAGCTGGTGGTGGGCGCCACCGTGGAGGAAAGAGGCTTCGATTCCACACCCACCGCCGGGGGGGCGCTTGAGCTTTTGCGGGCCGCCACGGAGGCGGTACCGGGCATCAGGGAGCTGGAGTTGGAGGAAGTGTCGGCCGGGTTGCGGCCCGGGTCGCCGGACAATGGCCCGCTGGTCGGCAAGTGCTCAGTTCCGGGGCTACTACTCGCCGCCGGCCACTACCGCAACGGAATATTGCAGGCACCTGTCACTGCACATGCGATCGCCCGACTCCTGGCCACCGGAGAAACTCCTGCCAACATTGCCGGCTTCGAACCGGCGCGATTTGGCTTCTAAACGGTCCATGCTGATACCCGCCCGAGTCCAGCCGGCCAGGACCGGGCGGCCGCGGGCGCGGGTGCGCTTCGGATGCTAGGCGGTCCATGCTGATACTGCTAAACGGCAAGCAGGTGGACCTGCCCGGCCGGCCGTCGATCCCCGACGTACTTGCGATACTGGGGTACGACTCGCCGCGAGGCGTCGCGCTGGCGGTCGACGGGAAGGTGGTGCCGAAGGGCGCTTGGGGAGAAGTCCAGCTGAGTTCGGGAATGCGCATCGAGGTGCTAAGGGCGGTTCAGGGAGGCTAGGTGGGCGAGAAGTTTCAAATCGCCGGGCGGGTTTTCCAGTCCCGGCTTATCTTCGGAACCGGCGGATTCACCAGCATGTCGACCATGACCCAGGCGCTACGGGCGAGCGGGGCCGAGTTGGTCACCGTCGCCATGCGCCGGGTGGAGCCGGGTCCGGGGGGTTCGGTCGTCGAGATGATCGAGGAGGCCGGCTGTGAGGTACTCCCCAATACCGCCGGCTGCTACACCGCTGCCGACGCGTTGTTCACCGCCCGGATGGCCCGGGAAGCGCTTCAAACCGACTGGATCAAGCTCGAGGTCATCGGCGACGACAAAACCCTGCTTCCCGACGGCCCGGAACTGCTGCGGGCAGCCGAGCAACTCCTCGACGAAGGTTTCATCGTCTTGCCCTATACCAACGACGATCCGATTCTGGCGCGTCGGCTGGAGAGCCTGGGCTGTGCAGCGGTCATGCCACTGGGCTCACCGATCGGCAGCGGGTCGGGGATCCGCAACCCCTACAACATCTCGATAATCGTGGAAAACGCCGGCGTGCCGGTGATATTGGATGCGGGCATCGGCACCGCCTCCGATGCCACCCTGGCGATGGAACTCGGGTGCGACGCAGTCCTGATCGCCAGCGCGATCTCCCGGGCCAAGGATCCGGAGGCGATGGCGCTGGCCATGAAGATGGCGGTCGCATCCGGCCGCCTGGCCAGGCAGGCCGGCCGGATCCCCCGCAGACTGCACGCCGAGGCTTCCAGCCAGTGGCACGGCCTGGCCGACCCGGTACTTGAACACGGCCCATTCCCAACCGAGGCGTAGCCGTGGCTTCCTTTGGGCCCCGGTTCACGATCTCCAACTCGATCGCCGCTGCGCTCACCACTATCGAGCGGGCGCGGGGGTTCTTGGAGGCGGCCAAGCTCTCCGAGGATTGGATCGAGCGCATGAGCCAGCGGGCCCTGCTCCTGGAGGCACACCACACCACCCATATCGAGGGCACCCGGCTAACCCTCGACGAGGCGTCGCGCCTGTGGGCGGGAGAAGAAGTTCCGGGCGCTGACCGCGACGATGTGCGGGAGCTCCTCAACTACCGCGATGCCTTCAACCTCGTGGCCGAGTACCTGGGCAGCGGCGAGCCGATCACGCAGGGTTTGATCCGGGAGATCCACAAGCGGCTGGTGGCCGGCGTGCGCGGCGGCTCAGCTCAGCCTGGACGATACCGCACCATACAAAACTACGTGGCCAACAGCCGCACCCGGGAAATCATCTACACTCCGCCACCGCCCGAGCAGGTACCGCCGCTTATGCACGAATTGGTGGAGTGGCTTCGCACTGACGCTGAGGTCCATCCGGTGCTGGAGGCCGGAATTGCCCAGTTCCAACTGGTACACATCCACCCTTTCGTGGATGGCAACGGCAGGACCTCTCGACTGCTAAGCGCACTGTGCCTGTACCGATCAGGATACGACTTCAAGCGGTTGTTCACGCTGAGTGAGTTCTACGACCGGGACCGCCCCGCGTTCTATCTCGCCATCCAGAGCGTGCGCGAACTCGACATGGACCTGACCAGCTGGTTGGAATACTTCGTCCGCGGCTTGGCCATTCAAATGGAAGAGGTTAAGGTGCACGGCACTGCGATAATTCGGGCCGATGTTCTGGGGAGGGAGCACGGGTTAGCTGAACGTCAAAGGTCAGTGCTGGCCGCCATCCTTCAGGCTGGCAGACTTGCGCTGGTGGACCTCCAGCCGCTGTTTCCCGCCGTTAGTCGCCGCTCGCTTCAGCGCGATTTGCGCATCTTGCTGGACAGGGGCTTCATCACAGACAGTGAAGGGGCCGGGACGCCGACCGATCCGAACCGCGCCTACCTCCCCGTGGAACCTTTACGAAAAGAGCTGTGACATCGAGCTGTGACAAGCTGTGACATCGAGCTGTGACATCGAGTCAACCCTGACGGAGAGGGTCCGAGAGGCAAGTTTGGTGCGCGACCGAGTCGGGCATGGCTGGCGCTGGAATCCCCCAGATAGTTGCATCTCGGACCCTAAGCCGCGCTCCAGCTCCGGGCGGCCCGCAACTCCCGCCTCACCTTCTTCCAATCCGAGGTCTTGGTGGAGAACAACACGTCGGTCACAATCTGGCCGGCTCCCACCACCAGCAACAGGTAAGTTACCCAGTTGGGTAGGTCCAGCTTTGAGGCAACCGGCAACATTGTGAACGGGATCAGTTTGGTGACCACCGCCCCCGAAGCGTGCATCACTGCCCGCCGGCGCGGCGGGACCAACAGGTAGGTGCTGTAATCCACCTTGGCCCCCGGCCGGGGCGGCGGGGGCCCGCCCAGAAAGTAGTGGGTGAACCTCATGCCCATCGCCCTGCCAACCGCCCAATGCGCCAGACTGTGGGTAGACACCTCAAGTGCCCCCAGACCGCCCAGGAAAAGTGCCGTACGGATGAGCTGGCCGTCGAACGTGAAGGCGGCGACCAGTGCGGCCGCCCCCGCCAGCGTTCCTCCGGCCAGCGCGGCAGTACCGGCGGCCGCGGGGACGCGGACCTTTACGCCAGCCTCAAAGGCGGCGGTGTCTATGGTGGCGATTCTCCCGGCCAGTTGTTCGGCCAGCAGGCGATCGGTCCGAGCGGCGTCCACCACCTTCCAAAAGCCGGTGCCCTTGAGACCTTCCCCTTGCTCCAGCGCTGCCTCCGCCCTGCGCAGCGCGCTCCCTGCCTGCTCCAGGTCCATCGAGGTCTCCGTTCCTCAGTAGATCCGTTACCCTCAAAAAAACATAGTAGAACACTGTTGAGCATACGCTTTGAGCAACTGCTCAGCCTTAGGGTTCCCCATAATCAGGTGCACACCGAGACCGTTCCTGCGCCCCAAGCGCAAGGTGCGAGGAGGGCGCGATTGGGGTTGCAGGGCGGTCGAATGTTCAGGCAATTCTGTGGCGGGCCCTTACTAACTATCGATCCCTGGGTCAAGGGTCTAAATTGGGCGAGGACCCCCGATCCGGCTAGAATGGCGGGCGTGACTGGCTTCGCAACAGGGATGGTTGCAGGCGCTCTGTGGCTGGTGTTCTTCGTAGGTCTCGGATTAGCCGCCCGGAAATCCCCCAGCCATCCCTTCAGGAGCATACGAAGGTTCCGGTCGGCAAGCCGGACCCTGCAGTCCGATGTGCCCGCTGCATTCTCCCTGTTCCCCGAACAGCCTCCGCAGGCACCCGCACACGTCACTACCCTGAAGCCGGCCGCGGCGGCGGCAGCGCCCACCAGTTATGTCGCCCCGTACCCTAAAGCGCCGGCGAAGTCACCCCGCGAGGTCTCTCAGGAAGCGGCCCGCAAGCGGAAAATGGAGAAGAAGGCAGCCAAGTCACCACCGGCCGAATCGGAGCAGACCGGGCCCGCCATGCCTGCGCAGCCCGTGATAATCCCCTGGGGCTCCACCTACGGCGCCCTGGTACCGGGTAGCGTCGTCACCAGTCCGATTTCCACAACATCGCCCTCGCCTCGTGGCATGCTGAGCCCTATGAAGGGTCTCAGGGGCAACCTGAACAAGCCGGGTAACTCGGCCCCGGCCGGACCGCCGGGTCTTTCCGGCAACGCGCGTCCCCAATTCCTGGCTCCGTTGCGCCAGACTGCTTCCCCGGCACCAGCCCCAGCGCCACAACCAGCTACCCCGAGCCCGGCTCCTCCCAAGACCACCCCGCGGTTCTCCGCTCCCTATAATTACTCCGGCCCGGGCAACGCTTCCTACACCTACACTCCTGCTCCCCCGCAACAGCCGGCGTGGACGCCGGTGGTCAGAGGCGCCTCGTCGCTCAACCCTTACTTCCGGCAACCAGACCGGCTCACCGAGGCGAAACCCACTCCCCTTTGGCAGCAAAGGTTGGAGAACACGGCCCCCAAGAGCCAGCCGGCCAGCCCGATCAACAGCTGGCTGAGCGACCGCCCGCTGCCTTTAACTCCTCCCAGACTTGAAACGCCCAGGGTCCCTCCGACCGTCGGCGGCGTCAGGCCGTACCCCTCACCCGCCGGCCCGGTCGACTACCCCACAGTGGGCGGCGGAAAGCCGGGCTACCCCACCGTTGGCGGGGCAACCACCTACCCGGCCACCGGCTACGGCACCCATAGCGCGGTGCCCCGCTACCCAACCATCCAAACTAAGGCAGACGAGCCGGCGGAGCCTGCTGCGCCAGCACCCAAGCCTTGGCTGCCCAACTTGAACCCGCCCAAGTTCGTACCACTGCCCGATGAGCTTCTCCAACAGCAAGAGGCTGAGGCTGACGACCAAACATCGCCTCGCCCGGACAAATCTGCCGCCGAAGCAATCGCCGCCGCCAACTCAGCAACCCAGTGGCCGGGCGAGGAGTACTCGGGCAGCAAATTCTCCGACGAGTCCTGGGGGAGCGTGAAAGATCTAAACGCACTGACCGACGAGCGTAGCTTCAACGCCCGGGGCGAGGTGGATGAGATCGACTGGGCGTCGTTTTCCACCCGCCGGCCCGATGACGAGGCCACCGGAGCGGCCCCACCCCCCGGCGGCGGCGATCAGGAAGAGGACAGCGGAGGTTTTCGCCGCCGCCGGCGCCGAAAAGGCGAGTCCGCACCGCCGCCGCAAGCGCCACCGGATAAGGGAAAGGTCTCCCGCAGGCAGGCCAAAAAGCTCAGAGAAGCGGGCTCCGAGTTGCCGGAGAAGGAGCGGGAGTTCAGAGGCGAAGACTTTCTCAAAGGGTCTGATTGGAATGACGGTATCCCTCGCAAGCGGGGCTGGGACGACGACCCCGACTCCGTTGAAACGGTACGCGAGTTGCCCCGGCGGCGCGACCTGTTCCAGGACAAAGCCAGCGGCAACGTGACCGAGTTGCCCCGCAAAGACTCCTCCAGCGCCGGGCGCGCACCGCAGTGGGACGAACAACCGACGCCCCGAGGTGCCTGGGACGACGATATGCCCGAGTTGCGCCGCCCCGGTCGGCGCGGGCACCCCGATCCTGCAGTTGCCCGCGAACTCCGAGAGGTTGCGCCGGACCGCAGCGACACCGGAGTCCGGCCGGTCCGCAACAAGCCGATCGACTGGCCGCAGGACCAAGGGCCCCGATCGAGCAGGCGAGAGCCGTCACCCAGCCCAAGGTCTCCGATCATGTTCGATGCATCGAAAGACGAGCCCGCTCAGCAAGCACCCGAACGGCGGCGTGCCAGCGAGCGGTCCGTCCGAGGTTCCGAACCACCCGACGATCGCCGGTCCGTCCGAGGTTCCACTGCCCGACAACGTCCGGCCGGCGAAGCTCGGCCCAACTCCGAACTGCGGCCTGGCTCCGAACGGCGGCCTGACGAACGGCGGCCCGCCTCCGGCCCGCCGGGCAGGGAAAAGACCAACAGTAGACTCAAAGCTGCCCGAGCGGCGACGATTGTCGACGACGACTTGGTCTACGTACTGGTCGACGACGAGGGCCGTCCGGTCCTCGGCTGAGCAGCGGGCTCGGCGCCGATCGGGTGGAAAAGGTCTTCATAGGGACCGCATCTTGGACCGACCGGACCTTGATCCAGGAGGGCAGCTTCTATCCCAAAGGGGCGAACACCGCCGAGGCGCGGCTGAATCATTACGCTGGCACTTTCCCGATAGTCGAGGTGGATTCCAGCTACTACTACCCTCCCTCGGAAAGCAGTGTGCTGGCATGGATCAATCGAACCCCGGAAGATTTCACCTTCCACATCAAGGCCTACTCGCTGCTGACCAAACATCCCACCAGGCCAGATTCCCTTCCCAAGGACCTGCTGGAGGCGGCGGCCCCGGAACTCAAAGGCAGGTTCCTCTACGCCAGCCACCTCCCGGACGAAATCATGGACGAGATGTGGCGGCGCTTCGCCCATTCGTTGTTGCCACTGCACTCCACCGGCAAGCTCGGGATAGTCCACTTCCAGTTCCCGGAGTGGTTCATGCCCGGCACCCAGAGCCGCAACTACCTGGTGGAATGCCAGGACCGGCTTCCCGACTACCGCATCGCCGTCGAGTTCCGCAACTCCGCCTGGCTCGAGGGCGCCTACGCCCTGAAGACGCTCGACTTTCTGCGGCGCAACAACATCCCGCTAACCAGCGTGGACATGCCCCAGGGCTTCCGGTCCAGCATGCCGCCTATCGCTACCGCCACCGCTCCGGACATCGCCTATGTACGCTTTCACGGTCGCAACGTCGAGCAGTGGGACAAGCCGCACAAGATCGCCACTCCCCGATTCGCCTACCGCTACCGGCAGGAGGAGTTGCTGGAGTGGGTGCCCAGGATCAAAGACCTTACCGGACAGGCTGAACAGGTACACGTGCTCATGAACAACTGTTTCCGGGACTACGCAGTCGACAACGCCCGGGAGCTAGGAGAATTGCTCAGCGACTGATCTTGTCGATCGCCTCCAAGGCGTGGTCGACATCCTCGGTGGAGACGTCCTTATGAGTGACCATCCGCACGGTTGCCCGATGGTAGGAAAGACAGCGCACGCCCTCGGCGGCCAGTGCCTCAACGAACTCCGGCGGACGGAACCCCAACTCCTCGGTCTTGACCAGCACCATGTTGGTCTGCACGTTGGCCGGCGTGGTGGCCCCCGAAGAGATCCTGCCTATGCCGTTGGCCAACCGGCGGGCGTTGGCGTGGTCGTCGGCCAGCCGGTCGATCATGGTGTCCAATGCCACCAGACAAGCCGCGGCGAGCACTCCGGTCTGGCGCATGCCGCCACCGTGCATCTTGCGGTAGCGGTGTGCGGTGTTTACGAACTCCCGGGCGCCCACCACCATTGATCCCACCGGACAGCCGAGCCCCTTGGAGAAGCAAAAAGTGAGGCTCTCCACCAGTGAGCAGTATTCGGCCACCGGCACCCCGCTGGCAATGGAGGCATTGAAGATCCGGGCGCCGTCCATGTGGATCCGCAGTCCGTACTCGCCGGCAATTTTGCGCACCCCTCGGATGTCGTCGATCGGATAGACAGTGCCACCGGCCAGGTTGTGGGTGTTCTCCAGTGAGATCACCTTGGTGCGGGGAAACGTGTCGAAAGCGGGCCTGATCGCCCCAGCGACTGCGTCCGGCTCCAGGACTCCCCAGTGCCCAGCAATCGGATGCGCCTGGACGCCGGCCACCCCCGCCAGCGAGGCGACCTCGTAGTTGTACAGATGGGAGTCCACGTGGCAAATGACCTCGTCCCCAGGCCCGGCCATTGACCGGATGGACACCAGGTTGCCCATACTGCCGCTGGGGACGAACATCGCCGCCTCCACTCCGCACAGCTCGGCGACCCGCTCCTGCAACAAGTTGGTGGTGGGGTCTTCGCCAAAGACATCATCGCCCACCACCGCCTGCGCCATGGCCGCTCGCATCTGGGGCGTCGGGGTGGTGAGGGTGTCAGACCGGAGGTCCACAATGCGCTCGGGGCGCGAAGGCAAGTCCATATAACAGTCTATTTGTTATCCGCCCGTTATCCGAAGAAGACTTGTGCCAGCTCGTAGAACTCCTCGCCCACAAGCTTCATGGTACCCACCGCGTCGGCCAGTGGCACCAGCTTGATGTGTTCGCCCCGCAACGCCACCATCTGGCCGCTGGCCCCTTGGTGGGCAGCGTCGATTGCGGCGATACCGAACCTGGTGCCCAGCACCCGGTCGAAGGCACTGGGTGCACCTCCACGCTGGATATGCCCCAGGACGGTGTGCCGGGTCTCAAAACCCGTCCGGGCCTCAATCTGCTTCTCCAGCGCCTGGGCAATTCCCCCCAAGCGGGCATGCCCGAACGAGTCCAACTCGCCCCCCAGGGTGGCAAACGAGTCCCCCGCCGGAATAGCACCCTCGGCAACAACGACTATCGAAAAGTTGGCTCCGCCTTTATGACGGTGAACGATGTGCTGGATAACCTTGTCCAGGTCGAACGGGAACTCGGGGATCAAAATCACGTCGGCACCTCCGGCCAAGCCCGCATGCAACGCAATCCAGCCGGCGTGCCGGCCCATGACCTCGCACACGATCACCCTGCTGTGCGATTCGGCGGTGGAGTGAAGCCGGTCTATCGCCTCCATGGCGATATTCACTGAAGTATCGAAGCCGAAGGTGTAGTCCGTACCGGACAGGTCGTTGTCGATGGTTTTCGGCACGCCAATCACCCGCACCCCTTCCTGATGGAGCTTGTTGGCCGCCCCGAGCGTGTCCTCCCCGCCGATGGGCAGCAGGCAGTCGATGTTGCGCTCGGCCAAGGTCCGGGCGATCTTTGCGGCGCCTTCGGGATTCTTAAACGGGTTGGTCCGGGAGGTCAGCAGGATGGTGCCGCCCCGGTGCAAGATGCCCCGGGTGTTCTCCAAGGTCAACTCCTGGGAGATGTCGTCTATCACCCCTTTCCAGCCTTGCCGAAAGCCGATGATCGTGTCGCCGTAGGTGTTGATTCCCTTGCGCACTATCGCCCGGATGACCGGATTGAGGCCCGGGCAGTCACCGCCCCCGGTGAGCACTCCAATTCGCATCTGCACTCCTTGATCTGGCCGAAGATGATCACTTTCGAGTCGACTTTAACAAGGTAGGGTGCAATCGGGAGAAAGCGTGCTGGCCGGGTGCCAGACCTTACATCTTTTAGGTTAGACGATGACCACCTGGTTGGAGCAGATCCGATGCCAGGGCAGGTCCTCCACCAAACGGGACAATTGAGCCAGGTATCCGGCCGGCAAGCTCTCAAAATGAGGAGTCACCACGCCCCCGACCAGCCCTAGGCCGGGACGCAGTGCTGGCGTGCAGCAATGATCCGGGCAGCCTGAGGCCATCAACTTGCCCAGCATCATGGCTCCTGCGCTTGCTGCCACGATGCTGCGGCATGCCAGTGCGCGCCTTAGTTGCTCGCAGACTCTCGTAGCTGCCAGCGCAGGGTCCCCACCGGGGATGAGCACCGCCTCATGGCTGCCCCGGGGACCTGCACCGGGTACCCCCAGGGTGACCTTTCTCCCCAAACAATCCTCAACCAACAACTTGAGATCTGCCCAGGCCTCCTCGGGCGCGGCCAAGGGGGCAAGCAGGACACCCTCAAAAGGCCGCAGCAATTCCTGGGTGAGAACCGCCCCCGAGGTGAACTCGTCTCCACCATGCAGGGCAACAATCGGCGGGGGCATGAACAAGCTCTTTCAATGGATCGGCAAACAAGGACACCATAAGAGTAGCATCCCCCCCACTATTACTTTGTCGATGCAGTAGGGAGGGATTCGCATGATTCGCAGCGTTCGATGGCTTGCTGTTGTGCTGGTTATGGTTCTGGCCGCCTGCGCCGCTCCCCAGCAATCGTCCGAGGAATCCACCTCCGATAGCACTCTGGTAATTGCCGTCGAGGGTGAGCCCAACAACCTCAACCCGGTTTTCGGCGATGTCTTTGCTTCGTTTAACGGCGATCACTGGCCGATATTTGCCGGGCTGCTGGACTACAACAAGCAAACTGAGCTGACCCCGGCCCTGGCGTCCGAAATGCCGGAGATCTCCGCCGACGGGCTAACCGTCACCGTGAAGCTGCGCGACGGCGTCAAGTGGCACGACGGAGAAGAGTTCTCTTCGGAAGATGTGGTCTTCACCTACGAAGCGCTTTTGGACCCGGCAGTCGCAACCAGCCTGCGGGATCTGCTGTTCGATGCTCTTGAAGGTGTGGAGGCATTGGATAAGACAACGGTCCGCTTTACCCTCTCCCGAACGGATCCTGCTTTCCTCGACAAGTTGGTGATCGGCATAGTCCCGGCGCACATCCTTTCCGGGCAGGACCTGAACACCACCGCGTTCAACATCAACCCTATCGGCACCGGACCCTACGTTTTTGAGGAGTTCGTCGAGGGCGAGCGGCTCAGCATGACCGCCAACCCCGACTACTTCGGCGGGACCGTGGGCGTACCACGGCTGGTGTTCGTTTTCATGGACGACGAGAATGCCCGGGTGGCCCAGCTGGAAGCCGGGCAGATCGACATCGACGCGGTTGGCCTGACCCCCCGCATCGCCCAGCGCTTTGAAGACAGCGAGGCCTACCGGATAGTTCGAATTCCCGGCGAGATGCTCTCCTTGAACCTCCCCACCCATAACCCATTGTTGGGCGACACTCGCACCCGAAGGGCTATCGGGCTTGCCTTCGACCGGTCGGCCTTTGCCCAGGGCCTGTTCCTTGACTTCGGGCGCCCGGCGTACAGTCCGATTCAGCCTCAACATTGGGCATACGACCCCTCTATTGCTTACGACCAAAACGTCGACGAGGCTAAGAGCTTGCTCTCCCAAGCGGGGTGGCAGCCCGGATCCGACGGCGTGCTTGAGAAAAGCGGTCAACGGTTCTCCTTGGAGTTCTTGCACGGAACCAGCCCACTTGACCAAAACGCTTCAGTCACCATCAAGGATCTCCTGGCCTCGATAGGAATCGAAGCACGCTTGGAGGCGGTGGCGGACTTTTCCGAACGAGTCGAGCGAGTAGGAGAGACGGGAGCGATAACCACCGGCCGGCCGGGTAACGCCTTCGACCCCGATCTGTTTTTGAGGAATGACTTCCACTCGGAAAAGGCCGTAGACGACAGCCCGGGGTCCAACCGCAACCGAATCTCCGAACCGGCAATCGATGCGGCCATCGAAAAGGGAGCGTCCAGCCTGGACCGTAACCAGCGCAAGGAGGCTTACTCCGAGCTGCAAAGGGCTCTGCAGGCGCAGGGGTCGGCTCAGTTCTTAGCCCAGCGGGACTACCTTCCGATCGTTTCCAAAAAGGTGCAGGGATTGGATCCGGGTTCCATCGACGGTCACCTGCACGGTTGGAGCAGGGCCCTGCTGTGGAACCTCACGGCCTGGCAGCTGGGATGACGCGTACTGGCGGCAGGCATCACGGTCCGGCGCCTGAGTTGACGCTCCGGACCGCAGAGCCGGGCATCACCGGCCCGGACCTCAGCTGATGCGCCGGGGGGGAATGCTGGGCATCGTCGTCCGGCGCCTGGCGGTGCTGCCGGTTGTGATTGTGGCCGTGGCTGCTATGACCTTCGCCATGGTGGCCGTCTCACCCTTCGATTGGCAGGACGCCTACGCGACCGGTGAGCGGTCTTTGTCGCCTGAGACGGCCGGATCGATCGCCGAGGTATGGAATCTGGAAGGCCCGGTACACGAGCAGTTCGGCCGCTGGATCGCAAACATGGCCAGGGGGGACATGGGCAACTCGAGGTTGTTGGGCGGCCAGCCGGTTGCGGACCAGATTCAGGCCCGGCTGGGCCGCTCGGCTCTACTGCTCGGCACGGCCTTGCTGATCGCTCTGATCGGTGGGCTTATCGCAGGCGTCCTGGCGGCCGTGTTCCGAGATGGGGTATGGGACTGGATGTTAAGGTCCTTCGGGCTGTTCTCGGTCTCTTCTCCCTCCTTCTGGGTCGGCCTGCTGCTTATCTGGGTCTTCTCGATCAAGCTCGGCTGGCTACCGCCAGGGGGTACGTCGGACCTTCGACGCGGGTCGGACTCATTCGAGTTGCGCTACTTGATCCTGCCGGCTGCAACACTGGCACTGACCCAGCTCGCCTCGTTCGCCCTGTTCGTTCGCAATCAGCTCCTGGAGGTGCTGTTGGAAGACTATGTGCGCTTCGCACAGGCCAACGGGCTGGGCAGGATTACGCTCGTCATGCGGCATGCACTTCCCAACGCCCTGCTGCCTTTCCTCACCCTGGCCGGAGCCAATCTTGCCGATCTGGTGGGAGGTTCGGTGTTGGTGGAAACCGTGTTTGGATGGCCCGGGCTGGGCGGGCTGACGGTTCAGGCTGCCCGGGTGGTGGACCTTCCCCTCCTTTTGGGCATAACGCTTGCCGGCTCGGTGTTCATAGTGCTGGGAAATTTGGTGGCAGACCTCTCCTACCGCTGGGCGGATCCGCGGTTGCGGGAATCCATCGCATGACCTCAGGTTCCCAGACAGCCACCGGCGCCTGGTCCCAATCGTCCGCCCGACGCACTTTCCTGGCGCCGGGAACCGGGGCGGCGATATCGGGCATCGTCATCGGCCTGCTGGTGCTCAGTGCACTGACTGCCAACCTCATCCGTCCCGGCAACCACCTGGTAACGGACCTCAGCCAGGTGCTCCAAGCGCCTTCCCTGGCTCACCCATTCGGAACGGACGAGGTGGGCCGGGATCTGCTGGCGATGACTTTGCGCGGGCTGCGGATATCGTTCGCAATCAGCACGTTGGCGGCGCTCCTGGCCCTGGTCATGGGGGGAGCGGTAGGGGTGATCGCCGGGCTCGCTGGGCGCAGGGTCGATTCCATCATCATGCGAGGTGTCGACTTTTTCTCCTCGCAAAGCCATCTGCTGTTCGGCATTCTGATCGCCGTCTTGTTGAGGCCACTAACCGGAGGTGCCGGTGCAGTGCTGTTCGCTGTGGGGCTGACCCACTGGATGATGCTCGCCCGGCTCATCCGGGCGGAGGCCCTTTCGTTGAAGCAACGCCAGTTCGTGGCAGCAGCGATCAACGCCGGAGCCAACCGCCGCCAGCTGGTGAGACGCCATATCCTTCCGCACCTGGCGCCGGTGGCCGGGCTTGGATTCGTCCTGATGCTCCCTCACGCGATCTTCCACGAATCAGCCCTATCCTTCCTGGGAGTGGGCTTGCCCAACCACCAGCCGTCGCTCGGAAACCTGATCTCTTCCGGGCAAAGGACGCTGCTGGCGGGTGCATGGTGGGTGGTGGCGGTTCCGGGCCTGTTGATAGTTGCGGCTACCGTCAGCGTTGGCACCGTCGCCGAGTGGTGGAGGGATCGCGCACAGCCCCGCTGGCGCCAGGAGTTGGAGCTGTGACCGAATCCGGACTGCTCCGGGTCCGTGACCTGTCCGTTCACTTCCGGACCAGGCATGGATTGGTGAAGGCTCTGAACAGCGTGGATCTGGATGTTGAGCCCGGCCAATGCCGGGTGTTGGTGGGCGAGTCGGGATCGGGCAAGAGCGTACTGATCCATGCAATCTTGGGACTTCTGCCGGCAAACACCAACATCTGCGGCTCAGTAATGCTGGCCGGGCGGGAGTTGCTGGGCGCCGGACCGCAGGTGCTCACCGCTGCCCGGTCCGAGTTGATCTCGTTCATTCCTCAAAGCCCGTCAACGGCGCTTAACCCCGTCCGCCGGGTCGGACCGCTGCTATCCGGAATGCTCAATCGCACCTTTTCTCCTGACCAAGCCCGCCACGCACTGGTCAGTAGCGCCGCCACCTTGGGCCTGGATCTGGACGAGCGATGGCAGGCCTACCCGCACCAGCTCTCCGGTGGGATGCAACAACGAGCCCTCTCCGCCCTTGCACTGGCCCGTGAACCGAAGCTGGTGCTGGCCGACGAACCGACCTCCGGCCTGGACGCCTCCCGGGTTGCCAGCACCGCGGATCAGCTTTCTAGACTGGTAGAAGCGGGAGCGGGAGCAATTGTGGTCACCCATGATCTTGGGCTGGCAAGACGGCTGGGCGGGAGGTTGTCGCTGGTTTATGGTGGCCGCATAGTAGAAGAGCGGCCAACAGAAGCGTTTTTTGCAGCTCCTGCGCATCCTTACGGAACGGCCCTGCTCAATGCCCTTCCGGAACGAGGTGCCGAGCCTATCCCCGGCATGCCGCCATCGCTCACAGACCTCCCCGCAGGGTGCTGTTTCGCGGCCCGTTGCTCAAAGGTCACCGGCGAGTGCCACGCCCGGGTGCCCGAGTTGATCCCCATCAGCGACGGAGCAGCACGATGCGTGGTCAGTGCTCACCGCTAAGGGGATTTCCAAGCGATTCGACACTCCCGGCGGGAGCCTTACCGCCCTGCACCCGATCGACGTCTCGCTGGAACCGCAGACCCGACAGGGCCTGGTAGGACCGAGCGGATGCGGCAAGTCCACGCTGGCAAGAATCCTGGCTTTGCTCATGCCGCCGGACACCGGATCGCTCTGGGTGGGCGACCAGCCGATCACCGGCCACGGACTTAAAGTGCCACCGGTCCTTCGTCGAAGCGTTCAACTGCTCTGGCAGTCGCCGCGGGCAGCCGCCGATCCACGAATGCGGCTGGCTGCGCTCATCCGGGAACCGGCTGACCTGGCTTCCATCGAAATAGACCTTGCCCGGTGGACCGAGTTGACCGGCCTAACCAACGAGCTATTGGAGCGGTTCCCTCACGAGGTATCTGAAGGCCAGCTCCAGCGGGCTCTGCTGGCGCGTGCTTTGGCATGCGAGCCCCAATTTCTGATCTGCGACGAGCCGACCTCCATGCTGGACGTATCGAGCCAGGCCGCGCTGCTCAAAGGCATAGAGAAGGCCCAGGAGCAGACGGGTTTGGGAGTGCTACTGATCAGCCATGACGGGGCGTTGGTCGACTATTGGTGCGGCAACAACGTGATCCGGATGGAAAACCCGGCTCAGTAGCAGTTAGCCGGCTGTGCCGGGCCGGATCGTAAAGCGCAAGCTCCCCCAAACGCGGCACTTCCGTACACGGCGGCCGGCCAGGATAGCCACTTGCTTCACCGCTGGCGAGCAGGTGCCGGTTAGTCAGCACAGGCCTCCCTCCGCCGGGATCGAATCGTTGCTGTCGGGGGGCGGGTGCTGGCTCGTCAGCCCAGGCTTCCCTCCGCCGGGATCGAATGGTCGCTGTCGTTGTTCTTGGTGTCGCCTTTGGCGTCGCCCTTGCCGTTGCGGCCGATACTGGCGTACTCGTCCACGTAGCTCTGGCCGGACAGCGTCATGATCTCGCGCATGATCTCGTCGGTCACCGCCCGGATCACCAGGCGATCGTCCGCCTGGCCGGCATACTTATCGAACCTCATCGGAGTGCCCAGCCGGGCGGTAATACTGCCCCGCACCTTGGGAAGCTTGGCGTCCTTGGGCATTACTTCCCGGCTTCCGATCAGCCCTATCGGCATGACCGGAGCGCCTGAGCGCAATGCCAGCCGTGCGACGCCGGTCCGCCCACGGTGCAGCTTGCCGTCCGGAGAGCGGGTGCCCTCCGGGTACATGCCCAAGACACCTCCCGACTCCAGGTGCTCCACCCCAGCCTGAAGCGCCGCGTCGGCCTTGTGGCGAACCCCCCGTTTGATCGGGATCATTCCCAGGCTCTTGAAGAACCAGGCAGTTTTCCAGGACTCGAAATACTCCGACTTGGCCAGGAACACCACCCGGCGGGAAGTGCACATAGGCACCCAAAACGAGTCCATGAACGACACGTGGTTGGCAACCACAATGACCGGGCCAACGGCCGGAAAGTTCTCCTCGCCCTCCACCTCAAACCGGTAGGCCTGACGCAGATAGGGGTCGAGGGTCAGCTTCAAGAACCGGTACAGATAGTTTCGATTACTCATGCTGGCCAAGCCTTCGGGTATCGGATTGGGGGACCCCACCTCTCGAGTGACAAATCTACCGGAATTCCCGAACCGGCCGCTACGGTTGGGGTGTTGCTGCGAGGTCCGGGTCGTCCAGGACTCGTTTGATTCCTCGCACCGCCTGGCGAATCCGGTGCTCGTTCTCCACCAGCGCGAAGCGCACGTGTCCGTCACCAGCTCTGCCGAAACCGATTCCCGGCGACACCGCAACCTTACCCTCACGGATCAAAAGTTTGGAGAACTCGAGCGACCCCATCGCGCTGAACGGCTCGGGGACCGGTGCCCAAGCAAACATCGTGGCGGGCGGCGTGGGAAAATCCCAGCCCACCCGGGCCAGCCCGGACACCAGGGCATCCCGGCGCAACCGGTAGACCTCGCGAATCTGTTTGGGGACCTCGGTTGCCTCATTCAAGGCGATGATTCCGGCAATCTGGATCGGCTGGAACACGCCGTAGTCCAGGTAGGACTTCAAGCGCCCGAGCGCCCCGACAATCTCCTTGTTCCCGCACATGAACGCCAGCCGCCAGCCCGCCATTGAGTAGGACTTGGACATGGAAAAGAACTCGACTCCCACCTGTTTGGCCCCGGGCACCTGCAGCAGCGACGGCGCACGCTCGGCATCGAAGACCAGGTCGGCGTAGGCCATGTCGTGAACAACGATGATTTCCCGCTTCCGGGCGAAGGCAACCAGCCGTTCGAAAAACTCAAGCGATACCACTGCGGTGGTCGGGTTGTGCGGGAAGGAGACGATCACAACCCGGGGCGATGGCGATGTGTTCTCGTAGGCCTCCTCGAGGTTGCGGAAGAAGTCGGCGTCCAGTGAGAGCGGCACCCGCTGCACGTTGGCGCCCGCCAGCACCGGGGCGTAGGTGTGGATCGGGTAGGTGGGCTCAGGCACCAAGCAGGTGTCGCCGGGCCCGAGCAGGATCCACATCAGGTGGCTCAAACCCTCCTTGGCGCCAATGACCGAGAGCGCCTCGGTTTCAGGATCGATCGATACGTTGTAGCAGCGTTCGTACCAGTCGCTGATGGCCAGCCGGAGCTTGGGCAGGCCGCGAGACATCGAGTAGCGATGGTTGCGCCCGTTGTTCGCCGCCTCAATCAGCTTGTCCACGATGATGTCCGGGGTCGGCAGGTCCGGATTGCCCATACCCAGATCGATGACGTCCTCGCCCGCCCGCCGGGAAGCGGCAAGCAGTGCGTTCACCTGGGCGAACACGTAGGGCGGAAAACGCCCGATGCGCCGGAACTCAAATTCGGAGGGATCGCTCACCCAGGCAGTGTAACCAACGGACCCACCGTCCTGGTTTGGACAAAGGAGCCGCCGGGAACAATCCCGGCCGTGAGCAGAATCGATCCACCACCAGAAAAGGAGACGAACAATGCCCGTTTATGAAGAGGAGCCGGTGGTCGAGCGTCGTGTGGTGCGCGAACCGGCCACCAGCGGCGGCATGGCCGGCTACGCTTTCGTGAAGTACGCATTCATCCTGGCGATCACGATTGTCATCTTGTACTTCATCGCCCGAGTCCTGATGCCGGCATTCGGCGTCTGATCGCCTGGCAAACCAACTGTGGGGCGCCCTTCGTGGCGCGCCCCGCTTCGTGTCGGCATGCCGATGGGGGCCCGATGGGGGCCAGGATTTCCTGGCCCCCATTCGCTGCCCCGCAACTTTTGCTACGTAACCGGAAGCACGTAGCAGATCGCATAGGATCTGACCTGCCAGGATTGCCCGGTGCCGTCGGCATCCTCCCTAGCCGTGACTCTATTCGCTAGCGGCGCCGTCATGACCCCTCCATTGGGAACGATGTGCTGGATCGACACCTGACCTGCGCCGTTGAGCAGTTCGGCGCCGGTGCCGAACAAGACACTCCCGCTTCCGCAGGTTGCCGTCGCCGACTTGGGGCTCAAGGAGTTGGACGCACTGGAAGCCGACTCTCGAAAAACCTGGATCGCCGGGACACTGGCACAGATCGCCACTGCAGTGACCGTCCAGTTCTGCGGAGTTCCTCCTTGCCCTTCCACCCCCCAAACAGTTACACGGTCCAAAGTGGCGTGAGGCAAGATGTCATCGATGAGTACGTTCGAAACGAAACCGCTCACCAGGCCTCCCGATCCAAGCAGCCGCTTGCCCGCCGTGCACACAGCAGTTGCCGACTTGCTGACTGCTGAATTGCTGGCACTGATGAAGGTCCTGCGCTCCAAACCAGGAAGGGCAATGCTCGTGCACACGCCGTACCCGGTCACCCCCCAGCTGGGATCCGCCGTTGCCAGAGCCCTCACAGTGAGCCCGGTCAGGGCGGCGTTGGGAGTGATCTGGTAGATCCGGACGTCCGCGCTTCCCGAATTGATCGCACCGCCCGTGCCAACCAGCCTCATCCCTGGCGGACAATTAACATTGACGCTCTTGTCGCCAAGGCCGTTTACTGCAGAACTGGCAGAGACCCTTACCACATTGGAGACGGCAGCCGCCGGTGCCGCCGGCAGCAACAAGAGCAAGACCAGAGCCGAAGAAAGACTGGCCAGCATCCTGAAGCTTTTCGAAATGCTTCCTGGGCGCCGTCCGCTACTATAAGTTGCATCGGTCATCACATTCCCCCATTCCTCGTAATACTGCTTGTGAGAACAAACCTGTAGTGTTGGAAACGGCCGTCGGCAATCATGTTGGGGGGTGCGGCATCCCGAGTTCCATGGGTAAACGCCCCCGAGTTGCCCGGATCCAGCCAACGCCGGGCAGGCACCGGGAGTTTGGGTGGAAAGCATCGGGCGCTTGAATACACCATCGGCTCCACGAATCGAGGTGTCAGTCAGGCGAGAAGACCGCGAAGACCGTAATGGATAGAGTCCCGGAACCCAATCTCCCCGCTGTTGCCGGTTACTTCGCGCCCGATCAAGCTGACAACCCGGTCGGCCTTGCTGGGCGACCTGAGGCTGAGCCGGCGGGCTACCCTGCTGGTCCCAGCGCCCCAACCGGCTTCACTGCCGTCCTGATCTTTGCGGGAACCGCGATGACCCTGACCTACCTGATCGCCCGTATCCAGGGTGGGGACCCGGAGGGGGTCGTTCACAATCCGCCCTTCCTGGCCGCCCTCACATTCTTGCTGGCTGGAGGGCTCATCGTGCCCAGGCAGCCCCGCAACGCGGTGGGGTGGCTTTTCGTGACCTTCGGTCTGGCTACGGGAGCGGTGGCGGTCACTGGCTCATTGGCGGGGGCACGGACGATGTTTTGGATGAACCAGTGGCTGCCGGCTTTCGCCTTCGGCCTTCTCCCTCCGGCGCTGCTGCTGTTCCCAAACGGCCGGCTTGCCGGGAGACGCTGGCGCTACGCGCTTCGGTTTACGGTCGTTGCGCTGGGAATCTCCGCTATTCCCTTGGCCGTTGCCACATGGCTGGAGCCCAAGATACTTTTCGATTTCTCGCTGCGGGCAGGGTCAGCCGGCGACCTTGCTGCCCGGGCGTTTGCCCTTGCCCGGATCGGCTCTCTGCTGGTCATTGCCGCCAGTGCTGTCGCCGCCCTTTCGTTGCTTCAACGCCTTAAGAAGGAACACGGCGACCCCCGCCAGCAGATCAAGCTGCTGCTCCTCGGAACCGCCGCCATTCCGGTCGGCATCGTGCTGGAAATCCTGTCGGTACAAGGGGCCGAACTCTTGATAGCAACAACCGTTCCATTGGCGGCAGCGACGGCCGTCCTCAAGTACCGCCTCTACGACATCGACCTGTTCATCAACCGGTCACTGGTCTACGCAATCCTGACGGTACTGCTCACGCTGACCTATGTAACTGCCGTCTCGGTACTGGGCACGGTGACGGGCGAATTTGCTTCGCCCCTAGTCGCCAGTGCAACGATTGCAGTGGCATTCCAGCCGCTGAGGCAACGGGTTCAGCAAGCAGTCGGCCGCCTTCTCTACGGTCACCGCAACGATCCCTACACCGCCATGCAGCACCTGGGCCGAATCCTTGAGCCGGCCATAGAACCTGAGGCGCTCTTCCGCAAGCTGGCTGAGTCTATCGCCGACGCACTGCGACTACCGTTCGTGGCAGTCGAAACGGTCGACGCCGCAGGGACGAACAAGCTTGTGGTTAGCCTGGGTCGTCGTGTGGAAACCGCAGAGGAATTCCCCATGATCCACGACGGCCGGCTGGTCGGTCGTCTGAGCGTGTCACCCAGGACGCTCGGCAAAGGCTTTTCCTCCCTGGAGCGCTCCATCCTGCAAGATCTCTCCCGCCAGTCCGCCGTGGCGGTCCACGCGTTGGAGCTCACCGAGCAATTGCGCGCCTCCCGCGCCCGGCTGGTGCACTCCAGGGAGGACGAGCGGCTCCGGCTCCGCCGGGAGTTGCACGACGGCGTCGGGCCGGCCCTGGCCGGAGCCACCATGAAGATCGCCCAAGCGCGCCAGGTCGCACCCGAGGGTCGCGCTGATGCCCTGAACAGGCTGGAGGAGATCCTTCAAGGTTGCCTCATCGAGATCCGCCTTATCGTTGAAGGGCTGCGGCCATCCTCCCTGGATGCCCTGGGCCTTGCCGAGGCAATCCGGCGCAGCGCCTCGGTGTTCGAGGGGGATGAAGGGGGGCTGTTGTTTGCGGTTGCTGCCCCTGCTGAGCTCCGACTCCCCGCAGCGGTGGAGGTGGCGGCCTATCGCATTGCCAGCGAGGCCATTACCAACGCGGCGCGCCACTCGAGCAGCCGGCACTGCCGGATCACACTTGAACTAGGGCGCGATCTAATCCTTCGGGTAGAAGACGACGGCTGCGGTATGCCGCAGGCTTGGAGCCCGGGAATGGGTACCACCACCATGAAGGAGCGGGCAGAGGAGTTGGGCGGGCAGCTTACGATCAGCTCGACAGAGTCGGGGACCTGCGTGGTAGCGCGGCTGCCGGTAGCTACCGGATAATGCCTGAACTCCGGGTACTGATTGCGGACGATCACCCGATCGTCCTGGAGGGACTGCAGGCAGCGCTCGGCAGAATAGATGGGGTGGTAGTGGTGGGCGCTGCGCTGAACGGTGCAGAGGCGGTGGAACTTGCCGCAATACGCCTCCCCGACGTTGTGATCATCGATCTGCGCATGCCGGTGATGGATGGCGTTGAATCGATAAAACACATCTTGTCTGCTCGGCCGGAAGTGGCGGTCCTTGTCCTCACCATGTATGACGACGAGGAGTTGCTTCAGGCTGCGCTGAAGGCCGGAGCCCGGGGATTTCTGCTGAAGGGCGCAAGCCAGGAGGGCATTGCGCGGGCGCTGGCAGCCGTAGCCGCGGGCGATGCATTCTTCGGCAGCGGGGTGGCGGACAATGTGCTTGTCTTTTTGACCACCAGGAAATCCGGAGCCCTCGCCTTCCCCGAGTTGACCGCCCGGGAGCGAGAGATTCTTGAGCTCCTGGCTGGTGGATTGGGCTATCAGCAGCTTGCCCGCAAACTTTTCATAAGTCCCAAGACCGTCCGCAACCACGTAGCCAACATACTGGCAAAACTTCAGCTTCCGGATCGGACACAGGCCATAGTCGCGGCCCGGGAAGCCGGACTCGGCCGGGATGCCCAGGAAAGGTGAGGAGCATATCGGGCGAACTCAGGGCGTTGTCCCATTGAATCCGGGCCAGCTCACAAGTTCAGATTGACACAGACCGAACACGCATCTGTGGCAAAGGGGGAGAGTATGGAAAAAGCAATAAAGGGAAAGCCGAAAAGGACATCAACCGGCACCCCTCGGAAAAAGATGGCGATTCTTAGCTCTTCCGGGCAGGCAAAGCCGCCCATCCTGGTAGTGAATCGGCGCAATACGCTGCTCCACGTTTTAATTCAGTTGAGCAATTCGTTGACCATCACCAGGATGACGCGCACTTCGGACCGGGCGGCTGGGACGTTTTCGACGTCCGGGGCACCAAGCTGGAACTCGTCCAAAACGGAGCAGGCATTTCGGGGCTGATCGCCACCGAGTCGAAGGTGCAACCCGGCAAGTTGCGAGGTCGATTGGAGGCGGTGCTGGCAGCAGTGGAATCCCGGATCCAGGAAATTTCGCCAGACGCCGATCTCGACATCGACCTATCCGTCCTGGACCAGCTCAAGGGTCTTCCGTACGACGGGTTCCTGGCTGAGCTGGTCAAGCTTTTCTCACAGCCGGTGGCCAGCAAGAGCACCAACAAGTCAGTAGCTCTATCAGCCGCGGCGGTGGCCTCCCTCAAGGCGTCCCCGGCGGCCGGGGGATCTGGGGCCGGCGGCTCTTCGGGGGGGTCCACTGTGCAGGTCCCGGTCGGTCCGGGTTCAATTACCACCAACATCCCCGTGCTGCCCCACGTTCGGGGCTGGTGGCACAACATGTGGGGGCATTGAAGGGTCTCCAAGCCGCCGCCCGTCTACGCCTGCCGGCAGCTCGTAGAGCGCCGAGTACTTGCTGCGCATGTAGCTCAGATAGGGCTCTGTGTCGATGCCGCCGGCAGCTGCACCGGTGGCATCGGCAACTATCTCGGCGGGCAGCCTGGAAGATCCAACCTCGTGCACATGTCGGCGCAGCCAGATGAGCAGCGACGAGAACTCCCCCACCCGTAGCTGGCTTTCTACAACCTCCGGCCCCCCGAGTGCCCGGGTGGCCGCCTCGAACAGTGCTGCTGCGTATACCGAGCCGATCAGGTAGGTGGGGAAGTAGCCCAGAGCGCCGAAGCTCCAGTGGACATCCTGCAAGACGCCGTCTTTGTTGCTCGGCGGCCGGATGCCCAGGTGGCGTTCGTAGGCATCGTCCCAGGCGGCTGGCAGGTCGTTCGTGGAAAGCTCGCCCCGGCAAATCGCCAGCTCCAATTCGAAACGCACCGCTATGTGCAGCGGGTAGGTGATCTCGTCAGCCTTCACCCGGATGAGCGACGGTTCAACCTTGTTGATCGCCCGGAACACGCTTTCCGCCGTTTCGCCGGACCAGGGGTGGAGTACCCGCTGGGCCTGGGCGAACTCGCCCTCCCAAAACGGCAGGCTGCGCCCAACGTGGTTCTCCCACAAGCGGGATTGAGACTCGTGGATTCCCAGCGATGCAGCCACGCCGAGGGTGCTCTCCCGCCAGTCGTCCCGCAGGCCCGCCTCGTACTGGGCGTGGCCCATCTCGTGCAGGGTGGCCAGGATGGCCTCCTGCGGGTCATCCGGCATGATCCGAGTGGTGATCCTGTTGTCGTGTGGGCCGATCCCGGTACTGAACGGGTGGGCCGACAGGTCCAGCCGCCCACTCTCCATGTCGTAACCGGCCCTTTGGAGCAGATCCTTGCAGTAATCAAGGACCACCTTAGTGTCGTAGGGGCCATCGGGCAGATCGCCGATGGGGGTTTCGGAATTCTTTATCGCTTCCAGCAGCGGGCCCAGACCCGCGGCCACAGAATCGAACATGGGTTTTAGCAATTCGGCAGTGGCCCCCCGCTCGAACAGGTCCAGATGGGCGTCGTAAGGTTCCTTCTCGTAGCCCAACGCCTCCGCCTGCTCAGCTTTGAGCCGGAAAGTCTTGTCCAGCAGGGGCTGGAAGATCGAATAGTCGTCGGCGGAGCGGGCCTTCACCCAGGCGGACTGGGCGAGCGAGGCGGTCTCAGCCAGCTCTCGCACCAGCCGCGCCGGCATTTTGACCGCCTGATCCCGTTCCCGGCGGGCCAGCTCAACCGTTACCCGGTGCTCCCGGTCCAGCTCCTGATCCTCTAGAGCGGCGATAAGGTCTGCATACTCCGCGCTGCTCAGCCGTTCGTGCTCCAGCGCGGCCAGCGTCCCAGTTACCGCCGCCCGGCCCGGAGCGGCTTTGGGAGGCATCATGGTCTGCTCGTCCCAACCCAGCAGCGACCCCATGCTCGACAGGTGCTTCAACTCACGCATGCGCGCGGCGAAGCGGTCCCAAACTTGCTGATCCATTGCGCTCCCGTGCTCTTAGAAGTGGCGGAGCCTCAGGGCATTGCCCACGACACTGATGCTCGAAAATGCCATCGCCCCTGCGGCGATCGTCGGAGACAGCTTACCCAAAGCTGCCAGCGGCAACGCGGCGATGTTGTAGGCGAACGCCCAGAACAGGTTCTGGTAGATCACCGCCAGAGTGCGCCGGGCCAGCCGGAAGGCGGCCGGAATCTTCAGCGGATCGGCGCTAACCAGAGTTACGTCGGAAGCCTCGATAGCTACATCGGCCCCAGTGCCCACCGCGATCCCCAGATCCGCCTGGCTGAGCGCCGGGGCATCGTTGATACCGTCGCCAACCATCGCCACCTTCTTGCCCTCAGCTTGGAGCCGGGCGATCTGGTCGGCCTTTCCCTGCGGCAGGACCCCGGCTATAACAGTTTCGATGCCCAACTCGCGGCCGATCGCCCCGGCTACCACCTCATTGTCCCCGGTGATCATTGCTATCTGGACCCCGGCCTTCTTCAGCTGAGCCACCGCCTCCTTGGACCCCGGACGCACCCGGTCTGACAGGGCGACGAGCCCCCGGGCTTCGCCCTCCCAGCCGACCGCCACCACCGTGCGTCCGTCCTGCTGGAGCTCTCTTGAGCGAGCCTTGAGCTCCTCCGAGCGGGACAATCCCCGCTCGGCCAGCAGCACCGCCTTGCCGACGACTACCTCCGTCCCCTCCAACTCTGCGTACACCCCGAAACCGGTTGCCCCCTGGAACTTGACCGCACTACGCACCGGCAAGCCTTGCTCCAAAGCCGCCTGTACGATTCCCCGGCCAATGGGGTGCTCCGACCCCGCCTCCACCGAGGCAGCCCGGGCGAGCACCTCGTCCCGGGAAGTCTCGTCGCTCGCGACCACCTCGGTCACAGTCATCCGGCCCTCGGTAAGCGTCCCGGTCTTGTCCAGCACCACCGCGTCGATCCGGCCGGAACGCTCAAACACCTCGCCCCCTCTGATCAGCACCCCCAGCTCAGCGCCCCGGCCGGTTCCGGCCATGATCGCCGTGGGCGTAGCCAGACCCATTGCGCAGGGGCAGGCAATGATCAGTACGGCTATCGCCGGGACAATAGCCTGGGCCGGGTCTCCGGTGGCTTGCAGCCAACCAAAGAAAGTGACGGCCGCTAGCACCAGAACTGCCGGTACGAAGATGCGGGCAACCCGGTCGGCCAGCCGCTGGACTGGAGCCTTGGAACCCTGGGCCTGGCGCACAAGCTCAACTATTTGCGCCAGCGCCGTCTCCGCCCCCACCCGCCGGGCGGTCACCTCCAACCGGCCCTGCTGGTTCACAGTGCCGCCATAAACCTCGTCGCCGGGCGCCTTGTCCACCGGAAGGGACTCGCCGGTCAGCATCGATTCGTCCACCGCGCTGCTGCCACCGCTCACCAACCCGTCGACTGCGATCTTCTCGCCCGGCCGCACTACGAAGTTATCCCCCACCACAACCGTCCCCACCGGCACGCGGACCTGCGCTCCGGCAATGAGCAACGTCGCCTCCTTCGCCCCCAGTTCAGCCAGCTTGCGCACTGCCTGGGAGGTCCGGGTGAGCGCTCGCGCCTCGAAATACTTGCCCAGAAGGATCAAGGTGATGATGGCAGCCGAGGTCTCGAAATAGACCTCGTGGTGGCTGCCTGCGGCCAGCGAATACAGGCTGAAGCCGAACGCGCTCAGGCTCCCAATGGCAATTAGCGAGTCCATATTGGCCTGCCCGTAACGGGCCCGCCCGGCGGCGGAAGCGATGAACTGCCAGCCAGCCCAAAACTGCACCGGCAAGCTGAGCACCAATCCGATCTGCGCCATGCGCAAATGGCTCTGGGTGCCCCACAAGGCTTCGCCGAAGCCGGGTAGGAAGTGCAGCAGCACCAGTGGCGCGCTAAGGACAGCGCCGGCCACAACCTTGCGCTTCAGCCGGCGAGCCTGCGAGCTCTGCCCTGCCTGCGCTGGGCCGCCTTCCGGTGGCAACGGGTCCAAGCGATAGCCGGCCCGGCGGACCGCCTCGGCCAGCCGCTCAGCGGGGACCCCGGCCTCCGCCGCCACGCCGACCTGCTGAGCGGCGAAGTTGACGCTGGCGCTGTGCACGCCCGGGACCTTGGCCAGGGCGCGCTCCACCCGGCCGGCGCACGAAGCGCACGTCATCCCATAGACGTAGAACGCCTGGGACCGGACAATAGGCTGCTCGGAGGTCGTTTTGATCGACATTACCCCTGGGGCTTTTCCCCGATCTGTATGACTTGGTCGGCCGCGGCCTCGGGGCCCACGGCATAGCCCTCCCCCGTTATGGCGGCAACAATCGCGTCCACCTCAAGTGCGCTCTCGTCGAAATTGATGGTCACGTCCTTGCGATCGAGGTTGACCTTGACCGACTCCACCCCTTGCAAGGCCCCCACTGCCCCTTCGATAGCCGCCACACAGTGATTGCACGTAACTTCCGGTACCTCCAAAACCTGCTCCGTCATGACTCTCCTCCGCTTGTAGATCGCTTATCGATATACCCCTGGGGGGTATTCTACCACCGGCCGAAGATAGTTACGGGCGCTTGTGGTCGAATCCCTGGCGGAGTTGCTGGAGGTGCTGGAGCTGCCCCGGTTCGCGCAGACCTGTCGCTCCAATGCCACCCGCAGCGGTGCCAGGAACCTTCGAAGCAGGCGATCAGCGAGGTTTGGCTGCCAGTTTCAGATGTACTTGGCGGCCTCCCAGTTAACGGCATCGGGTCCCCCCGGCGGTCGAGCACACCTCTGAAGTCGTTTGCGTTTTTGGGTACGTCCTGCCTCATCATTTAGGTAAAAACCCCCTTCCCACGGTCGTCAGGCGGACGTACTATCACACCCTAAGGCGCTTCCCCAAGCTGGCTCCTTCCCCCTGGTTGAGGACGTGGAGAGTGCAGGGAAACCGTCGAGCCGCCGTGGCCGTTGTCTCGCTCGCCCTTGTTGCTGGACTCTTAGTCCCCCAGGCGGCAACCGCTTCCCAGAGTTTTGCTCTGCCGGTGGAGGGACCGCTACGCCCGGGCGCCGCGGCTGATTCCCACCAAGGCATGAGTTTCGATGTCGCTCCCGGGACTCCCGTCAGAGCCTCATCCCAAGGAATCGTCACCCACGCCAGCTTGACCGGCGGTGTCTGGTCGGTAACTATCGACCATCCGAAGGCCCTTGAGACAACCTATTCCCACTTGAGCGAAGTGAAGGTGGTCCATCACCAAGCGATTGCTCAGGGCGATGTGATCGGGCTGAGCGGCCGGGACCCTCGTACCGGGGAACCTTCGCTTCATTTTGCGGCCGCTCACGCCGGGAACCGGATCGACCCGGAACTGTTGTTCCAAGACTTCGACGACATCACCAGCTTCATCTCTTTGCAGCCCCAGCAGGTTCTTCAACCGCATCCCGCCGGGGACCCTCTAGCCCCAGGAGCTCAACCGGGTCTTCCCGCCGGGAACCCTCTAGCCCCAGGAGCTCAACCGGGTCTTCCCGCCGGGAACCCTCTGGCCCCAGGAACTCAACCGGGGCTTCCTGCCGGGAACCCTCTGGCCCCAGGAACTCAACCGGGGCTTCCTGCCGGGAACCCTCTGGCCCCAGGGGCTCGACCGGGGCTTCCTGCCGGGAACCCTCTGGCCCCAGGGGCTCGACCGGGGCTTCCTGGCGGGAATCCTCTGGCACCAGGAGCTCAACCCATTGCACCTCCGGCGCCGCGGACTGTTTACGAGTTCCCGAAGATCCGGGGACTCGCCATTGCGCCGGGGCCGTCTGCAAAGATCGGCCGGGCCGCCCCGGCCCAAACGTCCAGCGAGCAGCTGGACCGCGAGAACCGGCAAAAGCTCAGCCAAACGATCCAGGAGCTGCGGGCGGCGGAGAAAATCGCCAAAAGGAAATTCATGCTGTGGTTCGGGAGTAGCCCACGCGAGTGGATGGACGTAAGGAAGCGTCTCACAGGCGCCGAGAACCTGCAGAGCCAGCTGGATGCCCTGCCCAGAACCGAGCGGAACCGCCTCCGTCCGGACGAGGTGTTCCTGCTTGATTTCGACGTCAACTTCGCCGGCGGCGACGGCCGGGCGGTGGTGGCTTTGGGGGATCCCAACAAAGCGGAGCACATCGGCATCTTGGTGCCCGGCATGGGGAGCAAATTGAGCAACATCGAGTCACCGCTTCGCAACGCGGCGACTCTGCGGGCAACCATTGATTACAGAATCAGCCCAACTACCGCAGGACGCTCGTCGATCATCGCCTGGCTTGGCTACAACGCTCCCGACGGTATCACCGCGGGCTTCAGGGGCAAGGCCAGAAACGGTGCAACCAGGCTGGTCGGGTTTGTCCAGCATTTGCGCGACTCCCATGTGAGCGCAACCGAAGCAGCCTCCGCACCGCCGGGCATTACCGTGATAGGACACAGCTACGGAAGCGCATTGGTGGGCATCGCCGGTCTTATGGGGGTGAGCGCCAATGATCTGGTGCTTGCCGGTAGCGGCGGCGCGGGCGGCGCCAAACACGCCGATGAGCTGGGAGTTGGTGCAGAGCACGTGTGGGTGGCCCGGACCGACGATGACTGGATACCCTACGTCCGGGGACTCGCCCTTCTGGGCAAAGACCCATTTCCTTTGAGTTTTGGCGCCCGCTACGTTCCGCTGGACCGTGACCAAAAGACCCACGATGATTATTATCGCTGGCGTTCCAAGGGTCTTTTGAACCTTGCCCGGATTGTCACCGACCAGTATGAGGAGGTGAAGTGAACCCTTTGCCTACCCGCCATTTCAGGAGCTTGACCGCCGCAACGCTTGTCCTCATCATCGTTTCCGCCGGCTGCAATGTTGTGGGCGGCGGGGGTTCGGGCATGACCTATGAGCAGGCGGCAAGCGGGCTGAAGAAGCTGATCGATGACGCCCTGATCGCCGGATTTGCCGGAGCACCTTTGCCACCCCCAGAACCGGTAATCGAGGATTTCTGCGTTGACTCACACGGCGTGGTAAATGACGAGGTTCACCCCTACTACGATTACTTCTTCCCGA
>JBQTHR010000068.1:0-17196 GCA_052389675.1 Actinomycetota bacterium
GGCCCCCTTAATTGGCGGATTTGGGCCGATCAGCCGACAAAACCGGCTGCTTTACGGCCCACTAAGCCACTTTGGGGAGCCCTCCGGGGTTAGGAGTATTGGGATCCAGCTACCAATAGTTCCCACAAGCCCTGATCGAAATTCCACCACTCGGTGGGACACGTACTCAGGAGGTGGCCGGAATTGTCAGACCAAGCCAGAATGGTCAGGTGACAAACCCTTCCGAAAATGAACCCGCCTCTCTTGAAAGCGCTGCACCGTTCCTAAGGCGACATTTAGACCAGAGCGGCTGTTTTGTCGGTGTTCCGATCGATTGCGACCTGGGCCGGCTGATGGCAGGTTCGACTTGGGACTCATTCCGGGAAGCAGTTGTTGAGTGCATGTTGGCGGAGGGGTCACCGCCACTGCAACGATTAATACCGGGACTCCTTCTAGTGCCAGACGATCAGATCGAACATGTCCCGCTCAGAGTCCGCACGCGAAACGTCTTGAGGCGTGCCGGAATCGAAAATTGGAGCGCGCTAGCGATCCTGCGCCCGATGGATCTCTTGGCTTGGCCTAACGCTGGTCTAACCACTGCCAAGGATCTTCTGGGCGTCTGTGTCGAGCTTGGATTCACGGCAGTTATTCGTACGCGGTTTCCCTATGGTGACCAGAACCTGGAACGTGAGGAGCAAGCACCTGCGGCGCCGGACTTTGACGGTTCGTTGGGAACGTCCAACGCTGTTACTCCCATCGACATGTATCCTCCGGCGCTGGCCAAGGTCGTTCCCCTGGTGCAGTTGTTGTCCGCCTGGGCGACCCAGGAACGTGGCCTGAGTCAGCTGGGCGAGTTAATTGCTCTCAGTTCTTCCATAGCTGGACCACCAGAAGTCGTTGATGCACTCAAGTCGCTGGCTGAGATCGAACTTGCGTCGCTCGTTACGACGGAGTTCCAGATTGGTGATCTGAACGAATTGACCGCTCGGCTCCTCGACGACCTCGAAGCCGCTAGAAGGCTTGTTTATCGGCGGCGCCATCTCGACGGAGATCGACCAACGTTGGAAACAGTGGGGCTCGAGATGGGGATAACCAGGGAGAGGGTTCGCCAGTTACAGGTGCTGGCAGAAAAGGATATTTCGGAGACTCTTGCGCGAGACGACTATCGTACTTTTCGATGGCGCGCATGGGGGTTGCGCAACACTCTCGGAGCTGAGGCGCCCATCAATCACCCTGAATGCGAAGCGGCAATAGAAGTCGCTTTGCGCGGCTCCAATGAGGATACGAAGCAAATTCTGAGACCCCTCTTTCTGCGCATGGCCGGGCCCTACCGGGAAAAGGAAGGTTGGCTCATCAACCAAAGTTTGCCTCAAGTGGAAGCGAAGGAGCTCGCGACAATCGCCGATAACCGCGGCTTGATAACGCTTACCGAAGCAGAGGCTTGGCTACTCGAACGAGAGGTGAGACCCCCCTTTCAAAAGGATTGGATTCTACGTTCGAAGAGATTCCGATGCTCGGACGAGAAACTCTTGGTCTGGGCGGGAGGTGCGATCGACAAATGCGTGACTCTATTAGCCAGTGAGGGTCACCCGATGGACGCTGAGACGCTGGTGGGCCTTATCGGCGAGGGACATAATGCCCGAGGCATCAGAGCTCGCTTGTTTGAAGATCCGCGCTTAATGCGCGTGAACAGGACTCTTTGGGCGCTACGCGAGTGGGATATGGAGGAATACAGCGGCATTACCGAGGAGATCGCCCAGAGGATTCATGAATGGGGTGGGAGGGCAAAACTGTCTGAGCTTGTCAACGAACTCGTGCCTCTGTTTGGCGTTAGAGAGACTTCGGTTCGGGTCTATGCGCAAGCTCCCATGTTCGTTATTGAGGACGGATGGGTGCGATTGCGGACTCTTGACGAGCCCTACGCGCCACGTACGGAACTCTCTCGGTGCCGAGGAGTTTTTCGAACTAGCGGAGGAGTAAACGTTCTCTTTCTGATTGACGGGGACGTCACCAGAGGTAGCGGCCGGCCGTTTCCTGATGCCGCCGCAGTCTTGCTTGGAGTTACCCCCGGCAACCGAAGAGAATTCGAGCATGACTCCGGTGCGATCGTAATTAGCTGGCCAGTAACGGCAGGACTCGGGCCGACCGTTGGTTCAACTCGAAAATTGGCTGAAGCGGCCGGAGCGGTTGAAGGCGACTACGTCCGTCTTGCCTTCATTTCTGAGCTCGGAACTGTCGAGGTGGCTCGAGTCGCTCCTGAGGAGATGTCGAACCAAGCTCCCTTTGACTCCCTGCGTTTGATCTGTGGAATCGAAGGCGATTCAAGCCTTGAGCCGGCGCTTGCATTTGCGGTCGGTGTAGCGCCGACCGCTGTTAGGCGAACTCTCAAAAACCGGGGAGATGAACTTGTGGCTGGACTACTCCCTGATGGGCAGATGGACGAAGGGCTTGAAGCTGCTCTCGAAGACTTTGCAAGGCTTATCGACGGGAGTCTCTAAGCCGATCAGCCTTCTATGGCTCTAGATCTAGAGGTCTGAAAGATGGTTCATTAGCGCAAGAGTGGGTTCTGCTTCTCCGACCATCTGATCCAAGAGCCACGGAAACCCAGCGTTGGCGTATTCCGACGCTATCTGTATGACGCGACCCGGTGTGTCGAGCACCTCGCGACCTTCCTCCGACAGGGCAAGAAGTTCGAGGTGGGTTATTCGCCAAGGGTCAGTGCTGAGAATGGCCGCAGTGTTGAACTTCACTGTCTGGTCGCCTGAAGGTAGGGCGACCCTTTCGGCCATCCTCACGCCCACCACCAATGCTGCCCACCACGCATCAACCTGACGAGCAAATGGTTTACCGTCTTTTTCGGCTCTCGACACATGTTCAGTGAGGCGGTCGTGGGAGTCCTTACTAATGAAGAGGTCCACGTTTCCGTATCGGTTAACAACGTCCGTCATTAGATAGTCCTGTCCTCGTTTCGGAAGACGATCCCGTGCTGTGAATCGTACTTGCGAGCACATACGAGGCATGACTCATGGTGGTTGCATCGACAGATCTTGATTAATGGGTGGTCCGCTTGCCAGCTATAAACCAAATCTTCCTGAAAGTCTTTCGAACAAGACATCGTTGTAATAAGCCCTGCCCGCTGGTCCAGGAGATCCTCTACGTCTCGGACTTCGGAGCGCGTCAGCAGAAGGACTACTTGAAAGTCAGGCATCCCTGGTCCGGCGGGTCTTGTGATGGCATCCACCATGCGGGTCTTGACTCCGCCGGCGATCATTCCCAAAGGCGTGTCGATAATTCTTGGTGCTGTGACGCCAGACACTTCCATAAGTGCCCAAATGAAGGACAGCGTTAAGGCGCGCTGGGAAGCGCCGTTTAATTCGAAGTCCGTGTCGAGGCGTCGATCGTGATGCGTGTCAACGACGATGTCGTAGTTCTTGGCGATGTGAACACCTGTGAAGACACCCGCCTCAAAGTCGGGGTGAGACCCAACTATCTGCATGAACAGCTCGTTCATCCTGGTTGAGACTCTTGCCACATAGTCGTGCTCCAAGACGGAAAGGGTCCCCTGTGCGAGCTTCAATAGATCCTCGGAGACGTCACGCTTGATCGCCAAGTCATCATTGAGCTTGACGGCCCTTTCGGCCTCATGCGCCAGGCGTCGTTGTTCCTCCTGGAGCTCCTGGAGACGGAACACGTCGGCCGCTACGGTCCCCAGAGCTGTATTGGCATCTGCGATCTGTGCTTCGACCTTGCGAATCTTGTCCGCCAAGTCGCGCACCCGAACCTCATCAATCTGTTTTCTGCGTTCAACCAGAGCTGCGAGTTCAAGGGCATTGCCGGCGAGAGAGTCGCGTGCATCCGTAAATTCTTCGAGAATCGTCTTTCTAAGCCCTTCGAAGTCACGGCCTTCATCAACTTGCCCATCATGGCCCGCTTTGGATTGGCGAGCGGTATGGAAGGACTGGGTCAGGCGTTGACGGTTTTGTGAAACCTCCTGCTGTTCTGAGCGCATCCTCTCGACCGCTTCACGCCGCGGCGATCCGACCGGAAGCGGTTCTCCACAAATACACAGATTCAGGTGTAAACGGTCCGTGAGCACTTCGAGCGAAGGACCTGGAATTACGTCTCGATCAGCTAGGTCGTCGAGTACATGAAGCCCACTCTCGAGCCGATCATCCATTAGCGCCCACGAGAATTCTTCTGAGCGCAAGAGATCGCGCATTCTACCCAAGGTCCTTGAGCGTGCCGCACCCAGGCGTTCCGTTTCACGCTTGCATGAGCTGATCCGGTCGTTGAGTTCGTCGAGATCCCCTATGCCCCTGAGTCCGAAAAGCTCTTTCTCCCAACGATCCTTGTGCTCCGCCATGGTCGTTAGCTGCTTGGTGAGGTCCTCCCGCCGAGATTCGCTCGCGGCAAGTTTGGTGTCCGTTTCTTCCAATGCCTTGGTGGCTTCAGCGAAGTTTCCGCCTCCGGACTTGGCAGTTTCAGACCGAAGAGACTTGAAGACTGACTGGAGGTCATCTGCAGCCATCCGAAGCGCGTCGAGACCGAGAAGGTCCTTGATTAGCTTGTGTACCTGGCTCTGGCGCTGCTGGCTCGACACCCGACCGGAAATAAAAGTTTGTACGTCGTCGCCATTAGTGAAGAAAACGTCTTTGAGGGGAAGGGGAGCGAGCTTCTCGATCAGAGCTTCTGGACGCTCTACGTTTACTTCGCCGGACGGGGTGATTCTCAAGAGTCGAATCCGGTCGTTGGGCCGGTCAATCTTTTCGTTCGAGCCCGTCGTTTCAGTCACCGTGCGAACAAGTCGGTACCGTGTGGTTGTTCCACTCTCGTCGGTGTGTTCGAACTCGACCATTACCTGGACATTTACATGCGTGTCGGGTGGAATTGCAGCGGAAGTGATTCGTAAGCCGCGAGCACTTTCTGGCAGACCGAGCGTGCCGTAGAAGCCCCACAGCAGAGCCCAAAGGACGGACGTTTTCCCGGACCCGTTTTCCGCCCTTATGACGGTGAGAGGTCGTTGCGGATCGACTGAAAACTCAAGGCGAACCTCCTCAAGAAGTTTGAAGTTCTTGAACTGGGCGCGAATCAATCGCATCAGTCGCTCTTTCCTAATTTGCTGGCTACCTTGGCACCTAGCGCTTCAACCTCTTTGGTAACCCGCTCCCGTCGCCCTCGCTCTGAGTGTCCTTCGCTCTGGGTCGCAATCACTCGCATAAGACACCGCACAACATGCTCTCGGTATCCATCGACCCGTTGATCCAACGACGAGGCCTGCTCTCCCGCAACCTCGATGATCCGTCTTGAGGAAATCAATTGCTCCCTCCTCCAGACCAAGCGGCGTTTTCGTAGCGAGAGATAACGGCCCTTGGACCGTCTTCCGCCCATTCATTCTCGGCCAGTCCTGCAAACTCCTCAGCCCGAGCTAACTCAGACCTAAGCAACGATTTTGCCGCCGGCGAGCCGAACTCAGTCGGCACGACGAGGAAATCATGAAGAGTTGATCTCTCCTTGCCGGGTGCCCGGCGAAGAATACGACCGCGGCGCTGAACCCACTCACGTCGAACCGAGCTCGAGGCGAGTACATAAGCTGTGTCTGTCTGAGGTATATCGATCCCCTCGTCCAGCACTTTCATTGCGGTGAGCACCTGGTAATCTCCGCGACCGAATTGCGTGAGTATCCGCCCGGATTCCGCGCGAGAGGTTTCTGCATTGGTGAACTGGTGAGAAATGATGCCGAGATCGGCAAGCAAGCCATTGACTTGCTCTATTTGGCGAGCACCCCCCATTGCAACGGCCTTTGCTGATGAGTAGATAAGGGTACGAACGACGTTGCTTGGACCCTTTTCTTGGAGAAGATGACCCAGAAGACCGATCTTTCCTTTTGCTTGCTCCAAGACAGCCCTGCGTTTGCGCAGCATACCTTCGACGGCGGAAGTTGTCATAACCGTCCTGCCATCGTCGTCCGTGTGAAAACCCGCACTTCTTAGGCGCTTCGTGAGGTCGACGTACAAGTCCATTTCTTCGTCGTCAAGCGGAACCTCATGGAGGACGTATCGATAAGGGACTAGGCATCCAGCTGCGATGGCATCTGCCAGGGTGAAGGAAAAGACTGATGGTCCAAAAAAGCCAAATAGCTGATCAGTGCCATCTGGATCGTATTGCCTGATCGGGGTGGCAGACAAGCCCACTCGTTTGTCGAATTGCTCTGGCGGATCCGTCAGAAAGGATTGAACCCCCAAGTTGTGCATTTCGTCCCCGATAAGCATTCGAAGGACTCCGGCTCCAGCACGGTCTAGGAGTTCGCGCAAAGAAGGATCCTGAGCGAAGAGCTGATTAGACGCTATCAAGACTTCGGTTCGGCGATTACGCGTGGATAAGGCTGCGATAACTTCCTCTAGTCGGGCGCTGCGCTCGTCGGGTCCAAACCGGCTAACAACAATTGGGTCGACTCCGAACTCTCGGATGTCCTCAGCCCATTGGTTCATGAGCGGCGTGGAGGGCACGAGTACCACGACCAGACTTGGCCTGTCGTGCGCATCCTGCATTAACGTCGCAGCGATAAGGGCTGTTCTCGTTTTGCCGCCCCCGGTAGCGATCTCCAAAACTCCGCGGCCTCCAGCGGCAAGAAGGCTGTCAACCGCTCTCCCTTGGTGGGCGTATGGGCCAGTGCGCCATTCAACCCCAGCTGGTATTGCGAGGATTCGAGGCGGAGGAAGGCCGACTCCCGGAGGCAGGGCAGGTTCGAGACCAGCGGCATTGTCAGTTTTCCAGGCATGCCAAAAATCGCCGACGGTTGGCATGCTTTCTGGTAGATGCGAACCTGAAAAACGAAGCCCTTGGGCGATGGAGACCGTAAGCGAGTGGGGATGTTCGTTGTTCCACTGTTTGTCCCACTGCTTAGCGAGACGACTTACGCGGCGTGCCGCTGCATCTCCGTCAACCCAAGCGCGATCCACAGTCATTTGCTCGCCGTTACAAAGTAGTCCCGACGTCGTGGCATTTCCTGAACCGTGAACGGCCAGCCAATTGTCACCTTCTCGAAAGAGCCACTTTTTCTTGTGATACATACCACCGGGCATAAGAACAAACCGTAGTTGGAGCCGATCGGCTGCGATCAAATAAGCAAGGCATTCGAGCGTGTGTTGGACGACCGCGGACGCACTCAATTCGGCACCCTTGAGGATCTGTTGGACAAATCGCTGGACGACTTGCTCCGGACTGGACACGGCGCTCTTGATTGCGTACTGATCATCATCCGAGAGTGCGGGACTAAGAAGAAGCCGAAGGGGCTGATCGGATCGTCCGATGAAATCCGCAAGACCAGGGGCGATTTGAGCAAGGCATCCAGAGCTAAAGAAGCCGACACCAATTCGGACTTCCTCGGCACAACGCATTGCGGGCAGGAGAACGTCCCCTATGAGGTCATCTTCTGGAACCTCGTAGTCGGGTAGCGCGTCTTTCAGTGCGCCGATCAGTCCTGCCAATTGCCGCTCCTTCGTCCGCCTATAGGGCGCAAATGGTGCACGGAGTAGCGTCGTCGTCTTCATCTAGTGCTTGCCCAAGAACTTCGATTAGGGGCAAGTTCTTTCGGTTCGACTTGGCGCGCCCTAAAGCCGCCTGATGATGAAGAAGGATTTCGTCTCGCCGTTCCAGAAGTTGCGGGAGGGTTTCCCCTGACGTCCAGGTATAGGCACGGCCGCGCATTGCTCGATTCGAGAAGTCCGCGTCGCGATCGACCCCTGCGTCCTTGAGGGTCTTTTGTTCGATGGCTACTGCTTTTTCGAACAAATCGGGATGACGATCTGCCAAACCGATCCATTCAGCCTTCCTTTGAAAGAAGCAGAAGTAACATCCAGAACGAGTCCGCCAGTCGTAGTAGGTCGGTAAACCGATTCCGGCATCCTCAAGGATTTTCATAACCCCTTCGTGGTCAACATCGTCTTCGATGAACGGGAACCGTGCTTGGATATTGGATTTCGTAGAGACGTAGCCTTTGCGGCTCGATTCGTCAGCACGAATCGCGATGTAGCTGACGGCGGAACGGTCGCCGATCCAAGCCTCTAAAGGCTTGATTTTCAAATTCTTCGTGCACCACCTCATTTGCGGAGAGGGGAGTGCACCTCGGTAGAGTTCAAACCAGTGGTCGAAGCCTCTATCAGCGTTTAGCCGAGTGATTCTTTTGCCCAAGACCGTTTCGAGCCTATCCAGATATTCATAGGTTTCTGGCAATTCGGCGCCCGTGTCGCAAAAGAAGTATTCGAGATCTGGAACTTTGTCCCGGAGGTACACGGCAAGAGCACTGGAATCCTTACCGCCGGAGATGCCACAAACGTTCCAAGCCTTTTCAGCCATGTTGGGTCCCGTCATTGGTTGCGATGTGATTCTGATTGTCTCCGATGGGGGTGACATTTTCGGCCACACCGCTCTTGGGGAGGATGTCTGTAGCTATAGCGGCAAGCAGAGCAGCTCTAGCTTGATCTGCTGTCTTACCTAACTCTTGGGTCAAGCGTGAGATGGCGTTATCGAGGACTCTCATGACTGCATCTCTCTGGGAGTGATCGATCGCAACTATCTCCGCACCCTCAACGCCGTCGGATCTCGTTGCCGTCAACCGCACTGCGTCAAATCCTTGGCTTTCGCGTTTCGGATCGAAAATGATGGCTTCCACCCGGAGCATAGCTTCGGACAGGCCCCGCAATCGCACGTCGAAGGAGGTCCATTGATCGTTGTTCCAGTTGGCGGGAGGGATCTTTGAAACGATCGTGCCTAAGCGCGAAGTCCAGTCCTCTGTCTCGAATGATCTTTCGCCTAGCGCCTGGACGAACGCCCTTAGGCTTGGATCAACCACTGCGTCTTCGAGAAATCTGGCTCTCACTTCAAATTCGGAGCGGTAGTCGAGGGTAGTTCTGGCTTTTGTCCGAGTAATAACTGCATCCCTAATTCGTTCCAAGAGCAAGGAGTAGGCACTCGTCAACTCTTCGATTGCAGCAAGAAGGGCATCGATTACTTGTTTGGTAGGTACTTGAGATTGTTGAGCTCCTGGGAGGAGAGGCTTGAAGCCGAGCGCCTTTGGAATATCTGAAAACAAGAGTTGGTCTGGCTCAGTTGCTTCCATCACGTACTTCCTGATGTCGATCGCCTGAGGAGAGAGGCTGCGCGTCTTCTTGGCAAAGGTGGGGAGATCCGCGACAGATCGAACGAGATGACCCACGATTGCGAGAACTCCGGGAATGCTTCCTCTGCGTCTCGATGACTGAAGACCAAGACTCTCGAGTAGTTCAGCAACAAATGCACCGCGGACACCGTCTTCACTTGCCACATGTCTTAGTTCAAAAAATTGTGCGTTGGCCACCATGCGTTCCGCGGTCTCCACGCCGATTGAGGGTTTGAAGGTGCCATGCTCATAGATGGCGATTTGATCCGAATGAACAATGAGGGCGGCAGTCATTAGAACCGGGATGGCTCCAGCTCGCATACCGAAGGGTGGACTCTCTAAAGTGCTGACCACGTCTGCGAGACTGATACGTTCCTCGCGGGCACGAGCGAACCAGGTCTCGATTGCACCCCAAGCGCTAGCAATGCCCGAATCGGGTGAGGGTTTCTTGAACTTGTATTCTCCCTCAACAACATCGTGGATCCCGAGGTAGTTAAGTACCGCGTCATACATCGCGCGCTCGGGACCGAACCCCTCAATCCCAAGGTGTTCCGTTTCGCCCTCAGTCAACATTGCTTGAATAAGAATCCGCCTCGCTTTGGCGCCCTGAGAGGTCAATGTCGTTCGATTGATCATCTCGTTGGGAATTTGAGGCGTTTCCGAATACACCTCAGAACAGATCTTGGAAAGCACCCCAGATACTGATTCAGAACTCTCGAATCGCACCGGGCCGCCGTCGACTCGATACCAATAGGCTATTGAGGAAAATGCTTTCACCAGCTTCGCGTCGAGGACCTGCCGAGCCGCGGCCGAACGCTCATTGAGCTCCTGTCTAGCAACCCAATCCTCCGATATGGATGGTGCTGAACCGAGAACCTCCAAGATCGCCGCTAATTCCAGCGCCGCAGTTTCGAGACCGCCAATCGAGGTGGGTTCGGCGATTATCACGGGCCTTAAACCTGCATTCGGGTTCAGGGCCGGCATCTGAGCCTCCGGATCCACCAGGTAGCACAGGATCCCGTCGTATCCGGGGTCCAAGTCGGCTGAAGAAAGGCCAACCGTATGTCTATCCAGGTATCGCCTAGCGAATACGCGAAGAGTGTGGTTCTCGATGGAGTGTCGTGCAGCGACCACGGGTTGGAGGGGATGAATAGACTGCAGGAGCTTTGAAATTGGTGTCCCCTGAAGCCGGCGACGGGCTGCCTCAATTTCGCTCCGCAAATCGAGATCCGAGCCTCTCCAAATTCGGTAGTCGTCCGCAAATTCCCGATAGGTTAGCAACCCATGCGATTCAAGTTTCCTAAGCGTTGGAATGACGCCAGGACCGAGAATCCACCGAAGAAGGGCCTCGGAGGCTCGTAGAGATCCGCCGCTGGAGACCAAGTTGAGGACGGCAACGGTCTTCGCAGTCCGTAGTTCAAGTTCTGAAAGTCCTTGGCTATCGCGAAGGATCGTTTCAATTTCTAGCCACCTGCTCGCAGATGGCCCAACGGATGCCATCGTTCTGGCGGATTCAATGAAGTAGTCGTACACGCTCTCAGGCTTAAAAGTGGTCGGATCCTGATTCAAGTGCCAAACCGTCTTACTGAGAAACGCCGGCAGTGCGTTGGGTTCTGGTCCTGTTAAGAAGGAGAAGAGCGTTCGTTCATATTGACCGAAGCGCGAACACAATTCGGGGAGCACCATGAGGGTCGCAGGATGCAACGGAAACGCTGAAGCAACTTCATCGGGATCTCGAAGGGGTAGTCCAAAGCCCCTCGCGTACTCAACCTGTTTGGCGGACCATCGCTTGATGGATTCCCTCTCGGTACTCGAGGCGACTGATGTCAACGCAGCCCCAATGAGAGTTCGCGTTTGGGCTGGGGTGTCAACGTAAGCGATGTCTTCGAAACGCCCCTGAATCTTCGCCCACTCTCGCCTCTGGGTGTGGCCGGCCGTTGACGCGTAATCGTCAAAAGACAGATGCTGAAGGGTGATCAGGAATATCGGAAGCGCATTTGCGCCCTGGCCCACTTCGGCCAGCTGCTGCAGCAAGAATAGGTCTGCGTCCGACCTTCCGGTTTGTCCGAACGCTTCCAGATTCTTGCCAAATTCGTCGATCAGCAGGACGACTGGCGCAGTCGCCGCCAAGTCACATAAAGCCTCGACAATTCGACGTGCGTTGCCAACAGACCCTTGATCTCGCGCCAGCCGGTCGATAGTCCTCGCTTTGGGCCCACTCCCGTATCTCCTCGTCCCTGCCGCGGCGGCGCGAATTACCGTGCTAGCCACAGGCTCACGGTCGGCTGTGGTAAGTGCTCTAATGAATCCGTTTTCAAGACAACCAAGGGCTGCCTGTCCAGCTTTGAGCCGTTCGGTGGTCTCAGGAGAAACAGCGTCGAGCAGATCCGTCGCGATCAGACGAGTCGGATCGCTCGATGCACGAAGCAACGCGTCGATGAATACAGCCAACGATGACTTACCTGAGCCGTAAGGTCCGGTGATGGAAAATGCCCTCCCACCATCTGGCGAGTTCATCGCTCTTGCTAACCGGCTGACTATGTCAATTGCCCGTCCGGTCGGCCGATATCCAGCTAACGCTCCGCCTTCTAGCTCTCGTTCGACGTTTGCAGAACGGGAAAATCGAGAGCTGGGAGCGACGATGTCACTGAGGAGCCTTTTCATGAAACTGTTACCAATTGCCGGTCAAGCTGGCGTAAGACCCACTCGCGTCTCAGTGCCTCATCAGAAGGGGGAAGATCGTCGAGTGAGGGCAGTGCCACTCCCTTTGAACTATTAGGTCTAAAGGACGGGTTCGAAGGCAGATCGCCTGCAAAGCCCGCTATTACCGAAGAGGCTGGAGTTCTTCTGTAGTGCGCGTACAGGAACCTTGTTGCGACGATAGCCGGATCGTCATCGAAGCCAACCTGCGCCACTCCCGCAACGGACGTTAGGGCCACCCCGTTAATTGCTTTGCACGCCAGCTCGAGAGCCTCTGAAATAGCGCCTTCGGAGAGCTTAAACATGCGTCCCGGAGAACCGGCATCCGTGGCAAGTCGTCCAATGGTGGCAGTTCGTGTTTCCGGGTCGGTGCGAGAGAGGTAGTCAAAGACGGCGAAACCGAGTATGCAGGGACCCAAGTTTGGTTTGGGGCCTAGGATGAAGCGATGGCCGCCGTGTTTGATTGTGGAGGGGGCAACCAACCCGAGCTCCCGGAATGGGCAGTCGAGCCAATCATCAATTCCCTCTCGCGAATGTGATCTGCCCCCTGGGGCGTACATCCTAAGAAGGCAGGAGACGTCCTTGACGATCGACGATTTTTCCCGGCGTCCCCATTCCGCTACGCCTTCAACCTGGTCTGCGACGAATTCGACAAGGTCCTCTTCTTTGAATTCAACCGATTTGAATTCCGAGAAGGTAAGCCACCAGGCAGGAAGCAGCGTCTTGGGGGCGACCATTAACCAATGGAGCAACCAGAGGGTTGCAGGATCTTCTAGGTACGGGTCGAGGCCGTTGTCGTCCATCAAGGCTTCGCCAATCCGAGATACGACGACCTGGGGTTTTCTGGGACTGTCGGGATTGTAGGCTTGGGTTAATAGGCGGCTGGCCAACCCCCAGAACTTGATCGCTCTGACCATGTTCTTCCCTACTCCCAGGCGGACGGTTGCATCAGGTGAAAGGAAAATTTCTGGATCTTCGCCTGCACGCTGGACTGCTTTCGTAAACCACCCCCACCTGGGATGAAATGTTTCGTGCCTGGCGAAACTTTCCTCTGCAGCTTGAGCGAGCCGCACTAGATCGCGTCCGCCCGACTCAACTCACGCACGCGTTGAACCGCCTGCAGTGTTGCCGCGACGGCTGTTTCAATGTCATCCCCTGTGGTCATGCGGCCAAGGCTGAATCGAATCGACTGTGAGGCCTCGACATCGTTCAACCCCATTGCCGTCAGCACATGTGAGGGCGAAGGCACCTCAGATGTGCACGCACTGCCTGTAGCCGCCGCAATGTTCGACATGTTGGCCAAGACCGCATCAGCTTCGGCGCCATGTATACGGATATTCAATGTATTGGGGAGCCTTTGGTACTCATGACCATTAAGTGAGAGTGGACCAACCTTGGCCGAGAGCGCAGCGTGGAGGGCATCTCGCAAGACTTGCGATGCAGCTCGCTGCTCGGGCATGTTCTTTAACGCAAGGGTGGCGGCCTCGCCAAATCCAACGACTCCTGGAACGTTGGAGGTACCGGATCTCAACCCATTCTCCTGGCCACCTCCATGTAGCAATGGCAGCACGTTTTGTTTCAGGCCTCTACCTAGGAACAAAGCGCCAATGCCCTTAGGCCCGTACATCTTGTGAGCCGAAAAAGAAGCGGCATCTACCCCGGTCGCCACCGCATCAAACGGGAGCCTTCCCGCAAGTTGGGTGGCGTCGGTGTGGAACAAGGCTCCTGCGTCATGCACGATCTCTGAGATCAACGTGATGGGATTGAGGGTACCCGTTTCATTGTTAGCCGCGATGATTGAAACGACGAGGACATCGCCGAGAGACAAGGTATCTTCAAGTGCCTCAAGGTCCAAAACTCCTCGGCTGTCACAACGCACCAGGCTCAATTCAAAACCATGAGCGGCAAGCCAGTTGCCAACTTCAAGGACAGATTTATGCTCCGTGGTCGACATGACGATTCTTCGGCGTTGATCCTGGAACTTCGCGCAAATACCCTTGAGTAGGAGATTCGACGACTCTGTGGCGCCGGCCGTAAAGATGATGCTCGAAGGCGGTGCCTGAATGAGAGCTGCGACTTGCGACCTAGCATCATCAACCGCAGCTTTGGCTCGTCGACCAAACGAGTGTTGAGTGCTAGCCGGGTTGCCGAAGTCAGCTGTGAAGAAGGGCAGCATCGCCTGAACGACTCGTTCGTCTACCGGAGTCGTGGCATTGAAGTCCAGGTAGACCTCGTTCGGCTCAGTCTCGCTTCGGGCATAGGGCACGCAGTCATTCTACGCGGGGGTATGACAAATCGACGGTCGCTGCTGAATGCCACCGGAAAACCTGAGGTTGGTGCAGAAGTTCAGAGACCGACCCATCGCGGCTCGGCTTGCCCACCTCTCTCTCGCCATGTTCGGATCTGATCAGGACTTCGCAGTGAAGTTGAAATGGTTCCGACTCGCGCTGCTCGAACGGCAATGAGCAGGATTTCGCTTTCCCGGCCTCTGCAAGAAGAAAGCATCAGTTGCTTCCGATCCTATGGTCCATTGAACAAGAAGAGCGTGGCGCCTTAGGCTCGAATCGACTGGCCTTGAAACCCGATGTCATCCGTCGCTAGCTTCACGCAGACTGAGAGTTTGACTGATCGCCTAAACCCATTTAGGCATGTCGCCGCTTAGGCAACGAGATCATCGGGGGAAACGAGGCCTCATGAAGGGCCTTCGTCGGACGATTTGTCAGAGGTCGCCACTATTCTGTTCCCGATGAGCACTCTGATTACGCCTCGGTCCAACATCTCCTCGCCCCGTCGAGCGGCAGATAGGCGACTGAACATGACAATCTGCTCCTATAACCGGACTGCCGCGACATATTCTCGTCGAGTTGGTCCGGCCGACTTAGGGATTCATAGGCTGAAGTTCTACGAATCGATGAACAATCGAGTGTTGCCTGTACTTGACGCAGGCTGCGGTTCTGGGCGTGACTGCCAGGCTTTTGAGCTTGATGGAGCATCACCAATCGGCATCGATCTTTCAGCTGGTCTGCTTGCCGAAGCTCGAACGGTGACTGGCGCGCCTCTCGTATTAGGAGACGTACGTGACCTTCCGATCGCAGATGACTCTGTAGGGGGAGTTTGGTGCTGCGCGGTGCTGGTTCACCTGGATCCGTCTGAAGCACTATCGGCATTGTCCGAGATGCGGCGAGTTGTGGTGCATGGGGGAGCACTCTTTGTGGCGGTGCGCATGGGCTCCGGGTCAGAATGGCGCCACGACGACTTTGGAAACGCCCGCTGGTTTCAGCTTTACCAACCGGATGCGTTAGGGCTTATGGTCGAGCGAGCAGGGTTCGAAGTGTTGGACTTGAACGTCGAGCCTGGGGTTGCGATGCCCGGGATGTGGATAAATCTTCTTGCCCAGAAGGCAAAGTAGGTACCTATCCTTCAAAACAATTTGATTGCCGCTGCTGCGCAGACCCAGACGGACGGATTCTGGAGTCCTGCGGTCATTGCTGCCTTTATAGCCGCGTTTTTCGCTCTCTTGGGTGCTGTGGTGAGCATTTGTGCTCAGACAAGAATGTCGCAGCGGCAGCGGATCCATGAGTCCAAAATCGCAGCTCAACAACAGCAACATCAAATGGAGTTGGACCGCACTGCTCGGGCTTTCTCAATGCGTCAGCAGGAGATGAACTGGCGGGTACGTCAACTAAACGAGCTATATGGGCCTTTGCGGATGCTTAGGTCAACGAGCAAGAGCCTTAGAGGCAGCTTGCCTCGTTACGAACCGAACGGAGAGCGTTGGAGACTCGTGCGACATCTCCCGGACGCCAAGGCTAGTGACGAGTACCGGATCATTGTTGATGAAATCCTCAGAATTGGCGGGGCAATAGAAGATCTGCTCATAAATAAGGCTGGCCTGATGGAATCAGTAGATCTGCCGCCGAGCTTTGCCCGATTCATGCATCACTCTCGATTGCTTCGCATCGCTTGGGAACTTGGAGCTGATTTCAAATCCGAGCCCGGCGTGACCGATATTTCGGACATCCCATTCCCCGATGAAATTGATCAAGACATCTCCAAGGCTATCGCCGTAATCAGCGCAGCTCTTGAGGCCGCACAGGCTGTCAGGGATGGCGACGCCTGAATTCAATGACACCTTATTAGGAACCATGTCGGTAGTGGGCGATCTCAGGGTGTAGAGACACTTCCATAAGGGCAAGTTTGTACGCTCGTGCCGGCGGTGGCGGGTTTCTGCGCGTGCCTCGGGTCTGGCCGCCGAAGGCCAACATGCTCGGTCAAGGTGTCCAAATATATGCGGGCTGTCGGCGGACGGGCAGCGGATCGGGGAAGGGCCATCCAGCCCACGTTCCGACTTCCATAACCGGTGCTACGTATGCCATTGGCCCGATCCGGCACGGCTCTGGCAAACGGGAAGCGCGCGGAGCCCGGCCTATCCGAGGAAGGTTTGGCCGACCGAGCTGGCGTCCATCGCACCTACATCGGTCATGTTGAGCGGGGAGAATCGAACCTAACGGAATATAGCCTGGTTGCCATTGCGGACGCTCTCCAAATCGATCCCGCAGAATTGATTCGAGCTTTGCGTCCGTAACAACTACAGGTGCGCCAGCTCTGCATTCCAAGCAAGACATCGCTCTTAGGCCGCTCGATTCATTTTCCAGATCGCCTCGAAGGCTGCCGCTTCGCCCTTGACCCATTGCCCTAGGCGCTTCGGCGGGAACGGGCAAGGAGTCAGTTTGCCTTTTCTGAGCTCCAAGAGTGCAGGGATAGCCTCGGTGCCATGGGTCTGCATGACGAGCCAGGCGAAGGCCCGTCGAGCCGAGCGTGTCAGGCTCTTTTGAGACATGTAAAGCTTCACGATGTAGCACACGCCGTCGACGTCCATCACGAATTCCGGGTTAACGGTTACGTGAATCTCGCCAGCTTCCCAGATCTCACCTTGGGGATGCGAGGTTACCTTGAAGTCGTGCTTCTCGATCCATCTCTTAAGGCCCGCCAGACAGGCAGTGTAGTGCTCCACCTTCTTGAGTTCGATGCTAGCGACAAGCTTCTCAAGCCGCTCGATGTTCCGTTCGGCCAGCCCAAGGATCGTCGCTTCCCGGAAGGGCTTGTAGTAGTCCATGTACGGCTGATACTCCTGGAGGCTCTCGGTGACCTCATTGACTTTGGAGATGCCGCTCGCCGAGATGAAACGCAGAAAATTGCTTAAGCCCACTCGCATACTGGATAGCTCCTTGCTCCAGCTTGCACCAGGACCTGCGACCCAGAACCTCCCCGGAAATCCATCAGCATTTGATCACTCTCTGACACCCTCCAGATGCGGGTGGTATACACCCGTAAGGAGGGTCTCAAATGACCGAGGAGCA
>JBQTHR010000069.1:0-22226 GCA_052389675.1 Actinomycetota bacterium
TACTGGTCTTGCTGTTCGAACACGAGCCGGATGGTCCGCTCGCGGACTTCTGTTGGGTAGGGTGCTTGTTTTGACATGGCTCCATCCTCTCAAGGTCTGGAGCCTCCGATAAACCCGGGGCGGTTCACCCCACTCAACCGCCCGGGACTGGGTTCGCCGGCTCACCGACCGGTCGGCGGATTGGATTGCCGGCTTCTCAGCTCTGGTGGTCCGGCTGGGTGGTGAACTGGTGGATCTCGCCGGATCCGGCGCTCAGCAGGCCCTCACAGCGCTGCGTTCAGCCTTCGCTTTCATCAATCCCGGCCGGTCCACCCAACACCTGTGGCTCTTCGCCAGCCTGATCACCGGCGGCGGGCTGCTGGCTACCAACACCAACCCGCCCTGGTTGGCGATCGGCATCCGGCGTTTGATTGCCCCCGTCCCCGAATCTCCCGGATAGGAGGTAGTTGAAATTGCCTGAGAACCACCAAGATGCCGTAGCGCTGCACCGTTGGGCAGTTATTGCCGAGGCCGCCAACCCCGAACTCGCCCCTTTGGAGCGGGGCCGGATCGTGCGCGCCATCGCGTCTCGTACCCATGTTCACCCCGACGGCAGCGAGCGCCGTTACTCCCGAAACACCATCGACCGCTGGATCCGGGCCTGGAACAAAGACCGGCTGGGCGGTCTGAAGCCGCTCAAGCGCTCAGATGCAGGAGTGGTCCGCCGGATGCCCGAGCTGTTCGACGAGGCGGCGGCTCTGCGGTTGGAGCTGCCCACCCGCTCGGCGGAGGCGATCTCCGGCATCTTGTGGCACCGCCACGGCGTTCGGGTGGCTCCCCGGACGCTAAGGGCAAACCTGCGCGGCAGGGGCCTGCACTGTGAGGCGTTGCTGGCCGAACCACGGGTTTACGGCCGCTACGAAGCCGAGAGGGTAAACGAGCGTTGGGTGACCGACGTGCTGGTCGACCCCTGGGTACCCTTCCCCAGGGTTGAGCTCTCAATCCGTGCCCGGCTGTTCCTGGTGGTTGATGACAAATCACGGTTGCTGGTCCACGGCCGGTTCATGGAGGTGGAGAACACCCGGGCCGGTCAGATGGTGCTGCGCCAGGCCATCGTCTCCCGGGGGCTGCCCGAGGTCCTCTACTGTGACAACGGTGCACCCTTCGCCAACGTAAATCTGACTCGGACCTGTGCCGTGCTCGGGGTCCGCCTGGTGCACAGTAGGCCCTACTCGCCTGAAGGCCGGGGAAAACAGGAGAGGCTGAATAGATACATCCGGGAGCGCTTCCTGGCCGAGGCGTGCCACCAGGGGATCGACAACCTCGATGAGCTGAACGACCGGTTCTTTGCCTGGGTGACCCAGGTGGCCAACCGCCGGGTTCATGCCGAGACCAACCAGAGCCCCGAGCAGCGGTTTGAGGCTGAAGGGCCTCCCCGGGCGGCCAAGCCTGAGCTGCTGGCGGACGCCTTCAAATGGTCGGTTCAGCGCAAGGTCACCCGTACCGCCACCGTGTCTTTGGACGGCAACCATTACTCGGTTGATCCGGCCCTGGTCGGCAGGCGGGTGGAGCTGAGGTTCGAACCTGAGGACCTGGCCGGCATTGAGGTCTTCCTCGAAGGCAAGATGTACGGGGTGGCGACACCGTTCATCATCGGCCACCACACCCAAAAGCACGCTCCACCGGCTGCAGCACCCCCGCCGCCGGTCACCGGCATCGACTACCTGGGGATGGTGGCGGCTGCCCATGAGGCGGAAACGGTCGGCTCGATCTCATTTGCCGATGCCGCTGAGGTGAATGTGGAAGACAACGAGGAGATTGACCGGGAGCAAACCAATTGAACCGGGCGCCCTGGGTTGCCCACTACGGTTTGAAGGCAACGCCGTTCTCCAAGTCGATCCCGGCCTCAGATCTGTTTGCCCGTCCGGCTCATGCCGAGGCGGTGGCAAGGATCGGCTTTTGCATCTCCGAGGCCGCACTCGGGGTGATTGTCGGAGACGTCGGGGTGGGCAAGACGGTGGCGGTCAGGGCGGCAGTGGCCGGCCTTGACCCGACCCGTCACACCGTGGTCTACGTCTCCAACCCTGCCTTTGGTACCCGGGGCTTGTACGTAACCATCGTCAGAGCTCTCGGAGCAGAACCCCGGTTTCACAAGGCGGAGGTGATGGCTCAGGCGGCCGCCCTGCTGGCAGCTGAGGAGGCAGAGCGTCACCGCAGGGTAGTGATCGTGGTCGATGAGGCGCACATGTTGAGTCCGGCACAGCTTGAGGAGCTGAGACTGCTCACCAACTCCGAGATGGATTCGGTCTCCCCGTTTGCCGGCTTACTGGTAGGCCAACCCACTCTTGCCCGGCAGCTGCGCCTGGGGGTGTTCGCCGCCCTGGATCAACGCATCGCCACCCGCTTCACCGTCAAGGCCATGGATCTGGGTGAGTCGGTCAACTACCTGCGTCACCACCTTCGGTTGGTTGGCCGGGATGAGCCGCTATTCGCCGATGACGCCATCGCCCGGCTACACCGGGCATCCAACGGACTTCCCCGGGCCCTGAACAACGTTGCCACTGCAGCTTTGATCGCCGGAGCTGCCGACGGCAAGGATCTGATCGATGACGTCTGCGCCAAGAAGGCTGCGGCTGAGCTCACAAAGGATTGACCATGGCACTCAGGCAACCGTCCCCAAACAATCCTGCCGCTCGGAGTTCAGGCAATTCTGCCGAAGGATGTGCAGATAGTGAGGCCGGTAACACCAGTGTGGCCAAGACCGGCGGTACCAGGAAGTCCAGGAAGTCCAAGGCGCTGAGGAAGGCGAAGAAATCGCTGCGAAAGGCGAAGAAGATGCTCAAGTCCCTCAAGAGAAAGGCTTCCCGCAAGTCGCCTGGGTAAGTCTCGCTTTTACAAATCACTCAGATCGCGAGAGAATTTCCCCGTTCGAGCTACTTCGAAGGGACGGGCCGATGGAGTTGGTTCGTTGGAGATGGCGGCCGGTCACCGGCGTCTTGGGTCTCGCTGCCCTGATGTTTTGGGCGCTCGTCACGATTTTCGGGGGCTCGGCGCAGCAAGCAAGCACTTTTTCGCCCAAGTCGGTGGACGATCCGTTCCCGGTCCCCCTACAGTTCCCCGGCCTGTCCCAACCGCTCTCCGAGGTCGTCCAGGCGCTACTTCCCGTTGCCCCTGAATCCACCGCGCCCCCAATTGAGGCGAACACCGCCGCATCTGCAAGGAACTCATCAGGTGCCCCGACCAATAGGGTCTTACCCAGGCCCGCTGTCTCACCGCCGGCTGCGCTGGCCGATTCGGCTCCGGGCATCGACCCCACCATCGGACCGGGCGCTGTTAACGCAGGCACCCGGTCGGGGGATCCGGTGGGCAACCTGGACGGCGGGTTCGAAGACCCCTCTACGTTCGGGCCCGACGAGCCGGAAGCCGCGGTCTCAGCCCCGGCAGCCGTGCTGGATCCCCAGCCGGCTCAGCCGGCGATCCAGTCGGTGGCGGATCGAATCCGCAGCCGTGACCCTAACCAGACATCGGGCAACCACGGGACGAACGGCGCGAGCGAAGTGAAGTCGGACAACGGCAAGAGCGAGGAAGGCGAAGCCGGCTAGTCGTCTTTCCCGACCGGGCCTTCCGGCGGGGCGGGCGGTTGGGCGAATGCGTCCTGACGCGGGGAAGGCGGTTCCGGGTTGGCCGGTTCCCGGTGGGCCAAGAGCATGGCCAGGCCGATCAGCACCAGCACTACCGGCCACAGTTTCCACAGCGCCACGCTGCCGGAATCGGTGCCTTCAGCGAGCACAAGGATGCCGGTCAGGGTGAACAGTGCACCAAACACCAAAGAGAGCAAATCCAGCCGGTGGCGACTCATGGCAACTCCTGTAGGAACTCCGGCGAGCGGACCACCTCTACCTCACCGATAAATGCCTCCAAGTTGAGCACCAGCCGGGGCCTTCCGAACCCGGTATCGCGAGATCGCAGTTCGACCCCGGTACCTCCCCGATTCTGGTCGAACAGACGGACCACGCCTGCTTCGGCCCGGGCCCGGACGTCTACCGAAACCCCGGAGGGCACCAACACGTTAATCTCGCCGAAGACTACAGTGGCCCCCAACTCAACCGGGCGGTCGCCAAAGTCCAGTCGGGTGAGGTCGATATCGATCCGTCCGGCGATCAATTCATAGGGTCCGCTTATCGACCCCGCCGACGTCGGAGCGTAGGCGCGGTTCCCGACGCCGCCCCGCCAGGGTACGTCGATCCAACTGGTCATGATGCTGGTGGCGAAAAAGATCGGCAATACCAGCAGCCCGAGCAGGATCATGGCCCGGGAACGTCCCCAGAACGTTCCGACCAGCAGACCCAGCCCAATCGTGGTGAGCATCAGGCCCCCGTACTGGCCAGCGGTCACCTCGATCCTGCCCAGATTCTCAAGCGCTGCCACGAGCCCGATCACCACAAGGATTGTCGCGAAGGTATAGCGGCCGAGGTTGGATCGGTGCCTCAGGTGCTTGACACGGCGTGCCGGAGCCGTGGTTGGGGGCGATCGAAGCGGGAGGGTCTGGACACTAGGCAGGGCCGGGCCAGTGGCGACGACTGCCTCCGAGGCCCGGGCGGTTTCCAACGGGCCCATCGGACTGGCCGATGACCCGGCCGGCACGGAAACCGGGGATCCCGTACGTGTCTGTTTGTCCTGAAGGTACAGCCATACCCCTCCGCCGACCAGCGCCAGCGCCCAGACGATCCCGCCGTCCCAATCGAACGGAAAAATGTTGAGTATCATCAGCGCCACTACCAGGCCCAACCCGAGCGCCCATGCCCAGGTCCTGTTGTCCCTACCCTGCAACCGTTCGAGCGCCCCCTCGGCAACGGAGCGGGTCGACGATTCCTTGGGCATCAGAAGCCACGCTGCCAGATAGACCAGCAGGCCGGCGCCGTTGATGAAAGTGAGGACGACGAAGGCAATGCGGACCAGCAGTGGATCAATGCCCAGATGATCGGCGATCCCGGCCGATACCCCGGCGAAGATCTTGTTTCGTTCGCTGCGCACCAGCTTGGGTCTGCCTTGTTGGTAAGACACCGGACCGCTACCCCTGCCGTCCGTCGCGGAACTTCCGGATTACAGAGTCGCCGATAGATTCCTGTTCGCCTTCCAGCGGCATCATCAACCACGCCAGAAGGTAGAGCGGCAGGCCGGCCCCCCCGGTTAGCACGAGTACAAAAAACAGGATCCGGATCAACACCGGATCGAGGTTGAAGTATCCGGCCATGCCCGCGCACACTCCTGCCAGCCAGCGGTTCTGCAGGCTGCGCACCAGCCGTTTGGGCAAGGCGGGCGGGACCGGGTCATCCGGCAGAGGGTCTTGCGCAGGGGTAACCGGCTCGGTCGATTCCATCTGGCAACTCCTTCGGGTCTGTCTAAGACCATGATCCGCCAGTCGCAGGCGTAGGACCATCGGTTAAATCCCTGATCGAACCCCGAGGTGCCAGCGGTGCCGATAGGGGATGAACCCGATGGTGCCCGGAGGCTGTGTGCGCGAACATCTGTAGCATGGACTCGACGGGTACTGTCCCTGATCCGACGGTGCAGCCCCCGCCCGGATTCGCCCCGCCCGGCGTTCCAGGCGTGGCCGACCCCCAGGCGACGGTGAAAATAGGCACCGGCGCCATATCGCTCGGCCCGGACGGACTGGGGCTCTACCGAAGTCCCAGGGACCGGGTGATCTCCGGAGTAGCCGGAGGGATTGGGGAGCGGATAGGCGTCGATCCGCTGCTTGTGCGCATCGCCTTCCTCCTGCTATCGCTGTGTGCGTTCTTCGGGGTGGTGCTCTACGGCCTGCTCTGGGCGCTGCTTACCGAGGACGACGGACGGATGGAGGTCGTCCAGCCGGGTGCCCGCCGGGCGGCATCGTTGGCGATGATCCTGCTCGGCGTCATGCTGATCATGCGCTCGGCGGGGCTGTGGCTCGGCGATCTGGCCGCCTCGTCGCTCACCTTGATTGCGTTGGGGGTCGGGGTCTTGCGGGTCAGCCTGAGCAGGGAGGAGGCCGCGGGTTGGGGGCGCACCCTTTACAGCCGGATGCAGGGGGCGCCGGCAGAGTTGCTCACCGGGGAGAAGGTGGAGAAGGGCCGGCTTCTGATCGGCGTGCTGCTGTTGGGTGGGGGCATCGTTACCTTCGTCGCCCGCACAGACCTTTTCGTGGCCGCTCCTACGGTGGTCCTGGCGGTGGCCACAACCGTGGCCGGGCTGGTACTGATATTCGGCCCTTGGGGCTGGCGCTTGCTCACCCAACTGTCCGATGAGCGCCGGGAGAGGATCCGCTCTCAGGAGCGGGCTGAGATGGCGGCGCACCTGCACGATTCGGTCCTGCAGACCCTTGCGCTCATTCAACGCACCGGTCAGCCCAAGGAGATGATCGCCCTGGCGCGCAACCAGGAACGGGAGCTGCGGGCCTGGCTGAACGGGACCACCCCCAGGAGGGGAGCGACGTTGGCCGGGGCACTCCAGGATGCCGCTTCGGCAGTTGAGCTGCAGTTCGGGGTGCCTGTAGAAGTGGTCACCGTCGGCGACGCTGATCTGGCCGACGAGCTCTCCGCTTTGGTTGAGGCCACCCGGGAGGCGGCGGTGAACGCAGCGCGGCACTCCGGCTCCTCACGGGTGTCGGTGTACATGGAAGTCGAAGACGACGGGGTGACTGTTTTCGTGCGCGACCAGGGCTGCGGGTTCAACCCGGACGAGGTTGCCCCCGGCCGTAGGGGAGTTTCCGAGTCGATAGTGGGCCGGATGGAGCGCTGCGGAGGTTCTGCGAATATCTGTTCCGAGCCGGGCGGCGGAACCGAAGTCCGGTTGAGCACCGGGCTCGCCCGATGAGCGAAGAGCGGATCAGGGTGTTCCTGGTAGACGATCACCATCTGTTCTTGTCCGGTGTGAGAAGCGAACTCGGAGAGGACTTCGAGATCGTCGGCACCGCGGCCGATACGAGTTCGGCTATTGCCCGGATTGCCGACGCCCGTCCTGATGTGGTGTTGTTGGACGTCCACATGCCCGGGGGAGGAGGCCGGGCGGTGCTGGAGGCGCTCCATGGTCGCCACCCGGAGATCCGGTTCCTAGCGTTGTCGGTTTCTGACGCAGCCGAGGACGTGATCGCGGTCATTCGCGCCGGAGCCCGGGGCTACGTTACCAAGTCGATCGCGCCGGAGGAGCTTTCTGGGGCGATTCGCCGGGTTCACGAAGGCGACGCGGTGTTCTCCCCCCGCTTGGCCGGCTTCGTGCTCGACGCGTTCGGTAACACCGTGGCCGAGGGGGTGGACGAACAGTTGGATCTGCTAACTCAGCGGGAGCGAGAAGTGATGCGGCTGATCGCTCGAGGCTACGCTTACAAGGAGGTGGCAAAGAACCTTCATCTGTCGGTAAAGACAATCGAAACCCACGTCTCGGCGGTGCTCCGCAAACTGCAGCTCTCCAGCCGCCACGAGCTCACCCGATGGGCCACCGAGCGCCGCTTGGTATAGCCTGCGCCGGACCTAACCCGCTCGGTCGGCTACGCTGGTCGCAGGATGATCAAAAAGCTTATGTTGCGCGACGAGGTGCGCAATGTCGCAATCATCGCCCACGTAGACCACGGCAAGACCACCTTGGTGGATGCAATGCTCCAGCAATCCGGGGTGTGGCGGGAGAACCAGGTGGTGGTGGAGCGGGTCATGGACTCCTTGGACCAGGAGCGGGAGCGGGGGATCACCATCCTGGCCAAGCAGACCGCAATCAAGTACAACGACTTGCATATCAACATCTGCGACACTCCCGGTCACGCCGACTTCGGCGGAGAGGTGGAGCGCACGCTTCAGATGGTGGACTCGGCGCTGCTGCTGGTGGACGCTTCGGAAGGGCCGCTGCCCCAAACCCGGTACGTACTGCGCAAGGCGCTGGAGCGGCACATCCCGGTGATCCCGGTGATCAACAAGATCGACCGGCCGGACGCCCGCATTCCCGAGGTGCTCGATGAGCTGTACAGCCTGTTCATAGACCTGGATGCCGACGATGCCCAGATTGATTACCCGGTGGTATACACCGACGCCCGCAAAGGGACGGCAACCACCGATTTGGAGATTCCCGGTGTGGATCTGGTGCCGCTGTTCGAGGTTATCGCCTCGGTCACGCCTCCTCCCTCCTACGACCCGGAGATGAAGCTTCAGTTCCTTGTGACCAACCTGGCCGCTGATCCGTACGTCGGCCGGCTGGCGGTCGGCCGGGTGTGGAACGGCACCATGAAGACCGGCGACCGTGTGGCCCTGTGCCACCGGGACGGATCGGTCGAGTCGGCCAAGATCACCAAGATGCTGGCGCACACCGGGCTGTCCTACGAGCAGATCGAGCAAGCGGGACCGGGCGACATCTGTTCGGTGGCGGGCCTCGGGAGCGTGACGGTGGGAGAAACCATCGCCGACGCGGACGACCCCCGCCCCATGCCTGTACTGCAAATTGACGAGCCCACCCTGCGTATGACCTTTGGGGTGAACACATCGCCCATCTCCGGCAAGGAGGGCAAGTACGTCACGAGCCGCCACCTCAAGGCGCGGCTGGAGAAGGAGATCCTGGGCAACGTGTCGATTCGCCTGATCGACACTGACTCTCCCGACCGCACCGAGGTGCGGGGCAGGGGAGAGCTACAGCTGGCGATCCTGATCGAATCGATGCGCCGCGAGGGCTACGAGTTGCAGGTCTCCAAGCCGGAGGTGATCACCCGGGAGGTTGACGGAAAGACCGAAGAGCCGGTGGAGGATTTGGTCCTTGACCTGCCTGAGCAGTTCGTCGGTGTGGTTACTCAGTCGCTGGCGCTGCGCAAAGGCCGGATGACCAACCTGGTCAATCACGGCAGCGGCTGGGTGCGCATGGAGTTCCTGGTGCCGGCACGGGGGCTGATCGGTTTCCGCTCGGAGATGCTGACCGAGACCCGGGGCACGGCAATAGTCCATAGCGTGTTCGCGGGGTACGAACCCTGGGCCGGAGATATTCCCCAGCGGATGACCGGCGCGCTGGTAGCCGACCGCCTGGGGGAGAGCTCCGCCTACGCCCTTTACGACCTGCAGGAGCGAGGGGTGCTTTTCGTAGGCGCCGGGGTGCAGGTATATGAGGGGATGATCGTGGGAGAAAACTCCCGTTCCGAGGACATGAACGTAAATCCCACCAAGGAGAAGAAGAAGACCAATATCCGGACCCACGCTGCCGATGAGGCGCTACGCTTGGTTCCCCCCCGCCAACTTTCACTGGAGAACGCTTTGGAGTTCATCGCAGGTGATGAACTGGTGGAGATAACCCCAGCAAGCATCCGCCTGCGCAAGACCGAGCTGGACCAACGCCTGCGCCTGCGGGCCTATCACGCGCAGAGGTCATCTCGAAGCTGAGCTAGCCGGTCCGTTAAGAGCTTGTGAACTAACCGGCGGGCATCTGGGCGCCCCTGCCTAAAACGTCAACAATGATGCCCATGGACCTGCTTCCGATGAACAAACTCGGTGCCCGTGAGCTTGAGGGGCGCAAGCTCTCATTCGGAGTCCTGCTTCCCTGGGTGGCACCGCAGGGCGGCTTCCGGGTCTTTCTCAAGGTGCTCCACGAGCACGACCAGTTCCTCCAGGCCTTCCCGCCCGCCCGCCTTGAGATGGCCCACTCAGTGGATTCCACCTACGGCGACTTTTGGTCGGTCGACGTAGATCTCAACCTCACCCCCTCTTCAATGGCCGGCTCGCACTGGGGGCGTCCGGGAACCTATGTCTACCGCTACCTTGTGGAGAGACCGGGGGGCGCAGAGGTGGATTGGGTGATCGATCCCTGCGCCCGGGAGTTCGGCACCGGAAAGCTTTCGGCAATCACTGCCGGCTACCAGCCACACGTCTGGGGGCCGGGCGAACAGAGCTGGAAAGTCCCAGACATTCGGGATCTGATCATGTACGAGCTGATGATCGACGAGTTCGCCGGCGACGTTGACGGCGCCATCGGGCGGCTGGACTACCTCGCCGATCTCGGGGTCAACTGCCTGGAAATCATGCCGGTGTCCAACGTTGCTTTAGAGGTGGACTGGGGGTTCTTGCCCATCGGTTACTTCGGTGTGGACGAGCGGCTGGGCAACCGAAGGGACCTCCAACGCCTGGTGGAAGGGGCGCATGAGCGGGGGATGGCGGTGATTTTGGATGTCGTCTACGGCCATACCAGTGACTGCTTTGCCTACTCCTATCTCTACCGGCGGCTGGAATTCGATGAGAACCCGTTTATGGGTGCTTTCGCCAAGAACTATTTCGGTGAGAGCACCGACTTTGGACGCAAGCTCACCCGCGATTTCTTCGTTACGGTGAACCATCACCTGCTTAACGACTGCCATGTTGACGGCTTCCGGTACGACTGCGTCCCCAACTTCTGGGATGGACCGATGGGGCAGGGTTACTCCAAGCTGCTGTTCGACACCTACCGTATGGTCAAGGATCGCGGGGCCACCCGTCACTGGCAGCGCTTCTTCGACGGTGGCCGGATCAACCTCATCCAGTGCGCCGAACAGTTGGAGGATCCCGCGGGAGTTCTGCAAAGCACCTACAGCAACTCAACCTGGCAAAACGAAACCTACAGTAGCGCCAAGGCGGTGGCCCATGGCTCAGCAGCTGCCTTGACCGATTTGGGGTTCCGCTCGGGCCTGTCCGGCTATCCCCAGACGTCGTCGAGCAACGGTGACACCGTAACCAAGGCCGCGCTGCAGTACTTTGAGAACCACGATCACGAACGCTTCCTGTGCAACTTCGGACTGCGTGTCCCCGACCCGTCCATGAACTACCTGTTCCAGGAAGGCGAGCGGACAGAGTGGCCCAGGGTGCAGCCCTACCTGATCTGTTTGTTCACGGCGGTGGGGGTGCCGATGATCTGGCAGGGCCAGGAGTTTGCCGAGAACTACTTCCTGCCCGACCATGGGCTGGGGAGAGTGGCTTTGCTCCGGCCGGTTCGCTGGGACTACTTCTACGACGAAGCCGGGAAGGCGATCGTCGGCTTGCTGCGCAAGCTGGCTAAGATGCGCAATCGGGTGGAGCAACTGCGCCGGGGCGACCACTTTTTCTACAACGACTGGAACCGATACCAGTCAAATCGGCTGCTGCTCTACTCCCGCAGCGATGCCTCCGCCTTCACGCTCGTAGCGCTTAACTTTTCCCAGGAGGACCGCACCGTGCCCTTCAAGTTCGAGCGAGCAGGCACGTATCGGGACGAACTGCACGGTCAGCTGATCGGCCCGCTGGGCGCCGGGCAGCAGGTGGAAATAACGGTCCCCAGCAACTACGGCAGGGTCTGGACGCTCCAGTAAGCGCGCCCAGCAGCAGTCCGGCAGCAGTCCGGCAGCAGCAAGCTCCCGTAACAGCGGCCCGCCGAAGGCCCCCCAGGTCCGGACGGCTGCCGAAGAGGTCCGTCATCACTTTTCTGGACGCTTCCCGGATCGTAAGGCCGCCAACTGAAAGGAGCCCCCCTCTGGAAGGGCTCCTTTCAGTTCCGCTTTGGTCGGCGGGGCGTCAGTCGTCGTTAAGGATGGTCCCGATCCCTAGGCCGTCGGCGACGGTAAGGTTTGCCGGGCTGGACAGGGTCACTTTGAAGGTCTCGTTGGCCTCCCGGACCCGGTCGCCGATCACGATCAGCTTGAGGGTTGCTTTGGTGGTGCCCGCAGGCAGATTGATGGTGCCGTTGCTGGAGAAATAATCAGATCCCGCGCTCGCTGTGCCGTTGGAGGTGGCGAAACGCACGCTGCCCGACGAGGGCATGGCCGCCGACAGGCTGACGGTAAAGCTCAAGTACTTGTATCCAAACGAGCCCTCGGTCACGCTGCGATCGTTGATTGAGGCGGACGGCTGGGCGGGGGCCGGAGCCGGGGCGGGAGTCCCGCTCCCGCAATCGAAGGCACCGGCATCCACGAACCCGCCGAAGCTGTTGTTCCAGTACCACTTGTAGGTGGAGGTGGAGTCGTATGCCCGGGCGACGCCCATCACTTTGAAGTTGCCGCCCAGCATGTTGGCGTTGTGCCCGGCAGAGTTTTTCCACTGGGTGAAGGTGGCGGACCCAGTGCTGTTCCCGGCGGCGATATTCTCGCCCTTCCAGGTGTTGTAGTTATATCCAAAGGCACTCATGCGGACGAACGGGTCGCGGCCCAGACTGTCGGTGTGGCTGAAGTAGTTGAGGGCGGCCATATCGCCGGTGTGCCAATCGGAGGCGCTGGACAGGGCGGAGGAGACCTTCAGCGGGGGCAGGCCGTTGGCGGCCCGGTAGCTGTTGATCTGCTGGCAAAAGGCAATCTCTTCCGAGTCCAGTGAGGGAGCCGCCGAGGCGGCGGATGGTGCCAGCAAGATTGCCACCATCAACGATACAAGAGCTGACGAAACGATTTTCCCCCCCGGACGCCGGTCGAATCTCACGATATGGGACCTCCTTGTCCGCGGATCCGCTGGTCGGGCCCGCTGAGGTCACCTATATCGGCAGATCTCTTCGATTTCTAAAAGGGGATTTGACCACTAAAAGTGAAAAAACAGACTTTGACGACTGCGCCAAGTGAGATGCGGCCTCAGGAACCTCAGGAGAGTGGGTCGTGTTCCTCGTCGTCGGCATCGCCTTCGTAAATGCCCGCAGCGTCGTTAAGCCCTCCAGAAACGAAATCTATCCATGAGAGAACCACGTAGTACGCCTGGGTCAGCTCTGCTTCGGCCCGCTCGGGCTCCGGCAGGTTGTGGGCGTAACGGAAGGCGTAACCGGCACCGATCGCTCTGAGTGCCGCCCACTGCTCCGACTGGTAAGCCCACTTCTGGGTGCCCTGGGGCATCAGACCGATTCCGTCGACCAATGTCATTACCTGCTGAATGCGCCCGCCGGCCTTTTGATAAACCCCTTGGATCTCCTCGTATGCCTGAAGGATCAAAGCTCGTTGCTCGGGAGTGAACTGAGCGGTGCAGACCGGATCGTCGCTCCACATCACCGGCCCGCCCAGCACCTCACGGACCGCGTTGGGGATGGCGGAGGGTTCGTAGGCGTGCTTTTCGAACCAGTCGACCGCACGCCGGCGCAGGGTATGGCGTGCAGTGTGCTGGAGTTCGTCCGCTGCTGGTTCCGGCTGCGAGCTCACCGGCCGATTTGGCTGCTTACCAGCATCGTCCGGTTGATGGTCGGGGCAAGCTCTTTGAGCAGGAGCCGTGTGATGTGGCCCTTCGTTGCCTGGAGCGAGCGCAAACTGGCCAGGCGGGCGGCCTCGCTGACCCGCCGGTTGCGCTCCTGAGTGAGGCTGCGACCCCAGAGGCGGATGGCGGCGAGCGAGATATCTATCGGCTTTACCTGAAGCTTGTACGCCGCCTTGACCTCGGCCGGCTCGGCGGCGGCCTGGACTGCTTCGATAGCGGCATCGGTCGAGAACTGCGGTCCCAGGTACTCCTCCGCCCGGCGCAGCCGCTCGTTCAGCCGTTCGAACTGGAAGCCCAAGACATTTGGAGCGTCCTTGAACTGAGGGATGTCCCACAACCGCTCGCTTATCCGGGTCCAGTGCGCTTCCGGCGTACCAGCCAGCATGGCCCGGATCACCTTGAGCGATGCCATCGCGTCGGGCGTGAGCTTGGCCCAGCCCTTTCCCACGAACCAGTCGCTCGGCTCCATGGAGAAGGCGTAGGAGAGCAGCAATAGTTCCTCAAGCGCTACCGACTTGCGCTGCCCGGCCTCAAACGCCAACACGGTGGCCCGTACCCAAGGCAGCCCGGCGGCGCGTGCGTGGCGGGCGACCTCATCCTCGGTCAACTCCCGCTCGACTCGAAGCTCGCGCAGGCGGTCACCTAACAACTGCCCGAGCCCTTTCGCTCCCGCCATGATGAAGAACATATCAAGTTTGCTCCAACTCGATAATTCGGACCCCAAGGGTCCGAGAGGCAATTAGGTGCGCGACCGAGAGCGTCCTTCACGCAGCTGAGCGAAGCGAATCCAGCTTTGCCTTATCCGCTCCGTTGCGACGAAGTCGCGTAGGCCGTGGCGCGAGGAGAGGCACATACCGCTCGCCGTACGTGCTTGACGAGCAACACAGCAATCGGGGAGGGCTGGGCGCCCGAATCGCCCAGATAACTGCCTCTCGGGCCCTAGGCTACGATTGAGCCGGGAATTCGCTCTGAAAGGCTCCCGGTGACCGATCTGACCGCAATCGACAATTTCAACTTCATCGCTGAGGTGATCCACGCCGATCGGCCGGTAATCCTGGACTGCTGGGCCCGTTGGTGCGGTCCGTGCCTAAGGCTGGCTCCCGAACTGGAATTGCTGGCTGCCGAGCTCCCCGACCGGCTGAAGGTAGCGAAACTGGATACCGATCAAAACCCGGAGATCGCCCAGTTGCTCGGTGTTCAGGTGCTCCCCACGCTGGTACTGTTCGTGGATGGAGTGGTTGTGGCAACGGCTACCGGCTACCGGCCGAAGGAAGCCGTCCTGGCATTGTTCGAGCCCCACCTGCCGAAAGTGAAGCCCGGTGGGTAACTTCGGGCCGGCAGAAATGCTGGTGATCGGCGTCTTCGCCTTGCTGGTGTTTGGGCCCCAGAAGCTGCCGGAGATCGCCCGATCGATCGGCCGGGCGGTAAAGGAGTTCAAGAAGTACTCCAACGAGCTCAATAAAGAGCTTAAGCTTTCCCTGGACGACGAATCCAAGGTACGCACTGCTCCTCCGGCCAAACCACCCGCTTCACCGGGGGAGCCCCAGCAACAGATCAAGCCTGGACCCAAGCCGGAGTAGCCTATTCTGGGCCTGTGTCTTAGCGTCGGATAGACTCCCTGTGAATGTCCAGGAAAGTTCCCACCCCGGTCCGCAAACCCGTAAAAGCACGCGGTGCACTGCCCGCGCCGGTGACCGCTCCCAAGCGTGTTTACCTCCCCTGGTACAGGCGCCTCAAGGTCCAGGTGGGAGCCAGCTTGGCGCTTATCTTCCTGCTGGTCCTGGCGTACAGCCTGATCAGCAACTTCCGGGAGGGCCGGGAGTCCCGGCGTCTGGAGGTACGTGCGATTGAGCAGTTCGAACGCCGGATCAGCCTGCTGAACGCTCCGCTGGAGGCGGTGTTCCAGCAGATCCAAGCCGGTCCTGCAGCTCTTCAATCGGGCGCACTTCCTGCGGACCAATTCGCGGCCCAGGCCAACTCCTGGGTGGAGGAGTTCCGGAAGCTCTTCGGCGGGATCAAGGAGGCGGACGTGCGCCCTGGCCTGGACGCCTTGGCCGAGGCCAAAGGGCTCTACGTTCAAGGTGCGGTGATTTACATCGATGCGGCGAAGCTGTTTTCTCAAGCGGCCACTTTAGGTGCGGCCGAACGGGATTTTCAGCTGGCGCTTGCCAACAACCTTTTGAACCACGGAGCGGCGGTGGCCACCACCGGGGAGCGGCGCTTTCAAGCACTCAAGAACGAATACGGGCTGAATGACCCGCCGGCCATCCTTCCCGAGGTGATCCTGCCCGAAGAAGATGCCCCGCCGCCGATAGCTCCGGAGGTCGCACCGCCGGCTGATGGAACCGGCCCGGCCGCTTCGCCGGAGCAGGCCCCAGCGGCTGGCCCTGAAGCTCCTCCGACCTCCGGCACCGGCACCGTTGCGTCGCCTCCAGCCGGCACGACGTCGAGCATACCGGCGCCATAACCCCAGCTCCCATGAAGCGGGCCCTGATCGAAAGCTTCGAAGCAGGGTATCCGTTCGGGTTCGACCCGTTCCAGAGCGAGGCAATCGAAGCGCTCCTGTTCGGCGAGTCGGTACTGATTTCCGCCCCCACCGGCTCCGGGAAAACAGTGGTCGGCGAGTTTGCGGTGTGGCTTGCGGTGAAAGAGGGCGGAAAGGCCTTTTACACCACCCCGCTCAAGGCACTGTCCAACCAGAAGTTCGGCGACCTCGCCCGCATCCATGGGACGGACAACGTGGGACTGCTCACCGGAGACAACGCGATAAATCCCCAGGCACCGGTGGTGGTCATGACCACCGAGGTGCTCCGAAACATGATCTATGAGCGGTCGGAACTGCTGGATGACCTGCGTTTCGTAGTCCTCGACGAGGTTCACTATCTCCAGGACCGCTACCGTGGGGCAGTTTGGGAGGAGGTGATCATCCATCTGCCGCTGGATGTAAAGATGGTGGCGCTTTCGGCCACGCTATCCAACGCCGAGGAATTTGCAGACTGGCTGCGAACTATCCGGGGAGGCACCCGGGTGATCACCGAATCCCATCGGGCGGTTCCGCTCACCCACCATTACCTGGTGGAGGGCAGGCTCTACCCCATGTTCACCGGCGATCCGGAGGAACCCGAGCTCAATCCGCAGATCAAGATGCTGGAAACCCGGCCTCGCTGGGAACAGTCGGGGCGACGGCGGCAGTCCCACGGAATTCATGGTGCCGGCGGCCACCGCAGTGGGCCCCACGGGCACCGCCGGCGATTCCCCCGGAGGGCGGAGCTGGCCGAATTGCTGGAGGGCGCTGGCATGCTCCCGGCGCTCTACTTCATCTTTTCCCGCAAAGGGTGCGATGCCGCAGTGGCCCAATGCCTGAGGGAAGGCGTTGTTCTGACCACCCCGAGAGAGCGCAAGCAGATCATGCAGATCGCCGAAGCCCGATGCGCCTACCTGGACTCGGCCGACCTGGACATCTTGGGCTATGACGAGTGGCTGGTAGCGCTCGCCAACGGAGTGGCCGCCCATCATGCCGGGCTGATCCCGGTATTCAAGGAAACGGTGGAGGAGCTGTTCAAGATGGGCCACGTCCGGTTGACCTTTGCCACCGAGACCCTATCTTTGGGCATCAACATGCCCGCCCGCACCGTGCTCATCGAGAGCTTGAACAAGTTCACCGGCGAGCGCCATGAACTCCTAACCCCGGGCCAGTTCACCCAGCTGACCGGGCGGGCGGGAAGGCGGGGTATTGATGTGGTTGGCCACGCAGTGGTGCCCCAGCAGCCCGATGTGCCGTTCAAGCAGATCGCCGGACTCGCCCTGACGCATACTTATCCACTCATATCGTCGTTCCAACCCTCCTACAACATGGCGACGAACCTGGTCCGCAACTACTCCCGCGAAGAGGCTGAGCACCTGTTGAACTCGTCGTTCGCTCAGTACCGTACCGACAAGGAGGTGGTTGTGGTGGAGCAGTTGGTCGACCGCAACGCCGCCTACCTGGCCTCCTACCGGGAGAAAATGCAGTGCAGCCGGGGGCACTTCGAACAGTACTGGGAGATCCGGGAACGACTGGGGCGGCTGGAACTTTCGGTCAAGAGCCGGGAGGCAGAAAACGAACGGACCCGCGTGAAGCGGGCGTTGGCAAGCGCCGCTCCCGGTCAGGTCTGGGCGGTGAGGGCATCCCGGGTGAACGGACCCGTGGTGGTTATCGGTACTGAGGAGAGCGCCAAGGGTGAACGCAAGATGGTGACGCTGACGCGAACCACCCGGGTTGTGAAGCTGGGTGTAAACGAACTGCGAGCGCCGCCAGTGATGCTGGGTACGGTGGATCTGGGCAAGGGCACATTGGGCCAGCTCAAGCACACATCCGGAACCCGGCTGGACCACAATCTGCGCCGCCAGTTGGCCGCGTCGCTCAGGATCTACGAGGAGGAAGGCGGCGTGGGCGCCGAACTGGAAGTTGAACTCCAGTTGGAGGACGACGAGGACATCGAGTTGCAGGTGGTGCGGACGTCGCTGCTCCAGCACCCGTGCCACGATTGTGCCGACCGGGAGCGGCATGCCCAGTGGGCAGAACGGGCTACCCGGCTGGCGCGGGAGAACGAGCAGTTGCACAAGCGGGTTCAATCCAAGACCGAGACGCTTTCGCGTAAGTTCGAGAAGATCCTGGAGGTGCTGGAAGAATACGGCTACCTGGCCGATTTCAACCTGACCGCGAAGGGCAACTCCTTAGCCCGTATCTACAATGAGAACGACTTGCTGATCACCGAGTGCCTGGCACGGGGTTGGCTGGACGAGTTGGGGCCTGCCGAGCTGGCGTCGTTGCTCACGGTGTTCGTCTACGAGAGCCGGGGACCGGTAGAGACCGTGGGGACACTGCCTACGGCTGCAACCAAGCGGGCCTACGGCAAGATCGTTCGGCTGGAGGAGCGGATGAAGCGAAGCGAGGCGCGTGCGGGCTTGGAGCTGATACGGGGCACCCAGACCGGATTCGTTGGGCCGGCCCATTGCTGGTGCCGGGGAGACCCGTTGGAGGACGTCATCGACGAGGATTCCAGCCCGGGCGACTTCATCCGATCCTGCAAGCAGACCATCGACCTGCTGCGCCAGTTGCGCCAGGCGGCCGCGGACCCGTCGCTGGTTGAGCGGCTCGAGGATGCGGTGGACGGGATGAACCGGGGCGTTGTCGCCTACAGCGGCGTCTCCTGGTGAGCTCTCCCTACGGGGAGGCCACTGCGATCATCGGCTTCGATATCACCGGCAAGCTCGCCATGCCCGAACAACGCGCCCGGCAACTGCTGGAGCAAGCCGGCATTGAGTTCAGTTTGCAGGCTGCCGAGCGGGCGGGCGAAGCAAGTGAGCTGGCCCGCCGGGCGGTGGAGCAGGGGAGCGGATTCATCGTGTGCGTTGGGGACGACTGGAGCATGCATGAGGTGATCAACGGTGTGATGGGGGAAACCGGTCCGATAAACCCCGACCTGGTGTTGTCGGTGCTGCCGGTCTCGGACGGCAGCGATTTCCTGCGTACGATGGGCTTGGCGGAAGGCCCGGAGGACTCGATCCACCGGCTGGCCACCGAGCCTTGGTTCGCCATAGACGTGGTCAGGATCACCTGGGCACCGCCCACTCAGCCTGACCACGTCTACTTCGTGAACATGGCCCAAGCGGGCATGGCCGGGGAGATGGCGCGGCGCCGGCGCTCGCTCCCCAAATCACTCGGCCGGGTGGGGGACCTGCTGGCGTTCTGGCTGGCGCTCGGGCGTTTCAAGGTGCCCAAGGGAGCGGTGAGGGTGGACAAGCGGTCCTATGGCGGACCGATCGTCAATTTGGTGGTGGCAAACGGCCAGTTCCACCGGGACGGAGTGCGGATGGCGGCCAAAGCCCACCCGGGCGACGGCAAGCTCGACGTTTTAATCCAGAAGGGCACAAAACGCGACTTTATCGACACGATGACCAGATCGCTCAAAGGCGAGCATCTACCGTCCGGGTCGATCAAAGAGTATCTGTCGGCCCGGGTGGAAATCCAAGCCGATATCCCATTGCCGGTGGATGTCGACGGCCGAATGCTCGGCCATACCCCGGCGATCTTCGAGGTTGTGCCGCACGCGGTCCGGCTGAAGATTTAGCTCCCCGCAAGTATGCAATCAAACTACGCTCACTTGCGTCCGTGATAGCAAAACCGATGACAACTTCAAGCTCAGACTTCCTCCAGGCAACCTCCCAGGCTGCAAGTCCCATGAGCGAGCGGAGCGCTGCTCCCAGATTGGCGGTTGGGCTCGTGGCCGTCGCGATCTTGCTTGCCGCGTGCGGCCCCCCTGAAGGCAACTCTGTGGTTTCGGGCTACCAGTACCCACCCGCACCCCCGGTCACGCAGCTCACCCCGGCCGCCGATGTGGTAGATGCGCTGCAAAGGGCTTCTAGAACGGCGATAGTTGGCGAACTTGATGAGGCAGCGATAAAGGCGATAGGGGCTTCCGGAGATCCGCGAAACGCCTGGTTCTTATCCGATCTTCTGCGCTTCACCGGAGACCGCCGTGACGAAGCAGCACTGCTGAACGGCTTCGTTGAACTGACCGGCGTCGATCCCAAATCCGATCCCACCTTTGCCGGCAGCACCTGGCAATCCATTACCAACCACCTGATCGCCTGGGACCTGCCGGCACCGGATCAGTACCGGCAAACCAAGGCACCGTTATTCCTGGCGGTGGAACCAAGGTGGGAACCGTTTTTTAGCGACGAGACCTCGCAGATAGATTGGCGGCTGCTGAGCTGGGGCGGCGTCTTCATCGACGACAGGCAGTTCGGGGACCCCAATCCGTGCGCCCGAGGTTGCATCCCAGCCCTTGACAACCCGGAACTGACCGAGGCGGCGCAGGGCAACTGGTATGACGACGATGCTGTGGTCTTCGGCTTGATTGTGGGCGACCAGGTGGTAGCCCTGCCCAAGAACATAATGGAGGTCCACGAAATGGTGAACCTCACCCTGGCCGGACGGAGATTGGCAATTCCCTACTGCACTCTGTGCGGGTCGGCACAAGCGTTTTTCACCGACTCACAATCGACTCCATTGGTAATGAGAACCTCCGGCCTGCTGAGCCGCTCGAACAAGGTGATGTACGAGCTTGAAAGCAAGTCCGTCTTCAATACCTTCACCGGCAAGGCGATATCCGGACCACTGCACGATCAAGCGGTCCAGCTTGAGCAGACAACCATTTTCGCCAGCACCTGGGGCGAGTGGAAAGCCACCCATCCTCAAACTCGGATCGTCGCCGAGGACGGCGGGATAGGAGCACGGTATCCCAAAGACCCGCTGAGGGGTAGAGACGACAACGGTCCGATCTTCCCGATCGGCCAACCTGACCCCCGCCTCCCCGTCCAGGCCAAGGTCGTAGGAGTCACCGCCCCCGACGGGAGCCCGGTCGCCTTTCCGAGTGAGCAGGCACGGGCCGCACTTGGCGCCGGCAAGCGAGTGGAACTGAGAGGAGTCTCGCTGTCAATGAAGGGCGGAGGCCTCGAGGCGCAAAAGACCGGAGGTGCCTCGATCCCTGCACACGAAAGCTTCTGGTTCGCCTGGAGCCAGTTCAACCCGGGAACGGCACTGTGGACCCCGCTTTCGTGAGCGAAGGCAGGTAGCGAAGACGCACGCCGAGTTGATGAAGTTCTAACCGCCGGCCGGGCCAACCTGAAACGAGTTGCAGTTCTAACCGGCCGTCCGGCGCCGGCCGGTTTCGAAGCGCCGGAACAGGGCGACCAGCGGCAGCGTGGCCAGCGCCGGGGCGACCAGCCAGATCGGGCGCTGGATCCACCAAGCGGCGCTGGTGGTCTGAGGGTTGTGGAGGCCCACCAGACCCAACAGGCCGTAGGCGATGGCGTAGCCCGTCAAGTGCCATAAAAAGACGGTCATGGCGTTGGCGCCTGCCCAGTCCACCCACTTTTGCCGGCGCAGGTCCTGGATCCAGTTCAGGGCGGCCGGACGGATCAACAGCGCCACGCCGATCTGCAGCAAGGTCAGCGCAACTATGCACAGTGTCGGCGGTGCCATGTTGGAGATTTGCTCTCCGGGGACTCCGACCATCGAACGCGGGTACAACCCCATGTTGGTCAACCCAAGCATCGCGAACAGCCCGCCCAGCGTCAGACACCCGGCGAAGCGCCGGGGGGCAGCCACCAGGCGATCGTAGAAGTATCCCAGTTGGTGAGCAAGGCCCCAGACGACCACCAGATTGAGCAGAGCGATTGCCCCGATGTCGTAGCGGAAGCGCAAAAGGTCCACCAGCATAGCTAATCCAGCCAGGACGACCACCACCACCTCGCCACCGGCCCGATGCAGTTTGATGGTCAAAGGGGCCAGCACTATCAGGATCACGTAGACGCCCAGGAACCACAGCGGGCTGACCATCAGGATCAAACCCCGGCCGATCCACTCGATATCGGGCACCATGAATCCCAACGCTACCCGCAGCACGCCCACTACCGTCAGGCATACAAGCGTCGGCCCGAGCAGCCTTCCCAGCCGGCGGCGCAGGAAGTCCCGATACCCGCCCCCACTGCGTTCGATGGACTCCCAGGTTGTACGGTGAAGGTAGCCGCCGACCCAGAAGAACACGGGCATCACTTGCAGGATCCAGGTGAGCGCCCATACGCCGTGAGTGGTGGCGATCGGGTTGGAGGCGTGAGGTCCGTCCGGCCGCCAAACGATTACCGAGAACACCCAGTGCCACATGACCACTACGAAGAGGCTGAGTGCCCGAAGCAGATCGATATAGCGGTCCCGGACGCGGACGGGAGCCAGGGGATCGGCGGTTGCCTCGGGCGGGGGTGTCTGCGCTGGCTCTCGCGGCAAGCCAGCAGAGGCTGACGGCTCTGTTTCCGGCATCACGGCGCTCCCATCGTACTGCTGCCCCATACCAGGATGGGCACGGATGACGATAATTCTGGTTGCTCTGGCCCTTGCCGTCTACAACAATCTCATGTTGCGTTCTGAAAGTTCGATCGAGCCAGCGGGTGCAAGTCCCGTCCGGGCAGGTGCTGAAGCGCCCGGTAGCAGGCCCCGGTCTTTGAGTGAGAACTCAACGGCTAAGCGGGGCGTCAAAA
>JBQTHR010000070.1:0-14476 GCA_052389675.1 Actinomycetota bacterium
GACAGCTGCGCCCTTCCAAAACAACAGCTTCCACTACATAGCGGGCCAGATCCATGGACACCTCCGAGGTAGGTGTCCACTATGTCTCGCGACATCTGTCCACTATGTGGTGAAATCACACACCCTCGGCTCCACAAAGGGTCCGGGTTTCAACCCCTTAGCCACGCTCCGCTGGAGCGGCCGAAGGCATGCGCGCCGGAGCAGGGTCGAAGGCGGATTGCATCACCGCCACAGCCTCGGCAACCTGATCGCTAGTTGTCACAAGCGGCGGCAGGTGGCGCAGCACGTCCGAGCGAACGCCGGTTGAGGTAAGAATCACTCCCCGATCGGCAGCTGCTTCGATGAGCCGCTGCAGCCGCGCCGGATCTTCGAACTGCACGCCCACCATCGCCCCTATCCCTCGGACCTCGGTGATCCCTCCCTGCCCCGCCAGCGTGGTCCAGGCCTGCATCAATGCCTCACCGATACCGGCCGCCTTGGGCATGAGCTGCTCTTGTTCGATCACGTCCAGCACAGCCAGGCCGGCTGCGCAGGCCAACGGGTTACCGACATAGGTGCCGCCCAAAGCGTGAGAGGCAGGCTGATCCATGATCCACGATTCTCCCACCACCGCCGACAGCGGCAGCCCGGCAGCTATCGACTTGCCCAACAGCACCACCTCCGGCCGCACCTCCCAGTGCTCCGAGACCAGAAAGCGCCCGGAACGGCCGTAGCCGGTCTGGATCTCGTCGGCGATGAGCAGCGCCCCGTGCCGGTGGCACATACGTTGAAGGCGGGGCAGGAAATCAGGCGGAGGAACCACGACGCCCCCCTCCCCCAGAATCGGCTCGACCAGCGCAGCTCCGATCGAGTGCACCCGGAATGCCTCGTCGGTAGCCTGCTCGAAATCTTGCAGGGTGGCGCCGTCCAATCCCGGGTAGGGAACCCTGTGGGCATGCTCGGAGAACGGGCCGAAGCCTTCCTTGAACGGCTGTTGCCGGTAAGTCAGGCTCAAGGCGAAGTGAGTGCGCCCGTGAAATGCTCCCTCAAAACACAAGATGCCCGGCCGGCCGGTAACCGAGCGGGCCACCTTTACGGCGTTTTCTACCGCCTCGGCCCCCGAGTTGAACAAGGCAACCTTGCGCTCGCCGCCGCAGGCCCGGGCAATCCGCTCCGCCAAGAGCTGGTACAACTCATAGGCGACGACGTTGTAATCGGTGTGCAAGAACAGCTCCGCCTGCTCCTTGACTGCGGCCACCACCGACGGATGGGAGTGGCCGACCACCAGGCAACCCAGTCCACCGGTGAAATCCAGCAGGTGGTTACCGTCGACGTCCTCCACAACAGCGCCCCGGCCGGAGCGTATGAAGACCTCCGATGCCGGAAAAACCGGGCGAGCTACCGAATGGGCGGCTTGGCGTGCAAGCTGCTGGGAAACCGGGCCGGGGACCCGGGTGGTGAGCACGATCGAAGACATAGCCACTCCTTCGAGGCCTCACTTTTGTGTACCCGGACGGGCCTACTTAAGGCCTCTGATCCATGGTACGCCCCCTTACCGCGGGGATTCACCGCTAATCTGGCAAGCTTTCGACGAACGAGCCGAAGGCATCCGGATCTCGCAGCGGCGGGCCGAGGCCGAACAGGACCAGTTCCGGCTTCAGCAAGCCGAGTTTGCGCGCCGACTTGCGATTTAGCGCAGGGTCGAGCGTCAAGATTGTAGGCGGCTGGCACAATCCTGGACGAAGGGTGGGCAGCTTCAGATTGAATAACACGTCGCCGAGCACCAGCATTTTGGAGCCTTCATCCCACAACGCGATGTGGCCCCGAGAATGGCCGGGCACATCGACGACCTCTAAACGTCCAATCCGATCGCCCTCGCTCAGCCGGCGCGCCACCGGAACACCGGACGGCGGGGGCATCCGGGAGAGAACCCGCCGGCTGACCAAGCTGTCCGACGTTTCAGTTCGTCCGGTCTCGATCGCTTCCGCGTCGGCTGCCCCGCAAGCCAACGGAATGTCATACCTTTGGCAGACCCTAGCGCTTGACCCGAAGTGATCGGAGTGGGCGTGGGTGACCACATGGCTGGTGGGGGTGCGCTCGCCCAGCCCCAAGAAGATGCGCTTGTAGGCGCTCGGGGTGCCGGAGTCTATAAGCACATCATCGATCAGATAGACGTTTATCCCGAAACGAGGCTTCCCCGGCACAAGCAGAACGCCTTCGGCAATCTCAATCATCGGACAAGTCTTACACCTGCGGGCCGATGTTCCTTCAACCGCACAGCGCTCCTTGCGTGCATACCGAGCGTCGCTCGCTTAGCCTCAGGATGTGAACAGATCGATCAAGGCCGCCGTGGTCGGCCACACCGAGTGGATAGAATTCTTGCGCGTGCCCCAACTTCCTCAAGCAGGCGACATCGTCCACACCACCGACCATTGGGCCGAGCCGGGAGGGGGCGGCGCGGTTGCGGCGGTACAGCTGGCTAAGCTCTGCGGCGACGCAACCTTTCTGACCGCCGTCGGCGACGACGAGATCGGCCGAGCCACCGTGCGGGAACTGGGGCTGCTGGGCCCTGCCGTAGCCTCGGTGACCAGACCTGAGCGCTCTCGCCGGGCGCTTACTCACATCGACGATCAGGGCGAACGAACCATCACGGTGGTGGGGAGCAGATTCTCGCCCCATGCCTCGGACCCGCTTCCCTGGGCCGCACTGGAACACGTCGACGCCCTCTATTTGACTGCTGGCGACGCCGAAGCAGTGCGCTTGGCCCGCAGAGCAACAGTTCTGGTGGCGACCTCTCGAGTGCTGCCGCTGCTGCGGGAGGCGGGCGTGAAGCTCGACGCCTTGGTGGGAAGCTCGGCCGACCGGGCAGAGCGCTATCAGGACGGCGACCTGCCCATCAGACCGGGACTGGTTGTCAAGACCGACGGTGCGGCCGGCGGCACCTACCAGCTTGCGGGGGGACCTGTGGTGCGCTACCATGCCGCCCCGCTGCCGGGGCCGGTTCAAGACTTTTACGGTTGCGGCGACAGCTTCGCCGCCGGGCTCACCTTCGGCCTGGGGACCGGACTTCCGGTGGACGAGGCGCTGGACCTGGCGGCCTGGTGCGGGGCTGCCGTCGCAACCGGGCGGGGGCCGTACCGGGCCCAACTCCGGGCAAACCGGCTGAGCAGTGCAGAGAGGAGCTGAAGTGGCAAAAAAGCAGGACGGCAAGTGGAAAGTTTCCTGGATCGACCTTACCGTCGACGACGCCGCCCGAGTTAAGGAGTTCTACATGGAGGTGGTCGGCTGGGCTCCCGACCCAATCAACATGGGCGGCTACGCCGACTACAACATGATCTCTCCTGCCGACGGCACCCCGGTGGCAAGCATCAGCCACCCTCGGGCAACAAGCATCTCCATGCCGCCGCAGTGGCTGGTCTATGTGGAGGTGCAGAATCTGGAGGCAAGCATTCGAAGCTGCCTGGAGCTGGGCGGGAGCATGGTCAGCTGGCCCAAGGACATGGTCGAACCGGGCAAACGCTGGTGCGTTGTGAAGGACCCGGCCGGCGCAGTCCTTGCCCTGGTGGAGAAAACCGGCTGAGCGTCAGGCCGTTCTCGGGACTCCGAAAATCGGCTATATCCAGCCACACTTGAGGCCCCCGCAATCGAACGAGTCCATCCACATCAACATCCGCCAAGCGTCGTAGGGGATGCTCAGGGCAGTAAGGACCGGGTAGAACAACACAGTGGTCAGTGAGATGAGTAAGAAGAATGTCCACACCGCGCGCCGCGCCCAGCCTCCCTTCAGCCACAAGGTATGCAAAGCTGCTGCCAGGCCGATCATCATGAACGGCACCGCCGGGGTCATGTAGAAAAAGAAGAGGGGACGCTGAACCAGCAGCCACGGGACGTACTGTGCCGCCCAGGCGGCCAGCACCACCGTCTCCGGGCGCCACTTCTTGATCGATCGGACTATGAGCCACCCGGCAGCGGCCAGCGCCCCGTACCAGGTGACAACGTTGCCCATTGCCACGATGTGCTCGGCGTTTCGGTTGGTGCCTTCAGCGTCCAGCCAGCTCCAGTGGTAGGCAACCGGCCGGAGCACCAGCGGCCAGCTCCACGCCTTCGACTGGTAGGGATGGCTGACTTCGAGACCAAGGTGATAACTGGCCATGCGCTGGTGGAGGTCGGCCAGGCTGAGTTGCACACCCCTCACCCCGTTCAAGCACTCGCCTTCAACCAGACCGCTGCGTCCGGCGCTGTAAGTACGGTCGGCGGACGCCGCTGGTACCAGGTAGGCACAGTCCGCGGCGGCCCGCTGGCGGTAATAGTCGAAGTAAGAGGCCAGGTAGAGGGTTAACGGCAACAGACCGAAGACCAAGCCGAGCACAGCGATCGAACCTAATGTTCGCCCAAGCCGGGAACGGGGCCGACCTTGCAGCTTCCACAGTCCGAAGGACCAGGACAGGCTGAGCAGCGCGGCCGTCGCCAAAGCGTAGATGGCCGACCACTTGACCGACATCGCAAGACCCAGCGCCCCCCCGGCAGCCAGCCGCCACCTGAGGCCACGGGACGACGGCTTGCGCCCGTCGCTCAGTTGCTGCTTGATCAGCAGGACGCGCTCCCGATCGATCGCCACAAACAGCAATGCCAGGACGACGAAAAACGCCAAAAAGACGTCGAGCATGGCAATCCGGCTCTGCACCAGCAAAAGGAAGTCGACCGCAACGAGCGTTGCCGAAACCGCTGATATCCACGGCTTCCGAAACAGCCGATGGGCCAGGTGGTAGCTGGCGATCACCAGCGCCACACCGAACAGCGCCGCCATGAAGCGCTGTCCAAAGAAGTTGTAGCCGAACAGCTTGATCCCCAGAGCAATCAGCCACTTGCCGGTCGGCGGGTGGACGAAGGACTGCTCGGTGGCCTGGGGCGCCTGGCAAGCCTCCTGGCCTGCCCCCAGGTAGATACAGGCGTCCCGGGCGTAGTAGACCTCGTCAAAGACTATGTCTTCAGGCTGGCCCAAACGAACGAAGCGCAACCCGGCCGCCAGCAGCACGATGAGCACAAACACCCATCCGGCCGGCAGCTTGAGCCCGCCTTGGCCGGTGGAGCGTTTGACGCCCGGATTGCCGGCGGGCCGGCCGGTCGGGGTGTCTGCCGTCACAGGCGTTGAGCTGATGACGATCGCCTCCATGGAGTTCGTTCAAGTAAAGTTTCGTCGGACCAAGGTTAACTGTGAAGTTCAGGATTCTTAGACAGCGCCGGAGGCTGGAACTGCTGATGTCGGATCCGGCCAACCCACGGGTGGTCGTCGAGGTGTACGAGGCCGACGGGCCGTTCGAGCGCGCCCGGGGCCTGCTCGACGCTACCGAAGTCGGTTTTGGGCGCGGTCTTTTGCTGAGGGGTAAACAGGTCCACACCATCGGCATGCAATTCACCATCGACGCGGTGTACCTTCGGCGGGACGGCACGGTCCTTAAGATCAAGACGCTCAAACCGTGGCGCTTCAGCCCGGTCCTGCTCAGCGCTCGCTGGATCCTGGAGCTGGACGGCGGAAGCGCCGCCGCCCTGGGCATACGTGTGGGGGGCAAGCTGGTACGGGACGGCCGGTGACCGGGCGCTTGTTCGTCTGCGCCACCCCGATAGGCAATCTTGAAGACGTCACTCTCCGGTTGCTCCGGGTACTCGCCGAGGCGGATCTGGTGGCCGCGGAGGACACCCGCCGCACCCGGAAGCTTCTAACCAACCACGGTATCCGGGCGAAACTGGTCCCCTATCACCAGGCCAACGAAACCAAGCAGACCCCCTATCTGGCCGGCCGGATTTCCGCCGGCGCACGCATCGCCTTGGTGAGCGACGGGGGGATGCCCGGTATCTCCGACCCCGGCTACCTGCTGGTCAGGGCGTGCATCGAACAAGGGCTGGGGGTGGAGGTGGTGCCCGGCCCCTCAGCCATACCCTCGGCGCTGGTGCTCTCCGGATTGCCTACCGCCCGCTTCGGCTTTGAAGGATTCCTACCCAAGCCCGCCGGCCAGAAGGCCACCCGGCTCCGCCGGGTGGCCGAGGATGACCGGACACTGGTGTTCTTCGAAGCGCCCAGCCGGGTGCGGGCGACGCTGCAGGCAATGCTTGAGAGCCTGGGCAACCGCCAGGTGGCACTGGTGCGCGAGATGACCAAGGTTCATGAGCAGGTGTTTAGAGGGTCACTCCAGCAATTGCTGGACAGCCTTGAACAAGACCCGATCGGTGAGATCGTGCTGGTTGTTCAGGGCCAGACCAAAGAGCCCGACAACCTGCTCAAAGCCCGGGAGTTCGCCAGGCTCTTGGTCGAAAAAGGTCACACGAAATCCAAAGCTGCAGCGGGTGCGTCCGCCGCCTACTCTGTGCCTCGAAGATCCGTCTACGAGGGACTGGTTGAGGGGACCGAGTCCAGCTGACGAGAGCTTGGCGAGAACTAACCTCCCAGGGCCTTGATTAGACCGGGCAATACCGAACGGCTGACCTTTCGCCCTTCGAAACTGATCAAGTCTGTCTCGGCGCCAGTGAACACACAGGAATCCCTGCGTGGGTTAAGAATGATCTTTTCCTCTTCCAGTGAGATGTCCAGCACCCCACCTTCCCTGAGGTCCAACGATTTACGGATCTCTGCCGGGATGACAATGCGTCCAAGGACGTCAAGCTTCCGGCTCATACCTGTGTTTTTCATATCGTCCGGTAATACTTGAGGCTCAAGTGTTTCCTCCTTCTTCCTTCTCAATGCTGCCGGAAAGTTCCTGAATTATGACAAAAAACCTCTTCTATATAACCACCCCCATCTACTACGTCAACGACGTGCCCCATATCGGCCACGCCTACACAACTGTAGCCGCCGACTTCTTTGCCAGATATCACCGCCTGGCCGGTGAGGAGGTCTTCCTGCTCACCGGTACCGACGAACACGGACAAAAAGTTGCCCGTGCCGCGGAGTCCAAGAACCTCTCTCCCCTGGACTGGTGCAATCAAATGATCCCCCGCTGGTTGGAGGTCTGGAAAAAGCTTGATATCTCCTACGACGATTTTATTCGAACAACCGAGCCGAGACACGCCATTCCCGTACAAGAATTGGTGAAAAAGCTCCATCAACAGGGTGATATTTACCTGGATACCTACCGCGGGCCGTATTGCGTGGCATGCGAAGCCTTCTACCAGCCCGGCGAGGTCGTTAATGACCTGTGCCCGATCCACGAACGCCCCGTCGAGTGGCTGGAGGAGCAGAACTACTTCTTCCGACTTTCCTCTTACGCGGACCGGCTGATCGAGCTCTACGAGACCCGGCCTGAGTTCGTCCAACCGGACATCCGGCGCAACGAGGTGATGAGCTTCGTCAAGGGCGGTCTTCAGGACCTGTCCATCTCCCGAGCGTCATTCTCCTGGGGAGTGCCGATCCCTTGGGATCCCAAGCATGTCATGTACGTCTGGATCGACGCGCTCCAGAACTACATCACCGCAGTGGGTCAGGGAAGCGACCCTGAGCGCTTCGCCCGCACCTGGCCGGCCGACTTGCACCTGATCGGCAAGGACATTCTGCGCCAGCATGCGATCATCTGGCCGGCCCTGCTGATGGCCGCCGGCCTGGAGCTGCCCCGGACCGTCTTCGCCCACGGATTCTTGACCGTGGGCGGGAAGAAAATGTCCAAGACTAACCTCACAGGCATACCGCCCGATCTTCTGATCGACACCTTCGGGGCCGACGGCTACCGCTACCATTTCCTTAGGGAGGGCACCTTCGGGCAGGACGGTCCGTTCTCCTGGGAGGCGATGACCGCCCGCTACAACGCCGACCTGGCCAACGACTTGGGCAACCTGGTCAGCCGGTCCCTGGCGATGACCACGAACTACTTCGACTCCCTCGTGCCGCAGGCAGGCCTGCCGACGGAGTTGGAACACTCCTTGGACGCCGTCGCCACAACCGCCGCAGCGGTTCTGGACGAGCGCACCCGGGCACTCGACCCCGCAGGCGCGCTTGCCGGAGTGATGGAGTTGGTGAAGGCGACCAATCACTACATCGACGACACCGCACCCTGGAAGCTCGCCAGGGACCCGGAACGCAGGGATCGTCTGGCTACGGTGATTGCCACGATCTGCGAGTCGATCCGCAAGATCTCTCTACTGGTCTCACCGGCGATGCCCGGCGCCGCCGGGCGGATCCGGGAACAGCTAGGGATTGCACCACAAGACGGCCGGCCGCTTAGCGAAGCGCTTTCAGATGGCGGGTCGCTCGCCGGGACAAAGGTGAACCGGGGGCCGAGCATCTTCCCGCGGGTGGAGGTCGAGAAAGCCGGTTGATCTGGGTGGACACGTTTTCAGAGCAGTCAAGCGCCGACCCGAGGTGCCTCCAGCCCGGTAGGACCGGCTGATGTGGGTAGACACGCACTGCCATCTCGACTTGCTGGAAGGAGAACCGGGGCCTTTTTTGGCCCGGGCCCACCAAGCAGGGGTAGACCGGCTGGTGACCATCGGCACCGATCTGGCCAGCAGCCGGCGGGCGGTGGAACTTGCTTGCGAGCACCTGGGCGTTTGGGCCGTGGTGGGCATTCATCCGACCGAGGCAACCGGCTTCACCGGCGAGGCGGCGGCGGCAATCGAAGAGCTAGGGAGGCACAGCCGGGTGGTGGCTATCGGCGAAGTGGGCCTGGACTACTACTGGGACCGCTCTACCCCGCAGGAGCAAGACCTTGCCTTGCGGACACAGATCGACATCGCCAAGCGCTTGGACAAGCCGGTGGTGCTGCACATCCGGGAGGCGATGGAGCAGGTTCTGACGCTGCTCGCCGAGGTCGGCCCGCCCTCCGGGCTGGTTTTTCACTGCTTCTCCGGCACCGCCGAGGAGGCGGAACGGGCGGTGACGCTCGGCGGCTTCATCTCCTTTGCCGGCAACCTCACCTACAAAAGCGCCGCACCGCTTCGCGAAGCTGCCCTCCGCGTCCCGCTCGACCGGCTATTGGTCGAAACTGACTCACCGTACCTGGCCCCTGTCCCAATGCGGGGCAAGAAAAACGAACCGGCCTATGTCGCATACACCGGCCACTTGCTGGCAGCGGCCGTGGGCTGCTCGGTCGAGACCTTGGCCACGGTAACTACCGCCAACGCTGTGCGGGTATTCGGCCTGCCCGGCTGACTACGAGGCCGGCGCTTCCTCGAATCGCAAAGAGCAGGAGTTGATGCAGTAGCGCTGGCCGGTAGGCGAGGGGCCGTCGTTGAACACGTGTCCCAGGTGGCCCCCGCATGCTCCGCATAGGACTTCCGTGCGACGCATGAAATAGCTGTTGTCAGGCTTGAGCTCAACCCGGCCATCGGCAACTGGCTGGGTGAAACTCGGCCAACCGGTGCCCGAGTCGAACTTGGCATCCGAGGGAAACAGTTCGGCGCCACACCCGCCACAGGTGTACATCCCGGATTTCTTGTTATCCAGCAGGGCACCAGTGAACGGGCGCTCGGTCCCCTTCTCGCGAAGAATCTTGTACTGCTCCGCAGTGAGGTCCCGCCGCCACTGCTGTTCGCTCTTGACAACTGTGTGGGCCAAAAGGTGCCTCCTAACGACCTAAACTAGTCCTTGATCGATGGTAGATCACCCCGACTCCTAAACTTGAGGGATTCGATTAACAGTTGCGAAAGGATTTCAGGATGCTCCAGGACCCAGAATTTCTGGCAGCCATCGAGCGAGCCCGAAGTGAAATCAACGACAAGCTCAAGACTGAGCTGTGCCGGCACAACCAGCGGGCCTTCGACGATGAGGGCCACCCCACCCCCTGCCCCGAGTGCCGCTCCGCCGGCCAAAACCGCTCTACCGGCTTTTGGAGCCGCGCCAAGACCTACATGGACGGCGTGAAGCCCCTGGAGGAGGAAGAGGCAAGCGCCCGCAAGACCCAGTTCGTAGACACTCCGGGTTTCCCAGAGCCCGAACAGAAGTCTTAGCGTGCTTTGACAGCCTGGAAACTGGTCAAATCTCAGCGCCCATTTCCATAGGTGCTGCGCTGGTCTCCGGGGCTTGGGCTGTAAGAGAATTCTGTGAGGTCCAGCAAGTGCATGGTTGGGACTGGCGTGCCGAACACCTCAGACTTCGTAACGGTCAGCATTAAGATCCAACTCAGTCGGCTCCTCCCGCAGTTCCCGCCGGGCGAAAGAAAACGCCCACCAGATGAGCACGGGCTGAAGCGGCAGGCGCAGCCAGAGGGCGGTTTGCGAGCCGGTGAACCAGTTGCCGTCCGGAACCGGGCCATCCAAGGCCATCTGGATATTTGCAGGAAATACTGCCAGCAGCAGACCGGCGGTCAGGTAGCCGCCCAGGCGCCTGGTCCTCGGCGCCGCCAGGAGCGCGGCGCAGCCAAGTTCGGCAAGGCCGCTCACGAGCACGTAAGGCTCGGGTGGGCCCAAGAAGCGGGGCACCGCCTTGAAATAGACCTCTGGCTTTAGAAAGTGGATCATCGCCGCCCCGGCCATCAGTGCTACCAGGCCGACAAGCGACAGCCGGCGCGCCGTCGTCACAGGGGACCTGCTAGATAGCGACGCAAGCCGGCCTGTCCCCGGTGCATCATGATCGAATGGTTCAGTTTGAACGCCGGGCGGGCGACAGGCGCCAGCACTCGTAACAGGCGCTTGTTGGCCTCCACCTGCTCCTCGAAAACCAGCGAACAGCCCTTCCCTTCGGGAGCGACCTTCCATGAGGAGAATCCGGTTAGGTCCCCGGTCAACCGGGCTCGCAGATAGCCGGCGGAGCGGTCTTGCACTTCGCGCTCCATCCGCAAGTGCAGCGAGTAGGGGAGAAGAGCGGTGATGGTCACGTCCGCCCGGTCCTCGTCAATCTGCTCGACGCGCTTGACCTCCGGCCACCAGCGCTGGTAGGTCGCCAGGTCCGCCACAACGGAGAAGGTCTTGTCAGCATCGGCATTCACCGACCAAATCGATTTGAACCTGTATCGGTTGAGCTCCACTGCAGCTACTCGGTCAGCCCGGCAAACGCCCGGCTGATGAGCCGTAGCTGTTCCCGCTCGTGCAGCTTGGCACTTCCGGTTGCTGGGCTGGCGCTCTCTGGCCGGGCACAGCGCAGGACGGAAACTTTGAGCTCGTCGGCAAACTTTTGATGGATGTAGCGCCACGCACCCATGTTCTCCGGCTCCTCTTGAACCCACATGATCTCTGCCTTCTCGAAACCGGCCAACTCATCTTCTAACTCGTCCGCCGGGAAGGGGTAAAGCTGCTCCAACCGCAGGATCGCCGCGCCCTGGGCCCCCAGCCGCTGCCGTGCTGACTGAAGGTCGTAGTAGACCTTGCCGCTGCACAGCAGCACCCGGCGAACCGGTTCGGTAGGCGGCCGGATCCGGTCGGGCAAGACCGGCTGGAAGCGGCCACTGATTAGCTCGATCACGCCGCCAGCGGTAGCCGGGTTGCGTAGCAGCGACTTGGGCGTGAGGGCGATCAACGGCTTAGGCACCGCCATCTTGCCTTGCTGGCGCAGCAGATGGAAGTAGCTCGCAGCGGTCGAGGGCACGCATACCCGCATGTTGTCTTGCGCCCCCAGCGCCAAGAATCGCTCCAGCCGGGCGCTCGAGTGCTCCGGACCCTGTCCCTCGTAGCCATGGGGCAGAAGGCAAACCAGGTTGCTGGTCTGCTCCCACTTGTCCTCGCCGGCGGCGATGAATTGGTCGACAACCACCTGCGCTCCGTTGGCGAAGTCACCGAATTGGGCTTCCCATATGGTGAGCGAGTCCGTGGCGGCAGTGGAGTAGCCGTACTCGAAGCCGAGCGCGGCGAACTCCGAAAGCAAACTGTCATAGGCGTTATAGCGGACATTCCCCCCCGCCAGCCGGGCAAGCGGGACATACTCCGCGCCCGTCCGCTGGTCGACCAAAGCGGCGTGACGCTGGCTGAAGGTGCCCCGTCGGGAGTCCTGACCCGCCAGGCGCACCGAAATCCCCTCAACCAGAAGCGATCCCAACGCCAGCGCCTCGGCCAGCGACCAGTCGATCCGATCCTCGCTTATCGCCCGCGAGCGGGTTTGGATCCAGGGCACCAGCTTGGGATGCAGATTGAAGTCCTCCGGCACGTAGCTGATCGATTCCAGGACCCGGCTGAGCGTGGCCAGGCCCACCGCGCTTTGCCGTGGGAGCGCAGGTACCAGAGGTGCCGGCTCCGGCTCCCGGGGCGGCTCGGACCGGTCCGTCCGGGACTGGTCCAGCGCAGTCTGGAGCCGGGCCCGGAAATCTTCCAGCGCCCCCTCTGCCTCCTTGATGCTCAGATGGCCTCGATGCAACAGCGACTCGGTGTAGAGCTTGCGCACCGTGCGCCGGCCGGCGATGCGTTGGTACATGATCGGCTGGGTATAGGAGGGCTCGTCGGCCTCGTTGTGGCCCCACTTGCGATAGCACCACATGTCTATCACCGCGTCCTTCTTGAACGCCTGGCGAAACTCGAATGCCATGCGGGCAACTCGCACACACGCCTCGGGGTCGTCTCCGTTGACGTGAAAAATGGGCGCCTGGATCATTTTCGCCACGTCGCTGGCGTACTTGCTGGAACGGGTCTGACCGGCAGCCGCCGTGAACCCCAACTGATTGTTCACGATGATATGAACCGTCCCCCCGGTGCGGTAGCCTCGCAGCTGCGACAGGCTTAGGGTTTCAGCCACCACCCCTTGCCCGGCAAACGCCGCGTCGCCGTGGATAAGCAGCGGCAGAACTGACCAGTCCATCGGGCGGTTGAGCATCTCCTGCTTTGCCCGGACCACCCCCTCCACCACCGGATCTACCGACTCAAGATGACTCGGGTTGGAGACCACTTCCACCGGCAAGGTGACCCCCTCGGCATTGAAATACCGGCCACGAGCACCGATGTGGTACTTAACGTCGCCCGACCCGTGAACTGTTTCCGGGTCGATGCTCCCCTCGAACTCCTTGAAGATCTGGCCGTGACTCTTGCCTACGATGTTGGCCAGCACATTCAGCCGGCCCCGGTGAGCCATGCCGATCACCGCCTCCTCCATTCCCGAGGTGGCCGCGGCGTCCATGACTGCGTCGACCATGGGGATGAGGCTGATCGCCCCCTCCAGGCTGAACCGCTTGTGGCCGATGTACTTGGTGTGCAGGAAGGTCTCGAACGACTCCGCCTCGTTCAGCTTTTGCATGATCCGAGCGTGATCCTTACGGGGAAGATCGACCGGGACACCCTCCACCCGGTTTTGAATCCACCGCTTTTGCTCAGGGTCAGAGATGTGCATGTACTCGATCCCAATCGACCGGCAATAGGCGTCACGCAGGATGCGCAGGATCTCGCCCAGCCGCTCGAAGCGTCCCCGGTCGGTGGAGCGCCGGTTCAGGTAGCCGGGACTGGAAAGCGTGCCTGTGGCGAACTTGCGGTCCAAGTCCCAGATAGTAAAGCCGTAGCTGGCCGGATCAAGCTCAGGGGGCAGCTGGGGAGGGTTCTGGTCGAGCGGATCCAGGTCGGCAATCAAGTGGCCACGCACCCGGTAGATGTTGATCAGCTGAAGCACCCGCGCCTGCTTGGCTGCCGCTTCCTGGGCATCGCGAGTGGGGTTGGTATCCACCCGCCATTTCACAGGAACGTAAGGCACCCCCATGCTGAGGAAAATTCGGTCGTAGAACTCGTCTTCGCCGAGCAACAGGCGCTGGATCTCGGCCAAGAACTCGCCGCTCAGTGCCCCCTGGATCACCCGGTGGTCGTAGGTACTGGTCAGGGTCAGCACCTTGCCCACACCTAAGTCGGCCAGCAGTTCCGGGTCGGATCCCTGGTACTCGGCGGGGAAATCGATTGAGCCTATTCCCACGATCACCGCCTGTCCTTTCATGAGCCTGGGGATCGATTGGACCGTTCCGAGCATGCCCGGGTTGGTGATGGTTGCGGTAGTGCCCTCCAGGTCGAAAACCGAGAGTTTGCGAGTACGCACCCGCCGGATCAAATCCTCGTAGGCGACGAAGAACTGAGAGAAGCTCATCTCGTCGGCCGATTTGATGCTGGGCACAAGCAGCGTCCGGCTGCCGTCGGCCAGCTTGAAATCGACTGCCAGACCGAGGTTCACATGCTCGTGAGCCAGCGCAGCCGGCTTCTTGATGGTTCCGGCGAACGAGGTATTCATGCCCGGGAACTTCTGCATCGCCTTGACCACCGCAAAGCTCAGAAAGTGGGTGAAGCTGACCTTGTTGTTGAGCGAACGCATCTGATGGCTGTTGAGGATACCCCGGTTAACCTCGAGCAACTTGGCCGGGATCACCCGAACCGACGTGGCGGTCGGCACCTCCAGACTCTGTTGCATGCGAGAGGCCAGGACCGCGTCGGCACGGGAAAGCGGCCTTCCCTCAACCGGCGACGCCGGTGCCGCGACGGGCTCCGGCTCGGTGGCAGGAGGCGTTTGGTCGGGGTCGGGGGCCGTTGTGGGGGCGGGGGCCGTTGTGGGGGCGGGGGCCGTTGTGGGGGCGGGGGCCGTTGTGGGGGCGGGGGCCGTTGTGGGGGCGGGGGCCGTTGTGGG
>JBQTHR010000071.1:0-35741 GCA_052389675.1 Actinomycetota bacterium
GACTAAGAAAGCTAGAGAGAAAGAAAAACCCAGGTAAGAAAACCCCCCCTTCCCCCCCACAAGACACCGACCAGGCCCAGCAGCTCCAGCTCGGTGGGGTGGGAGAGCGGTCGGACGAAACACCGAAAGAGCGGGGGAGCTTCGAAGCTTCAAAACCCAAAGGCGCAGCGAAGGACGAGGCGAAAGATCCAGGCTCCGAGAACGATGTTGGTCGGTGGCTCAAGACCTTCAAAAATGCCACTCCGGAGGAGATCACCTTCGTGCTCGGTGAGCTAGACAAAAAGCGCCCGGGAGAGATCGCAAACCCGAAGGGTTACGCCGATCGGGCCCTCCAATCGCATCGCGCCGAACGGATACAAGCCCAAGAAGCAGAGGACCGGCTGCGACGGACCCTCGAGGACGAAGAAGACCCGATCTGCCGGCATGACTCGAGGCTGTCGAAGTGTCCGGACTGCAACCTCGCTGCAGAACAAGCCAAAGCAGGGATCGCTGCGATGCTGGAGCAGCTGACCAAAAAGATGAGCGCCTAAATGCTGAGAAGCAAGACCATGATCCCGCGACGACAAGCGGCCGTAGTCACCTTGAAGAACGTAGGGCTTACCGAGGGCCTGGTGGCAGCCGGACAGGGCAGGCCTTCAGCTCCGGGGTTCGGTTTTGCCTTTAAAACCGCATTTGCCGTAGTGGGGGAGTGTCCCGCCGCCGGCGCCGCCGGCCAACTTCTGGGAGGCCTTCGATGAAGAACAAAGACCCGAAGTCGAAACAGATTCCGCCACAAAGACTGCCGCTGCGCCGCCCGCATCCGGTCGTCGTCTGGAGCATGGATGAAATGATGGCCATGCCCCGGGAACTATGGTTCCGCTTCGGCGGCGAGGATGATGTTAGGCCCGGCCATGCGCCGAAACTCCGACTTGTCCTTCCGCTGCCTGCAGGGCCGGAAGCGACCGAAGCGATACGGGGCGACGTACTCCCCTTCGGTGAACTGCCACCCTCCGTGAAGGTTCAGCTCGGCGAAACAACCCGAGTCAAGCGCCCACCGGCCGGGCGGCCCGGGGCAGGCTCGTCCGCCAGGCACAACCGCCGCTGGCTAACGAACAAGGGCGCGTCGACCAGGCCCAGCCAGTGCGGCATTGTGGGTGCCCAGAAAGAACCCCAATTGAGACCCCGGCCGAATCGCTTAACGACCCCTACCGGCCGGTCCGGGGCGGCCGCCGGCGGGTCGCATCCGCCTGCCGGCCCAAGATGAAGCGCAGCTGGCTCTCCAGGGCCCGCTGCATCAACTCGGCCCTGGAGAGCTTGTCGTCCTCAGAACTAGGCAACGTTTGATACCGGCGGTATCACGAAGCACAGCGGCGCCAGGACGATCCCCAGGTGAACCTCGACGATGTGGGCGTCGAGCTCCTCCGGCCACTCGGCGGTGAAGTCGCAGTCCGGGCAACTGTGGACCTCGGCGTGGCCGGCCATAGCCGCCTCGCACTCGGGGCAGTACTTCAGCATTGCCATCTCGCCTTCCGCTTCGAAGACGCACCCGCAGGGGACCTGAATCGTTGCTACAGACATGGCACCTTCCTCTCATCCGGCCGATCACCCCCCGGTCGCTACCGGAGGCTGGAACAGCCGACTCAAGTGGCTGCATCCGCATGGCCTTGGGCAGTCAAGGGCGGCGCCAGCCGTCGCGAAGCGATGCGAGGAGCCACTGCACCGCAGCACCCTTGACGGCCCGGGTTGGCCATGCGGCACAAGGGGTGAACGGCCGGATGCGCCCGCCTGAAGGGGCCCCGCTCGGGCGTAGCACGAGTGGGGGGCGGGCAACGAAGACCCACATCCAACAGGGCTTTTAAGCCTTTTCAAAGCCTGGCCGGGGACGAGCGTGAGTCGCCTCCGGGAGCGGCCAAGGACCTTGGGCTGTGGCCCCGTCGCTGACTTGGTTACCCCACTGCTTCGCAGAGGGGTGCCCGGTGTCGACTGGCGTCGACTAGAATCAAATGCGCCGTTTGTGTGAAAAGGAGCAAGGAGTGGAATTGGGTTCCCCAATTCCGGGAGAACGGGCCTACCCGCCCTGCGGGCGGCCGGCAAACGGACTGGGCTGAAGGGAGGGATCTGGAGGCGAAGGCAAAGCGGTCCCAGCGGGGACCTGCCTTCGCAAGCCGGTACTGCTGATGCTACGCATCCTTTCGAGCGAAGAAGACGACGGCCACCCGGACGGAGCACCCTGGGTCCGCGAAGGGCGTCGCCGGCGTTATCGAGGGAGACACCGCCGGATTCAGCTAAAGCTCCACGACGACGAGTACGAAGTGATTGCTCGGGCGGCGGGGTACGTCGGGCTCACTGCGACCGGGTTCGCAGCCGAGGGTTCGCTGCAGGTCGCAGAGGCGACGGTGGCCAAGCATGAGGGTGGGGAGGCGCCGACCGGGCCAGACCGGGCCCTGGCGCTGCCGGACGAGGAGCTGCTGAAAGAGAGTGTCGTTGCGATGATGGCCGGCACGACCGAGCTTAACCGAATTGGAGTGAACCTCAATCAGATTGCGGCCCGGCTCAACGCTACCGGGGAACTGCCCGGGTCCGGCCAGGTTGAGGCGGCCTTGGAGGCCCTGTTTGCCAAGATCGAGGTCCTCGAGGAGCGCACGACCGAGGCGGCGAAGCAGCTTCGCCGGAGCCGGGGCCGCCGGTGATCGGCGTCGAGATTCGCGGGAGCCACCTGGGTGGCCTGCTGCGTTACCTGTACCAGCCGGCCGACAATCACGACGACCCGCACATTGTTTCGTCGTGGAACGGCCAGACCGACCGCCTAGACCCGAAGGGCGAGCCGGGTGAGATGGACTTCCGCCCCCTTACCTCGCAGTTGATGGCCCCGAACGACCTGATGCGGACCCCGCAAAAGCAGCCGGTAATGCATATCCCGCTGGCGGCGGCCAAGGAGGGCCCGGGCGGGGCGGCGGATCGGATGTTGACCGACAAGGAGTGGGGCGAGATCGCGCAGAGAGTGGTGAGCGATCTCGGGCTTGGTGGGGTAAACGATCCGGCCGGCTGCCGGTGGATTGCCGTACGGCACGCCCCCGAACACGTCCACCTGGTGGTGACTCTGGCCCGTCAGAACGGCAAGCGGGCGGACGTGCCCTGGAGCAAGCTGCGGATCTCGAACAGTTGCGAACAGATCTCCAAGGACTACGGTTTGCGGGTGGCTCCGAGTCCGGACGCTACAGCCGGGCGGTGGCCGACCCGGGCCGAGATGGAGAAATTCAAGCGGCAGCAGGAAGCTCTGCTGAAGGGCGTGGGAGCCCGGTCCGGGGTGGACCCGGGCCTGGTCGACAAGGACGTCGCCGAGCAGCTTTCAAGGTTGGGCGAACCGACGCATCCGGCGCATCCTAGAAACCAGTTAAAGGAGCTGGTTCAGCGCACGATCGCCAAGTCGGGCAGCACCGAGGCTTTCATCGCCAACCTGCAGGAGCAGGCCCGGCGCAGTTCCGGGACCAAGGACGAGGTGGTAGTTCGCGTTTACCCCGCGGGCAGCGGGGACCAGGTGCGGGGCTACTCCATCGGTTTCAAGCATTGGACGGCCGTCGGACGCGACGGCCTGGTTGCGCCGGTCATGTATGGCGGCTCCAAGCTGGACGCTTGTCTGTCCATGCCCCGCCTGCGCGCGGAGCGGGGGTGGGACGCAGAGGTGCCGGGTGATCCGGCTACACCTGGTTCGAAGGTGCAGACGGCTGAGTCGGCAGCGGGGCCTGGGTCGACGCCGGCGGATGTCCGGCCGGCCCCGAGTCGAGCGCCGGCGACCAGTCTCAAGTTGAACCTGCGCCGGTTGGCCGAGGAAGCGGCGAGCGAGGCGGGTGACGTCGACGGCTACTTCGCTGTTCTTCAGAGCAGGGGCGTGGTCGTCAATCGCAGATACAGCGTGGAGAACCCTTCTGAGGTCACCGGCTACAAGGTCGGACTGCGGGCGCACCGGAACCGGACAGGCGACGACCTGGAGTGGGTCACCGGAAGCCGCCTGGATCCCAACGGTGCCTACACGCTAAAGGCCCTCAAGGCCCGCTGGTCCGGGCCGGTGGTGGAAGGGACGGCGGCACCGGCGACGGCTCCCCAGGTAATCGCGGCGTCGCCCGCTTCGACGGCTGAAGCGGTTGCGACGACTCGGGAGACGGTTCAGGTGGTGCGGGCGGCCACCACCGTGACCCAGAAGCGCTTGGCGGAAGGCAGGCTTGCTTCGACCGACGACGTCGCTCGATCGGTGTCGGATCTGCTTCACGGTACGGCAGCCGCCTGGGAAGGGGGATCAGCTGGCCCGTTTACTCGGGCCGCCCGGGCTTACGATCGAGGGTATCGGGTACCGCAGCACCGCCAAGTGCCACGGAGCGGGCCTGGGGCGGATCTAACCCTGGCTGCGCTGGGCCTCGGCCTGGCGGCCAGTTTCAAGAGCCCTGCTGCGGTAGAGCGGATCGCGCTCATGGCTTCGCTGAAGATGCTGCTCGAGGTAGTAGCCGACATCCGGGTCGCGCAGTTGCGCAATGAGGCGGCAGCGGCGGCCAGGGCGGCGGCCGGCCACCTGCAGATGGGGATCGACGAGGCTCTACCGGGTACCATGCGGGCACTGCATCGTGAAGCGATCGCCCGGCAAGCTGAGGTGTTCGGGACCCGCCTGGAAGCGGCGGCCGGAAGTGGGGGCCAGGTGAGTGAAGTGCGGGCGCAGACCCCCAGGCGGGGCCGGTAGGTCCCTAGCTAGCTCGAGAGGGTTGTAGCCGGCCAGTAGTGGCGGGCCCATTGGGCAAAACTGGCGCAGAAGTAGAGGCCGATGCCGGCGGCCGCCATAAGGTGATTCAGAGTCGGCGTCTGGCTTCCGAGAACGCCGGCCAGCAGAGTAAAGAGCATCGCACAGCCGATCAGCAGTAAGCAGCCCGAGACACGGTGCTCGCTGGAGACGTATGCCCGCATGATTGCCGCGATGAGGAGGGCCTGCAGGCCCGAGAGCAGGGCCGCAAGGGCGGCTGTCCAGGCTGCCAGTGCGTGGGAATCCACTTCGAGGCGGGGAGTCGGCATCTCGCCGGCGAGGCGCAGGCCGCTCGCCACCAATACCGCCCAAACCAGGCCCAGGACAGCAGCTGATGCGATGAGCCGCCGGCGGTAGGTTCTGTTCATGGTGTACACCGTACCCCCGCTTCTATGGGGTTAGTCACGAACCTTCGCCCAGGAACGGGTGCTATCACACCGGCGCTCGGCTGATCGGCGCTCCTGAGCGATCTGAGGGCTTGCAGGCAGTGCCATTTGAGGCGTTTAGAGGCGTCGGCCGGGGTTAGGCGGGTCAGAGGGGAGGTAGGGGGTGGAGCGGGCCGGGCGGGATGGTGCCGTGGCTGGTGCCCCGTTGGCGGTTGCTGCGTGGATACGGTCGGTCATGGTGCCGGGAATGGCTTGGGCGGAGATGGCACCTGCTGGTGAAGCAGGTTTGATACCGCTGGTATCACTCGGGCCTGGCGGTGGAGCCTCCTGCTTCGGGGTCATCTCAGCCTCGATCTCGGCCTTGCGCTTGGTCAATGTGTCCACTCGGGCCTGCTGATCGAAGGGTTTGCCCAGCCGGTCCTCAGCTGCGGCTTTCTGCTTGCGAAGGTCCTGGACGCGGGCGGTGAGCTCGTCCCGGCGGCCCTCCAGCCCGCGCAGTTGGTTCTCCAGCCTGACGATCGTGCCCGATCCGCTCGCGGTACTCAGCTCGTCGGTTGCGTATCCGAACCCGACCGGCGCCCCGGCCAGTGAGACGGCCACGTAGGCTGGCTTGGCCTCGACGACGAGTGGGAAGCCGCCGAGATGGCCGACCTGGGCCTGGCCGGCGACCGTGCCGTACCGGGCCCGGCCCACTTGCTGGCGGACCGTTCGCAATAGCTCGTCGCCGGCGTCAGAGCGCTTGGTGAAGGTTGCCTGCCCGAGCTTCATCCGGAAGGCGTCGCCGGACGTATCGACTCGCCTCGGTAGCGCCATGTCTATGGTGGCGATGGTTTGCTGGGCCCGCCCGATCTCCGAGGTTGCTTCGCTGACGCGGTATTTCAGCGAACGCTGATCCGTGAAGTGAGCCTCCCGCAGGCGGTTCAGCTTCGCCAGCTCGTTGTCGACGCCGGCTTTCTCGAGGATGAGCGGGTTTCCCGAAGCCCAGGCTTTGATCTGGGCATAGGAAAGAGCGGTCTCGCCGATGTCGTCGACCTCCCGACCGTCCAGGCTGCCGGCCATGATCTGGTGAATGAACGCCGCTTTGCGCTCGACGGTCTGCCAGGAGAAGACGTCGAAGCTGCCCTCGGTGACGTAACGCAGAATGGCGATCTCAGGGTTCTGGTTGCCCTGCCTCACCCCCCGGCCGTCCCGCTGGGCCAGGTCGGCCGGCCGCCAAGGGCAGTCCAGGTGGTGCAGGGCGCTGAGCCTGGCCTGGACGTTGGTACCGACACCCATCTTCTCGGTAGAGCCGATCAGTACTCCAACCCGGCCTTCCCGGCAGGCGGCGAAGAGCTGGCCCTTGGCCTGGTCATCTTTGGCCTCATGGATGAAGCGGATCATTTGTTCAGGCACCCCCCGTTCGACCAGTTGGAGGCGCAGTTCGTTGTAGGCATCCCAGCTGGTCGTCTTCGGCGTGCTGAGGTCGCAGAAGACGAGTTGGAAGGTTCCGGGGCGCTCGGCGGGTAGACCTTCGGCATTGCGGTATGTCCACCCGGATCGGGCATGGTGCATCTGGGCTATTCGGTCGGCAGCTGCTGCCAGCTTGCCGCCCTGCGGGTCGGGTAAGCGGCCGACTAGGCGAAGATCGAGAGCGGCCTTCCGGCCGTCGCCGGCGATCTTGAGCATGTTGTCTTCTTCGGGCGGCACGGCTCCGCTGCGAACCGCCTCGGCACGCTCGACGAGGGTCTCCACGAAATCGGCCAGTTCGTCGGATCGGGGGACCACCACGGTTTCGGGCTTGCCCGACTCGACGGCGGGTACTTGCAGCTTTAGGTCGTTGGCACTCTTTACATCGGCGACGGAGCGGAACATCGACAGCAGCTCAGGCACATTGTCGAAGCGAGCGAAGCGGGACTGCAGCCGGTAGGAGCCTCCATCGGGCGCCAGTTCGAGGGCTGTGACGCTTCGGCCGAAGGTGGCGGCCCAGGCGTCGAACCGTTCGACGCCTGCCTCTCGGAGCCGCTCGGGCTGGAGGTAGGTCTGCATCACGTGCATCTCGGCAATGCTGTTGGCGATCGGGGTCGCCGTGGCGAATGTTGTGACCCGGGAGTTGCTGCGGTCCCGCAGGGTCTGGAGTTTCATGTGGAGGTCCTCGGCCCGTTGGGAACCCTGGCCGTTGACCCCGGGCATCTGGGTGATGAACGACAGGTTCTTGTACATGTGCGCCTCGTCGATCATCAGGTAATCGAGCCCGAGCAGCTCCCAGTTGAGGCCGTCGTCCTTGCCGGCCTCGTTCATCAGCCGCTTTAGTCGCTCCTCCTGGCGGGCTACGCCCTTCTCGAGGTTCTTGACGGTTCGGCGGGTACTGCCCTGCCGCTTAGGTTCAGCGAGAGCCGCCCGGAGCTCGTCGACGCTGCGCTGAAGGTAGGTGATGCGGGTCTGGTCGCTGACAGGGAGTCTGCCGAAGGTGGACTCGGTCATTACCACGGCGTCCCAGTCGCCGGTGGCGCAGCGGGCGACGAAGCTTTTACGTCCGTCTTTGGTCGAATCCTTCTTGTCCGCCACAAGGACGCTGGCCATCGGATACAACTGTTTGAACTCGCGGGCGAACTGGTCGAGCATGTGGTTGGGGATAACGATGGCCGGCTTGTTCACCAGGCCCAGGCGGCGCATCTCCATCGCGGACATCACCATCGTCGCCGTTTTGCCAGCCCCGACGTCGTGCGCCAGGAGGACGGAGGGCTCCGAGATGATCCTCCACACCGCATCCCGCTGATGCTGGTGGGGGACGAAGTTGGCGGCGAGGCCGGGCAGCGAAAGGTGCGAGCCGTCGTAGGCGGGAAGCACGTTGGAATTGAAGCGCCGGTTGTACTCGGCGGCCAGGCGCTCGGCCCGCTGGGGGTCCTCCCACACCCACGAGCTGAAGCGATCGGAGAGCTGCTGCTGCTTGTCTCGAGCGGCGATTGTCTCCGCGGGGTTGATGGTCCGGGTGCCATCTATGTTTTCGTCGTAGACCTGGGCCGGCTTTTGGTTGAGAGCGGCCTGGAACAGGGTCACTGCGTCCGCCCTGGACGTGCCCCATTCGCTCGTCATGGTGACCGAATACCGGCGCCAGCGGGGGACGTCGACGTCCCAGGTGGCGGTCGGCTCGATGTAGTCGACGCTGGAGCCCGGGGATTCGAGGATATCGGCGACAAAGTCCTCAACATCGCGGGCTGCGATCCAGGTCGCTCCAGGCCGGGCGTCGATCTGCCCGGGCAGGAGTTCTTCGGGCATGACGGCTTTCAGCGCCTCGACGTTGGGATGCCAACGTTCGTCGCGCTTGGCGGCTGCCTGCGCTTGCTCAAGCTTGGTGCGTACGTTTCCGGAAAGGTAACGCTGGGCCGTCTGCAGGTCGCCGCTTAGCGGGTCGTCGAACACCAACTGGCCCAGGTGCTCGCGGGCCTGGGTCACAGACACGCCGAGCAGGTCGGCGATGACGTCGAGACGGGGGTGGCCGTGCTGATCGAGGCAGATGGCCAATGCATCCTGTGCGTTGTCAGCACCCAGTTGGGGAGCCCGGACGTCGACCACTCGGCGGGTGAAGATCGCCGCCTTGGTCGCGGTCTGCCGCTCGGGGTCGAATACCTCTAGTGCCGTGAGCGAGCGGAAGTCCGGATCCCGGCGGAAGCCTCCCATGCTCGGGTATCTAGCTCGCATTAGGGGTTCGGCGGTGTGGGTGTCGAGCCGGCCGGTTCGGACAAGGTCGAACCGGCTGATTGGGCCGTACCGGGCCACGTATGCGTCGTAGCGACGGTTCAGGTCCTGGCGGGCTTCTTGGCAAACTGGATCGTCTGCCCCTGCTGCTTCAAGGCGCAGAAGCCCGTTCATTGCATCGCGCAGTCCTATGAGGGTTCCCAGCTGGTCCTTGCGGGGCGAGGGGTCGAAGGAGAGAGCGACTCCGTTGATCTTTTGGCTAAAGCCACCGTCGCTACGTGCGATGATGCTGCCCTCTTTGATGTCCGGGGTCCAGGCAACGTCCCATTGTTCGTCTACCGGCGCAGCCGCTGGCCGGGCGGGGGGCGGGGTCCACGTCAGTCCGCGATCGCGGGCACCGTCGACGATTATCTTCAGCTGATCGGCAAGGAGGTCGGGCACCGGGGCGTCACCCGCCACGACATCGAGATCGGCTTCGCTGTACTGACCCAGGCGGGCCCGCAGTTCTCCCAGAATGCGTTCCGGGTGCGCAGCGAAGTACTCGTTGATCCGAAGATCACCGTCGACCGCGTGCACGTCTGCAAGCTTGGCGAAGCTGTCCCCACCAGGCGGTTGGTGGGCTCCACGGCGGCGGAGCACCACCAGGTCGGTAACGGCGCGGGTACCGGCTGCGGCCTGCATCGCTCCGGAGGGAAGACGGACGGCACCGACGAAGTCGGCAAGCTCGGCGATCTCTCGGCGGGCGGCGGGGTTCTGCGCATCCAAGGTAAAGCGAGACGTGATGGCCATGACGATTCCGCCCGGGCGGGTCAGATGCAGTGACTTGATCACGAAGTGGTTGTGGATCGAATGACCCGCCCGGTTGTGGACCCGATCGGTCAGCGCGACGTTGGCGAACGGGACGTTGCCGATGGCTCCATCGAAGTGGCCCGCCGGAAACCGGCTCTTTTCGAACCCTTCAGCTCGTATCTGGGCGTGGGGGTAGAGCGCCTGCGCGATCCCCGCGGTGATCGGGTCGAGTTCGACACCGACCAGTTGCAGGTCGAGGCGCTCCGGGGCGAGCCCGATGAAGTTCCCGCTGCCGCATCCAGGCTCCAGGATGCGGCCGCCGGCCAGGCCCAGCTGCTCGGCTGCCGACCAGATGTGCGTGATGACGTCAGCGGGCGTGTAATGGGCGTTGAGCGTGGTTCTGCGGGCGGCCGCCCACTCGGTGTCGGTAAGCCGGCCCCGCAATTGCTGACGCAGCTCGGCGAAGTTGGGTTCCTGCTCGTCGAAGATCTTGGGGATTGCTCCCCACCCCGACCATCGGGCGAGGACCCGGTGTTCGTCTGGGGTCGCCGGCCTGTCGTCCCGGCGCAGCTCGGCCAATACGTCGAGTGCCGCTAGATTGGCCTGGGCTTTGGCTTTGATCCCGGCCGGAGCGAGATCTTGTTGGCCCTGGGGCCTAAACGACGGGGGCGGGGCTAGCTCTCGGGGCCGTTCTCGTCCGGGTCGAGCAGCTCCTTGAAGTCCATCAAAGGCTGGTAGATCGGTTGTGCGCTCTGCGGTTCCTGCTGGTCCTCGTACTCCGAAACCAGTTCCGGCTCCGGAGGCCACGCCTCCAGGACCATCTCCGAAAAGACGGCCTGCTCCGCCAGATGCCGTCCGGTCTGCAGGCGGCCGGCTTGAGTGGTCCAGCTTTCGTTGGGGCGGTCCGGCGGTGTCAGGTCGTTCTCGAGTTGATCCACCTGGAGACGCATCTGCTCGCCCAGGTCCTCGAAATAGGCTCGGGGGTTGCTCAGCGCCGCGTACCGGCGAGGGCAGTTCGCCCGGGCGTAATCCATCGCTTGGTGACCCATCAGGTCCATCGCTGTGCGCTCCGCCTCGCTCTGGTTGCTCCGCCTGTTCTGGTTCGCCGGAAGTCCCAGACACGGCGCTGGTTAGGATTCATCGAGGAACGCACCTGGTTCCCAGATCGGCGGCGGGCCGGCGGGCACCACGGCGGCGGAATCGCCGGCGAGCGCAGTCACCGCTTCGAGAATGTCACGGAGCCCCTGGAGTTTGCGGCGGCCGGCCGGCGTGACGGAGACGAGCTTTCGGGGCCTGCCGGCCCGCCCCCGCCGGTTTCCTTCGAAGGCGCACTCGACCAGGCCCCTTTCCTCCAGCCGCACGATCGTGCGGTAGACGACGCTCGGCGATACCCCTTCGTGACGCTGCGCTTGCAGACGGTCGCACAGTTCCTGGATGGCGCACTGCTTTTGCAAGCCGATCAACGCCGCCAGGACGACGGTTTGAAAAGGCCCGAGTGCGAGGTCGCCGTCGGCAATCGCGCTATCCACCGGCGGCCACCGTCGGCGTGGCCGCCCTCTCGAATGCGGTGTTCGGGTTCTGGGCGCAGTCCGGATCGACCAGGTCGACCAGGCCGTCAGCGTCGTTGTCCAGCCCGTCCTTGCACTCGGCTATAGGGTCCACGGGTAGTTCCGAGTCATCCTGGGCATCGGTGCACTGTGGGTCGGCCAGGTCGATAAATCCGTCGCCGTCGTTGTCCACACCATCGGCGCAGTCGGCATGGAAGGGTGTCTCAGTGACGGCGCCGGCAGCGCATCCCGGATCGGCCTGGTCGACCAGGCCGTCGCCGTCGTTGTCGATGCCATCGTGGCAGTCATCGGGTGGCGGCGCAGGTGCCGGCGCCGGATCCTGCTCTTTGTTATCGCTCGGATCGGCGCATCCAAGGTCGAGCATGTCGACGTGGCCGTCGGAGTCGTTGTCGATGCCGTCGGAGCAGTGCGACTTGGGAGTAGGTGAAGGCGAGGGTGAAGGCTTTGGAGAAGCCTTCGGAGAAGGTTCCCGGGTGGACAGGACATCCCGGGTGCCGTCGGAACACAGCCGGATCGTTTCCTGAAGAAACTGGCCGTCGTGCGCTACGACCTGAGTGGTCGTTGCACAGGCCATAGCAGCCTGGGCCGCCGGCGGCGTGGCTGGAGCAGCGGCGGCGGGGGGCGGGGGCGGCGGTGGCGCCTGGGCCGTGACATTGGCGGTGCGGGTCGGGACCCGCGCTGCCAGCGCGTCCAAAGCATCGGGCCTACGGGTGGTAGCGCTGGCCGGCCGAGCTGCAGCCCGCGCTGGGGCGCGGGTTCGTGCAGCTGCGGTTGCGGCTTCGGCCGCCTGGGTGGCGGCGGCCACTGCCGCTTCGTCGATCGGGTCGATGGTGGGGGTGGGCTCCGGGGTCGGTGTTTCGATCGGGACGACCAATGGGGCGTTTGCGCGACCACCTGGTTCGTCGGTGGTGTTCTCACCCGTGCTGTTGTTCTCAGTCGCCGGAGGCTGTGACGACTCGCCGTTGCGGCTGCCGGCGGTTACCGCGAGGGTAATCCCCACTGGCACCGCCATAGCGATCAGAAAGAACAACAGCCCAACCGCCACCAGTTGAACCCGGCTCATTGCGGCAAGACGGCCCCGAGGGGCGATCAGGACCGATCCTGGCCCGCTGGGCCTGAGCTGGCGCTCCTGCTCGGTTTCGTGCATCCAGTCGGCAGCACGCCGAGGGATGTCGCTGATTCGGTCCACGACCCCTGTGGCGGGCCGTTCCTGCTGGATCGGCATCTCCGACGTGGGTGCTTCGTTCAGATGATGATCTGATACCGGCGGTATCACCAGCGGCCGTCGAATCTGCCGTCGAGGCGGTCCCGGTGATGGTCGTCCTCGCGCCGCCGTTCCTCACGCAGGCGTTCGTCCTCCTGGCGCCGGCGCTCTTCTTCGATTCGCATGTTGTTCTCCTCCCGGTAGCGGATCGCCTCCTGCCGGCGCACGTCGTGCAGGGGGGCGCGTTCGCCCCTCCTCGGTCGTCCAAATAAGGGTATGTCCTACCTCCTTCTTCCGGCGGGCTCAGGCTCTCGCGCCCGGCCCGGTCGTGGCTGATTGAATGCGACCCTTGTCGTCGTACCTGCGTTCGCAACCAGGCGGGTTTGCATCGAATAAGGCTGGGCCTGATTCGAGAGCGTGTTGGCCATGCTGCCCTGGACTACGGAGTGCTCCCGCATGTCCCCGCTGCGGGCCAGGCCCTCGCTACGCTCGTCGACATTTGGGGTAGTGGGGTCGTCCGCCCGCCCGCCGGTGGTCATCGCCTCTTGGCGCTCGTCGCCGGCGATCGTGTCGGCCGCCCGGGCAGCCGAGCTAAAATCGGGCCCGACGGGGACGGTCTCGGAAACCACCTGCCAGTTGTGCTGATTCTGGCCAGCGGCGCACAGGGCGTCGACGGGGTCTAGTCCGCTGTCCCGCAACCGGGCATAGTCCTCGATCAGCTTGGGCTGAAAGGTCTCCAGCCGGCGGGAGCAGGTTTCGGCGATCCGCTGAGCGTCCCGATCGGTGGCGACGAACGGTTGAGCACTACTCCACAGCGCGAATTCCTGGCCGCCTCTTATCCGCATCTGGTTGACGTGGTCCGGGGCGTTGTGGAATAGCGGGGTGGTCGGGTCATCTGCGTTTGGGCTGACCTTCTGCCATTGCTGGCGGGCGCTGTCATGTTCCGACCTAAGCTGCGCTCTCAGGCGCTCCCGCTCCTGCGAGCTGCGAGCGTCGGCCAGGTTGGTCTGCTCCTCCTTCACTCGCTGCATGTGCTTAATCCCCTGCGCCACCAGCATGGTGATCGCAGCGGTCTTCTGAGCCGCCTCCTGGGAACCTTCGGCCAGCGGATTTCCGCCCCATTCCTCAGGCATCGGCCATCACTTCCTTCTTGAACGCCGCCCTGGTCGAACGGCTGCGATTACGCAACGCTGCTTCTCGCTGCTCTCCGTCCATCTGCCACCAGCCGAGGGGCGGATCGCTTCCGGGGAGTGGGTCGGGTGGGTTGTGCTCGCCTCGGTCGCAGGCTCCAAACGGTCCATGCGCTCCGAGCAGGACCTGCAGTTGGGGGTCCAGGTGGTTATGGATCCAGTCCGAGAGCCCCACACCGGGCTTGCTGCGACTGCACTCCCAGGAGAACCACAGATTGTCGAGCCGCAGGATTGCCTCCTCATGGGCCCACCACTGTTGACACCACCTGACGTGGCCGCCCAGGTGCCGGGCGAACATGGGGCGGAACCAGTGATCGACCCAGCTTTGCAGGCTTGGGTACAGTTGAGTCATCGAGAGGGCGTTCAGCTCCTCAGGGGTCAAAGGCAGGCCGTTCAGGGCGGCCATCGCCTGGTCGTACTCGTCGTTGTCGGTGTCGGTGTCGGTCATTTATCGCTCCCCCCGCGTAGTTAGTGAACCGTCATGGCACTGGTCGCAGCGCTTTCGGTGAGGTGGGCTAAAGCACGTTGGTTGGCGGCCGCAATCTCGGCTTTGTCCGGTCCGAGGTACCAGGGCTGCATGGCCAGCATCGCCGCCGGCATCCCGCTGGCCATGAGGATCGTCGTGCCCTTGGCCATGCCACGCAGGTCCTCGACCGGCATCTTGCGCTGGCGCCGGAGGCTTAGGCTTTCGCCGAACTGTCCCCGCCCCTGGCTTATGGACCTGGTCGTGACGTCGTACTCGCCGATGAGCCGAGAGATGCTTTCGAGAAAGCGATCGTCGTCCATACCTGCGCCGACGATCTTGATGGTGGCGGCGCTCCATAGGGTCTGCATCCCGTTGGAGCCCCACACCCCCTCCCCCTGCGGATAGCTCTGCAGGATCGTGACCGGACTGACCCCTCGGCTGCCCAGATGCGAGTACAGACGGGGCAACGCTTCGATCCGGCAGATGTTGGCCGCTTCGTCAAGGATGACGACCATCGGCGGATCCAGGCGGCCGCCACGCCGCTCGGCCAGCAGGGTTGCATCGTGCATCACCCGATCGGCGAAGGCGGCAACGAGCGGAGCCGCCCCCCCGGCGTCCTCCTTGCTCAGCAGATACAAGGTCTCGGTGGTGGCGGCGAACTCGGCGGTGTGAAACTCGTCCATCGGGAACGCCCTCGGCGGTGTGACCCACTGCATGATCGACGGATCTCGCAGGCAACTGGCGGCTACCCGGGCGGTCTCGTAGATCCCGTCCCTGGTTTCCGTCGCACCGCTCTGCTTGCCTTCCAGGCCGCGGGCACTGGCAATGTGGCCGTGCTTCTCGAGGATGCCGGCGGGGACCGGCGTCAGCGGCTGGTTGAGCCACGTGTAGACGTCATCGAGGCTTCGCTGGTCGTCGCTGTCAACCGTCGAGCCGGCCGCCAGCAGGAGCGCCGCCAGGACCTCCTGCGCGGCCTGGCTCCAGAACTCAAACCGGGTCTCGCCCTTGATCTGAGAGACGAAGTGCCCGGCGAGGCGGTTAGCGGCCTCGACGTTGGTCACGCCTCGCAGCGGATTCCACCAAAACGCTTGCTCGACGTGGGCGATGTGCTGCGGATCGAAGACCCGGATCGGGGATCCGGTCCGCTTCTGGCGCAATTCGGAGGTCAGCGCCCACAGGTCGGCCTTGTTCGACGTGGCGACGGCGGCACCGGGGGCCGCCAGCAGCTGCGGGACGGCGATGTCAGACGTCTTTCCGGTCCGGGGAGCCATGAACACCACCATCACGTCCTCCCAGGACGCACGGAGCTGCACCTTCGTTCCTCGAAGCAGCCCGAGTGGCAAGCCTGCGTGTTCCAGGGGGATGCGCTTGGGGGGAATGTGACCTAACGTCGCCGGCCGGAGCTTGCGGGCCCGCTCCGCCATCGCCGTCGGCCCCAAGGGTGCCATCTCCGCTTCCGTCGCCAACGATCGAAGCGGCTGCCCTGGGATGGGACGTCGTGCCGAGGCTGAGGTCCAGACAACAGTGACGACGGTGATGATCACGGCCACGGTGCCTCCCGAGAGTCCCCAGATCAAGGCGAGGGGTACCCCTGGCCAAGATGCTGCCGGCCCCTGCTTGACCAGTTCCAGGCCCCAGTCGATGCTGAGTGGCGGCCCGGTCCATCCGAAGCCGCTGAGTTGAGAGGCGGCGTGGCCGGCCAGCCAGACCAGGCTGACGAGTCCCACCGGCACCCAGGCCAGTGCGATCATAATCAGCGGGGTGGTTGCTTCCGGTGGGAGGCCGACCCGGGGACCGAGCGCCCGGGTCATCGGAGGGCTCCGGTGCGCATGCGCACGTCCGTGTCGTACAGCCACGGTTCGTCGCCCACCAGCGTCATGGCTACGGGGATCCCGGTTCGCTGGCCGCACTTGATCAAGTACTTGCCCCGGCCGGGGTGGACGGTTGCCGCTGCCCAGGAGTCCGGGGCGGACCAGCCTGCGACCATGAGCTTCTCCGCTTCGGACAGCGGGACAACCTCACTCACCAGGTCCAGCTCCCGGGGTGGCAGGCCGCCGAGAACGACGACGCCGGCCCGCTCTACGAAGCCCCGGGCTTTGGCCCGGTCCTCGGCCGTCGGGAGTGCCTCGAGGTCGGCGAGCGAGTGGGTTGCTCTGATGTCCGAGACGCCCTTTGCCCGGTTTACTCGGGTTAGCGCATCGGCAAATTCTACCAGGCCCGGCGCACCCCGGAGGGCGCGCCACATCTCGTCCAAGACGCAGGCGTAGCGGCGGCGGGGCGCCAGGCCTGCCTGGGCCAGGGCTTCAGCTCCGTCGATCATTGAGAAGGCGTATGCCCAGGTGCTGAGAATCGCCGCCGCCACGATCGTGTCGCCGGCGCTGGACACCCGGGATATATCGACGCCGACCGCCGGAGCGGCGAGGTTGATCGGGCGGGAGGTCTGGCCGTCGAACATGCCCTTGAGCGTTCCGGTGCAGAGCTGGTTGAGCGTGCGCCGCAGCTCCTTGGTCTCATGGACGTACTCACGCTCGTCCATGACGTCGGCCGCCCTCATCATTCGCTCGAGGGCCTCGTTGTTGCGGAGGAAGTTCAGGACGTCCGGCACCGTCGGCTGCCGGTCGACGCTGAAGCCGCCTTTTTCGTCGAGCACATCGACGATCTCGGCCAGGACGTTCTGCTCGCCGTTGTTCAGCGGGTACTCGCGGACCAGCGTGAGCAGAGCCAGCAACGCATTCAGACGGCGGCCCCGAGATTCGGCGGCGAGCTGCTCCCCGGCTTTGCCGCCGATCAGTCGAGCGGCTTCGCCGAGCGGACCGGTGTCAAGCGGATTGATCGTGTCGACGCCCCGGCCGATCTTGAGCGTCTGCCCGCCAAGTTCGTTGATCACCCCGCCTTCGTAGCAGTAGTCGGGCTTGAGGTCGGCCAGGACGAAGGGTCGAATCCCGTATCCGGCGCCTCCCATCAGCAGGCGCTTGATCAGGGCGCTTTTACCAACTCCCGGGGAACCAAGGACAAAGATTCCCGGATTGGTGACCAGGCCGCCTTCCAGCCACTCGAACGGGCCCAGGCTCACAGGCTCGCCGAACAGAAGGTGGCGGCCGAGCGGGATGCCCACCGAGGGTGAGCCGGATCCCGCCACAAAGGGAAACAGGCCGCACGCCTGAGTGGTCGTGCCCTGATACTCCTGGGCCGCCGAGACATGCGACGAGCGGCCGGCTCCCCGAATCTTCCAGCCCCAGGCCGGGGCCAGGGTCTGGCGGAGCTGGCGAATGTGCTCCGCTTCGTCCTGCTCCTGCACCAGGTCCTGAGTGACGTCCTCTGGCGCTTCCTGCGGCAGCTCCTGCGTGATACCGGCGGTATCACGCAGGGCGGCTCTCCTGGACCCTGAGCGGCGACGCAGCCGTTTCTCTGCCGCCTTGTCCTTGCGCCGGTCCTCGGCGTCAATCTCGTGCTGCCTGATCGCACGGGCCTCGAATTCTGCGGCTGCAGTTCCCTCATGGCCCTCCTGCCCCGTTCCCTCGGGGGGGCGCTCCCCTGTTCCCTTGCGCCGGCGGCGGCGCCGGCGCAAGGGCGGCTCTGTCCCGTCGAGCAGCGTACTGTCGTCGGTCTGTAACGGATGCTCCTCCGTAGGCGGTGGGTCGGCCCACTGATATGCGGCCGCCGTCGGCGGAGCGATCGTTGAGCCGAGCCCGGGAGCGTGGCTCTTGGAGTGGTCGCCGTGCCCGTTGCCGTTGCTCGGTACCTTGTGACTGAACGGCAGTGCCGGCTTCAGCTCGAAGGTCATTGGAGCGACGTCCCGCCCCGTTATCTGCCGTACCTCGGGCTGGCGCTCGGGGTTCTTCCTTCGCTTCATCGACGACTCCTCTTGGCAGCGTGGATTGGATGAATGCCGGCGGGCAGAGTTGCGGCGAAGCCGGCCATTTGGCTGCCCACCAGGCGGCGCAGTTCGATCCTGGATTGGCGAGCCCGCGATTCGATATCGGCACATGCGCCCGCCAGTTCCTCGACGTCCATCACCGTTGTGGTGACGTACATCGACATGCGGACAACGCCGGCGCCGAGGGCTTCCTCGCGGGCGGCCTGGCTGGCCTGTTCCCGGTCGTTGCGATCCCTAGCGGTTTCGTCACGCCCCTGCTTTTGGCGGACCATCTCCCGAATCACCGAGGCGTTGACCTGCTTTTCCAGTTCGCCGGCCGCTTCCTCGGCGCTCAGCGGCCGATAGAGCATCGTCACCCTCTTAGGCCAGGCGGCCGGACCGAGAAGCGGCACCAGGCAACTGCTCATCACCATCTGTCGGGGTGCCTCTTCCCAACCCCAGCTGACCGACCAACCGGAATCGTGGCGCATCTCCCGCCAGCCCTCGTCGATGCCGAGGGGTCCGCTTGTCTCCCATTGCAGGACGGACTGGTCGACCAGTTCGCTCGGGGCGGATAAGACCCGGCGCACGTCGCCCCGAGCGAGGGGGTCGTAGGCCGTGCGGAGTACGCCCGCCAGTTCCACCGGGGTGGCTCGCCCTAGGACGGCTGCCCCACATTCCGCAAGGCTCGACTCCAGACCAACCAGGAGGCGGTCGACTTCGGCCACCTGGTCGTCGAACCGCTTTAGCGGCACTAACGCCCGCTGAGGGTCAAACGTTATCGAGACTCGGGTTTGAACCTCGACGGCGGACGTCGGGAGGGATCCCACCAGTTGCCGCAGCAACCGGACAGCGGGCTCGGGTGCTTGCGGGTCGATACGGCGCTCCACCTGTTCGGCCAGGGTGGCGCCGGGATCCGGCGCTGTCTCCACGGTGACCGCTACCCAAGCGACCATGGGGATGTTGCCCAGGCTGGCCAGCCAGCCGTGCCAGTTGGCAACCCAGATGTCGGCCTGCCGTCCTTCTGCCAGCCAGGTGCTTCGGGAGTCCACTCGGATCGTCGCCGTAAGAAGTCCGGTGCGCTGGTCGTGGACCAGGCCGTAGTCCTGCTCCCGATTGTGGCGATGCCTCACCGGCACCATCCGGGTCGGGCCCAACACCGAGGGCAGATGAATCCGCCCGGTGCGCTCGACGCTGTCGGCGGCCCGGTAGATGTTGAATCCGCTCTGTACGCCCCACCACCAGCGAAATGCTCGCTTGCCCTTCAGGCCAAGCGTTTCCCCTCGCCACCTGAAGACCAGCACGCCCATAATCAGCGCACCAAGTGGGACGAAGGAGAAGAACGCCCGGATGGAGACGCTTGCCAGGATCAGAGCCACCACCACGGTGGCCAGCATCACGAATGAGGCCACTTCGCTCAGGCCGAAGAACCCGAGCCCCCGGGTTTTCCGCCAGCCGCCGTAGGTAAGCCCCTCGTCGTGCCGAGAGTCGTAGCGCAGGCTCACGCCGGTTCTCCCGTCATGCCCTTAACCGCGGTGTCCTTGGCAGCTTTGCCGGTCTGAATTGCCGCCTGGGCTGCCATCACTGTGGCCGCAGCTACGGGACCGCCCGCCGCCGCAGCTCCTCCAGCGGCCGCCCCTCCTCCAGCTGCTGCCCCTCCCCCACCGCCAGCCGCTGCGGCTGATCCGCCGCCTCCGGCCGAACTCATAGGTGCGGTGGGCACAGCTCCACTTGCGCCGGACGGGGCCGCCGGGCCAAGGTCCCGCTCAATGCGGGCTGCTTGGGCTCCTGCTCCTCCCCCGCCGCCCGCTGCACTCCCCCGCATGGCCATCGCGGCGACGCCGGCTCCGGCCAGTGCAGCCATGCCTCCCCCGCCGCCGGCACTCACAGCCCCCGGAACCGCCCAGGTGAAGAATTTCATCATCGCTGGCAGCGCAATCACCGAGAGGCTCAGCATCATGAACCCCACGATGATCTGCCGGACGCCTTCTCCATCGCCGATCATGAAAAAGGCTGAGGCGAAACATAGAGCGGCTACGAGCTTGTAGGCGATTAAGGCCAGCAGCCAGCCGCTTACTCTCGGGAACCAGTTCTTGGTGGCCGGGTTCATGCCTCCTGATGCGGCCAGGACGAGCATCGCCGACAAGATGACGATCCCGCCCTCTCGCAGGAACATCAGCATGGCTTGGATTGCCCCGACGAGCATCATGAAGATGGCCATGATGATGATGAGCGCCGGCGAGGTCACGCCGCCGAAGCTTGCGAGCTGGCTGAAACGCTCGACGACGTCGCCGTCAACCGCCTCGTCCATGACCCACTGAGCCATCGCATCCACGCCCTTCAGAAGCGTGTTGGGCGCCAGGATGAAGATGGCATTGACGACGGCCAGGCGGGCCAGACCGGTGCCGATGTCCCACATCGGCTCCTTGTTACGGCGGATCGCGATCCTGACGCCACCCCAGATCATGCTGCAGGTAGCGATTATGTAGACCAGCGGCATGGTCACGCCCCGCAACTCGTCCACCGGCGAGTTCTCCAGGTCGATCGAGTCGATGTTGATCCAGAAGGCAGAAACGGTCTGGATCAGGAACTCCGATCCCTCTCGGAACGCTTCGGCCAGGCCCTCGACGGCGTTCTGCACGAAGCCGCCGATGATCCCGCCGTCGCCGGGTTCCTCGCTACACGTGGGGTCGTCGAGATCGCACGTCTGTCCGTAGGCAGGTGCCGCAATCATCAACCAGCCCACGAGCACCAGGCCGACCACGGCAGACTTGGTGTGTCGATTGGCCTCCCTCACGGTGTCGTGCCGGCGTCGCGGCCAATCACAACGTACGCAGCGGGGATCGTTCGGAGGTTTCGGGCGTACGACCTCCATGACCCATCTACGGGTGCCACAAGGCGCCAGTCACCTTCCACCCACTTCACGGTGACCGAAAAGTTGGGGTAGATCGGCTCGCTGTTCGGCGGCGCTGCCAGCGAAAGAATTTGAACCGTAACGGTATCGCTCGTGAACGAATCGAGCCGATAGGCCCACACGCCCTTCAGTCCCATTCGCTCGACATCTGAAGCCCGCTCGGGTCCCAGCTCCCCATTCGCGGAAGCTCCGTGAACCTGGGTGCTCGCTGAGTATTCGCTCCTTACAGTGGCTAGAAACGCGTTCTTGTCCGGGCCGACCACCTGATCCGCGATGGTCCGTTCAAACACCGTCGGGCCGTTCGAAGCACTGGCGGCCGACGGAATGTGAATCGCCGCCATGACCGCTCCGGCCGGTGTGCGTTCAAAGCCCCAGCGGCTTACGCCGTCCCGGTCCTTGGGCCCGGCATCGCTTACAGGCAGGGTGAACAGGCCGAATTGCTCCCAGCGGAGATCGGCGGCGGTGAGCATCCGGCCAGGGTCGTCTGTGGTGGTGCCCAGGTCTGCGTCTTGCTCAGATTGCGTCAATCCTTCGGCGACCGTCGTTCCGGTGCCGGCTTCTTGGTCTGGGCGCACCACCACCACCACTGCCGTGGCGATCATCGTCGCCGTGATGACGGTGGCGACGATGATCTTCCACGGTACAGTGGTGACGACCGGCCCCACCCCATCGGTGTGGGCCACGACGGTTAGGAGAGGACCTGGCCGACGATTGCGGCGGCGAACGACATCACCGTGAGGCCGGCGAGGACCCAAGGGATTCCGGTGGCACCGTCAACCGCTGTGGAGGAACGGTTCCTGCGCCCGACCATCATCATCAGGGCCGAGACAAACAGCCCGACGACTCCGGCGACGAGGCCACCCCACTTCAGCCATCCCACGAACTGGTCGGCTGCGGCGTCAAGCCCCGGCGGGGCCTCGGGTGCCGGATCCGGTGCCTGGGCCAAAGCCGGTAGTGCGGTGAAGACCACGAACAACGCAATTGCTGCGAACAAGCTTGCGACCCGGGAACCTAGCCGGCGTTCGAGCTTTTTCAAACTTAACCCTCCGTTCCAGTCTGCCAACGATTCTCTGGTCAAAATTCTTTGACCAGCTCTTGGCAGAATCGACGTCAATACGGTATACAACTCCCCACATAGATGTCCAGCGAAATCTGCCCTCGGTGTCGAAGTTCACAATGAGTGACCGCCTAGGGTGTCAAAGGACCGGGGGATCCGTGAACGTGCTCCGCACCGATTTGGCCGCTCGTTGAAACGCCTGGCTCCCCTTTTGGTCGGGCTGGTGATCCTCGGCGCGATAGCTGGAAGCGTCCTGGGTGTTCTCCTCACCCGCCGGGAGCCGTCGCAGTCCGGGGCCTCACCAGCCCCCTCCTCCCCTGCCGCTACGCCGGGTTCGCCCGTCCAACCCTCCCTGGAGCCCGGCGGCGGGGCTGAGGATGATCCTAATGAATCCGGCGAAGCGGCTCATGAGACCCCGCCGGCTGCGACGCCGCCCCGGGCCGTGCCTGCGGTCACCAGTCCTGCTCCCGGCGTTGACCCCTACGCCGACCCGCGCCAAGTCGCTTTCAACTTCATCAACGCCTGGGCGACGTTCGACTGGCGAGACCAGCCGTCACCCCTGGCCGGCCAGCTGGCCCGGGCCAAACCATGGGTGACGCCCGACTTCTTTCAGTTCCTGTCCGAAATTCGGGAGCCCCCTTATTTGACGTCGGAGCAGATCCGGACCCAGACCACGACGACCGTGACCGAAATAGACAACTGCTCGCCGGTGCCGCCTTCGTCGGAAACCCTCCAGACGTTTTGGTGCCTGTTCATCGAGATGACCCACTCGACCGAGAACGAGCCGACCGGGCGGGGTCCGTACTGGGAACTGTCGCTCGTCAAGCGTGAGGGCCGCTGGCTGGTCGACAGGCAAAGCATATGAAGCGCGTAGCCCAGGCGGGCATCCTGCTTGGCCTCATGGTGGTCCTTCTGCCCATCCTCGCTCTGATCGGGATTGGCCCGCCGCCGGCCGACGCTTCTGAGCCGAGCGAGCTGGCTCTAGCAGACATCCCGGCCAACCTGCTCCCGATCTACCGGGCGGCAGCCAGTGAGAGCTGCGATATGCCTTGGGAGGTCCTGGCTGCGGTCGGCAAGATCGAGTCCGACCACGGCAGGAGCACCCTGGCGGGAGTCACTTCGGGGACCAACTCGGCCGGGGCCGCAGGACCGATGCAGTTCATGCCGGGCACCTGGGCGGCCTATGGCGTCGACGGCGACGGTGACGGGGACACCGACATCTACGATCCGGTTGACGCCATCTGGTCCGGGGCCAACTATCTGTGTGCCAACGGGGCCGGCGATCGTGACGATCAGGGTCAGCCGGACGCCGACCGGCTCTACAACGCCATCTGGCACTACAACCATTCCGATGAGTACGTAAACGATGTGATCGCTCAGGCCGCTGCCTACCGCCAGGCCGGTTCGATCGCCCCCGGCGGCCACGCTACGCAGCTTCTAGCGCACCCGGGCCTCACCATCTACCCAGGCGGCCGGGCCGACTTGCAAGCGGGCCGGATCGATCAGCGGGTGATCGATTTCTTGTTGTGGGTGCTCGAGCGGCACACCATCAGCGTCAGTAGCCTAAACAGCGGCCATACCGAGTACGTTGCCGGATCCGATAGGCGCAGCCACCACTTCTTTGGCCGCGCCGTCGACATCTCGGTGGTCGACAGTCAGGTCGTTCGCGCAACGTCGACCGCTTCTCGGACTCTGGCCGAGGAGATCAACGGGCTTGAGCAAGGCCGGCCGGTTGAGGTGGGCACGCCCTGGCCGGACATGGAGAACCTGCCCGGGTTCTTCCACGACAACAACCACCTGGATCACCTGCATATCGGCTACGACGGACCCCGCTAGTGGCCCCCCTCGTGGTGGTGCTCCCCTACCCCACTAACCCCCGGTTCAGGTACTCCCTCACGTTATCTTTCCTATACCCCGGCTTTGGTGCCGAACAGTCTTTGTGGAACCTAGAGGCTGCCAGGAGCGGCCCTAAATGTGCTTCGCCCATTCAGGGAACCCTTACCGCTCCCCCTCCGGGGCCTATCCCCGCTGTGAAACCCGGCGCACCGGGTCAGTCAACTCGGTCGCTTATCCAAAAACTTTTCGACAAGCGCCGCCCTTCGGACGGGTCGAAAACTTTTCGGCCGCTGAGTCCGAGTGGACAGCCCCAAGCCGGGTTTTGGGGAAAGCCGTCCGCCGGGTCCTGTGACCCGTCGGTCGGCCGACCGGGCGGGGATTGGCTGGCATGAAGTGGAGGTTTCAAATGGGAGAGACGATCTACCGGAGCTCGGCTACCGGAGAGACGATCTTGGCGGAGTGCGGATGCCTGGTGGAGGCAGAGGGCGAGATGGACATGGTCCTGTACTGCCCTAAGTGCCGGCCGGTGGAGCTGGCAGGGCTGTTCGTCTGCGAGTGCGGAGCAGCTTCGGTCAGCTTCGAGGCTCTCGAGGCGCATTTCTTGGGCGAGCACCTGGGCATCGACCGTCATCCCCTTCGGGGGGTGGCGGCATGACCGATACCGGCGGTATCACCCCCCTCCCGGCGGCCCTGGGACTGGCTTGCGCCAACTGCGAGGCTCTGCTTGCTGAGAGCACTGAGTGCATGGCTTGTCTAGAGCCTGGTCGGTACGACGTGCACACCTGCGATGGGCTGTGCGACGGCTGCCGTGATCCGGAACCATACGGCCCGGGTTATCACGCCGGCCATTTCAATCCCTGGACGGACTGAGAGGAGTTCACGGTGAGCAACGAGGCTGCGACGGTACGAGTACTCACGGAGGCGAGCTGGACGGCCTCTACGCCCTGGACGGGACGGCGTGCCCCAACTGTGGGCGGGGCAACGACTGGCTGGTCTCGCAGACCCCCGAGGGGCGGATTGTGGCCGAGTGCAAGAACTGGGACGAGTTCACCACGGCGGTCCCGGTGGGGGCTGATCGAGTGATGGCGCGTAGTCCAGTGGGAGGGCGGCGGTCTCCAAAACCACAGACGGGGGTTCGATTCCCTCCGCGTCAGCTGCAGATTCATCGGGGAGGGGGTGGTGGCTTAACGAGCTGATTGTTTAGTTCTGCACCAAGGCAAGGGGGTGGCGGTCGGACCTGCGTCAATCTCGACGGTTTGGCCGGGGCCGGCTGCCACATCCCCCGAGGGCGCTTCATCCCAATTCAAGGAGAGAGTGATGGACAACTTTGTGAGCTTTAGCGGCAACCTGACCCGTGATCCGGAGCTGAAGTACACGTCTTCCGGCAAAGCTGTGGCCGTGTTCGGTGTGGCGGTCAACCGGCGGTTCCAGGGCAACAACGGCGAGTGGCTCGAGAAGACCGATTTCATCGACGTCAGCGTGTGGGCCGGCCTGGCCGAGAACCTGGCGGAGTCGCTGACGAGCGGGGCCCGAGTGGTAGTCACCGGCCGGTTTCAGCAGGACCGCTGGGAGAACGAGGGCGGCGAGAAGCGGAGCAAGCTGCAGGTGATCGCTACGGACATTGGGGCGTCGATGCGGTTTGCCACCGTGGCGGTGACGAAGGCCAGCCGGTCGGTCGACAACGAAGGCGAGCTGGCGGAGCAGCACGAGCCGGCGCCAGCGGGATAAGCGAAAGAGAAGTCTGTAGGCGAGAGGGCGGGGGAGTCCAGATGGGTGATACCGCCGGTATCACGAACATTCCTCCGTTCCCTCGCTCCTTTTCTCCCCCGTTCCCTTGCTCCCCCGTTCCCCCGTACTATAGGATGCTATCAGGAGAAGCCTTGCAGATGAGCCAGGAGGGATCGTGATGGCAAAGAGCACCAAGATGGGCGGACACTTTTTGAGCGCCGAATTGCCGGCAGAACCGCAGGCGGGGGAGACGGTGCAGGAGTTGGCGGTTGAGTTGATCGTGCCCTGTCCGACCAACCCCCGGGGCGAGGACCTGGGCGACCTGGAGGAGCTGGCTGTCTCCATCCGGGAGACCGGGATCCACCAGCCGCTGATCGTGAGGCCGCCGGCAGACGAGGACGGGGTCCACATGATCGCTTTCGGACATCGCCGGTTTGCGGCCGCCAAGATTGCCGGCCTTGGGCAGGTTCCGGCGATCGTTCGCCCCTACAGCGACCAGGCCCTCCTCGAGGCGCAGATCATCGAGAACTTCGCCCGGGCGGACATCAACGAGCTGTCCGAGGCCCGGGCGTTCCAACGACTGGTCGACGAGTTCAGCTACTCGCAGCGGCGGATTGCCGAGCGGGTCGGCTGCACCCAGGCCCACGTCTCCCGCCGCCTCTCGCTTTTGAAGCTGGAGCCGGAAGCGCTCACGGCGCTCGCCGAGGGCAAGGTGACCATCGCCGAGGCGGTAGAGCTGACCAAGCTGGTGGTGCTTCCTCCGAGGCAGCGCAAGAACACGGTCAAGAAGTTCCTGGAGGACCGCTACAGCCGGGCGTATCTGGTGCGCAACGCCGTAGAGGCATTCAACCGCAAGCAGAAGACCAAGCAGTTGGAGGCCGAGGTCGAGGCCCAGGGGCTTCGGGTGGTCAAGTCGATCGACGTGTGGGGCTCGACGCAGCGGTACCTGGGTGGGACCTACCACGGGCTCAACCTGGACGCCGAGCTGCACCGGGGGGAGAGCTGCCACGCAGTGAGCATCGAGAGTGGCGGGACCCACCCGGCGTGCATGGACTACCGCCGGCACCTTCCCGAGGGAGACAGCCCGATCAAGGTAGGGGAGGAGGTCCTTCAGCGCTTCCGGGAGAAGGGCCAGAGGGATGAGACGGCCGTGCAGCGGGAGGTCCACCAGCGGGCGCTGGAGCAGGCCCACGAGGACCGTACCTCCTTCATTCAGAAGGCACTGGCGGGCCGTGTCACCGCCGCTGAGGCGGTCGAGCGCCTGGTGGCCTCGTTCCTGCGGACGTCGGCGCACGAGGGCTACGGCAAGGCGTCCTTGGTCTGCAGCTACCTCGGCGTCGACCCGGTTGAGACGCTTCACGGCCAGGACTACAAGGGCGGCCTGCAGCAGTGGCTGGCGGGCCTGTCCGGACCGGCGGCCGCAGCCGGGTGCGCCCGGGCCGCGATGGGGCTCGCGATGGCGGAGGGCGAGATGCTGCTCCGGGGCAACTACTACCACTCCCGGGATGTCACCCCGGTGGTCGAGCATTACCAGGCACTGGTCGACCGGGGTTACTCCATCACCGAGCAGGAGCTGGCGGAACTGCGTCAGATGGCACCGTCGATCCGGCTGGACGAGAACGGGGGCCTGGTGGTTCCCGACGAGCCGGCCAACCCGGAAGAAGGGAGTTAGCACCGACCCACTTCACAGCAAGTAGGTGCCCCCGGGCCAGCGGTAACTGGACCCGGGGGCGGTAGCCGAGAAGCCCGAGTGAAAGGACCTTCCCGACGATGAACGATTTTAGAGAGCCCGAGGACCCGATGAGCAAACAGCGCCGAGAACACCTGCTGCGCCAGGCGGCCAGCCGCCAGGTGGCCTTTGTGCTTGAGCGGGTCCGGGCTGCGCTGAAGCGGACCGCCAAGCACGACGACGACGACGAGGCTCCGGGCGACGGTAACGCCGCCGGCCACGAGTAGGGAGACGACGATGACCGCTAAGCGTGTTGCATGTGTTCTGAGCGCCCTGTTGCTGGTGGGGTGTGGTGGGGGAGGGGAGTCTCCCGCCAAGGCCCGGGCGGCGGCCGGTGACGCTTCGCCTTCGCCTACCGTCCACCGGACGACGTTTAAGAGTTTCGACCCACCGCAGAGGTTCGACGTCGACGGCGGCGGCATCCCGCTGCCCGAAGACACCGCTCCGCACCTCGTGACTCTGGTCGACGAGGTTGCCTACATCACAACCGCCGAGGGCCTTCTGAGCTTCGACCTGGGCACCGGGCTGCCGGAGCGGTTCATCCCCACCCAGGAAACGGTGGCCTTCCCCTCGTCCCGCCGGCAGGCCCTGACGAGCTTCACCCCGCCGGTCCTGGCGACGGTGGACGGCCAGCAGTTGGTGATCGCCACGTTCACCGTTGTGCTCGAGGGGGCCGGCACGACGGCGGCCCGCTACGGCGCCGAGCTGATCGCCATGAACACCGCCACGCAGAAGCGGGAGTGGAGCCAGGTGGTGGCGCTGCCGCTGCCGGCGGGCGGCCGCACCGTGATACCGGCGGTATCGCTCATCGGGATCCGCAACCAGCTGATGGTTCTCTCCTCGTCGAGCCGGGACGCCGACTTCACGATCGTGTTCGACGTCTTCGGCCCGGACCTGGTCTGGACCGGCGATTTCGCCGGCTCCGCCGTGGTGGACAACACGGTGATCGGCGTGGCCCGGGAGCGGGCCCGCCAGACGATCCTCGGGTACGACCTGGCGGTCGGCACGCAGTTGTGGGCCCAACCCGACCTGGGAAGTGTCACCGTCGTGCAGGCGGGGGTGCACCACGCCCTGGCGTATTCCCGGGCCTACTCCGACGGCAGCCGCCGCCTGGTGCTTCTAAACGCCGCAGGCGACGTTGTGGTGCCACTGAGCATCGAGGCCGGCGACAACCTGGCCTGCGCTGACGACCAGGCCGGTGTCGTGGTCTGTTCGGATCCCGATGACCGCACGCCCTATCTGGTTGCCATCGCCAACGAGGGCGGCCGGGTTCTGTGGGAGTTGAGCCCCCGCAACGCCGATCGGGTGGTGCCCCAGGTGACCAGCGTCTGGCACGGGGCCATCTACGGGACTACCGACAACGGCCCGGTGGTGCTCAATGCGCTGACCGGGCGGGACCTCAGCCGGAACCCGGGCATCGCTCCCACCGCGGTCAACGACCGCTGCGGGATCGCCGGCGAGCTGCGGGAGGGGGTCTTTTGCTACCCGGCGACCCGATGATTCCAGAAGCTGTCGCCCCTGGGGCCGATAATGCCGGCATCGTGAAGACCACTCTGCCGGCGACCCAGCTGATCAAGCAAGCGTTTCGCTTCCAGCTGGACCCCAATGCCAAACAGCTCAACGGGCTGGCCAGCCACGCCGGCGGGAGCCGGTTCGCCTGGACGATCGGCTTGCCGGACACTAACTCCGACCATTCGCTAGTTGGGGGGTTGACACTTCCTGTCTAGGGCTGTACAGTTCTTGTATACCCCGACGAGGAGAGAGCAAATGACAACAACCACGGAAATCAGAACCCGCCTAACCCCCAAGAGACAAGCTATGGCAACGGTCAAAGAACAGTTGAAGGGCACCAAGGTCCGCACCACCAAGCAGGACGGCACCACGTTTGAGGGTTGGGGTGCATACGCCGGCCGGTCCGTCGAGCTCATTGACCCCAACCGCAACGGCCACGCGGTCTTTGAGCCGGTCGGCCTCCGTGAGGACGTGTTCCTCCGCCTGGACTCCACGGTCGAGCTGCGGCCCACCGAGATTTAACCAACCAACCACTGAATCGGAAACAGGAGAGACACAATGACCAGCACCTACGAAATCCGCACCCTCGACAACACCCCCATGGCAGTCGAGATCGACGACGATGGCCGGGTAATTGCCGCTGCTTCCGTCGGAGAAGAGAACCTCGTGTCGATGAACCTCACCTCCACCGATCAGGTGGACATCGAGAAATACCTCGGCGCCAACGACAAGGAGGGCGGCCAGTACGCAGCTGCTCAGTACGACGCATCGATCCTGTTTGGTCGGAGCTACGACAACTCGGACCAACACGCTACGGCGTGCGCCTGGTGTCAGGGCGTACTGCCGGTCGAAGAGATCGGCAGTGATGGTTACTGTGACTCCTGCTCTAACGAGCCTCGGGACCGCCTTGACCTGTTCGGCCAAGGCGCCTAATGACCCCCATAGACCCCGCCGCCCTCCAGGCCGTGGCCCTGCAGCTGGCCGACGAGCTGCACCTGGTCCTTTGGCCGGCCGCAAGCCTTATGCCGGGGATCCGGGATTTGATCCTCGACCCCCAGGCGCTGATGGCTGACTGTGAGCGGCTCGCCCACCAGCTCCTGGACGACCGGGAGCAGGTCGACGAGCTAGGGATCAACGCTGACGAGATCGCAGCCGAGACTGCCCAGGATGTCATCTGCGGTCTGTGGCCCCGATCGGAGCCGGACCACGAATGGTGGACCACTCCACTGGGGCGGGCTTGCGCCCGGTCCTACGGCATCGAGGACGCCGGGGCAGTTAGTGCCTCGGTCGCCGCTAGCCGCCTTGGCGTCAGCCGGGGCCGCGTCTATCAACTGCTGCGGGAGGGCAAGCTCGATCGCCATCCCGACGGCGGCGTGGTCAATGCCTCGGTGATGCGGCGGCTGGCCTTCCCCTGATGCGGCCAGTATCGACGCCACGGCCCGACGGGGAGTCCTGAGGTATAACCGGGCCCCATGGCCCCGTTTACGCCTCGGTCGACGGGTCCGGCTCGTCCTTGACGGTCTGGATCTGGTCCCACTCTTCGCCGAGGGCTTCGAGGTAGGATTGGATTGCCGCCAGGGCTACCGAGTCGACGGCCATTTCTTTTGCCTCGGCGGCTTGCCGTAGCCGCCACCGGATGTCGGCCGGCAGGACGACGTCGGACGGTCCCCGCGGGGGGAGCTTGTCGGGCTGAGAACGCTCAGGAAAGTTGGACATGTTGCCCTCCAGCGCCGCTCGACCCTTGCGGACCATCGCCTGGATCCAGCCCCGGGACACTCCCAGCTCCTTGGCGAGAACGCCGTAGCTGAACCGGTCCTTGTCGTACAGCTCGGCGATCGTCATCGCCCGCAGCTCGTGGAGTCGCATGACCGCTACCCAATACAGGCCCTCGAGGTCAGATAAGGCTTGATACCGTGCCGGGCGGGGGAGCGTGTAAGTCCATTCGAGCAGGCGCTCGACCTCCTCCGGCCGGGGTTCATGGCCGGCCGGAACCCTGCGCCCTCGGCGCTTGGGTTTGGGTGATTCGATTGGGTCCGGGGGAGACGGATTCACTGGCGATGACAATACGCCAGGGAGGCCCGCCATTCCACCGTTCCCCCATGCATCAGCGAGACGGACAGTCGGGGTCCGGCTGCAGCTCGGTAGCGTCTCCTGCTACATACCGGGCGGCCACGTACTTCAACCAGGTCCTTCGTAGGCCAGGTCCTGGGCGACCCCGCCGCGGTCAAGCGGCTGACCGACATGGGCCTCGATAAGAACGGATACCGACCCGAGGTCTTCCCGACGGTCCGTGGAGGCGAGTCCGACTGGCGGGCTCGCTATGCCGGGTCGGGGGATCTGTCAGGAACTCGATGCTGTAGTCACGCATGCAGACTGGGCAGACGGCGAACCTGCGATGGCTACCCAGCCGGTAGAAGCCCCGGTACTCGGCCCCAACGTTGTCGGCAGATCCGGCACACTTGGAACTGCGAAGATCCCTGGTTTCGGCCCATCTGCCGAACCACACACGGAAACACGTCGTCGCTCATCGCCGGTATTCTGCCACTTTTTGCCGCCGGTGTATACGGTAGTCTGGGGCCGGTTTTCGGGCCCAAGTATGGGCGGGGATTGGGGCCAGGGCCGGCTTCGCGCCCGGGGCTCCCTGCCAAGGTCGAGGCCCCGGGCGTTCCCTGCTTGCGGGGGCAGCAGTTGAAGCCGGTCAGGGAAGTAGCCAGATTCTAGGGTGTGGGTGGCTCAGATAACTAGACCTGTCTTTTTAGACTCCTGGGAATTGGCTTTGCCCCTGCTACGCTCGATGGTCCGGTAAACCGTGGACCTGGCCACGTTGAAGATGCCCGCCAGCTCGGCGCTGGTGTGATTGCCGGCGGTATACAGTTGGAGCAAGAGCGCTTCCTGCGCCGGGGAGAGCTTCGGCTGTTTGCCTCGCAGCCGGCCCTTGGCCCGGGCCAGCTGCATCCCGTCCCGGGTCCGCAGCCGGATCAGGTCGGACTCGAACTCGGCCACCATGCCCAGGACGTTGAAGAGCAGTTTGCCGACGGGGTCGGTGGGGTCGTAGACCGATCCTCCGAGGTTCAGCTTGACCTGGCGGCCGGTCAACTCGTCGGCGATGTCCCGGGCATCAGGCAGGGACCGTGCCAGGCGGTCAAGCTTGGTGACCACCAAGGTATCGCCTGCTCTGCAGGCCGCCAGCGCTTCTCTGAGGCCCGGGCGGTCCCGGTTGCGGCCGGTCAAGCCGTGATCGACGTAGACCCGTTCTGGAGCCACACCGAGGGCCTGGAGGGCTTCAGTCTGCACCGTCAGGTCCTGGCCGTTGGTCGACACCCGCGCATACCCGATGCTTAATCCCTGCATGGCGGAACTGTAGCGTATGACGCCCCTTCACCGGGCGGATTTGCGGGCCGGTCGTACGGGACGGCGGCTCTAACCTCTGCCACGCTCGACCAGCTCCGGTTTCTCAGTCCTCGGTCTGTCCTGGGAGACGTTCGGCTTGCGGGACACTGACCCCCGCCGACCAGGAGATGCGTACGGCGATGGCCAGCTTGCCAGAGCCACCCCCAGAACCGTCTGAGTCCCCGCCGCCCTTGCCCTGGCCGACCGCTATCGAGGCAACTGGCCTTGCCCGGGTGTACTGCACTCAGGGCGGCGGTGTTGCGAGGCGCCGGTGAATGCACATGACTGCCCGTTTCGGCCCTGCGACAACCTCGTCGTTAGTTCTTTTTGACCGGTGCATCATCACTTCACCCCTGCGCTTGGGCGCAAACCGATGCCGGCACGAACGGCCTCCTGCCCACTTCGTGGGTCCCTTCCATTGCGAGCCGTCAAAGCGTCGGTTGGACACCCGCTTGGGGCTGCGTTTTTTGACACCCCGTAAAGAACACCGACGGCGCAGAGCCGGAAAGGAGTCACAGTCATGAGCATCAACACCGTCACCATCGCAGGCAACACCACCGAGGCCCCTGAGCTTCGTTACACCCCCACGGGCAAGGCAGTCGCCAAGGTCTCGATAGCGGTCAACCGGCCGGGCAAGGGCGGCAAGCAGGTCCTCGACGGGTTCTTCAAGGTGGTGGCTTGGGGCAAGCTGGCCGAGAACATCGCCGAGACCATCTCGAAGGGCCAGCGGGTAGTGGTCAGTGGTCGCCTGACTCAGCGCTCCTGGACCGACGGCGAGGACCGGAAGCACTACGCGGTCGAGATCGTGGCCGAGGAGGTTAGCCCCTCCCTCCTTTTCGGTTCCGGCCCGGACTCCACAGGTGAAGACCCTGGGGAGTCCGACGCCAACGACGAGGCCCGCCTGGCTGCAGGGATTGCTCACGAGCCTCCGGCGGAATAGCCGGCCGCCGGTCCAGCCCCCGATACCGCCGGTATTCGGGGGTCTACCGTCTCTGCAGGTTGGTCTGCACGATCCAGGCGATTCCGGCGGTGAGCAATGTCCCCAAGATGACGGCGAGCAGGCCGCCGCCGAGAAAGCGCTCGAGGATCACAGCGCAGGCGAGCGCCATCCCAACTCGAACGCCGGCAAGGATTCGGCCGAGGTCCTGGTCCTGGTCGCCGGCTGGGGCCCCGTTACGTCTCACCTTCATGGGTTGCTCCCATCAGCGTCCGGATCCGGCGGTAGCTTGCGGGCGGTCCGAGTCGGAAACAGCCTGGCTTCGGCGTTGGCGTGGCGGGCCCACTCGACTGCGATCTCGGCGGCCGGCTTTTCCGCCAACTGGTCGATGGCCAGGCGGAACAAGTCCGCCATTGAGCAATCGGCTTCGCCGTCGCTGAGGGTGCGTGCCATGTTCTTGGCCCATCGGTGCTGGTCGGAGGTCACGAAAATGTTGAGTGACTTGTAGGTCCGCTCCGCCGGCGCCGGCAGCCTGGTCGGCTGCTCGGTCGACGATCGTTGGGTCCGAGCCCGCCCCTGGGAGAGCATCGAGCCGGCGTCGAAGTGCTTAGGCATGCTGGGGCACCCCCTGGCTCACTCGGTCCAGGACCTCGGCGGTGAATGCGTCGTAGGCATCGGCCAGGTCCTGCTCGCCGTGCCCGCCGCCGCCCTCTCCGGCCACCAGGACGCCGATCTGGTCCTCCATGTTGATCCGGCGGGGGATCTCGGCCTCGAACATGGGCTCGTTGTGGGCCCGCAGCTCGTCCCTCACCGCCCGGGCTACCCGGGTTCGGGGATCGACCATCGTGAGCAGCACGCCGAGCAATGTAGCGTCGACTACCTCGAACTCCTCCTGGTACTCGGTCAGCCACCCCCGGAAGGTGCCGTATGCGCCGAGAGCCAATTTGGTAGGTGTCACCGGCGAAATGATGTGCGTTGCCGCCACCAGGGCCGCCACGGTGACCGCAGACAGGGAGGGAGCCAGATCAAGGACGATGTAGTCGTAGCGGCTATGCACCCGCTCCAGGGCCTTCTTGATCCGGAACTCCCGCAGCGTCATGTTGATGATGTCCATCTCGAGCTTGGCCAGCGGCAACGTAGCCGGCAGCAAGTGGAGGCCCTCGATGCGGGTGTCTACGATGGCCCCCTCGGTCGACACCTTGCCGGTAAGGACGTCGTGCAGGTCGAAATCCGGACCGTCGTGGAACCACAACGTAGCGTGCGCCTGGGGGTCGACGTCGACCAGGAGGGTGCGGTGGCCGAGCCTGGCCAATCGGGCCGCCAAGTTGACCGAGGTAACGGTCTTGCCCACACCCCCCTTGTGATTTCCGATCGCTATGGTTGCCTCCACCGTAATTCTCCTCCCTTCCAATGGGCTTCACTCGTTCCCCTACGGGGTAACCATAGCAGCATCAATTGCCAGCATCCAGGTTTTGAGCCCTTGAAAGTCGCGCGCGTTTTGAGCCCCTTAAATCCACCTGGTGCCTCTGAGAATGATGTACGGTCGCGCGACTAAATCACATCAGTGTTATTTCGGGTGACTACAGCGAAGGGGAGTTGAATGGGCAAGACACAGGGGCGGCCTTCACTCGGGCCCCACACCGAACTGCGAGCCCGAGTTCAAGACGACGTCTACGAGCTCACTGTCGAGCTGGCCTTTGCCCGGGGCATCTCGGTACCCGAACTCGTTCGTCGACTTTTGCGAAAAGAGGCTTTGGCTTCAATGGACGAGATAGAGGCCATGCGCCTCGATCAGTCAGTTCTGACGTCCCAGGCCAGCTAACCCCGAGTGGGGGAGTAAGGACCCCCCGGCACACCCACCTTAAATAGCAGCGGCCCCGCCTTTGACAGAGACGGGGCCGAGCCAAGATCAGGATTCAGATCGCTACTTGGACGACGATCTTACCTGATCCGGGTATCCCTTTGCTCGGATTTGCGCCCGTTTTTTCACCACTGTGGCGACAAACCCGCTTGTGATCCGATCCCCGGCCCGCTTAAGGGCATGGCTCTTTCAGACTGCACGACGCTGAAAGGACATTTCCACGTGCCAGCATCGAAGAATGACAAAGCACCAACCGGAGGCCGTAGGACCTTCAGCGCCGCCGACGTGGGAGACCTCGAGAGCGGCGCCCTGATAGTCCGCTGCACCAGTCGGGACAAGTACGTCACCGTCCTGCAGACCACTGCCCGGGACGCGAACCTGTCGTTCAAGGCGCGGGGCATCCTGGTCTATCTCATGACCCTGCCCTCGAACTGGAAGACCAACCTGCAGCACCTGGCCAAGCAGTCGACCAAGGACGGCCGCACGGCGATCGCCTCAGGGATCCAGGAGCTGATGGCCGAGGGCTACGCCCGGCGGGTGACCCTTCGCGATGAGGCCGGCAGGATTACCTCCAAAGAGCTACAGGTGGCCGAGGTTCCGGTATTCCGAACCAACCCGGTGCAGTTGGCTCCCGAGCTTGAATCAGGAAACCTGAATGAAGTCGATGACCAGCTTGAATCAGGAAACCTGCATGAAGCTAATCCGAACGACGAAAGCCTTGAATCAGGTTTCCTGAACGAAGGTAACCCGCGACTAAGAAAGCTAGAGAGAAAGAAAAACCCAGGTAAGAAAACCCCCCCTTCCCCCCCACAAGACACCGACCAGGCCCAGCAGCTCCAGCTCGGTGGGGTGGGAGAGCGGTCGGACGAAACACCGAA
>JBQTHR010000072.1:0-8254 GCA_052389675.1 Actinomycetota bacterium
GTGACCTGGTATCCCAGGGTGTTCAGTTGTGCGATCAGCTTGCGGGCATGAGCTTCAGGACGGCGCTTGACGAACCAGTCACTCCCCAGATCCTGATAGGGCTGCTTGCGGTCGAGGATGTGATAGCTGGCGATCAGGATGGAGTGAGCCACCGCCTTGGTCGCCTTGGCCGGTCCCATCCGTCCCCGCAGTCGGTGATACTGGGCCGACAGATAGGTGTCCTTGGATCGAGACGCTGCTTTGGCCGCCTCGGTCAGGTGGATCGCCAACCACTTAGATCCCTTGCGGGTCTTGCCGGATCGGGACCTGCCGGCAGAGGTGTGATTACCGGGACACATTCCCGCCCAGGAGGCCAACTGCTTGTCCGAGCCGAACCGGCTCATGTCCACCCCGATCTCAGCGATGATCCCTTGAGCGTTTCTGCGGTCGATTCCGGTGGTGGTGTCCAGCAGCTCGACCGCCCACTCGAAAGGGGAGATCACCTTGTCGATCTGCTCGGAGAGCATCTCGATCAACTCTTCCAAAAAGTCCAGCTTGGACAGGATCTGGCCCACGATCAGCCCATGATGGGTGGTGAAGCGCCCTTCCAGAGCCTTGTTGAGAAGGCCGATCTTGTCTTTCAGCTTGCCCCGTGCCATCTCGGAGAGGATCTGCGGATCGGTGGTTCCGGCAACCATAGCCACCAACATGTCCCGACCGGAGCGGCCCAAGACATCGGAGGCTACCGAGGAGAGTTTGATCCCGGCATCCTGCAGCACCTTGTCCAGACGTTGCGCTTCCCTTCCCCGCTCCTCGATCTGTACCCGGCGGTAGCGGGTGAGGTCTCGCAGTTCCCTGATCGGCTTGTCGGGAATGAAGCTGGGCTTGACCAGCCCGTGCTCCACCAGCTGGCAGATCCATTCGGCATCTTTGATGTCGGTCTTTCTGCCGGGGACGTTACGCAGATGCCGGGCGTTCAAGACCCAGCACTCGAAGCCATCCTCCAAGACGTAGAATGGGGGCTTCCAGTAGACTCCCGTGGACTCCATCCCGACCAGGGTCACACCGCACGACTCAAGCCAGTCCCGCAACGCCAACAGCTCGCAGGTCATGGTTCCGAACTCCCGGGTAACCTGCTGGCGGGTGCCCTCAGGCCCTGGGGTTCTAACGCACGCCATCACCGTGTCTTTATGGACGTCCAGCCCTGCACACCGCTCAACCAGTACATCCATGACTCCTCCTTGCCGTCGGCCGATAACAACGGGGCCGCTCGGAGGAGCCTCCTGTTAAGGAATCTGAGGTTCGTGCTCGTGGCAACAGTTCAACGCACCCGAGGCTCCCGCGTCCGACTAGTACACGAGCTCAAAGGCGTCAAGGGCGAACCGACGTCACCGAGCGGCCCACCACCATTTTCATCTGTTGAAGGAGGCCCCGTCAGGGGGCGGGGTGACTAGTAAGCGAGTTCTTGAGCCTTGCCGAAATTACCCTCCTTGGCTCCACTTCCGCACCGATCATAGGGACGAGTACCGACAAGATGCATCGAATCCACCGGCTTTCCAAGGTTCGGGATGCATTCCAAAGCCGCGCTTCCGTTGGACGACCCAGAATTCGCCGCGACACCCGAGGGCAGACTCCATCCGGTCGAGCTCGCGGGCGACGGCCGAGAGTGACTTGCCGGGACCGGACTAGCCCAACGCTGTATCGCTTGAACTCCTCGGGTGAGACTTGCATGGCCGTCCCTCCCGTGTCCCATGCTATCCGTGATGGACATCCCTTCTCGCGCTTCGCGTCGCATCGCGGATGTCCGTGAGAGCGGTCACGCTGAGTGTCATACGGTAACGAGATGCGCATAGTCAGAACATTTCCCATCTCAACGTCGAAGTGACGAGCGACTCGATCGTGGGCCGGCTATTCCGCACGACCAAGCAAGTCAGGTCGGCGAGCAGGTTCACCTCCTGCGGTGTGAGCTGCGTGAGCGACCAGGGCGGGCGATTCTCGTCGATCGTCTTGTAGTTCGGGAAGTAGGGGAAGGGCCCGTTGACGCCATGTTCGAGTTCTTGCTGCACTAACTCAGGGAGCTTGAACATCCATTCACGCACTTCGTCCAGGTAGAAGTAGAGGATCTCGATCGTCCCGCCACCCGGCGCACCCCAGAAATAGTTCTGCACGATCGTGTGGGTCTGCGACACGACCAGCGGCTTGCCGTTGCGCTTTTGATCCTGCAGCTCCTGGACGAGCGGCGCGTACTCGCTGCTCGGGAAGACCTGGTTGTAATCGGGGGACGACACAACGCCGAGCATGTCAGTCACCGGGATGCCGAACAGCAGGGGCAGGTACCCATCGATATCCCTGCCTGTAGCCTTGCCACTTCTCGGATGGTAGTCCAGGTTCAGCGGCGTTTCGGTGTTGATGAAGAGCAGGACCTCCTTTACGCCGCGCATGATCAGCGGAATTAGTCCGTAGTTCTCGAGATTCCCGCCATCGCCAAAGTCGAAGAGCTGAGCCGCCGGTTGTGTGCCGCTGGCCACTGGCGGCCAGTAGTTCTGCTCCGGCAGGAGGAGGTCCAGCCCCTTGACCCTCTCGAAGATCGCCGCGTAAGCGGAGCTGCTGGTGGCACTCGCGTCCGCGACCGAGAATACGGCGTTCGGCGCGCCGACCCTGACGCGGCGGGTGGTCGAGGTCGCCGCCGGCGCATCACAGCCCCATGCGAACGGCTCGATGAATCCACCGCCGACCAGTGCCGAGATCAGCGGCTGCAGCGGGCGCGCCTTTGCGAGCGAGTAGGAGAGGGTCTGCTGGAACGGAATGCCGGCGTAGAGCGGGGAATAAGTGATCATCACCAGCAGGTCGGGGTCGTAGGGGGCCATGGCGGTGGGCCCGGCCATGGTGGCATTGACCAGCAGATACGGTAGCTTGTAGTTCGACGGCTGGCGGACGACGTTGAATGTAGCGCTGGCCAGCGATGGATTGGCGGCCTTAATCTTGGCGGCCGTCGCCGCATCGAGGCTGAAGTAGCTCGGGTTCGTCGGATCGTACAGGCCCTACCGCTCGAAGAATATCTGTCCGATCGCCGGCGTCCAGAGCAGATCGGCCGGGACGCGGGGATGCTTCTCGTGGAGCGCCGAATGGATCGCTGCCCCGAGATCCTGCGTTGCGCCCCATCCGAGCGAGGAATAGCGGAGGTGCGAGAGCCCGGTTTGCGTGATCAATTCTGGCGGCGTGATCGGGCCGAGGAACTACTCGTAGAGCTGGTGTCGGGCTCGTAATGGGTGAACGCTGTCGCCGCCCACGAGCCACCAGACACGGACGAGATGTAGTCGGCGTTTGTCCATGAAATTGAAGGACAGCAGGGCGGGCAACTGTCCCATGTTTGCGACGAGCGCCCGCGTACCGCCGCCGGAGAAACACATGCCGACGTTTGGCTGCAATCCCGCCAGCTGCTCCGGCCAGGTATAGGAGGTTCCGTCGGAGTACCAGATTTGCGTCGTGAACTCTGTCATGATCGTTCCTTTCAGTTGCACGGATGTCGATCAACCAGCGGACGTGCCTTCATCTCGTGAACGATCGCGGCTAGATCCGAAGAGCGGGGGGACGGGAGGGGAGGGGTAGTCGACGTCATGGCGAGGAGAGTGCGCGACTCGAGGGCGCTTGGTCGCCCGCTGTCGAACGAGGGCGACACTGGTTGTGGGCAAGGCGCCGGTCGGCGTGCTTGTACACGGGCTCATGAGACGGCTCGCGGAACGGCTCGAACCCTCGACGCCGGGTATGAGCGCTCAGCTCAACTGTTTGGCAGAGGCCGCGTCCTCCCCAGCGTGACCTCTGGCCGATGCCAATTTAGTCGGTACAGCATGAATCTCTTGTGACGACGCCGAGCGGTGCTGGTATCCGAACAACCATTACAGGTAATGGCTGTGTATTCTGGAACACCTTAACCGATGACAAGAAATTCGCGAAGCCCGTGCCCGCCCTGGGGGGTGGAAAAACGAATAACCGCTTGATCTCACCGCGGCTTTAAGAAGCGCGTAGTTGCTTGTTTTCCTCCAGCTCCTTCGCTCGGGTTCATCATTGCGGTTCTGGTAGAGCTTTGCCATCGAGGCCTGCGAACAGGTAGCGCCGGTCGGCCACCGCCCTCTTGTCGTGTATCTTGATCAGGATCGAGCCGGCCAGACGGGTGACCGAGCTCTTGTTGGGCAAGATTCCCACGACGGTGCTACGGCGCTTGATCTCCTTGTTCACCCGCTCCCGCTCCAGCAACTGAAGTTGGAGGGTAGATGCTCTGCAAGGCGAGCCCTTCCCTGGCGCATCCTGCTAGGATCAGCGCGTTTGACTTTGACAGAGGTTCCTTAGTCGGAGCGCGACATCGTCAAGAGCATGCAACCGGTTCACCCACCAACCCCAATCCAGCAAGGTTCCTCCTTGGAGCGTGACACCATTCAAGAGCATGCAACCTGTTCACCGACCTTTACGCAATAACCAGGAGGCGGGCATCTCTAAGAGTCTGTCAAGCGGCCTCCTGCCTGAAGACCGACTCATGGGGCAGTATCGCCCACAGGACGTCAACCCGCAGGGGGCGAGAGCTAGGACCGCTTGATGCTGACGCTTTCCTTTCGATCTCTTTCGGTAGTAGAAGGCCCGAGATGCCGAGTCGATGAGACTGCAAAGGCAGACTGGTAGAATATATGCTTCAGCACCTTGTTGCCCTCCCTCATTCGCTGGAGGGTGCCGGTTCGCTAGCGCGAATCTCGAAGGGGGGGCACGAGGCCGGCGTATACGGCGGGCTTAACGGCCTCGAAGGCGTCCAGCTTGCCGGTCTCCACCAAGCATTCAGTTCCGGTCAGAGGGCCCAATCCCGGAAGGCTCAAGGTGATCTTGGCCCGGTGGGAGAAAAAGCGTTTCGACAGCTTCTGTTCCAGCTAAGCCATCATGGCAACAACGTCGTTGATTGCCGCGGTCAAACCCTGCTCGGGGTTATCCTCCGTACGGGAAAGCAACGTTCGGCCGCTCTGGTCGACCACCGCCAGCCGGTGAACTCCTTGCCGACGTCCAGTCCGGCGAACACCTCGGCCACCCATGTCTCCCGTCCCTGGGACCAAAGGTGCCCAGTGAACACCCGGCCGTCACATCCCTATACAGCGATCAATCGCCGATCTCCTTCAACGGTCAGGGGGTCCAAAGGCCGAAGGGGCAATTTCAATTCCTCCCTGGCCATTGATTGGCATAACCATAAGAGTAATCCTCGGCACTTTTGGGCTACCTGAACCGAAGGTTCGAACAGCGGGCAATCACAAGCAAGAAAGGTAGGGAGTCATGGATCAGTTGGACAAAGTCACCGTTGCCGAGCAGGTGACCCGGACCAGCCGCACTGCAGGAACGGTCTTGGGCGCAGTAAGCGGCGCAAGATTAGGTTCAGTGGTCGTTCCCGTTCCCGTCCTGGGATCTTTGGTGGGTTCAGTTGCGGGAGGCCTGATGGGCGCGGGGGCCGGCCAATGGCTTGGGAAAGCGCTCTACAGGACAACCAAGGTCTTGCTCTGGGGAACCGGTCTGGTTGCCGACAAGGCGGCAGAGGTTGCTGGCACCGCGGCGGGAAAGACCGAGGTGTCGACACCCAGGCGGAGACGATGGGCTCGCTGATGACCAATTAGCCCAGACGTTGAATCCCGCCCTAGATCCGCCGCCATGAGGGGGGCACGCCTCAACGAGCGCAGCGCTTGCCGGTTTCGCCACTTCTTTGACCTACGCAGGTGCGGCCGCCTGGACGTGATCAAGCGCGGGCCATAACGCGAAACTGCTAAAATGGCCGCCAGGTGTTAGGTAGCCGTCCTTTCGATGCAATTGATGGTCGCGGCCCGACCTCCAAAGTACCAAACGATCATGTGGCGTACGGTGACCTGCGGGCGCAGCGGTAACCCAAGGCGATGGTCGGCAAATGAGTCGACGATTGGAGCGTCTTGCTATGACAAGTGAGAATGGCTTTGCACCACACGCCACCCGTGAGGGCGGGGCCGAGAAGGCAGCAGCGATCGTCAAGAATCATATGATCATGGCGGCGGGGTTCGGCTTGATCCCGATTCCGCTAGTCGACGTGGCGGCTTTAACTGTGATCCAGCTCGAGATGTTGATGAGGCTGGCCGCCCTTTACAAAGTCGACTACTCGAAGGAGAGCGGCAGGGCAGTAATCGCCTCATTGGTAGGAGGGGGCACGTCTACGATTGCAGCCATAGCCGCGTTCCGTTTGCTGTACAAGTTCGTTCCAGGTCCCGGATGGGTTGCGGGGGCCATGAGCTCCTCCGTTTCCGCTGGAGCGTCAACCTATGCCCTGGGAAAGGTCTTCATTCAGCACTTTGATTCAGGCGGCACGTTCCTGACCTTCGATCCCAGGAAGGTTCGCGAGTATTACAGGAAGGAGTTCGAGAAGGGGAGCCAGGAGGTTCGGGAAACCTTCGCGGGCGTTAAGCCCTAAACTTCCTTTGAGAAGGATTAGACCAGAATGAATAGAGACTTTCCGCGATTCGAGATGCCTCCATCGGTCAATGTGTACACCGACCGCGGAGAGAAGTCACGCGGCATGAAAGCTGGCCTTTTTGCCCTTGGCCTAGCAGCCGGAGCCGTTACGCTGGCCAACTGGCGCGGCATCGTCAAGAAGGGACTTCCCTTGGGCCTGAAGCTAAAGACTGCCGTAATGCGATCCGCGGAGGATCTGTCCGACATGATCAGGGAAGCTCAAGAGGATTTTGCAGCCGCCGATCAAGCCAAACGCGGTCCACAATAGACACGAAGTCATCCGCCGGCACCCTAAGTCGCGCGGTTAGGTTGCTCCTCTCCGGCGGAAAGTGGCGAGCATTTTGGAAGGATCGTCTACGGCTTGGCTGCCGTCTTCGGGGGTCGTGAGGTTTGAGCAGGAGGAGGAGGTGTTTGCGGCGCCGAGACGTCGGTAGTTGAGGTTGGGGCGCTTGATGCTGGAGTTTGTTCGCCTGGTTCGTTTAGGGCGGTATCCGCGATATGCGCGATCTTGCCTGCGACGTTTGCGGTCCCATTGACAGCTAGCGACGTGCCCTTGTAAAAGACTCTGCCCAACCACTGTCCGGCCTCGCCTCCAAGGAGACCACCAGCTACCGCTCCAACCAGAGTGCCGACCACCGGCACAGGTATCAACAGCGACCCGGCGCCCGCACCCGAAACGACACCCCATAATGTGCCGGCGGTCCTTCCTGTCTCCGACACTTTTTGCGCAGTCTCCACGTTATCCAATCTTCTCATGGGCCTATCCTTTCCGGGGCGCACGAGGCGCTAGTAGGTTAAGAACACTGCGAGCCTGCCGATGGGAGAATTCTCTATGCACTAATATATCAGTCTACCTTTGATGCTTCAATATGAAGCCGCACGCTACTGGAATCGGCTAAATCATCACGACCTGTCGAAAGTATTTTCGCCGCCGTTTGACGGAACCCCCCGGCTGTCTCGGATGCGGGCAGCGGCACGGTACCCCCCAATGACTCAAATGACTCAGGGCAGAGCCGACAGAGCACGCCGCCGGTCAAGTTGTGTAAATCGCTTCGAGGGGATGGCTCCTCCTGAGATTCCATTCAGCTCCCAACGCTCCGAAAAGCCGCTCGCGCTAACCGCTCGTTCGTGAACGGCCCATCGGCCGCTGAGGCTGGTGGACGAACCGGAAAGCGCGCTCGGCTAGTTGTCAGTCGTCTTGGGGAAGTCGCAGAAGGTCAGCGCCGCTTCGACCTTCTCCGCCAGGCAGCGCACTGCCCGTTCCTCGGAGATGGTCCACTTAGTCGTGAAGGCCTCGAAGCGCCGGATCGCTGCCTCCCGCTGCGGGGAGTCCCAGATCGCCTTAAGGGCCGCACGCACCTCCACCATGTTCCGGGCCCGCACCTTGGCCATGACGTTATCGGTTTAACGGCCCTCACCACTGGTCCTCTGGGAAGGCGTTCTGAGGTTCCGCGTACTCCAAAAAGCCGGGGTTGATACTCAGCACAAGGAGGCGCGATCGCCGTTCCGTAGTGCAGCAAACCGGAACTCACCGGCTTGCTGGAGATGGTCCAATCACCGACCTGGCATTCGCGTACCTCGCCCACACTGGAGGTGGAAAGACAGGCAACCGCCTCACTAATACTCACGCCCGACGACGTCCACCCTAACTTCCACACCTTCATCTCCTCCACCAACCCCAAGGCGGACATCGCCCAGAGGGGACATGCCAAGAACAAGCGCCATGATCTAAGGCTGGTTGGGCTGGCGCTGGCCTGCTCCACCGATTACCAGA
>JBQTHR010000073.1:0-2191 GCA_052389675.1 Actinomycetota bacterium
GATCAATGTGACCGTCGATCTCAACAATCGGCGTGAGAACACGGTTGAGCAAAAAGATCTCCGCCGGGATTGCTACGGCGACCAGAACGGCAATAACCCACAGGACCATCTACCAGCCTCCTAATCCGACAGCTACGAGTTTTCTTCAACTCGGGACACAATAGTTCCAGTATTGTGCGTGGAACCTGCTCGCGCCGCAAGTTGTGCAAGCATAGCCCAAGCGAAATCGCCGGGAAGGCGGATTTCACAAGGTTTGAACGGCCGGTTCGGCCTGTGGCAAGGAGGCCTTGATGAGAAAACTCCCATTACTGCTCCAGGGGCTGGCGCGCTCGGGTGCCTCCGGGAGGGCTTGGTGAAACAGGACCGCACGCACCTGATCCGCACCGGGTACCTGCTCGCGACCATCGTTTTGGGCTTCGCCGCCTATGCGGGTGGCAGTGCGCTGGTGAGAGATCGAACCGGGGTGTCTGCTGAGGCTGGCGAAGAGCCGGCGGCTCCGGTTCGTTTCGAGAATTTTGAGGACGATATCGCCGGGATCTCGCTGTCGATACCCGAGGAATGGCGGCTGCTGGAGGACAACTCCGGCGATCCACTGGCCAATGTGGTGCAGGACGATCCGTCCCATGTCCGGCTGGTTGCCGGCCCGACGTCGAGTGATCCGCAACTGCTGGTGCGGGTAAAGCCGCTGGACAGTGAACTGTTGCTACCTGCGGATTTCACCACCGAGGACCTGGGGGTCATCCAGGGTCGATTGGACCAGCTCATTGAAGGGCCCGACGTCCGCGTGGCGGAGAAGCGACCCACCAACGTAAAAGGTCTGCTGGCCTGGCGCTACCTCTACAACTTCAAGGACCAAGCAACCGGCAGGGAAGGCTCGCACGTGCACTACTTCATCTTCGACGGCGCCAAGATCAACGTACTGGTGTTCCAGGCACTACCCGCCGACGCGCTAGCCGGGCTGGCTCCAACCTTCGACCGAATCCTGGAGTCGTTTGAGAGCAGGACCCGGGCGGTGCCCCGGCCGGTGGTCTCGCTGCCTCCCGCACCGGCATCGGAGGGACTGACTCCGTAGAAAAGGCCCCCGGCTGAGCCGGGGGCCTTGGAACAAACAAGCACCGTCTTGGATCAAGCTGGCGTTATCGTGCCCTTCATGTCGTCGGAGGCGAGGTGAATGGTGCAGATGAACTCGGTGGCTCCGTCAGGTGCGGTGAAGCTCACCTCTTTGGAATCTCCCGGTTCGATGATCCCGCTGTCGACCCCGAGGGAATCGATGGTCAAGTTGTGCTGAAGGGTGCCGTTGTTGACGAAGCGCAGAGTTACCTCGCCCGATGGGACGCTCACGTTGGTTGGGGAGAACACGCTGTCCGTAGCGCTCACCTCAACCGTGGAACCACCGTCCCCGCCGGCTTCTCCGCCCCCGCCCCCGCACGCCGCTCCCACCACGAACAAGCTTGCGGCTGCTGCTGCCATGTACCGTTTCCTGCCCATCCTCATCCTCTCCGACCTCCTCCTTGGTTACGTTCGGGGTTAAATTTTGGAACTATCCCTACTCGGCCGACCAATCATCTTGCTTTAGAGAATTTAGTTGATGTTTGAAGCCGGAGTCCGGATACAAACAAGCCCCGCCCTTTAAACCAGGCGGGGCTTGTTCGTAAGCAGGTACCGGCTAGCTGGGGGCAGGCCCCCGGCATCCGGACAGAACGATCTTGCAGGTGTGAGCCCGGATACCGTTCGTCCCATTGGTTTGAACCTGGATGTTGCGGGTGTCGCTCTTGATGGTGTCCACGGTCTGCCTGATGCTGACCGCCTGCCCGGTGATGGTGACCAAGGTCCCCTCAATCGAGCGAGCCGTGGCCAAGATGCTCCCCACATGGCCGTTGATTGAACCCACCGTCCCCAGGATCGAGGTTGCGTTGGGTGCAATGCGGCCGACCGTAGCGTCGATGTTCTTGGCGGTGCTGTCGACGTTGCGGATAAGCGGGGGCAACGGGCTGGCTGCGTCCAAGATGTCTGCTGCAGTCTTCTCGGTCCTTTGCAGCTCAGCCACCAACTCGGTCTCACCCTCAACCTCGTTCAGGTCCCGGGTGATGTCGTTGACCTTCCGGTCGATCTGCTCAGCAGAGACCAACGTGCGGGTCAACATCACCACTGCGGTAAGAGCCCAAGCGATGACTATGATCAGGGCAAGGCC
>JBQTHR010000074.1:0-18367 GCA_052389675.1 Actinomycetota bacterium
GAGGCTCGGTCTGCGATTTGGACAGCGACGCCAGCAGATCCCTTTGCTCGGCTGAAATAACCAGCGCCGCGGGTGGTCTTGAGGGCATCAGCCATGCTACCTCATCCGCGTGAATATTACTGAGACACTACACTAGGTGGTCCCATGAAGCTGGTGAGCCACAGGGGTGATGCCGCTCAGCTAGAAACCGTAGCTCTGCTGTCCGTCCACCCGGAATTCTGGTGGCCATGGAGCCGGAACTCTGTTGGCCATCTACCCGGAAATCTCAGTGTCCATTGACACAAGTAACTCCCCACTTCTCCGTCGGGGAATTCCGCAGGCGGATTGGTCATGGTTAATCCAGTATCCCGTCACTCCAACCCATCCACGCTCCTTGCATCCCAAGCAAAGGAGCCCAGTTGGCAAGGACGTCGTTTTAAGTGATTGATGTCGTTGAGATCCTCGAGCACTGGTACTCGGCAAGGCCCGCGGAAGGAGCGCTGGTTATGGCTCTAAAGTCTCTACGAGCCATTCCACTACCGTCGGCTCCATGGACTCATCAGGTCCAGGATCGGATATATCCCAAGCAGCAAAGAACCAGTATCCGCGCTCAACACCGACGTCGTGTTCGGTGTCTTGAAAACGTACTCGGGCTGCTCCAGTGGGAAATGGTGCTTCGCCCCACATGGTGCGAACCCCAACAAACCCGGAGCGTGTAGTGGGCTTCCAGCCGGGACCATTGCTCGTCGCTTCTTCGACCCACCGGCCGTCCTCGCAACGTCGGCAAAATGACTCCTGCGGATACACAACAGGAGGCTCATTCGTGAGCACCAGGACTACGGCTCTGCCGCCCAGCACTGACGAAGCGACAACAGTGGCAAGGCCAGGCGGAAGGTTGGCTAGTGCGGCGGATTCCGGTGTTTGGTGACCCATTCGATTGGCTCGATTTCTTCCCTCAGCCGTCGGTGTCGGCCCTTGACTGGGACTCGGGGGTTAGTTGGAGAACGCGGACCCCAGGTCTGCGTCGAGGTTCCTAGGGAACGATGCAGCCATTGGTGAGGCTGCGATACGTCCGACCATTCACGGCCGACACCAAGGTAGCGGACACGGTGAACTTTTGGCCACTTCGTGCCTGGATCGAATCATGGGACGTATAACCACTGCTGCCGTTGTAGCGAATAGAGCGGCAAGAAGGTAGCGCAGCAACCCCTATGCCTCCCTGGTCTTCTTGTCCAGCGGGGACCATGCCTCCCGAGACGGTGGGCACTTTACCGCTCGCAGCAAGGGCGTCCGAGGCCATTGTGCCTTCCCCACGTACACCGCTTCCGTGGACACTACTTTCTGGCATCCTTGAAGTGTGAGGCCCGCTCCTGGATCGACCGTCCTGGTGGCGGCGCTGGTTCTGCTTGCCAGCGCCTGTTCGGGCGGCGCTCCGACCGCTCAGCCGCCTGGAGCCTCGCCGGATCCGGGTTTCAGCAATCAAGCGCGCATCGTCTTTCTCGGAGACTCGATCACCGTGGGCGGCGTCAAGCCGGGTGGCTACGTGGGAATCGTCGAGCGCACGCTGCAGTTTCAGTATCCCGAGTTGAAGATCGATGCCTTCGGTACCGGGGTGGTTGGGAACCGCCTGCCCCATCTGATCGCCCGCTTCGACCGGGACGTCTTGCCGATGGATCCGACCCACGTGGTGGTCTACGTGGGCGTGAACGACGTGGGCAGCCCGCCGCCTCCCGGAGGCAATACCGGGTTGCGAGCCTACCGGGAGGGGATGGTTGATCTGGTGCGCCGAATTGAAGCCGCCGGTGCCCGGGCGATCCTGTGCACCCCTGGTGTCATCGGCGAGACCCCCACCAGCGAGACCCGGGAGAACCGGCTGCTCGACGAGTATGCCGGGGCGGTGCGTGAGGTGGCAGCGGCAACCGGCTCACGGGTATGCGATCTGCGGGCGGCGTTTACGGGCTTTTTGGAGCGCTTCAATCCACGGGGCCTTCAGAAGGGTATCTTGACTTCAGACGGCATCCACCTGAACCGGTCGGGCGACCGGTTCGTCGCCCGCCAGATCCTCAACACATTGAACGATGCCTTGAGTGCCGAAGGACTTAGGACTTAAGACCCGGACTGCAGGACTGAGGCGGCCTCCCGTACCGAGCCGACCCCTCGCTGGGGTACTCCGTTGCCCCGCATGGAGGCGATCTCTTCCTGTGGAACCAGCAGCAAGTCGGCGTCTTTATCCCCTGCGGCGGCCGCCTTCTGCTCCAAGCCGCCCACCGGGCCCACCGATCCGTCCACCGAAACCGTGCCCGAGGCCGCGATGGTCCTTCCTGCCGCGTAGTCCGCCTGGTCCAAAAGGTCGGCGATGGCCAGAGCGTAGGCCAGCCCGGCCGATGGGCCGCCCACATCTCGCTCCTCGAACTCGATTTGGAACGGCAGGTCCACCTCGAAGTCCCTGGTCTCGATGAAAACCCCGACGCCCGGCGGGCTCTGGCCGCGAGGGCCCAACCGAGCGCTTCGGATCTGAACCTCACGGCGGCTTGCGTCCCGCTCGACCTCGAAGGTAAAGCTGGTGCCCGGGGGGCGGGTGGAGACCATTTGCCTCAGATCCGTTGCCAGCTGAACCTGAGCGCCGTCCACCGAAACGATGACGTCTCCTTCCTCCAGGACCTCCCGGGCCGGCGATCCGGGCAGCACGCCCACCACCTCCACCCCGCTGCCGCTGATCGTTACTTCCATGCCGGCGGCTTCGGCGGCGGCGGCCGCAGCCAGCAATCGGCTCTCCTCGAACAGGTCGATCTGCTCCCGCATGTACTGGCTGGTCGACAGGCCTTCAGGCATGACAGAGGAGATCGGGATTACCTCGTTGCCTGGGCTTACCATCGCGATCAACGTGCCCAGCAAGTTGGGCTGGTCTATGCGCACCGCCAGGAGCAGGTACTTACCGTTGATCGGTTGGGTTTCGATGCCCTCGATGCTTATGTCGCCGCTGATGTCGATGGCCGGGGCGGGCGATATGACGGCCAGGGGCGGCCGGTAAAACGCCGCCGCTGCCAAGGCCATCAGCAGGAACACCACCACCCACACCAGGACTCCGGCTTGCCGGACCGCAGGTTCGGTTGCCGCACCCCGAGCCTGTTCCAACTCCAGGGTCTTGGCAATGTCCGACACCGACAAGATGCCTACGACCAGCGAGTTGTCGAGTACCACTGCTCTGCCCGGACCGGCTCGCAATGAACTGAGCGCATCCATGACCGGGGCGCCGGGATCCAGGACCGGCACCTGGTCGCGGGCCATCATCACCTGGCCGATCGGCCGGCTCAATCGGTCCTCGCCGGTCATCTTGCCCACCTCCCGCACCGATGCCAGTCCGCGAAGCTCCCCCTGCTCGGCTACCGGGTAGGTTGAGAAACCCCGTGCCCGGGCGATGTCCAGGAACTGCTCCACCGAGGTATCCGGGGTAACGGTCACCGGGTCGGGCGTCATCAGATCCCGCACCCTGAAGCGCTGGAAGGTCCGGCTGACCAGGGCGTACTGGACCTCCGCCTCAGCTGCCTGCAGAATGAAGAAGCTGAGGAAGACCATCCAGATTCCGCCGGTGACCGCTTGGGTGAAGAACCCCAGGACGCCGATTGTCATCAGCAGGTATGCAAACCCCTTACCGGCCCTTGCCGCGGAGACGGTAGCTGCTGTAAAGCTGTTCTGTCGCTTCCACAGCCAGGAGCGAAGGACCCGGCCTCCGTCGAGCGGCAACGCCGGCACCAGGTTGAAGGCCAGCACCGCCGCGTTGATCCGGGCAAGGTATTCCAGGACTCCCCGGATCTGCCCGGGTGCATCGGCAAGCGCCCCGGCCCAGGCACCCAGGGCGAACAGGATCGCCAGGATCAGCGAGACCACCGGACCGGCTATGGCCACCCGGAACTCGGCGCCTGGGGTGGGGAACATGCCCTCGAAGCGGGCGACGCCTCCGAACAGCCACAAGGTGATGTCGCCCACCTTCATGCCCTCTCGCAGAGCCCGGAAAGCATGCCCCAATTCGTGAAGCACGATGGAGCCGAAGAACAGCACTGACGCGGCGATACCCATCGCAAGGTAGGAGCCGTCGCTCAACTCGGGATAGGTGGTGGGGAACAGTTCCGAGGCGAGCGACCAGGAGACCAGCCCGAATACGAACAGCCAGGACCAGTGCGCTCCGATCGATATACCCCGCACTCGCAAGATGCGAAAACTAGAGCTCATGATCCCGTCGCTGGAAGCACGGCGCTGCTGTGCCCGCCGGGTGCCGGTCGGTTCAACCGATGTTTTCGACATTCCTAGGAACTGCTCCTTTACCTCTTCCTGAGCTACCTTCCCTTTTTCCAGTGTGAGGCAACCGTGGAGCTTCGCATGTTGAGTTCAACCGGCGGCTTAAAAACGGGGTAGGGGATGGGTTCCATCCGGCCATGCGGTAGAGCGCTAAACGGTTGTTCCTCCGAGGGGCCTCAGCTAAACCGCGGCAAATTTTCCGCCGGTGTGCCGGACTCGCCTGCGGGCCCGCTCTAGATCGGCCGGGGGCTGGCTGGCGTAGGTTCTCATTGACCAAGGATGCCAACCGATGGTGCCATAGCAGTCCCGCACGAAGGATTTGAGCTCCCCTCGATGCTCCCCGCAGGCGTACATGGTGGCGCCGTAGATGCCGTTGCCGTGCCAGATGAGCCACTTGGCCGGGTAGCAGTCCACGTATTCGCCGAAGCGGGCGTTGAGCAGCTGCCGCTCTATGCTGCCTTGCGTGAGCGGGTCTGGTCCGACTCCACAAATCTCACATTTGAAAACTAATCGATACGGCATCGGAATAAGAAGATAGACCTTGGCCTGTTAAAACACCAGTGGCGCGCCGACTTTTAACCGATCCGTTCGAAAAGGCAGCTTGTCGTAGCATGGAGCAATGTCCATTCCGGTGTCCTTAGGAGAGCTTCCGGGTCAGGTGGAGCGCTTTGGTTCCACGCCCTACCTGGTCACCGTTGGCCAAGACTCTACCCCGCATGCCGCCTCGGTTACCGTGGTGTGGCAGGAGAATCTGTTGATGGCTGGGGCAGGACGCCTGACGGCCGGCAACATTGAGAAAAATGACCAGGTTGCGCTGCTCTGGCCGGCCGACCGGCCGGGCGGCCACGCGCTGATAGTCGACGGCTGGGCCGATGTGCGATCCCTTCCCCACGGGCTGTTTGTGATGATCCAACCGTCGCGAGCGGTCCTTCACATCACCTCCAGAGGGCTCGGCTGAGCGTGCTCCGGAAGGGCTTTCGCCTTAACTGGTGAGATTTGGGGTGCCATGGAAAACTCTAGGCGCAAGTCCAGGGCTGCCATCCTCGGGACAAGAACAGGTCGTATGCGGCCTTGATCTGGGTGAGGGCGTCCTGTCCGTGACCGAACGCCACCCGTTCGTCATCGCCCAATTGGAACAGTCCGAGGAAAGAGCCGTTGCGGGCCGTGGTTTCCAACTCCGACTCGCATCTGGCCACCTGCACCGCCTTATCCCCGTGGATGCCGAAGACCGATCGGATCAGATCTTCAACAGGTGCAAGCGACAGGTTGACCGGCACGCTTACCACGGAAGGGCCAGGCTTTGAGTCGGCCGAGGATGAAGCCTCAGAAGGGCCAGGCACGGCAGGCCGGGACGGCTGAACCGTCGTTGGCGAAGCCGTTGCCGGCGATGTGCCCGGTGGCGCATTCGCCGGCGAAGGATTGGCCGGTTGCTCAGTTGAGGGTGGCAATGCCGGCGCGGCCAGCGAAGCTGTCGCCCGGACGAACGAGGCAGTGTCCTTGGCCGGGGCGGCCATGACAACCGGCGCCGCGGAAGCGCTAAGCCTGGCACGCTCAGGCGCTGCGCCGGGCTGGTCCTTTCCTGGCGGCCCCCCCTCGTTCTGGCGGGCTGCCCCGTCCGCAGCCGAGCGCCGGACCGGGTCCTCGGTGAGCAGCGTGGCGCCGGAGGGTTCGGAGAACGCGACGTAGCCGACCAGGGCAAACTGAGCGAGGCCCCCCACCACTCCGAGAAAAATGAACTTCCGCAAGACCGTTCCTCCCTACGAGACCTTGTCGACAGGGAGGAAGAAGCTGATTGCGGCGCCCCCTTGGGTCCTTCTGCATAGACCCGTCGAGAGTCCGGGGGATTCTAGGACATCGGAGTGCGAGAAAACAAATCGGAAATTCCAACGCTGTGATTTACCGGGCGTGCGTTGAACCTACCATCCGGGGCGCTAGCTGCTGTGGGAGGCGTCGGTGAACTCGCGGAATTCGCCCGTGATCAGGAAGGCTACCTGTTCGGCTATGTCCACCGCTTGATCGCCCATGCGCTCGATCTGGCGGGACACCGAGTGCATCCGAATGCCCCATTCGAGCATCCGCCGGTCGGCTGCTAGTGGCAGGATCAAGCTGATCATCCCCCGGTTCAACCGGTCTATCGGCTCGTCCATCTCCGGCAGCTGCAAGGCCAAGCCCAAGTCCCGCCTGGCGAACGCATCCATGGCGGCCCCGACCATGCGCAGGGCAATCCCGCCCATCTCGGTGATAGCAGTAACCACCGGTTCGGAGGGGGGCAGGGCGATGGAGAGCAGTCCCACCTTAGCCAGGTTGACCGCCATATCGGCGATGCGCTCCAAGCTGTGGTTGATGTGAATGACCGTGGTGAGCAGGCGCAGGTCCCCGGCAACCGGAGTCTGCAGAGCCAGCAGATCCATCACCCGGCGCTCGATGTCCAGATAGTAGAAGTCGACCTCGTCGTCTGCGGCGATCACCGGTTCGAAGTAATCCGGGTTGTTATCCCGGATTCCGGTGAGCGTCTGGCCGACCATGTCCTGAGCGGCCGCGCTCATGGTTTGGATCCGCGCTTCAACTTTGTGGAGTTCGGCGGAGAAGCTCCGCCGAACGTGATCGGGGCCTGCCGCTCCTTCGATCATCATCGAGTCACCTGGGTACTTCGGGACAGTTCGGGTTGGAGGATGATCACCTCGAGCCGGGCTTCGCAAGCCGCATGAGTTAGCTCACATGGGTCAGCGGATCTCCGATGCCAGAAAGGAGGGGTCTGCAGTTAGCATATAGCGCAAGCGCTCGCCCACCACCACGGTGTGGTCGGCGATCCGGTCCATTGCCCGGCCCGTCAGGACTGCCGCGATGGCTACTTCAGCTGCCCGTTCTCCTCGAAGTTCCAGCAACTGGGTGAGCAGGTCTGCGTAGTGGGCGTCCATGGCCCGGTCCCTGACCGCAAGGGTCGTGGCCAGGTCGAGGTCCTGGGTGGACCACGCCTGCATCGCCGACTTGTAGAGGCCGATGGCCACGGTTGCCATGTCGTTGAGAGTTGACTGGATTTGAGGGTATTCCGCCAGAACCGGACCTTGCTTGACCACCCGCAAGGACAGGTCGCCAATCCGTTCCAGCTCCTCGGTGACCCTGATCACCGAGATGATCAGCCGCAGGTCAGACGCCACCGGCGCCTGCCGGCAGATCAGGTCGTAGCAGTGCTCGCTGACGGTGACCATCATGGCGTCGACCTTGTCATCTCCGGCAAGCGCCCGTGCAGCTGCTTCGGTGTCTGCGCTTGACATAACCCGGCGCATCTGGTCTAGCGCTTGATTTACCAGTTGGGCCATCTCATCGACCTGTACGCGCAGTTTCGCCAGTTCGGCGTCAAGAGAGGATCTAAGGTGCGGGCCCGTTTCCGCGCCCAGGGTCATCGCGCTAACAACGTGGTGGCTGCGGACATCCCGGATCAACCGAACCGGCCGGTCACGTAGTTTTCGGTTCGCTCATCCGAGGGGTTGGAGAACATCTTCTCGGTCCGGTCGTACTCCACCAGGACACCGGTCCGGGTGTCGCTGGTCTCGTTCACCTCAGCGGTGAAGAAGGCGCACATGTCACTCACCCGGGCCGCCTGCTGCATATTGTGGGTGACGATGACAATGGTGTACTGGCTCTTGATCTCCTCCATAAGGTCTTCTATCCGCCCGGTGGCAATCGGATCCAGTGCCGAGCACGGTTCGTCCATCAAGATGACTTCGGGGTCCACCGCGAGCGCCCGGGCGATGCACAGGCGTTGCTGCTGACCGCCGGATAGCCCCATCGCCGAGTCCTTGAGACGGTCCTTTACCTCGTCCCACAAGGCAGCCCGGCGCAGGGACCTCTCCACTATCTCGTCCATGTCACCCTTGATGCCCGCAATTTTGGGTCCGAAAGTGATGTTTTCGTAGATCGATTTCGGAAATGGGTTCGGCTTTTGGAAGACCATCCCGATCCGCCGACGGACCTCTACCGCGTTGACCTCTTTGTCATACAAGTTGACTCCGCGGTAGAGCGCTTCGCCTTCCACCCGGGCGCTCTCCACCAGATCGTTCATGCGGTTGAAGCAGCGCAGCAAAGTGGTCTTGCCGCAGCCGGATGGGCCGATGAACGAGGTGATCTGCTTTTCTTGTACTGCCATGGTCACGTTGCGCACGGCTCGAAACGAGCCGTAGTAAACAGACAGATCGTTGATCTCGAAGATCTTCTCCGCTTCGGGAGTACTTGAGTCCGAAGACTGAGCGGCTTTGGGGCGAGTGACGTCTACCCGCGCCGCCCCGGCGGACCCCTGCCGGGCGCCGACCTTGGGCTGGGTGGTGGTCTCTGGAGTAATCTCGCTCATCTCCTCTTCTCGTAACGGTTTCGGAGCACGATGGCAAAGGTATTGGCCAGCAGGACCATGGCCAGCAAAACGACGATCGCTGCGGCGGTGAGGGATCGGAATCCGGGTTGGGGCCTTCCTGCCCACGTGTAGATAACTATTGGCATAGCCGTGAATCTTTCCTGGAGCGATCCCAAGCTGTAGCTGGCCCCTTCGGAAAGAAATCCGGTGGTGGCCCCCACCAGGATCAGCGGGGCAGCTTCCCCCAGGGCCCGGGACAAAGACAGGACGGTACCGGTGAGGATGCCCGGACCGGCGTAGGGAAGCACATGGTGGCGAACCACTTCCCAACGGGTGGCGCCCACTCCGAAGCCGGCCTCCCGAAGGCTATGCGGTACTGCCCTGATGGCTTCGGCGGAGGTGATGATCACAATCGGCAGCACCAGTATCGCCAGGGTTAGTCCGGCGGAGATCACGGTGGCGCCGTTGGCGTCCGGACCGGTGAGCGAACGCAGTACCTTGACGAAAATGGCGAATCCCAGCAGGCCGTAAACCACCGAAGGTACGCCGGCCAGGTTGCGGATGTTTACGTCGATGAACTGAGTAAAGCGAGACCTGGGTGCATACTCCTCCAAGTAGACCGCTGCCCCGACCCCGATGGGGAAAGCGATGGCGGCCACGAAGACTCCGATGTAGAAGGTGCCTCGCAGCCCCTGGCCGATTCCGGAGGTGACCGGCGAGATCCCGAGCTTGCCTTGGAGGAATTGCAGCGGCCTGGTGGTGAGCACGCTCCACCCGTTGGCCAGCACGTCGAGCAGCAGGACCACCAGCAGCGCCATTGTTACAAGCAGGGCAAGCACCAGCAGCGCCCGGAAGATCAGTCCCGCGGAGTCCACCTTTTTGCCCCGCAGGCGAGTGCGGACAAGCTCGCCAGCTTTGGTCAGTTCGGGGTTCGCGGCGGTCATGGAAAGGGCCCTAGTACTTCTGGCGCACGCGGCGCACAAAGCGGTCGGCGTACATGTTGAGCGACAAAGTTGTGATGAACAGAAGCATCCCGACGAAGAACAGGCTCTGGAAGGTGAGCCCGGCACCCTTAACCGCATCGGTGCCCCCGGCCATCGACGCCATCGCGGCAGTCATGGTCTGCCCCCGGTCGAACAGATCGGCGCTGAACAGCGAACCGCCGCTGGCGCCAGCGGCTATGGCCACGACCATGGTCTCGCCAATGGCCCGGGAGATCCCGATGATAAACGCAGCCACCAAACCGGAGACCGCTGCCGGGATCACCACCCTCACGCACGTGGTGACCTTGCGCGCCCCCATGCCGTACGCTGCTTCCCTGAGCGTCCTGGGAACCGCGCGCATGGCATCCTCCGCAATTGAGGCGACCAGCGGAGTGGTAAGGATGCCCACGCCAATGCCGGCCGCCAGCAGGTTGAACAGAGCAGCTTCTCCGTTTATCCGCTGGACGATTTGTGGGGAGATCCAGGTGAGGGCGAACACGCCCAGCACCACGCTGGGGATGCCGGCAAGAACTTCGAGTACCGGCTTGACCACACGGCGAACCCGGGGCTTGGCGTACTCGGAAAGGAAGATTGCCGCACCCATTCCCAGCGGACCGGCCACCAGCATGGCCACCAGAGTGACCAAGAGCGATCCGATGAAGATGGTCTTGATGTCGTACATCGCTCGCCGGGGGAACCAGCCGTCGGTCCACAGCGCCCCCGGGTCCACCTGGGTTACGAAGGTGAAGGTCTCCCGGAATAAAGAAAAGACGATCAGGGCGCTGATCAATACGGAAAGCGCCGCGGCGCTCCGGAACAGCGTTCGGATCAACGTTTCCTTCCGGCGCCGCCGGGCGCTGCCCCTCAGGGCGTCGACAGTGAGCGCCGGTCGGCCGATCAATTCGTCAACCATTTCCTGCTCCTGGGGCGGCCGGGCTCCTTGCCCGGGAGAACTTTAAGGCCAGACTAACCGGCCCTTTGAACTCATCCTACGATTCATGCGCTCAGGCCTTTCCGGTGGTGCGTGAGTCGAAGCGCTCCCGGGTCTGGGTGAGCTCCGCCGGGTCCAACTGGACGTAGCCCGCGTCGCTTACTGAGGCGATGCCGTCGTCACTCAGGTAAAGATCCACAAACTCCGCCAAGGCCTCCGACTCCAGGAGTTTGCCCGAGTTGACGTAGATGAACAGCGGTCGGGAGATCGGGTAGCTGCCGCTGGCGATAGTCTCGGCAGTCGGCTCTACGCACTCGCCGTCCTCCCCGGCAACCTGGAAGGCCCTCACGTTTTGCCGGTTCTCCTTGAAGAAGGCGAAGCCGACCCAGCCGAACGAGGTGTCCGACCCCTCGATCCCCTGGATGATCACGTTGTCGTCGGCGGACGCTTGGTAGTCGGGACGGGTTTGCGCCTGCTTTTCACGGCCTTCGGCAACATCCTCGAGGACCAACTCCACAAAGCTGTCGTAAGTGCCCGACTCCTCACCGGGTCCGGTCACCGCCAGCGGGACGTTGGGGAATGGGGAGCCCTTGGTACTGCCCAGCGAAGACGCCAATGTGTTGGCTGCCGACCATTGGCCGAAGCCCTGGGACTCCGGACCCACCAGTGCGTAAATGTCGCTGAAGCTCAGGCACTCCTTCACATCGTTGTTAGCGGATGAGGTGAGGACCGCGATACCGTCGTTGGCCACCTTCAGCTCAATGAACTCCACGCCCGCAGCCTGGCAAGCTGCCACCTCCTCCTCGCTGATTGCCCGGGAGGCGTCCGAGATGTCGGTTTCGCCCCGGCAAAACAGCTCGAATCCGTCCCCGGTTCCCGGCCCGTCCACCGAGACGTTGACGCCCGGAGCAACCAGGGCGAACTTCTCAGCAACCCCGATGGAGATCGGCTCGACCGTTGAGGACCCGGATATGACAACGGTGCCGGAGAGCCCGGAATCGGCGTCTCCAGCTTCACCGCCGGCGCACGCTGCTGCCGACAGTGACAGGGCGACCAAAGCGGAGGCAAGGCGGATGCGCCTGATCTTTATCCGAGTGCTCCGCTGTTGAATGCATGAGGTGGTTGCGGGTTCGATTTGGAGCATTCCATTCCTTCCTGGTTGTGGGGGTTGCCTGGACGGGCTGCGCAAGTTTTGGGAAAAGCCTAGCAACCGGATCTCAATCCAAGGTGAACGCACTCTGAACTCTCCCTGAACTTCGGCGCGCGCCCGGACCTTATGATTGGACGTGATGCATTGTTAGGGCAGCCACAAATGTAGGCTTTGACCCCGGGTCCTTGAGGTTGGAATCTCCGTGAAAGTTGTATCGCAAGCTGGTGCGGGGCACAGGACGGCCCGTGTCTAGCGTACTGGTGGTCGAAGATGACCTCACCATGCGGGAGATGCTCGCTTACAACCTCGCCCGGCATGGGTTCGACGTGCGCACTGCCGCCGATGGGCCTTCGGGCCTCACCATGGCCGCTCATCCCGACGTCGCGCTGGTCATACTCGATCTGATGCTGCCCGGTATCGATGGAATGCGTATCACCGAGGAGTTGCGCCGTACCAAACCTGGTCTGGTGATCTTGATGCTCACCGCAAAGAGCGAGGAGAAGGTCAAGCTGGAGGGGTTTGTTGCCGGCGTGGATGACTTTTTGGCCAAGCCGTTCTCTATGGACGAACTGATGGCTCGCGCCAAAGCCTTGTTGCGCCGAGCCCGCACCGAGGCCATTCGCACAGCCTCTCCGTCCGAGCTGATTTTCGGCGACCTTCGGGTACACGTGAGGGACTTCCGTTGCTGGGTGGCAGAGGTGGAGCTCAGCTTGCGACCCAAGGAGCTGACCCTGCTGGCAACCCTGGCGTCAGAGCCGGGGAGGTTGTTTTCTCGGGCGGAGATAGCTGAAAGGGTGTGGGGCTACGGCAACATGAGCGACACTCGCACCATCGACACTCACGTCAAGAACCTGCGCCGCAAGGTGGAGGGCAAATCGGAGTTCACCTATATCTGTACCGTGCGAGGGATAGGCTACCGCTTCAAGGTCGTGCCCAAGCAGCCCCCAGGGGGGATTCAAGCATGAAGGGTGCAACCCTGGCTTCTCGAGTGGCCGGGATCCACTTTGCAGCAGCATCGCTCGGTATCGTCACAGTTGCAGTTGCTTACAGCTTCGGTGCCGGGCCGGTGGCGTTCGCCGGAGCCCTGGCGTTTTTAGCTTTGGCTGTACTTGCGGCATCGTTCACTGCCGCCCGGCAGCTTGCCCGGCCGCTGGAGTCGATTGCCACCGACACGTCGCTCATCGCCCGGGGACATTCCGAGCACGTGACCCCCACCGGCACGGTGGAAACCCGTCGCCTGTCGGCAGCGATTAACCGGATGGCCGACGAACTCGCGGAAGTGATCGAAGAGTTGCGCTCGGAAACCGATCTAAGAGAGCAGATCCTCGGATCGATGCGGGAGGGGGTCATGCTGGCCGGTCCGGCCGGAGCCTTGATCTACGCAAACCAGGCAGGCACTCAGATGTTCGGCCGGACGCGCCTGGACATGATGCCGCCGCAACTGGAGGTGCCGGGGGAGCACGAGTTCACCATTCACCATCCCCGTCGCCTGGCGTTGCGGGCCACCTCCAAGAAGCTTGGAGACGGCCGAACCCTGGCGGTGATCCAGGACGAGACCGAGCGCAAGCGGGTGGAGTTGATCCGCCGTGACTTCGTTGCCAACGCGTCCCATGAGCTGAAGACGCCGGTGGCCGGAATCCTGGTCACAGCCGAGACGGTGGAGCAAGCCATGACTCACGACTCGGTCCTGGCAACCAGGTTCGCCCGGAACCTGGTGCGCGAAGCCCGTCGCTTGAGTGCCCTCGTCCAGGACCTGCTGAATCTGGCCCGGTTGGAGGAAGGCAGGTCCGGGGGCGATCGGGTGATGCTGGCCCATGTGGTGCGCGAGGAGGCCGAGGCGCTGTCTGAGCGCATCGCTTCCAAGGGCCTCAAGCTCCGGCTCGCCCTTGATGAGGAGGTGGCGGTGGCCGGCGTCCGGGAGGACCTGGCTCTTATGGTTCGAAATCTCATGGAGAACGCGGTCCTTTATACCGCCGACGGAATGCTCAGCGCCCAACTCTCGGACACCGGCGAGGGTTTCCGGTTGACGGTATCCGATACCGGAGCCGGCATTCCGATTACCGATCTGGAGCGGATCTTCGAGCGGTTCTACCGGGTGGACCGGGCCCGCTCACGAGACACTGGGGGCACCGGTTTGGGCCTGGCGATCGTGCGTCATGTGGTGGAAGTACACGGAGGAAAGGTGGCAGTGGCCAGCGAACTGGGCAAAGGATCGTCGTTCACCGTCAGCCTTCCCTACCCACCCGAACCAGTTTCCACCGATCCAGCTTCTCGGGCCAGGGTGGGCGAGCGGGCCGAAGCAGAGTAGCTCCGCCGGTCAGCGCCGGCAAGTGGTGAGTTTTTCCGGACCCTTATTGCAGCGTTCGCTGATGAAGCCGGCAACTGCCGCAGCATTGAACTCGTCGCACGTTTGCATGTAGTCCCACGAGGTGACCACTATCGGGTGGTCGATGCTCGGGTTCGGGTTGGAGATTACGCCGTCGGCGTACTCATCGACGAAGCTGTCGATGGTGTCTATCTGGGCGTCGCCTTGATCCTTGTAGTGAACGATGATTCCCCCGTGCTCCAGGTTGTGCACCAAGGTGCTGACCGGAGTCTCCACGTTGTAAGAACCCCAGTTGGCCACCCGCTCGGCGTAGTGGGGACCGGAGGTGGGCGGATTGGTCTCGTACGCGGAGATGGGGATCTCCTCGCCCAGCGGGCGGTGTTCCCGGCCAGCGCTTTCGACCTCCTGGATCTGCCCGCATCCGGCGCTTTGCGCCGCCGCAGAGGCCGCCGCCTTTTCGCCCCTGCTCTTTTGAACTCCGTAGAAGATGGCGCCAAGCAAGGCCAGGATTGCCACCGAGGCGATAATGCTCTGCCGCTGGCGCTTGGCCTTTTGCTTGCGCCGGGCGATAGCGACCCGCTCCTGCCTGGCTGCCTCCCGCTTGGCCTTGCGCTCCTCCGCGCTTCGGTTGGTCTCCTCCGAGGAAGGTGCCGAGGCGATCGGGTTGTCGGATTTGGCTTCCGCGCCGGAAGTCACCCCATTGGCCGCTACGCCGTCGCCGGAAGTCTTGCGCGCCTCGGACTGCGGCTTGCCTGGGGGCGGCCGCCTACCCTGAGTGGGCTTTCTACCTTGAGGAGGTCTTTTGCTGGGAGGTGCCATGCGTTAACAATCCTAAACTACAACCACCCTTGCCGGAGACCTGACGAGAAAACAAGCCAGCGGGACCAACCCGTCAGGGAAGGCCCCAGGGCAAGCTGGCTTGAGATTTTTAGGCGCTTTGCAGGCCCGTCCGGCGGGCTCGAGCCAGGATCTGCTTGGTCTGCCGGCGGTCTTCTCGGGCGTGCGCCTTGTAGGTGTTGATCCGGTAGTACTTGACCATGGTCTTCAACTCCTGCCGGCGCGCTTCGCGGATGGTCCGGGGTGGGGGAGGCGGGGGAGCGAAGTCGAAGTTCATGTAATCCCACTGCATGGCATACCTGCCGCGAACGGCCAGCCAGGTGGCGTAGCCCGCCTCCGCTCGGGCAGCCATGGCAACAAGCTCGGCCTGACGACGGGTCCGGCCCTTCAAACGGGGTGCAGGCTGTCCGGGTAGCGCCAGGGCTGACGGTGCAGAAGTCGAGGAAGCGGCGAAGGGTGAAACCTCGGCAGCCCGGGAGTAGCGAAGGAGCGCGGGGGGTGCCTCGGCGGGCGGCCCATCGGGGGGAAACACCTGCGGCTCGATTTGGACGAACTGCGGCATAACCGATCCCGCAGGCAGCACTTCCACCGGCTGCACTACGGCTTGGGGAGCCCGCACGGGCTCGGGTGGGGCAGCGTAGGAGACCCCGGCCGTCTGGGCCGGCTCCGGCAAATGAACGGCAGCGTCCATAGTGCGCAGGGAGTCCACTTCGGGGTCGACGCGAACTATCGGAACGGACCCTGGATTGGCGGCCGTAACCAGGCTGAGCGGAGGCACGGCGCTGCGCCGGCGCGTTGCGGCCTTCCTGAAGACTTGTTCATCATGTCCTACCAGGGCTACCGCCGGGTTCCGGGAGGCAGTCCGCCTATCCCGCCTGTCCCGTCTGCGTACATGGCGGGTTGCCGGCGGCGGGGGCTCCGACCAAGAGTCGATCTGTGCATAGAGCCCGGTCAAAGCGACGATGTCTTCATCGGAGGCCTGCTCGACGGTGCGCAAAAGCTCCACCTGCTCGTCGCAGATCGCGCCGTCGCTGCGCCCGGCGAATATACCCGTCGGAGGAGCAAGGCCCAGGATAGCGGCCTTGGCATCCGGGTCGATCTCCAGGAATGAGACCAAGAAGTCATGGTCCAGGCCGTTGTCGTGCGGGGTCGGCTGCTTCGCAACTTTGCTCATTGGTGGGACGTCCTTTCTGGAGAGGACGAGCCGGGAGAGGTTGCCCCTATCCTCGATTCACCCCAGGTTAAGCATGTCCCGTTACATATCGGCTAAAACAGCCGACGCTTCAGCACCAGTTTGAAAATATGGCTTCCGTCCCGTGGCAGGTGAGTTACTCAGACGCCGAGGTCCAAAGAAAGGGTGCCGATGCTGCCTCCGCTGTTGCCACCACCGCCGGCGCCGCCGGGCACCGTTGCAGTTGAGCCGGCCACCTTGTTTGCTGCCGGAGCCTTGGCGGCAGTGCTGCCCTGCCCGCCGCCCCCGCTTCCCGAAGTGGGGCTGGTGCCGGAGGAGGATCGTCCGACCGGGCCGCCTCCCGGGGGGTCCTCGTCGGTGGTAGCACCGGCGAAGTCGCCGGAACCTCCTGCTCCGCCGCCCCCGCCGCCCCCGCCGCCGGTGCCTCCGCCGTCTCCGCCCGGACCACCCACGGTTCCCGCGCCGGCAACGCTGGTACCCCCGCCGCCACCGTCGCCGCTACCGCCGGATGAGTCCCCGCTACCGCCCCCCGAGCCGCCCGGCCCGGCGGGGCCGCTGGGGGCGCCGTCTGAACCGTCGCCGCTGTTGCCGGCGCCGCCCCCGCCGCCGCCCTGGGAGTCGACCGTGCGGGAGGTGGAAAAGTCAGTGCAAGTTTGCCCGCCCAGCCCGGTGCAGGTGGTGTCCGCTCCGAAGGCGGTCGGGACGATCAGGGCAGCAAGTAGGGTCGATGCCAAAGCAATCCGCCTGGCGGCTTCAATAGGGCTCATCTGGTACCTCCCGCTCCGGCCGGCTCGTTATCCAGCGTCGATACTACCTAAACGATCCCGATGTGTCTGCACTAAACACATTTAACGCCTTGCAGTTCATCCGGCTACCGGCACCACGGTTCCCTCCCAGGTAGCAACCTTCACGGTGCAACTGCCGCCGGCCAAGGCAGCGGAGCCGGTGGGGCGGAAGGTGGTGACCTTGGTGGAAAACAACTCGGTGACCACTGTTTCACCGTCGCGGGTTTCGAAATTGGTGGGCGTGACCTCAACGACATTGGTGGCCTCGAAGGCACCCGGAATACGCCTTCCGCCGGGCCCGGCGCACCCTTGCTGCGGTTCGGGCGGGAAGGTCTGAGTGACCAGGTAGGAGCCCTCGTGATAGGTGATCACTGAGGTGACCGCCTCTGCCACCGGCTGGTCGGGATCGCGGGCGACGATCTGCGAGTTGCACGGCCCATCCGGGCAGCCCGGCTCAACCTCCCAGATCCTGCGGATCTGCGATCCGACGTCGAACGGGGACTCGCCTTCGGCGACGCCCTCCAGATTGGTAAGCGTGTACCTGAACTCCCAGGTGCCGCCCCATTGAGCCTCGGCCAGCGAAGCCTGCCGGGTGGGAGGGTTGCTTGGAGTGACCACGAGGCCCTGCGAGCCACAGCCGGCGAGGACGATCCCGGCCACCAGCGCCAGAGCGTGCACAGGTAGCCTGGCCGATCGGAGACGGTTGGCCAGAACAGCTTCGCCGGACCCGGCTGATCGGAAACGGTTGGCCAAAACAGCTGCGCCGGGCCGGTTCGGCCGGGGCGGCCCTACTGCCCGACCGGGGGCTCTGCCAAACCGGGGGGCAGTTCTTCGAGGCGCTGGGCGGCATCGGCTTCCCGCTGCGCCTGGGCCAGATCCGCCATGAAGGTGTTCACCATTTCCTCCAGGTCCTTCAGGCTTCGATCGAAATTGGCCTGCTTGGTCTGGTAGGAATCGCCGAAATGGTCGATATAGCGTCCGCACCTCACGCAGCTGCGGTCCAGTTTGACTCCGTGCCTGCACGCGCCCTCAACCATCGGTCGGCTTCAATCCAGCCAGTCTAAAGCAGTGGTCCGCGACACTTGCGGCATAGCCCCTTTACGGTCATGTTGGGTTGCCGGCACACCCGGCATTTGCCCCAGTCCACCTGAGCGACGAATCCCGGCGGATTGGAGATCACTCCCAGGGACTGTCCATGGAAGCGGGCTTGTTCGTACTCCGGACCCTCCTCCCGCCGGGCCAACTCCCAAACATAGCTGGTGAACTCGCGGTCCTTGTCGATATCAGGGATCTCGGAAAGATCGACTTTAACCCAGTACAACCATCGCTCCTTCGGCAATTGGTTCCTCAGGTTAAGGATAAAGGCGGCACCACCTTAGGGCACCGAGAGGCAATCATCTGGGCGATTCGAGCGGGCCACGTCCTGTCAAGTGGTGTAAGAAGGATCACCACGTCATCCTGGGGACGACCTCCTAACCGGCTTTCAAGAGCTCCTTGGTCACCTCCTTATTGTTGTTGTTCGGCAGTTCGCCTTCGATGA
>JBQTHR010000075.1:0-10059 GCA_052389675.1 Actinomycetota bacterium
CCAGGAGCTGCGTAACTATGTTCGAAAGACCATCGGTAAGCCGTGTGCGGGAAAACCGCATGCACGGTTTGAAAGGGGAATGCGGAAACGGGCTCGCAAGAGCACCGCGCCGCTGACTACCAATGACGCGTACAGTGAACATCAGCGAAGCCAAGGCTCATTTGTCACGGCTTGTCGAAGAGGTCCAAAAGGGTGAACGAGTGGTCATCGCAAACGCCGGCAAACCGGTGGCCGTGCTGACTGCGTTCAAGGTGGACCCCGGACCCAGGCCGATCGGCGGCTGGAAGGATAAGGACGTTTGGATTGCGGAGGACTTCGACGACCCGCTTCCGCCCGAAATCCAGGCAGCATTCGAGGGCGATTGAGTGCGTCTGCTGCTCGATACGCACATTCTGCTGTGGTGGCTCACCGATGATAGGCGAACACCGGCAGAATCCCGGGAGATCATTCGGGAAGGCAAAAATCAGGTATTCGTCAGTTCAGCCAGTGCTTGGGAAATAGCGATCAAGCGCAGCTTGGGAAAGCTGCGAGCCCCGGCAGATTTAAAAACCCAGATTCAGGCGGCGCGGTTTGAAGTCCTGAACGTAACCATCGACCATGCTTTAGGAGTGGCCGATCTGCCGGCACACCATTCCGATCCGTTTGATCGAATACTCGTGGCACAGGCACTTTTCGAAGGTTTGACGGTGGTGACCCAGGATCCCAAAATCCATCGATACGAAGTGTCCGTATTAGCCCGGTGAGCCCAGCTCGTCCCCTTCCTGGATCTGACGTGGACGAATTCTTGGATGGCCTCGACGGTGGTCGTCGCCTTTAGCGCAGCTGCACTTCGCATAATCGACCCGCACGGCTCACGCAGTGGATGCGACTCCCCCACCGCGTAGACCAAAACGGAGGCGTCCAGGACTATCAGAGGCGCTCTACCCTTAGGGAGTCCAGCTCTCCCTTAGCTCGTCGGGGTCCGGAACCGGCATAGGTTCCGCCTCGAGTATGAGCATGAGCGCCTCTTGTCGAACCGGCGAGTCCGCCGGGATCGCCAAGTCCACGGCATCACGAATTACCTGCGCTACCGACTCGGGTCGGCCACCCCCTGGGTCGCGGAACGAGGGGAATCGGCTAACTCGCGTGTCAGGTAGGCTCAAATCTCTATGTCGTCCTCGGCCGCTGAGATCAAAAAGCGGTACGCCCACTCCTCGGCGAACTTGCGGGAGCCGGTGAGAATCACCGGAATCTCCGGGTAGCGCACCGCAAGCCTGCCGAGCATCGCGGCCAGCCAGGCCCCCCGGGCGGAGTAGATCCGAAACATGTCCGGGTAGTTGGCCTCCACCACCACCGCCGCCCGGGGGACCTCGGCCAGGCGCTGCATCTGGAACGCCAGAGTGCCGTCCGACAATGAGCTGGGGAAGTTCTCAAGCGTCTTGCGCTCCACCTCCGCGATCATGCCCGCCGGCCCCTGCAGTCCGCAATCGCCGGCGGGGAGCGCCGCCCGGTCGATTTCCACCTCCCGGCCGGCGAACTTGTAGCCGTACTTCTCCCGGGTGTCGACGATGATCCGGATTCCGTCGACGGTCCGTCCTTTGGGAACCCGGGCCCCCGGGTTGGAGGTACGGACGGCCTTTTGGGTCTGCCAGAAGATCGCCGGGCGGCCCGGGCTTCGGTGAAGATGAACTGGGAGCGGGCCAGGGCAGGGCGGTCGCGCACCAGGTCGATGGCCGCTCCCCGCCGCCGGCAGATCAGGACCGCAGCTTCATCCATCACGTGCAGCCCGGGTTCCCACCCGGCGTCGGCCGGGTGGCAGAAGACCCGGGATGCCCGGGGCCAGGTGTCCTTGACCTTGAGGACGATCCCTCCGTCAACCGGGAGGCGCACCGGATAGGGAAGCCGGCTGTCCGGCTCCGGGTTACGGGCGACCAGAAAAGGTTCCATTTCCACCACATTGTCGCGCGGGACCCGGCCGCAGGGCCGGACTATCCCTGCCGTCGCCACGGCAGGATGCTCTTGTCGGGCAGGTGCTGGGCTGCTAAAGGGCCCTCCCGGACTTGTTGCCTGCCGGCCGATTAGAGAATGGCCACCACGGCCAGGACGATCAGGGCCTGCACTCCTCACACTGCTCTCATGACCAGAAGCGGGAAAAAGCTCACCAGGACTCCGATCCACGGGAGCACCAGACACTTGAGCCTGGCCTCCTATTCTCCGGTCAGCAGTTCGAATCGGCATCCGGGGCCGCTGGCCCGGATGAGCCGCGAGTCCGCGGTCAACAGGGTTGCGTCGAGTGCCTCCGCCAGAGCCACATAAGCTGCGTCCCACCCTCTGACGGTCGAGCGCAGCTGCCACACCCTCTCAAGCAGAATGTCGTGAGCGTACCTCTGACCGGGCCAATCCCGTAGGTCCTGGATAGCTTGGGATCCCGCGGTGGCATCCAGCCTACCCAGCAGGAAGTCCCGCCTGATGACGCTGGCTACCTCTATGTCTATTACGTGGGGAGCTGCGTACTCCTCATCCCGGGCCAGCGCTTGGCGAACCTGGCCGGCTCGGGGAGTGTTGGCCAGCGCGAGGTAAAGGCAGGAGGCATCAACTACCAGCATCCGGCCACGGACCCCGAATCTCGTCCAGGGCCTCCACAACCTCCTGGTTGGTGGCGTCCCAGGAACGACGGCTGGTCCGCTCCATCCATTCGGCCAGCGAAGGCCGGCTGACCAGGCGGGCCGCTTCCTTGCGCAGCAGTTCGGGAACGGTTATCCCTGTTTCAGCAGCTCGCCTTTGAAGCTGGCGGTAGACGTCGTCGTCCAGGTCGCGAATCTGTATCGTCTTCGGCATATACGCATCTTATCATGCGGCTCCGCATGCACTGATATGATTGCGCAAGAAGCAACGGTACAAACAAGTTGCTCGAGCACGGCCGGCCCCAGTTGGCCGCCCGGGGAACACAACTAATGGGCCAATCTTGCCGCCTCGCTGAACGGAAGATGAATCCCCGATGAACAAACCCGGGCACTCCGGGGAGTTGTTCAGCTGCCGGCCGATTAGAGAATGGCCACCACGTCCCGAGCCAGAAACCACGCTCCGGCCGCGGCGCCGGCGGCCAGAGCGGAGCGAACCGTCCAGACCACTGCCGGCAGCTTGGGAAGCCGGCGCAGCGGGTCAAACCGGGGTCCCGCCATCAATGCGGCCAGCAACGCCGCCACCACGGCCAGGACGATCAGTATCTGCAACCCTCCCCTTGCTCCCATGACCAGAAGCGGGAAAAAGCTCACCAGGACTCCGATCCACGGGAGCACCCGTCCCGGGCGCCGCTTCAAGAGGCGCTCGACGGTGGCGCTCATGGCGTACCCAAAGCCTGCGGGCAGTAAAACGAACAGCAGGATCGCCAGCCACTTCGGGCCGAGAAGGGTGAAGTCGACACCCTCGGGGTGGACGATGGCCGCCCCTCCCACCATTCCCAGAAACCCGGCACTGACGGCGGCTCGAGCTCGTGCGGGAACCCAATCCCTGAGCCCGGCGTAGACGATACCAACAAAGCCGCCCATAAACGCCGCCATTCCGACCAGAAAGAGCGTATCGCTGGTGAATGAACCGATGATGAAGCCATCGTCACTCTCCAAACCGGCAACGTGGTCCCCGGTGGTGAGCCGGAGTACAAACATCGCCAACCGGCCGCCGATCCCGCCGATGATCAAACCGCAGCCAAAGCCGCCGATCCCACCGGCCGCGACCCGGTGGCCGATGAACCTCAGGTTGTGTGTCAGGGCTGCCCGGCCGGAAGGTGCAGGGGATGTACTCGCTGCTTGCATCGTCCCTCCCCAATTAGTAAGGGCTTCAGACTGACGGTGACGGATCCGGGACAACAGGCAGCCAGCCGCACCGCTCAGGGGGTACGGGCACCACTTTTCTATTGGATCGGGACCCAACCCGTGACCCGGGTAGGCCCGCCGGCCGGTGAAGTAACGTCTACTCCCCCGCCCAACGCTGCCATCCGGTCGGCCATGTTCTGCAGTCCCGATCCGTCATGGGTCGCGCCGGTGTCAAATCCCGGGCCGGCGTCGCTAACCTGGAACCGCAAAGTGCCGTCCAGATCCTCCAGGCTCAACTCCACCGGCCGCCCGCCGTACTTGAGCGCGTTGTGCAGAGTCTCGAGGCAGCAGAAGTAGACCGCGCTCTCCACCTGGGTTCCGTATCGTCCGACCTGCACGAGGCGGGTGTAAATCTCCACCGGCAGGCGGCGGACATGAGCTTCCAGAGCGGCTTCCAATCCTTTGGCCGCCAGGATGGGCGGGTAGATTCCCCGGGCCAGGTCGCGCAGGGCTCCGATTGCTCGGTTGGTCGATTCCTGCGCCTCCTGCAGGATTGTGCGCGCCCCCTCGGGATCCGTCTCCAGCATGCTTTCTGCCAGCCCGATCTTCATGCCGGCGGCCAGCAGCGCCGGCTGGGCTCCGTCGTGAATGTCACGTTCGATGCGCCTTCGCTCGGTATCCTGGGCGCTGACAATTCGCTGGCGCGAGGCCCGCAACTCCTCCACCCGCATCTTGAGCTGGGCCGTGAGCCGGGAGTTGCTGAGCGCCAGACCGGCCTGGGCGGCAACCCCGGCCACCAGCTCCCTTTCCACCGGCGTGGGCTTTTGCCCGGGTGGCCACCTGAGTTGAATCGCCCCCAGCAACTCGCCGTCGTGGACGACCGGAATCATGCCCTCATCCAGTTCTTCGGATGCCGGGCGGGCGGCTGGGACTAACCCGGCCGGCCACGCCGCCCACCTGACCAGGTCATCGCCCACCTTCAGCCAGACTTCGCTGTGGGTGGCGCTGGTCCCCTCCCCCAACGCCCGGGCCATTTTCGGGAGTACCTCGTCGATTGCGAACGACGTCTCCACCCGGTCGATAAAGGTGCGCAGAACCTCGTACGGGCTGGACTTGCGTCCGTAGACCAGGCGATTGGCGATCTCGATGGCCCGGCGGCGCACCGGTTGGAAGGCAATGGCTACCAAGGCTGCGCCCGCCGAGGCCGCTGCAACATCGGCACGGCCTCTGGACCCCAGAACGGCGCCGGTGCCGGTCACCACCGCCAGGTAGGTCAGAGTGATCACGCCCGCCACAAGGCTGTAGGCGAGGGTCCGGTTGATGAAGCGCTCGATGTCCCACAGCCGGAACCGGACCAGCCCGGCCACCAATACAAAGGGAATGAGCGCGAACAGCGCCCGGAATATCCGGAAGGCGAAACGGGAGTCCTGGGACCCGGAAAATTCACTCCCGATAAACAGAGGGGCCGCGGCGGTGGAATCACGGTAGATGGCCACGTTGTGAAGCTCGGTGTCCAGATTAGTGAGAATTATGGTGCCGAGAACTCCTGCGGGGAGCTCTATCTGCCTCTGGTCGAACAGGTTTTGGCTGGCGACCAACGTGACCTCGTCGGATACTCCCGGTCCGGGCTCCACCACTCTCACAACCCCGGTCATCTCCTGGGGGTGGGGGTCGCAGCGAAAGAAGTAGGTGCCGGCCTGCGGGACGAGGACCTCATAGCTGACCGTCCGGTTGGGCGCCGGACGCTGAGTGGTGACCACCGTCAGGACCACCGCAACTGCGAAGGCCATTCCCAAGGTGATCAGAAGGAGCCGGGCCTCGCTGCGTTGGGGGGCCGTGAGATTGCCGGATCGCAGCCGGCTGACCTGGGCGACGGCTCCGGTGACCGGAATTGCCAGCCCGAACACCATCACCAAGCCATAGGTGTGGTCATCGCTGGAGATCACCGACAGAAGCACGAAAACCAGGGCCATAAACCCGATCCCGACGGCCCGCAGAACCTCCACAACTCCTCCCGCGCCTGGCAGCGAGTTGTAGGGGAACAGCAGCAGGGCGAACTGTAGCACAGACCCGACACCAGGTGAACGCCCACATGCCAAAGGTCGACCTGGCTAAGGAAGGCGACCGGAAGCACCTGCAGCGCATCGTGAGCCTGCAGGTTGAACGCCACTGCAGTGCCCAGCATGCCCAGCGCCAGCAGCCGGGCCGACCGGTCCCGGGGCCTGAGTTTCAGCAGCAGCAGACTGAGAACCACGTTCAATCCGCTGAAGATGTAGTCGAAAACGGTTTGGGCCCCGCTTCCGACACTGTGGGATGCCTGAGCGGCGTTGTTCACCATTTCAGAGAGCCAGCCGGACCTGCCCCCGAAGTCATGGAACTGCGGGTGCAGGCCCGGGAAGACGCTGATCAGCGACGGCGCCGCCCCCACCAGCAGCCAGGCAAACGCGCTCCCCAGCGCCAGAGTAAAGAAGGCCACATACAACCGGTGACCGGTTTGCGCGCCGACGCTGGGGGAGGCGTTGCCCGAGGTGTTCACTGCCGACCCTGTTCTACACCCCGGGCCACGCCGGCCACCACACCTGCGAGCTATCCGGCGTCCTCCACCTCAACCTCGATGGAGTCCTGGACGTCCCCGATACGGGCGTGAGTCCCGTCGCCCAGCACCACGGTGATCTTGTGGGTGCCCGGGCTCAGGCCGGTCAGCGGAATCGGATTTGCCGCCGAATGGATGATCGTGTCCTCCTTAGGGATCACCTCTCCGGCAGCCACCGGCTCCCGGTCGATGAACACGTGAAGGTGACCGGTGTTCCCGGAGGTGTCACCGTCGGCGGCCACAATCACGATCCCGTCGACCGCAACCTCCAGGGCAAAGTCGGGGCCCACCGATTCTCCGTCTGAAGGTGAGGTAATAGAAAGGGTCGGTCCCGCCGCAGCCGGAGGCTCGGCCGTGGTGGCCCCATCCGAGTCGGCGGCGGGGTCAGCGTTGTTGCATCCGGTGAGGGCCAGGGTTGCCAGCCCCAGAACTGCGATCCACATTTTGATTCTGTTCACTGTGCCACTCCTTATCTCCGTACCCTCCCGGTGCACCGGATCGGGTGTTTGTCGGGCATGAGAATAAGTGCCGATCCATCCCGGCCGGCAGGAGGCTGGCACCCGCGTTCAAGGGGGCCAGTACCCGTTTTGCAGGTCCACGGCGGCGGCATCTGTAATGCTCGGCACCATGACTATTCGCCTGGTGATTGCGGAGGACAACCTGCTGGTCCGGGAGGGCATCGTCCGCCTGCTGGATCGCCAGCCCGACCTGGAGATCCTCGACCTCTGCGGCGACTACAACTCTCTGCTGCGCTCCGTGGAGAAGTACCGACCCGACGTGGTGCTAACCGACATTCGTATGCCTCCCACTCACACCGATGAAGGCATCCGGGCGGCCCAGCATTTCCGCCGGGCGGCGCCTGACCTCGGCGTGGTGGTGCTCAGCCAGTACGACGAGGCCGAGTACGCCCTGGCACTGCTGGAGAACGGGTCCCGGGGACGCGCCTACCTGCTAAAAGAGCGGGTGTCCGATCCCGGCCAGCTCGCCGGCGCGGTCCGGGAGGTGGCGGGCGGGGGCTCGGTCATCGATCCCAAGGTGGTGGAGTCTTTGGTGGGAGCCCGGCTTCGGGCCCGCACCTCACCTTTGGCATCTCTGACCACGCGGGAGTCGGAGGTCCTGTCGCAGATGGCGCAGGGAAAAACAAATGCCGGCATTGCCGGGGCACTGTTCTTGTCGGACCGAGCCGTGGAGAAGCACATCAACGCCTTGTTTTCCAAGCTCTCGCTCAGCGAGGAGCTGGACGTCCATCGAAGGGTAAAGGCGGTACTGGTGTACCTTGCCGAGACCGGGCGTTAGCCCGGGGTCCGGGACCTGGAACGAGCTCTCTGCCGGCGGATTAATCCTGGGGCCTCGGCTCAATGAGCTGCGGTTCTTGTTCCGGCGGTCATGGGTACAAAAGTTCTCTTTCTTGTGTAGGCGGCACAGCTTGCGAGCTACCTGCGAGCCTTCCCGGTTCTCCGGCTGGAGTCCTTGGACGATTTTGCGTTATCCGCCTCACTGTACCGGCAGGCACGAGCAGCCGGGATCACCATCCGCAAGACCCTTGACTGCCTCATCGCAGCCCCCTGCGTACGCGAAGGAGTTCCGATCCTTTACGCGGACCAGGACTTCGACCGGCTGGCCTCGTGCACCGCATTGCGGGTGTTTGATCTCTAGTCTGACGGAACGTCCATGTCCTGCAACGGCGCCCGGAATCCCGGGCGCCGTTGCGATTGAACCGTGGTTTAGCTTTAGCGGTCGATCCAGTTCAGTATCTTGGTGCCCAGTTGATTACCCATGTCCCGGCCAAAGTGAATGTCCGCATCCTTTTCATCGGAGGTGGCGTCCCGGTTGGTCATGACCACGATCACAACCTCTTCGTCGGGGTATAGCCGGATGTAGGTCTTGGCCCCCCGCCGAGCCGAGCGTGTTGGGTCCGAAGCCGGGATCGGGACCACCCTTGGCCGAGCCGCCGGCGGATTGGACCGGTACCGACAGCCGGCCCGGCGTCACTCCCCTGCGATCTCGTGCCGGCTGCTGGCGGAAAGGGTCCGCGTCATGCCGTCGTGAAGAATCGCTACCTTTCCCTCCTTGCCGGAGGAGATCGCCAGAGTACAGCGCCCGCGGGCGCCGACAAGCTGGTCGACCGTGAAGCCGGGACCCGCCTCCTGGCGGTGAAGCGCCAGGAACAGTGCAGCAGCCACCCCGCCGGCGAGGATCGCAGACCCCACGCCGGCGAAGATCGAAGCTCCGGCGCCGAGCCCGAAGGCGTTAGGCGCCAGGAGGCCTCCGCCGCCGAACGCCGCAAGGCTGGTAAACAACACCGGGGTGGCGGCGAAGCTGTCCCCCAGACCGAAGTCGAGGAAGTCCAGGAAGTCGAAGACATCGCCGAGAACGATCGACAGTACCAGGAAGCCCGTGCCCACCCCCAAGGCTATCCAGTAAGCGGCCTCCAGAGACATGTTTTCAGGTTACACCCCAGACATTCGCACCGGTAAGGCAGGACCGGCGACCTCCAGCCGCTACGCGCCGATCCCGAACTACCCCTTTTTGAGGTAGCGGCCCAAAAGGAACATCAGGCCGAACGCAGCCAGGACGCCGGCGCCGGTGACCGTCTAGGACCCAGTTGAACAATCGGACCACGGAATCGGCTCAAGGACACTTAGTTTTTTGGGGAAATCGCGGTGTTGACTGATTGATCTCGGCGAAATGGCTCCGGTGTCGGTCTGGATGTTAGCTGTCGGGTACTTCCAGCGGCCCGCATGGGCTAAGGATGCCCGCTTGAGGGCAGTCAGGCAGGAAGTACCCAGGCTCGGTTGTGATGCAGGCCGAGATTGACCAGCCTGCGAAGATTGAGGGCTGCCACTCGCAGTTGCAAACCGAACTGGTTGCGCTCGATCCCTCGGTATCGGACCCGGCGGTGGTTGTTGGCTACCAGCCAGGAGATGGAGCGCTCGACCATCGGACGGTACTGGCGGTACTCGGCAACTACCAACGGGTCCTTCCACTGCTTGCGGGCGTTCTCCAGTTGTCGGTCGTGTTTGCTGATCGAAAGTACCCGGCCGCGCTTGGAGGTGGTGCACCGGGAGATCAATGGACATCCTCGGCAGTGCTTTCGAAGCTGACCCGGCTCTTGGGGTTGATGTTCACGGTGTGGCCAGCCGGGCAGGTCACGCTCTTGGCTTGGTGGTCAACCTTGAAGTCGTCCCGGGTGAAACCACCAGGTACCGCCATGGTGAGCGGCAAAGGCTTGATCACCGGGATGTGTTGCGCAGCCTCAAGATCCGCCCGTACCTTCCCCGATCCGTAGGCGGAGTCAGCCAGCACAGTTAGTCCCGGCTCCTCATCCTTAAGCAGCTCAACCCCGACCGGGCCGTCGGCGGTGTTGGCGGCAGTAAGCGAGGAGTCGGTGATGATCCCGGTTTCCGGTTCCACCGCAACGTTGGCTTTGTAGCCGTCCCGGTAGGAACTGCGGCTTTTGTGCATGTGTCGGGAGCAGGGGTCAACGGTGGAGATGGTCCGGTCGGGCACCACCCCCCGAACTATCCTCCAGGTCCCCTCGCTCTCACCCGGCTCGACATCTTGACCGGCAACCAGGGCGAGCAGGCCAACCGCATCTTTTTGATCTTGGGTCAGCTTAAGGTCCGTGGTTGCCCGGATGATCCGTAGAGCGTCGTTAACCAGCCCACTAACCAG
>JBQTHR010000076.1:0-4189 GCA_052389675.1 Actinomycetota bacterium
AACTGGGATTGAAGCTGTCCACCAACGTGAGCCATGCTGATTCCCCCCTTCGTGAGGATCGGTTGATGACCTCACGTTGAGACCCAGCCGCACTAGATCCGCGGATCTCAGGGAGTGTGTATCAGTCCACAATGACGGTGGCGCTACCCACCGGGGTGACGGCGTCCGGAATCAATCGGAACGACTGTCCGCTTTCAGCCGGAACGGGTGTCCAGAATCATCGGAATACTCAGCCATTGTCGCAAATAAATGCGCCTCATGTCGCGTCTTGCCGAACAACTCAAGGATGGTTGCTAAGATCAAATGAGTTTCGGACTGGATTCACGCTGCGAAGCTGGTGGGTAGAGAGGCCAGGCCCGCGACGTCTTCCTGGGCGGACTCATCCTTGATGAACAACTCTTCGCCTCATTCAGCCTCGCAACGTTCGGCCAAGCAGCTTCTCGATAACAAGCCATTGTCTGAATCCGATCTCGTTTCGGGCAAGCTCACTCTCAAACCGCCATACAACTGCATGTGCCTCCCCCAAAGGCGTTGGTTCAATCTGAGACTCTTTTGATTGAAATTGCAGCTTCAGCAGGTAGCTCAGGGCAATTGCGTGTCGCCGGGGGTCGAACGAAAAAGTCTCAGTCATCCAGGGGAAGTATTGCTCAACGACGGGACCGCTCGGATCGACTGTGCTCCCATCCCAGGACAGCCCCGAAACGGTCTCGAGGATGTGGCGCTCGATTGCTTCTTTCAACGATTCGCCAAAGCGAACTCGGCCCCCAATTAGGGCTAACCCCTTGGTCCATCCCCCCCATCACTAGGCACATCTCGCTCGATCAAGAGGAGCTTTCTTTGCTTATCCTCTGCACGGTCGCCCTTCATAGTCACGTAAGGCAGCACATCTACACACGCTATCGGCACGGCCGTCTGTATCTGGTCCCACAGTTCATCCTCGATCCGTACGTCCGGGCCCACCTGCTTCTGATAACCAGCCACTAACAATCACCTATCTAAGAGTAATTACGCCTGTAGCAATCCCATCTGCCATATTCCGAAGATCGCGAGTACGAAGTCAATGAAGAAGAAAGCGCCCAGGACTCGGGTCCATACTCCAAAAGAAGTCCTGCTCACAGCGAGACGATTACGTAACCACTGTTCACCCCACCTCCAGTGAGCTCCCGTAGATGACATCCAGTTTCGTAGAAGGGCGCGAATGCCTGCATGACGCCATGCAGCGCTAAGGGGATTTGCGGGAGGCTCAGGGCGAGATGGGTCGTGTCGCCAGTCATGGCCGCGCCCTTGATACGCGAACGCCTCCGGGCCCTCGCAATGTGGCCCATGAAAACAGGGCAACTTAAGCTGTTTCTCGAACTCTGTAAGCCACCGAGACCAAAGTTCTTCCATGTACCTGTGTCTTGTAATCAACTGCAGAGCCGCTCCCGCAATAAGCATCCCCGCGATCGCACCGAGAAGCCTCTCTAATCCGGCCTCTCGAATACTGATTTCGAGAAGAAAGGCATGTCCAGCGAGAGCGAGTGCAGGGACTTGCCACATCATTAGATCAGTCCCCACTCGGCGTTGCTCGCCCAGCTGGAGGAACGCCGACATTAAAGCGGGCTCGGTTGCGAGAGCCCTGATCTTCACGCGCTCCCTTTGAAGGAGCGCCTGCCAATCTTGGTGGTTCTCCGTCGTTTGCCCGTGATTCATGGGACCGCCTCCGAATTGAAGCTTGGCCTCTGCGTGCTACCCCAAGCATACTTCCACTTAACAGGTCGTAGGTCTACCCATCATGTGATGGGGCCGCGGTTTGTGGTCTGTTGGCCGCCATCTAATTTGGCCACGTAGGGTGCCACTCCCGATGACCATGGATTTGGTGGGCATATGCTCGAGAACGGCCCCCCTTTTTAGCCCGGTTGGCATCCAGCAGCTCGTACAGCCCGGGGGCGGAGGGAAACTCCCGGCGCGCCCGCTCGTACAGCCCGATGTACTCGTTGATCAAAAGCGGCCGACCGAGACGTTGCGGCCCTGATCTCGGGCACGCTGGCCCCTCGGGCGTGCAGGGCGGCGATCTGGCGGAAGTCGACCAGGTAGCGGGAGATCGATCCCTCAGAGTGGCTGGTGCGCTGTTCGATTTCGGTGAACTGCAAGCCCCACAGGTAAAGCTGCACCACCTTTGCCTTGTCGCTGACGGTGGGGCCGATGTCGCGGATCTGGCCTCTTGTCGGCACCGCCCCGCCGCCCCGGCGGATCTCGGCGATGTCCCGCTTCACCGTCGCCGGGGAGGAGCAGGTCAAGTAGGACAGATCCTCTATCGTCAGAAGCCCTCCTTGCACCCGGGCCTGGCGCGCCATCCGACAAAGCCGGGACTGGCGCATCGCCCAGAGTCCCTTGCTCCGCAGAGCCTCAAGGTCCTGTGGCGCGGTGAGCTCGAGCCTGCCTTGGACCTTGCGGCAAGATGCGATCGGCTTGCCCGCCGGCTCATCGCTTGACACCGCCAGATAGCACAGCTCCCCTGGACGGGCCGGTACTTGGCCATATTCGGAGAAGTAGCGGGCCATCTGCTCGTAGTGCGCTCTGGCATGAACCGCAGTGAGATTGAAGTCTTCCTGGATCCTTGCGACTATCGATGACTCGGCGTCCTTGGCCGCCAGCCGTTCGGTTCCGTAGAGGTCCATGAGCCATCTCCTCGAGAGGTCTTGATTACCCCAAGAAGAGTACGGGTCACTTGATCCAACAGTAAGTCCCCACTGGTGGCCAATTTGATGTCTGAACCGCCCTGGGTTCAATAGAGACTCAAACGGTTGGCGTTGACACCTGCTTGCTGGCCTCCTCCAGCTCACGATAGTAGTTGCCTTCGAACTCCAGGGGTGGGATATCTCCGCAGGCGCCATGGAGACGGCGCGTGTTCCACCAGTCGACCCAGCCCAAGGTAGCCAGTTCGACCTCGTCGCAGTTTCGCCAGGGACCTTGCCGGTTGATCAACTCGGTCTTGTAGAGACCGTTGATCGTCTCGGCGGCGGCGTTGTCGTAGCTGTCACCCTTCGAGCCTACTGAGGTGACCGCACCTTCCTGCTCCAGTCGCTCCGTGTAGCGGATTGCCAGATATTGCACACCCCGGTCGCTATGGTGTACCAGGTCGCCCAGGCCTTGGCCGCCCCGGGAGTGGATGGCCATCTCCAAAGCATCCAGCGCCAGGTCGGCCGACAAGGATCGGGACACCCTCCAGCCGACGATGGCCCGGCTGAAGGCATCGCTGATGAAGGCGACGTAGCAAAAGCCTGCGACAGTCCAAACGTATGTCAGGTCAGCCAACCACAAACGGTTGGGGGCCGGCGCCTGGAACTGGCGGTTAACCAGATCCTCGGGCCGGTTATCCGGCGCCGGGATGGTGGTACGGGCAACCTTGCCCCTGGAGGCTCCACGGATGCCCAGTTCGGCCATTAGGCGGGCAACTTGATCCCGGCCTACCGCCACCTGCTTGCGTAACAGCTCCTTCCAGATCTTGCGGGCACCGTAGACCTTGTAGTTGTCGTCGAAGACCTCCTGGATCTTGTCCTTCATCTCGGCATCGGACACTGAGCGGGCTGAGGGTTGTCGGGACTTGGCTGCGTAGTAGGTGCTGGGAGCGATCGGCAACTGGGCGCAGATCGACTCGACTCCCCACAGATCCTTGTACTCATCGATGAAGCCGGTCATCTCGGCAGTCGCGGGTCGAGCTCCCGCGCGAAGAAACTCGATGCAGCCTTGAGGATCTCGTTGGCTCGCCTGAGTTCCCGGTTCTCCTTCTCCAGCTCCTTGATCCGCAGCTGGTCGTGAGTGGTCAGACCGGGGCGCCTACCGTTGTCCTTCTCCTCCTGGAGAACCCAGGTCCTGAGTGACTCAGCGCCGACTCCCAACTGTTTGGCGATCCGCGGGATCACGCCGTAGCGGTTGCCCCCTTGTTCTTCGATCGCTTCGCCGACCAGCCGGACCGCCCGGTCGCGCATCTCCTGCGGGTACCTCTTGGGTGGTGGGTTTGAATTTGTCATGGCTCCATGATCTCCAAGTTCAGGAGCCTCCACCAAACCCAGAGCGATTCAGTTCGCCCCGGTGCCGGATCTTTCCCGGGTGATGGCCTACCGGAGCCAGAAGGAGGTGTTAGGGCAGCTGCGTACCGTGGTGGTGACCAGATCCCAGACCTTTCTGGAAAAGCAACTGGTCGGCC
>JBQTHR010000077.1:0-8203 GCA_052389675.1 Actinomycetota bacterium
CGATCCGAGATGCTCAAGACAAGAGTGGCACACGGCTACTGCTCTCGACACCTCGTCGCCGAGGCCTGCTCGTACGCCAACGTCTGCGAGCAGTGCGACAACTTCGTCACGACGCCCGAGTTCGTCCCCGCCTTGCAATCACAACTCGCCGATGTCAACGCCCTCCGCGACGACGCCGAAGCTCGAGGTTGGGACTCCGAGGTGGCCCGCCATGCTCGGGTCATCGCCAGTATCGAGGGCCACCTCCGGCGCCTCAAGAATCAAAGCAGGCCTGGAGACTTTGCTTGACAGAACCCCGAGGGCCGGTTAATCGAACTGTTCTTCTCCATACTGACCCGCAGGCTGCTGAAACGTGGGGAGTTCGAATCCAAGGAGGAGTTGGTGTCTCGGATCATGGCTTTCATCGAGGATTACAATCGCACCGCAAAACCGTTCCGGTGGACCTATGATGGCTCTCCCCTCAAGGCAGCCTGACGTAGGTGGAATTTCCGCGCGGGTCTACTCTAGTGTCTTGCTCTCGGGGACTGGGACGATTAGATCGAGCCCAGGGCACCCGGGAGAACGATAAGTGGAGTCCTCTAGCGGTCGCATCCGCAACGAGCTCCTCAACATCGGGCAGTTCCGGTCTAACGGCAGACGCGAAGGTCGTCGTCGAGGATTGGAGGACCGAGTACGCTACCTGGGCGGCGGGGCAGGTTGCCTGCACTCACCCCTCCGAGTACCGTTAGCAGTGGACCACCCAGAACCAACCGGAACTGACGGCTGGACCACCACAGGGTCTCCCTTACTGGGAGAGTGCGATGGCGTATAGCCTAGCAGGTCGGTCTCTCGCTCCTCTGAGCGACCTGATCGAATCGGCCGACTTTCCGCTCGCGGAGTTTCTCCCGAGTGATGTCGCGGACGCTGTCTTCAACGAGCTCTACTACACCGAGGCGGTGTCGTGGACCGATGGGGACAACTTCGTTATCCACCTGTGGATGGTGTTCGAGGGCGAGCTGTCCCTGACGCCGCCAGGCACCGACGCGTTGAGCTTCGTCGTTGGCTCGGCTGGGGTCGGATGGACCGCCCTGCGAACGGAGATCGTTCTCGGGCCAGACTTCTCGATGGCTCTGTTGGAAATGCCATTCGCTCTGCGCATCTCCTCAGACGTTCTCCGTGACGTGGCGACCGACGCTCCCGCCGAGATCACGATGACGGCGGACCTGCGTGTGTCACCGTCTGGATTCGTGGTCGAGAACTACACGGGAGCCTCGCTAGATCCAGCGTATGTGTGTGGCACGAAGGTCATTGTGGAGGCGGCCGACGTTCGCCCGGTGTTCGGATTGATCGATCCACCCGAGTTCCTCGCCGGGCACGAAGACTTCCGGGGCTTGGCCTTCGAGCTGCTGTCGGTGCAGATCCCCGCCGAGTCTCCAGACCGATCCCGGGGCCGATCTCGAGATCGATCTGACCAACGCGACGATCGGAACCGACGGGTTCACTGGAAAGCTCGCCGTCCAATCCGCCGACCTGGCTCACCCAGTAACGGGCACCCTTCTCGGATTCCCTTTCCGCTTCCGCTCTTTCGATCTCGACATACAGCAGAACGCCGTCATCGAAGCTGCGCTGCAGGCCGATGTGCGCCTCGAGGCCCTAGAGGAGGGCGGGAACGACAAGTGGGTGCGCATCGACTTCGGGTTTGGTACCGATGGCTCATTGGCCGGCGCCCTGGCGGCGATGCAACCGGCCGAAGCGTCGGACGACCCAGCGGTCCTCGTAAAGATCGAGTTCCCGCAGGTTCTCCGGCTCAGTGTTGCCGGGCTGCGCATCACGCGGGACGCACAGAGTGTCTGGGCAATCTATCTCAGCGGCTTGTTGAAAATGCTTTTGGCCGGTGCAAACGATTGGCCCGAGCTCGAGTTCGACGAGATCGGTGTCAGCTCGGCGGGTGAGCTTCTCCTTCCGGACGGTGCCGGCATCGCGTTCGCTTCACCGCTGATCGTCAACTGGCACTTCGTGTGGCTGACGATCAACAAGTTCCGGATCGGATCCTCCGACCGCGGTGCGGGTTGGCTGCAGGTCGGACTGTCGGCCGAAGTGATGGTAATGGATGGGCTCCCCGCGGGGGGCTCGGTCGAAGGCCTGCTCGTCGAGTTCCGACCGGACGGCAGTCAGCGACCGGAGGTGAGCTTCAAGGGGATCGGAATCGCCTTTGGCGTGCCCGGTGCCTTCGTCGCCGAGTTCAAGGGCGAATTCAGTCAAGCGCAGGCTGGCGTTGAGTTCCGAGGCCAGGGCGCGCTCGCCCTTACCGCTCTCGACATGGGCATCGACATCGGAGTCATCGTCGGGCAGGACGCCGGCCCTCCGGCCTTTGTCTACCTCTACCTCTCGCCGACGCGAAGCTCTTGCCCACCGGGATCCCCATCGCGCAAACAGGTCTCTCGATCTATGGATTCCAGGGGCTGCTCGCGTACAACATGGCCCTGAAGATAGATCAGCAGTTGCCGCCCGACGAGCGCTACTACGCGCTGTTCGTCCAGCCTCCCATAGGCATGACCGACGTGAACAAGTGGGAGAAGCGTGTCGGGCAGAACGGTATCGGCTTCGGCATCGTGCTCGGTACGGCCGACAAGGGCTTCGCCGTCAACGTCAAAGGTTTGCTAATCATTGCTTTCCCGGATCTGACCATCCTGCTTCAGGCCAAAGCGAACTTCATCAAGCTCAAGCCCGATCTCTCGACAACTTCGGAGGGCACGCTGGACGCGTTGATGGTGTACGCGAGCGGCCAGTCGACGATCTCGATCGACATCGTCGCCTTCTGGGGGATCCCTGTTCTCCTCTCGGTCAGCGGTCATGCCCGCGCTTTCTTCTCCTTCGCAGACCCCACTGCCTGGTACCTGGAGATCGGCCGAGACGAGGACGGCAAGCGGGTAACGGCACAGGCGATCGAGTGGAACAACCGCTGGCTCTTCGCTGCTGGCTTTTGGTTCCGCCTCGACCAGCATGGCGTCGTCACCGGCGTGCTCTACGACTTCCAGCTCAGAGTTTCCAAAGGAGGTTTCGGGGTCGAGGTCTACGGGATGGCTCGGGGCGAGATGGGCCTGTATTGGGAGCCTCCACAGTGGGAGGGTTCACTTGCGATGGAAGGCCGAATCGTGGCCGGATATAAGGGGATCTCCGTCGCAATCGTGCTTCGCGGCGACGCCCGCGCTCGAGTAATGCGTCCCTTCGATGTCCTGATCAGCGTCCGGGCCTGTGTCTCCGCACTGTTCTGGGACGTCTGCAAGAGCTTCGACTTCCACTGGGAGCGCCTCGATGCCCCGCAACTAGAGTCTCCAGTCCGCCGCTGGGCCGCGACGCCGCGCCACTGGACGCCGCGGCGCATCGGAGCGGGAAGCGACCTGGACATGGGCATCGTCGCGATCACGCCGGGCGCTTACGTTGCTGGTGTGCAGCCCCACAGCGTGATCGCGCTCGACTTCGGCAAGCCGATGGTCGATCAGACCAACAAGTTCAATGAGGCGGTCGCTCTCAACGACGGTGGATTCGTGACGATCGGCCGCCGATCGGGGTGGTCAGGTGCGTGGCGGCTAGATGGCGTGACCCTCGTGCGGGACCCGGATGGCGCTCGTCAGACAATGGCCATCTGGGGGACGTGGGCGCACGAGACGCCTCAAAAGAACACAACGCTGCGGCTGGGATCATCGGAGCGGTTCGGCCACGACGGGAGCCTCTCGAGCGGGTTCGTCGACGGGCTCGACCTCGACTACTGCGACGAACCCGAGGACACGGTCGTCTGCATCTCGCTCGACGGTATCGCGCCCGGCTACGGAGTGCTCGAGGACGGCTCCCTCTACCGCTGGTGGAACCCAGACAAGTCTGGCAGGACCCGCCGAGCGCACGACGACCGCATCTGCGGCGTCCTCCTGGAGCCGGGTGACAGGCTTGAGATTGACCTCCCGACAGGCGTCGACTCCGTGGAGGTGGTGACGTGCAGTCCCCCGCGGCGCCGAGCGGCCAACTCTTGGGTCGGGAGGCTCTGCGCGCGCCTCAGCGCGAATCGCCTGCTGCGCAAGCTGCCGCTGGTTAGGTTGCTGATCCGGCTCTGTGAGCGCCGCTACGTTCTAGTGGCCCGCGAACTCGACTTGCAGCCCGGCTCGATCAGCTCGTCCCACCGCGAAGATCGAAAGTGTCCCGATGTGCGGTCGTTAACCGTGAAGGCCGAGCGTGACGGCAACGTGGTCATAAAGCCGCAAACGACGGGCAAGCGCCATGTATGTCGGATCTGCTACCGGCCGGGCCATGGCACGCCGGAGTGGGTGGCGATCTCGCGCCGTGGGGGCTCGATGACGGCCAACGAGTTTTGGACGGTGCCTCCCGAGATGAAGCTACTGCCGCCGAACGAGGTGTTCGAACTCGAGGTGACATGGACGGCGAGGATGAGGAGTCCCCAAGGGTCGATCACCCAGCCGCGCGGTACCCAGAAGACGAAGGCTCGCTTCGCGACCGCAGGGCCGCCGAACTACCGCGGCGCCCTCGAGGAGTACATCGCCGGCGTGTATCCGTTCGACGGGGCGCGGCCCGTCTACCTGGGCTACGACCTCTCGGTCACCTTCAAGGAGGACTACGTTCCCTATCTGTATGCGGCGGCCGGGGAGAGACTGGTGTTCCGTCTCTTCGACGGGCAGGGCCGCCCCGTCCTCGATGCCCACGGTAACCCGTTCCTCGTCCCCGCGACGGCCCTCGGGCCCGTGTCTCGTTCGGTGAGCGAGCGGTACTGGGAAGAGATGTACCAGATGAATGTCGAGCGCGGCTGCCTCTCGCCGGGAGCCATCAAGCAGGAGGGCGAGACCGTGCGCACCTCTTCCGCCAAAGGCTTCTCGCTCACGCCAAACTCGCAGTACGTGGCGATGCTCGTCAGCGACGCGCGATCCCACGTCGGCCTGGCCGAATGGGGCTTCACGACATCGCGGTTCGCAACTTTCAGTCACCTAGTATCGAGCGATGTGTCCGTGAAGCCGCCGCAGTCCGCGGTCGCGCTGCCCACCACCCTTGAGTTCGACACCAGCGCCCGCGCGATCGGCATCCTGACGGTGGCCTTCGTGGACCGGTTCACGATGACGCCGATCCTGACGGGCGACGCGTCAGCCTGCATCGGCCTACTGCTCGAGTCGCCGGAGCCGCTCGAAGCCGGCACCCGGCTGACGGTGGCGGTCCGGGGCGCGCCGACCGTGGTCTTATCGAATGCGGACCACACCCGCTGCGTCGTGCGTCCCGAGTCGGGCAGCTGGGCACTCGGTCTGGCACCGGTGACGCTGACGTGGCGCAGAGACGCCACCCCCAAACTCACGGTGGACGGCGACTCCTCGCCTGAGGTCGTGTCGTTCCAGATCGATCTCGCGGTGGGCCCATGAACGACGACTTCCGTGGAGGGCGACGGCGCGACATCCACATCATCGCCTGTGAGCGCCGAATCGGACGGCACCGCGACGATGAAGTGAGGGACGACCAGAGAGACGAGACGGAAGAACAGGGGAAACGTTACATCGGCGTGCGGTGGGCCTCCTATCCGGAGCTCGGCTTCCCGGACAAGGGCTATGCTGTGTTTCGCCGTTCCGTTGCCTCCGGCCAGCGAATCCACCTCGGCACGTTCTTCCTTCCCCGCACCGACTCGTGGGCGAACTTCGCGACCGACGCCGCCTCCCGGCGGCCGGCGGTAGGTCCCTACTTCCCGAGGATTCAGGAGGACGAACTCGGTTATCTGCTGCCCCTCATCCGGCTCATCGACCCGCGAACGACGCCGGCGGAGATGCCCGGTTTGGCGGCGTCCGCCGCCGCCTTTTTTGGTGACATCCACGAGCGCGACGAGGAGCTCGCATGGCACATCTGGCGCCACGACCCGGCCCCACCGTTCGGCGATCTCATCGCCGACCCGAACACTGCGGCACGGATCGTGTGGTTCTATCGTCATCAGGCGCTATCGCTGCTGATGCTCCTGGCGTTGCGGTTCGAGTACGCCGCGCTGTTCGGGCTCGGGATCGACGACCGCGCGCCCGTCGAGAAGGTCGTCTACGAGGTCGAGGCCAGCTGGGCCACGGTGCTGCGAAGCGAGTCCGACGAGGTCAAGACGAACTCGCCGTGCGCGCCGCAGCCGCCGGCTTGGCTGAACTCGCAGCGCGCTCCGGGCAGCGTCGCGCACCCGGCCTTCTCTGCATGGCCCGGATGGACGCATCCGGCCGGGCTGGAACCGACGCTGCCGGACGGCTCGCCGCTGCCGACCGGGGCGTCGGTGCCACGCTCGCCGTCGGCCTTTACGGCGCTCGAGTGGGCGGCGCCGCCCGACGAGGAGACGATCATCGGGTACAGCCCCATTCTCTACCTCCTCGGTCGCCATCACCACGCCGGGGTCTCGCCCGGACTCGTCGCTACGCCGCCGCTGCCGGCGGGCGCCGTCTTCATGCCGCTCGAGGACGGTGAGGCAGTGCTCCGGCCGGAGTCGGAGCCGCACTACTTGGACCTGCCGGGAATGCCATGGCCTCCGCTCGAAGGTCATTACCACTACGAGATACGGGGGATGGACCTCCTCGGGACAATCTCCGAACCCGTCACGGCGTCGATCCGCCACGTCGACGACATCCCACCACCCGCCCCGCCCGTGCGCCTCCTGAGCGAACCGCTCCAGGTCATAAACCCGGCCGGCGGCAGCGTCTCGGTCGACCTCTCCGTCGACTGGGAGGCGCCCGAGGACTTCGGCGGACCCGATGTCGCCGAGTTCCGCGTCGACGCGCACTGGATCCCGACGGTCGGTCACGCCCTCACCGTCCTCGACGCCGTACCGGAAGGACAACTCGATGCACGGCTGACGGTGGCGAGCTTGGCCGGGCCTGCCGACCGGTTCGTCGGCGTGCGGCTCAGCCTTCCCTACCAGGAGCACCAGATCGTGTCGCATTCGGCGGGCAGTCCGGCCACGATGGTCGTGCGGCGCTTCAACGGCCGTCTTCCTCCGGCTCCGTCGAGCGGGCTGATCCTCGCGGCCGGCGCGCCAACGGCGCGCACGCGTGTGGCTCGCTTCGCGCGACCGCCGCTCGTGGCAGCAACCGTGTCGGCGGTCGTCGACATCAACATGCCGTCGATCTCGCTGGCGCCGGCCGGTGCCCAGGCGATTCCCGCCGACGAAACCGTGTCCATCTACCTGCACGCCCTGCGCGCCTCGGTCGAGGCGCACCGGACGCAGGCCGGGGACTGGCGACTCATCCCGCCCGATCCGGACGGGCCGTCCCGGGCGACCTGGGACGCGTGGCTCGCCCTCGGCGATCCCGCGGCGGCGGTGACCGGCTCTCCCGCAATCGTCTATCCGAGCCTGCGTGCGACGGTCGACGTTTGGCCTCCGCCCGGCTTCCCTTCCGGCTTGCTCGTCCTGTCGGTCGTCGCTGTCGACGACGCCGTCTACATGCCGAGTCGTCACCGCCCGGCGGCGGATCCGGCCCTCGTGGACTTGATGGGCAACGAGAGCGCGGCGACCGAGGTGATCGTGTCCGTCCGCTGGGACGCGCCCCCGCCGGCGCCGGGGGTGGCGCCGTGGGATCCGAACCGCTGGCTGTGGGCGCGGTCGGCCGCCATCTACGCCGAGTCGGCCGAGTACGACCTGTCCTGGGCCCCGGTGGCCGGAGCCGTCCGCTACCAGGTGTGGCGCGCGTTGGAGGGAGCGATTCCGGGAGCGACGCCGACGACATCGAAGCCGAACCTGCGCAATCTCGCCGCCGCTAACCCCGGTTCATTCGAGCTCCGGTCCGACCAGGTGTTCGGGCCGTGTTACACCGACAGTCTTCCCGGCCGGGCTCCGACGCGTGCGCTCTACCGAGTATGCGCCGTCAACGTCGCTGGCGTGGTAGGGCCCCCGTCCGGGCTCATCGGCCCCATCGATGTCCCCGACATCCGCCAGCCGCCGGCGCCGAACCTGTTCAAGATCGCCGCGACGTCGCTCCAGGAGGCCGACCGGTCGATTGCCATCGAGTGGACGCAGTCGGGCCCGCTCGAGGACGTTAGGTTCGACATCTACTGCCGGGCCGGGGAGGTCGCCGATGCCGGCGCCTTCGCGCTAGTGCCCTGGCCATACTGGAACGCCCGCTTCAAATCCGGGAGTGATGCTTCTGGGCGCGCGATCGTTTGCTGCATGAGCGAACCCGTGAAAGTCCGCCGCCTGACCGAAGAGGAGGGTAGGCGG
>JBQTHR010000078.1:0-23834 GCA_052389675.1 Actinomycetota bacterium
CTTTTGACGCCCCGCTTAGCCGTTGAGTTCTCACTCAAAGACCGGGGCCTGCTACCGGGCGCTTCAGCACCTGCCCGGACGGGACTTGCACCCGCTGGCTCGATCGAACTTTCAGAACGCAACACGAGCCCGATTTTAAGGTCGCGAATACTCAGATCTGTGGCGTTAAGCAGAGTTAATAATAGTGACTTTCAGTTATCTTGTGGTGCATTCGATTGAGCCACAAGATGTTGGGGTTCTAAAGATTCGATCCAATCTCTCCGGCCTCAGGAAGGGCGAAATTTCGATCCGGCCGGGTCGTCCGCCGGCCCCGTTCCCGGATCGAGGAGGATTTCGCTCAACTGCGTGGGCTAGCGGGGTAGTCGGAATCGCTTGGGACCCGTATGGGCGTAGCAGTAAGCGGACTTGTTGTAGACGGACAAGATAGTGCCGCAGTCAGGATGCGTGCAAAGGCGCCCGGGCATCAGCGCCTTGGTGCGCCGGGGAAGGCCACGAACCGGCGTCGCTTTTACGGGTTTGTTATTCATCGCTCAAAGGTGAATCCTTTTTCTGAGATTTTCGTGAGGGCCGGGTTAAAGGTCCCGAAGAAGCAGGCCGCGCCAGCGCCGGACATCAACTTTCGGAGCACGGCAATCCCCAAGCTCTGGCCAGCGTTTCCACTGCTTCGGCGATCATGGATTGATCGGCCTGCTCATTCTCATCTTGTTCCCCGGTCAACAGCTCAAAAAACGCCTGGGCGAAAAGCGTCCCCAGCAGGATTCTGGCGGCTATCGGCGGCCGGACGTGAGCGCCGACCCGCCCGATCGCCTGCTCGGCCTCCAGGTATCCCGCCACTGCCAGCAATGCTTTTTGCGGTCCCGAGTCAGTCTGGGCGAAGGCCACCCGGTTCTTAATCAGCAGTTCTTGGTCGGAAACCACTCCCGCGGCCAGTGGGAGGATCCCCCGGTAAAATCCGAGTGCCACGGTGGCCAGGCCGGTCAGGTTGTCCTTCACCGTTGCCCTGCCCACCCGCTCGGGAAGTGTGCATAGTATCTCCAGGAACTCCGGGAAGCTGGTGCGCACCACCTCCACCACCAAAGCGTCCTTGTCGGGAAAGTGCCGGTAGATGCTGCCTTCGGCGCACCCGGCCATCCGGGCGATGGCCTTGGTGGTTGCGGCGCCGAGACCCTCTTCGAGGATCAGTTGCTCGGCTGCCGAAAGGATGTCCCTGCGCACCCTCCCTCCGCCCGGGTTCACGGGCTTCCTCGGTGTCCGGTAGCGCCTTGCGCGATGCCCTCGAGCAGGATCTGTACCAAGCCGCCGGTGAACTCCGGACTGGGTTGGCGCTCTGTTGACATCCCGGCCATCGGGTCGGCGACCGGCGCCAAGCCGCCGGTGAACTCCTGGCCGGAGTGGCCGTCGTCCCCAAGTGCTCGGGCAACCAGAGCGCCCATCAGCAATCCGGCGGCATGTTCGGGCACCACGCCGGCGCTCACCCGACCGAAGCGTTGCTCCAGCGCGAGATAGCCGGCAACGGCGGCGATATCGTGCTGATTGGAAGTTGAGGCCCCGTCCGTCACGCCCACAGGCAGTGCCGCCTCCGAGGGGTGGGTCACGCCGTAACGATAGTAGTGCAGCGTTGCCTGCGCCACCTCCTCAAGGTTGGCCTGCACGGTCCTGGTCCCCGCCCGAAACGGCAGTTCGAACAGCAGGTCCCTCAGGGCGGCCAAGGGCGATGGACCGGCGCCGAGGGCCTGATTTTGCGGTGACCCAGGCAGAGGACGGGCCGGCGACGCTGACGAAGTCCCGGCCGCTTCGGATGCGCTGATGATGTCCTCCCGCCCGAGGTGTCGGTGGAAGCTCTATTGTGAGCGGGCGCTCACATGAGGTCAAGTGCCTGAGGTCTGGGCGCTGATCGCTTGCCGGCGGACCAGCCGCGCCCGTCGCCTGATTTCCGCTTGGCGCTCCCGGCGGAGCTCTTCGGGCGACTCGGCAATAAGCCGGGGAACCGCTACCGGACGTCTTGAGGCGGGGTCGATCGCCACGTAGAGCAGGTAGGCAGTGGAGGTGTGGCGGCGCACCCCGGTGAGGACCTGCTCGGTCTCCACGCGGATCCCTACCTCCATCGAGGTCGTGCCCACGCCGTTCACCGATGCGGTGAGAGTGACCAGGTCCCCCAGCCGGACCGGCTCCCGGAAGCTCATCTCATCGATGGCTGCGGTCACCACCGGCCCACCGCAGTGGCGCATTGCAGCGATGGCCCCGGCGGTGTCCACCAGCTTCATGATCACCCCACCGTGGACCGCCCCTTGCAAATTGGAGTCGGCAATGCCCATAACCTGGGCCAATACCACCCTCGACTCAGACACGGTTCGGCCCTTCACGCGCTCAGCCTACTTCGGGCAGCCCGCATAGACTGGAAGCCGCTTCTTTCAAAGGGGATCAACGGATGAGCATTGCGACGGTAACCGGCGCGGAGTCAGTCAAGTGGAGTCTGGACGACATCTACCGGGGCTCCGACGACCCGAAGTTCCAGACCGACATAGACGGTGCAACCTTTTCAGCTAGGCAGTTTCGGGACCGGTACCACGGGAAGGTGGCGTCGCTGGACGCCAAGGAACTGGCCGCCGCGGTTGCAGAGTTGGAGCGTCTGACCGCCGGGCTTATGCGACCCTCGGTCTACGCCATGCTGCGCTACGCCACGGACGTGGCCGATCCGGCCCGGGGAGCGTTGCGCCAAAAGCTCATGGAGCTTTCTACAGTGATTTCGGCAGAGACGCTGTTCTTCGTACTGGAGTGGGTGGCTCTGGAAGACGATCGGGCGGAAGAACTGCTGGCCGACCCGGCACTGGATGCCTATCGCCATCATCTGCGCTCGGAGCGCCGCTACCGGCCTTACGTTTTGAGCGAGCCGGAGGAACGAATCATCGCGGAGAAGCAGTCGACCAGTGAGAGCGCCTGGGCACGCTTGTTCGAAGAGTTGACTGCGGAGATCCGGCCGGTGGTCGACGGGGAGGAGGTCATATGGGAACAAGCCATGGCAATGCTCCAGCAGCCCGACCGGCAATTGCGGCGCACCGCAGCGGAGGCGATCTCCAAGGCACTCGAGCCGGGACTGAGGACCCGGGCGTTCATCTTGAACACCATCGTGCTGGATCACGCCACTAACGACCGGCTGCATAGCTACCCCACCTGGCTGTCGGCGATGAACCTGTACAACGAAACCTCGGACGAGTCGGTCAAGGCTTTGGTGGACGCGGTCTGCAAACGCTACGACATCCCCGGACGGTACTACGCACTCAAGGCCAGGCTGCTGGGGCTGGACAAGCTGGCCGACTATGACCGTATGGCACCGATCAGCACCGACCAGACCTTCGTCTCCTGGGAGCATGCCCGGGAGCTGGTCTTGGGCGCATATTGCTCGTTCTCCGGTGTTGCCGGTGAGATCGTCGGCCGGTTCTTCGACAAGCGCTGGATCCATGCCGCCCAGGCCCCCAATAAAATGACCGGCGCTTTCTGCATGACCACTATTCCCGACTGCCACCCCTATGTGCTCATGAGCTTCACCGGTGAGCGGCGGTCGGTGCTCACGCTTGCCCATGAGCTGGGTCACGGACTACACGGCTATCTGGCGGGCGATCAGACCCTGTTTAACGCAGAGACTCCATTGACGCTGGCGGAGACCGCTTCGGTGTTCGGGGAAGCTTTGACCTTCGGCAGGCTCCTGGAAGCCGAGACGGACCCCGAGCGCCGGCTGGACCTTTTGATCGGGCGGCTGGACGACTCGGTTGCCACCGTGTTCCGGCAGGTGGCGTTCAACCGGTTCGAGGAGGCGATCCACACCGCCCGCCGCACTCAGGGGGAGTTGTCGGTGGAGATGATTACCGCCCTTTGGCTCAAGACCCAAAGGGCGGTGCTGGGCGATTCGGTGGAAATCTCGCAGGGATACGGCAACTGGTGGAGCTACATCCCGCATTTCATCCGCACCCCCGGTTATGTCTACGCCTACGCCTTCGGATTCTTGTTCTCGCTGGCCATCTACCAGCGTTACTTGCAGGTCGGGGACAGCCTGGTTCAGCCTTACTTGGATCTGTTGCGCGCCGGAGGCTCGGATTCGCCCGATGAGCTGGCCAAGCGGGTGGGCCTGGATGTTGCCGACCCGAAGTTTTGGGAGGGCGGACTCGAGTCTATGGACGCCCTGCTCCTGGAGGCGGAAGAACTGGCGGTCCAATTAGGCAGGTAGTTCCAGCAGGTAGGCCAGTCCGGTAGGGTCGGGCGGCGACTGCACATCGTGCTCTGCGGCCCGGACGAAGCCGGCTCGTTCGTAGAGTCTGCGGGCGCCGTGCATGAACGGGGCGGTGTGCAGGGCCAGGAAAGGCCGGCCCTGCCCGGCGGAGCGTGCGATGCATTCGTTCAACAGGGCACGTCCTGCTCCCCCCCGGCGCCGGTTAGGGAGCACTGCCAGCAGGTGGATCGTCGACCAACCCTGCGGCCATTGGTAACCCCGGTCCTGGCTACCCGGGACCAACAGGACGGCTCCAACCGGCTCTGCGCATCTCTCGGCTATCAACCAGCAGCCCTCCTGGTCCGGATGGATGGCCTCGATCCGGGTCACGAAACTATCTGAGAAATCTTTAGAAACCAGGAGAAGATTTTCTGAGAATGCTTCGAGAACGATGTTGACGATCACGGAATAGTCGGCCGGCTGGGCCGATCTGATCGATAGGTCGTCGTGGCGCATTTCAGCGTAACCTTCGGCGCACTACGTGAAAGTTCCCGGATAACCTGGAACTATAGAGTCAACGGTCCAAGGCTGAGGGGGAAATCATGCTTGGGCGCCAGTCGAGCCAGGTCATGGTTGGCCGGGAAGAACAGATTGCCCACTTGGCGCGCCGTCTGCGGGAGGCGGCAGACGGGCGCGGGCAGGCGGTGTTCATCGCCGGCGAGGCGGGAATTGGCAAGAGCCGGTTGATCCGGGAGTTCGTGTCTTCGCTCCGCTTCGACGTGACTGTAATGACCGGCGGTTGCATCGACGCAGCAAGTGGCGGATTCTCCTACTGCCCGCTTATCCAGGCCCTCAGCGCGTTGCGGCGAGAGTTGGGCTCGCAGGTGTGGGCTGAACGGATCGGCCCGTTGGACGGGCAACTGGCCGCCCTCCTTCCCGGATTCGCCCCGGGGGCCATACCGGGGCCCATACCGGGGCCCATACTGGGGGCCAACGAAGAGCCGGCCGCCCGACAAACTCAGGATCGCCTTTTTATCTTGTTCCTGGAGGTTTTGGAGTGCCTGGGGGAGCAGGCTCCGGTGCTGCTCATTGTCGAAGACCTCCATTGGGCCGGTCGCTCCACTCGAGACCTTCTAGGCTACTTGACCCGCAACCTTCCCCGGCACCGGCTGATGTTGGTTGCCAGTTACCGTTCCGACGCTTTGGCGCCCGGACATCCGCTGCCTGCCTGGCTGGCCGACCAACTGTGGGGCGGCCGGTCCGACCTGCTGGAGGTCGAAAGACTGACCAAAACCCAGGTGGCCGGCCAACTCAGCGGCATCATCGGGGCCCCGCCCCGGTCGGATCTGGTCGAGCAGATCTGGGACCGCTCCGACGGCGTGCCTTTCTTGGTCGAAGAGCTGGTGGCAACGGTTGTTGAGGGCAGCACTGACATCCCGCCCGTCTTGCGCCACATCCTGCGCGCCAGAATTGAGTCGCTGGGAGCGGACCCGGCGCAGGCGCTGGCTATGGTGGCCGTGGCGGGCCAAAAGGTTAAGCACGATCTACTCGAGGCGATGGCAGTGATGCCCCGTGAGCGCTTGCTCGAAGCCCTTCGGGAGTGCGCAGCCAAGCTGATGCTGGAAGTCGAGCCTGAGGTGGGGAGCTACTCGTTTCGCCACAGCCTGCTGCGGGAGACGGTGCGTAGCGACATCTTGCCCGGCGATCGAAGGACCTTTCACCTGGCCTGCGCCCGGGCGCTGGAGGCCGATCCATCGTTAGCCTACGGGTCGGCGCTTGCCGAGATAGCTCATCACTGGCAAGAAGCCGGAGAGCCGGGCAAGGCTTTCCCGGCTGCAATCCGGGCCGCGCTGTCTGCCCAGACCGTTTACGGGTACTCCGAGGCAGCCGTCCATCTGGAAATGGCGATGGAGCTTCTCGACCGTACCCCCGAGGAGGCAAGGCAGGACCTGGACCGGCTCAGCATGCTTGAGATGGCTGCCGAAGCGGCCAACTTGGCCGGTGACCACGAACGGGCGACAACGCTGGCTGAGGAGGCTACCCGGGCGGCGACCGGAACGCAAGACGCCTACCGGGCAGCCGACTTGTGGGAGCGCTTGGGACATTACTTGGGGGATTGCGGTCTATCTCAGCAGGCTCTGAGTGCCTGCGATCGAGCGGTGGAGCTTACTTCTTCCTCCGGCGACGATCTGAGGCGGGTGCGGGTACTGAGCGCCCGGGCGGAGAAGCTGCTGCTGGCCGGACGGTTTTCCGAGTCCCGGCAGCAGGCCGAGGAAGCACTCACGATCGCCGTGGAGATCGAAGCGCCCGGCGAGCACGCCCGGCTGCTGGCAACGCTCGGCTGCGGCCTGGCGTACCTGGGGGACCAGTCAGGATTGGCCACGCTGGAGCGCGCCTTGGTGCTTGCCGAACAACAAGGCGACCCGGACGCGATAGCCCGCTTCTTGGTGCAGCTAGCAGGGGTTCAGTCGGGCCCGCTCAACAACTTGGAGGAGGCAATAGCCAGCGCGAGCCAGGGTCTTGTCCGGGTGCAGCAACTCGGCATGCAGCGTTCGCACGGCGGCGCGCTGCGGGCGATTGTGGCCAATACGTTGTTTCGCCTCGGCCGCTGGAGCGAATCGGACGTGTGGCTCGAGGAGGGTTTCTTGCAGCAGCCCACCGGAACCGCTGCTCTGGATTTGTTACTCGCCCGGGCGAGGATTTCGATCGGCCGGGGCCAGCTGGAGGAAGCGGCCGAGGACCTGAGGGCGGTGAAGAAGCTTTCGGCACGGTCGCTGGCACCTCGCTACCAGGCGCCATTGTTCACCCTGGAGGCGGGCCTGGCGTTGTGGGAGGGTCGGTTGTTGGATGCCCGTGGGGCGGTGGCCAGCGGGTTGGCCGGGCTGGGCAACACCGAGGAACTATGGTTCGCCGGTCCGCTGGTATGGCACGGCGTCAGGACCGAAGCACAGATCGCCGAGTGGGCACGGACGCAGCGCCGGGGCGATCAGGATGAGCTGGCGGAGGCGGAGCAGATGGCCGGCCGGCTGATCTATCGGCTGCACGCGTTTTACCAGGGGCTGACCGGCCTTTCGGAGCCGATCAAGGAGTCAGTTTCGGCTTATCTGGCGCTATGCGAGGGCGAGAGGACTCGGTTGGAGGGCAACAGTGCACCGGCCTCCTGGGAGAATGCCGCCGCCCGCTGGGAAGCCATGGGCCAACCCTATCCCGCCGCTTATGCCCGCTGGCGCCAGGTGGAAGCGTTGCTGGGGCGCCGGTCAAGGGCGGCCGGTGTGCCGGGCATGCTGCAAGAGGCGCTCGCTACCGCCGAGCAGCTGGGAGCAGAACCGTTGCGCTATCAGATCGAGCAGCTTGCCCTTCGGGCGAGGATCGCCCCGGCCCCTGCCGAGAAGGGTGCCGCGCCGGCGGAGGCACTCGGGCTCACCCGGCGAGAGCTGGAGGTGCTGAGGCTGATTGCTCAAGGTCAGACCAATCTGGAGGTAGCACAGCATCTGTTCATCAGCGAGAGGACCGCCGGGGTACACGTATCCCATATCTTGAGCAAGCTTCAGGTGCGCAACCGGGCCGAGGCGGGTGCAATCGCGTACCGGATGGACCTGGTGTCCGGGAAATGAGCGCGAAAAATAAGTAGTTCTGCGGATTCGCCGACCGGATCAACCTGAAATCCTTTCCTCAGGCCGATCCGTTAGGGGAGAACAGTGATTGAATCTGAAGCTCAGCAATGCAGTGGATGTGGGCGATGAGCCCTCCCGTTGGCAGCATTGTTTCACCGTACACTTTGGCGCCGGTGGCAACCGTGCCCGAAGCGCTTGAGCGGATGCAACAGATCCAGCAGTTCATCGAACAGCACGAGCCCCGGCGGGCTCACGACGGTATCGCCCAGTTCAACCACCTCTACGCCGTCATAACTGCCGAGGTTTTGGATTGGATTGAGGCGGGACGGTTCGCCGACCGCCGGTTCCTGGAGGAACTCGATGTCGCCTTCGCCAACCGCTACCTGCTGGCTCTTGCCCGCAGCGTCGATCAGATGGCAGCAGTGCCCAAGCCCTGGCGGGTGATGATCCGCCGGCGCTCAGACAACCGGGTGGCGGCGCTGCAGTTCGCAGTTGCAGGGGTCAACGCCCACATCAACTTTGACCTCCCATCGGCAGTGGTCGATGCCTGCGTGAAGCTTGGCGGCCCTCCGGACACCGGTACCCGGCTGGCCGATTACCTCAAGGTGAACCAGATCTTCGCCCTCAAGATGGAGGAGCTGAGGCAGTCGTTCCAAAGCGAGATGATCCGGATCATCGACGAACACGTTCTGAGCCAGATCCTCAACGTGGTAGGCAACTGGAGCGTGGAGGAGTCCCGGGACCTTGCTTGGGAGCACTCAAAGCATCTTTACCGGTTCAGGCAGAACGGATTGTTCCGAGACCCCTACCTGGCCGTGCTTAACGAGACCACCGGCTTCGCCGGGCACCTGTTGCTCACCCCGACCCTGATCTAGCGCCCGCCCGTCATTCACCCAAGAAAGGACACCTTGATGAAACGCGCCCTGAATTCCTCTAGTTCCGTTCCCAACGCAGCTTCTGACGAGATCAACCCCGCCCCGGCGGTGGCATTCATCGGCAAGAAGGTGCTGGTGGGAGTCGAAGCTTCCGACGACGCCGGCGAGGTCCTGGAAGCAGCCGTCGAGCAAATGGCGAACGAGCACCGAGCAGACCTGGTCATCGTCTACGTCGAACCGTTGCTCGATGCCCGAGACATCTTCGATCCCCAAGGGATTGACCGGCAGGCAGACCCGGTGGCCGAGTTGGAGCTGAGCTTTCCGCAGCTGTCTGGCCGGATCCGGCGGGTTACCGGAGAGCCGGTCATGGCCATCTGCGCCGCGGCCGCCGAGGAGAAGGCGGATCTGATCCTGATCGGATCGAGCTTCCGGCGCCGACGGTTCCTGGGCACCTCTGGTAGCCGGATCGCCCGGTTCGCCTCATGCCCGGTGCGGGCGGTCGACGAGAAGAGAGCCGGATGACCGGTCGGCTTGGCGGGCCCAACGGCACGGCCACCGCACGGCGCACAGTCCCGACGGTGGACGGCCCTGAAGAACTTACGGACTCCAGGCTCAACCGTGCCGCCGCCGCAGGAAGGGCGGCGGTGGACAACCTGGAGGCCTTTTACTCCCGGCCGATCGGGTGGTGGGCATTGTTGGTGACGCTGGCCTACCTGGCCTACGGAGGGGGCGCGGTCATGTTCTGGGTCCATGCTCTGGTGCGGGGTGAGGCGGGTCCGGCTATCAGCGACCTGGCGCACTGGTTGCTGGACTCCACTTTGGGATTTCTGGCACTCGGCCCGGCGGTCTTCGTCCTGCTTCCCGTGGCGTTGTGGGCGGTTCGCCGGCTGAAGGACGGGCGGATTGGAGTCAGGTCCACCGGATTCGTGGTGCTGGTCGGGACGGTTTTCGGAGTGGTCACCATTCCCGGGCCCGCCCTGCATAACCTGCTGGCGGGGGCAGGTACGCCGCTGGCCGAGATGGCCGAGCGGATCCTTGGGCGCGACCCGGCGGTGGCTGCCCGCAACCTGCACGCAGTGGACCACTCGGCTTGGTCCGAAAGCGTGGTCCAGTTGGTGGTGGGTGTGCCGGTCTACCTGGTGGCGGCCGCGCTCGCACTCCTAACTGTGCGCAGGGCAGCGGGTGCGCGCCGGCGCCGGCTTAGCCCTCGGGAGCTGATCGGGCGGCAGCGCTGATGCCCGATGAAGAGCAACGGAGGAGCGAATGCTCCGAGCGCTCGTCTCGGGGGCCGCCCAGAGGCAGTGCTTCATCCTGGCAAGTTGCGCTGCGGACCCGGCACGGTGCTGCAGAAAAAGTTGAGTGAGTTAACTGGGGGAACCAATGGACTTCATAAGAAACTTCGCAGCAGGTCCTGAACTGAAGATCAGGCCGGTCACGCCGTTCGAGACTCTCTTCGACCACAACTGGTTCTTGAAATGCAAGGTGAAAATCCTGGTAGTTACCGATTCCGGATCCGGCGGCTATGGCGAAATAAGTGGCTTCCATTTGGGACAGGTTCTCAAGATCGTCGCCCAGGATAGCTGGCCTCACATCGTGTTCGACTTTACTAAAGCTCACCGGCAGGTCAGCGGCGAGGCGGGGGTTATAGACAACTTCCGTTTCAACAATCACAAGCTGAACCAGTACGACCAGGTCTGGCTGTTCGGCATCCTGACCGACAGCGACGCGCTCAGTGACGCAGAACTCAAGTCGCTTTCAATGTTCATGGATCAAGGCGGCGGGGTTTTCGCTACGGGCGACCACCAGAACCTTGGGCAGCCTATGTGCGGAGAGGTCCCCCGGGTGCGCTCAATGCGCCGGTGGTACTGGCCGGCTGCCGGCCCCAATGGTGAGCCGGTGGCGCCCGATCAGATCGGCGCAGGACGACACGACACGGTCGTCGACACTGACCCGAATCAGGCTGGCCTTCAGGGGACTCAGTCGGACGAGGTTCCCCAGGTCATCAGGCCCCGGTGGTACACCGCCTGGTCCCTCTCGCCGGTGATCACCAAGCAGGTCCGCTTCCCACACCCGGTGCTGTGCGGACCAAAAGGAGCGATCACCCACCTCCCCGACCACATGCATGAGGGCCTGTGCGAAGTTCCCGCCGACCTGACCGGCAGTTTCAACTTTGATGGATACGCCACCACCGAGTACCCCGAGCTCAACGGGCATCAGGAGGTGCCGCAGGTTATCGGTTGGGCCACCAACCACGTCCAAAACGCCCAGTTCGGCGTTCTGGCCGCATATGACGGGCATCGCTCCGGGGTGGGCCGAGTGGTTGTGGACGCCACCTGGCACCACTGGTTCAACATCAATCTGGTCGGCTTCATCGCGGCCACCGATCCGGCCAACCCCGCCTTCGACCCGTCAGTGGTCCCGGAGTGGGAGGAAATCAAGGCATATTTCCGTAACGTCGGCGCCTGGCTCGCGCCGCCAGCCAAGCAGAAGTGTCTGCGCAACGGCGGGTGGCTGCTGGCGCTTAAGAACCTGGAAGTTCTCATGACCCTTCGAAAGAAGGAGTCGGGTGTAGCCACTCTTGCGTACTTCTGGCAGCTGGGAGTGTTCGCCCGGGACGCCCTGGGCCGGCTGGCCTCTCAATGCCAGTACCGAGTCTGGCTGTGCGAACTATTCAAGTCCTTCAACGTGAGGCTCGTACCCGATCCATGGGAGATCAGGCCGATCCCTATGCCCGATCCTCCGCCTTTCCTGGAGAGTGCTGATCTGGAGGCAGTGGCCTTCGGAGCCGCCATCCACGCGCTCGGCGAGCGGTTCGCTGAGGAGACGGACCTCCAGCGGCTGGTGGATGAGACCGGCGAGGAGGTGGAGGCAGTGGCTGCTAGAGGTGCCGCCGAGGGGCTTGGGATGCTTTTCAAGGGCCTCCAAGACGGTGCCCGCTCGGCGAAGAGGCTGGCCGATGAAATGGATCGCAAGCTCTAGCAGCCGCTCTCTTGCCCGGCCGTCTTATCGAGAGGGGGTGGTTGATCAGGTCAAAGCCGTTGCAGGTCGGATTCACCGTGTGCCGAATCAGTGATCAGATCGTGGAAAGGAATCCAAGTGAACGACCCTATTTTGTACTGGAATGACGTAGCGCTGGAAGCAAACAGGGTAAGCCACACTGCCGCCATCAAAGAGCAAGCGGGCCCAGTTCTTAGCGCCCGGGCGCTGGCTATCGTGCACATTGCCATGTACGACGCATTCGCAGGAGTCGCCGGCAACCCTGCTGGATTGCCGTTCTACCTGCCCGGGCTGCCCGCACCTGCACCGGGTGCTTCCCCGGACGCCGCAGTGGCACGTGCCGCGCATGCGACGCTCACGGCGCTGTTCCCGTCGCAAACGATCTACTTCAACAGTAAGTATTTTGAGGCCGGCTTGGCTGGACCGGGCATCGCCGAAGGCGAAGCCTTCGGCCAATCATGCGCCCAAGCGATCCTTGCCGACCGGGCGGCCGACCCAGATGCGGGACAGGTAGGGTACATCCCTTCAACTGACCGCGGACGTCACCGCCTTGACCCGTTCAACCCCGGCCAGCCCTACCACGCCCCATTTTACGGGGATCAGTCGAAGGGCTTCGCCATTACCGATGCCTGGAAGCTGGACGACCCTCCGGCAGCGGATCTGAATGATCCGGCATACCTTCGGGCGTTGAGGGAAGTCCGTGCCAAGGGTATCGCCAACCACTTGATGGGAACCGTTGCGTCAGCCGACCGCCGGATTGTTGACGAGGAGGTCATCGGGCTGTATTGGGGTTACGACGGCGCCTTCGGCTTGGGGACGCCTCCCCGGCTGTACAACCAGGTCATCCGGGTGGTGGCTGAAGCCAAGTTGAACACGGTGGGCGAGAATGCCCGCCTGTTCGCCCTGGTCAACGTGGCCATGGCGGATGCCGGCATCCTGGCCTGGCGGGACAAGTACCGCATCGACCTGTGGCGGCCGGTCCTGGGTATCCGCGAGCTCGATCCTTCAATGGGACCGTCCGGGCAGCCGAAAAGCAACATCAATAACAACACCCACGTCTCCTGGGAGCCGCTGGGCGCTCCGAAGACCAACGAGCCGGGCGTCCGGAACTTTACTCCGCCGTTCCCGGCCTATCCGTCGGGGCACGCAACCTTCGGTGCCGCGGCGTTTCACATGACCCGGCTGTTTTACGGCCCGGCTGGGGTGAACAAAGGTGGGGTTCCGGTGGGTCACCGGGCACCGGACACCTTGTTCCAGAACCTCAGCTTCGTGTCCGAGGAACTCAACGGTATCAACACGGACAATGCTGGCGTGGTACGTCCCAAGCACGTACGCAGTTTCCCTAAGGGGCTTTGGCAAATGATCGAGGAGAACGGTCGTAGCCGGGTGTACCTGGGTGTTCACTGGGTCTTCGATGCGTTCGCGGTCAAGCCGAACGGTCAGATGGATCTTACGATGAACATAGGAGGCGTGCCGTTGGGGATAACAATCGCCGAGGACATCTTCAGCACGGGAATGGCCAAGTCGCCAGTGCTACCTTCGGTGTAACCGGTTAAGCACAAAAGGCCCGGGCGAAGTTGCCCGGGCCTTTTGTGTGACGAGTTCGTTGGATCAGCGAGTTCGTTGGATCAGCACGGGGCGTTCACGCAGGCGTCGCCGCCGTTACCGCCGTTACCGGCCGCTCCGCTGGAGGCTCCGCTGCCGCCGTTGCCACTGGCACCGCCGGAGCCGCCGCTGCCTGCGTTGCCCGAGGCCCCGGCTCCGCCGCTTCCGCTGCCGCCGCTGCCGCCAGCCGCTGCGCCGCCGTTGCCGCCCGAGCAGCCTGCCCCGGTGTGGCCGCCGCTGCCGTCGCAGACGCCGGAGCCGCCGCTGCCGCCGTTACCGCCGCCTCCGTCGCCGCCGCCGGTGGTTGCTCCTGCGTAGCTTCCGCTGCCGCCGGCTGCGCCGCCGCCGCCTCCGTCGCCGCCGTTGCCTCCGCCGTTGCCGCCGTTGCCGCTGACAGCTGTGCCGCCGGCACCTCCGTCACCGCTGCCGCCGGTGGCGTCGCCGCTGTCTCCTCCGGCTGCACCGTTGCCGCCGTTGCCCGAAGGCGCTCCGTCGCCACCGTCGCCCGAGTCCCCGCCGGCCCCGCCGTCCCCGGCGGTCTGGTCATGCTCGACATCGACTGATGCGTCGACGCAAAAGTTGGCGAAGCCCTGGCACCACACTGCTGCCGAGGCGGTGGGCGCCATCAGCGCACCTGCGACTACCAGCACCAGCAAAATCCCGATCATCTTGGTCAGTGTCATTTCTTCCCCCTTATTCGTTTGCCGGTCTTTCCGGCATTAGGGGAGAGCGGGAAGCCTTCATTTCCTTACGTTTTCGGAGCCGATGTTTTTCGGAACCGCCCGGCAAGCAGGTCCGTCTAAGCCCGCAACCCACCAATCAACCGGAGCCGGAAGCGAGGTCCCCATGAAGCGACTTGTGATCATCCCAATAGTGTTGTGCTTTGTCATCGCCACAAGTGCCGCCGCGCTTGCGTGCGGCGGGTTGATCGGTCCGAACGGGAATGTGAACCTGCTGAAAACCACCACGCTTGCCGGTTACGCTGGCGGAGTGGAGCACTACATAACCTCCTTCTCCTTTGCCGGGGGTGGCGGGGCGTTTGGGTCGATCGTGCCGCTGCCCGGAATACCTACTTCTGTGGTGCGGGGCGGCGATTGGACCCTTCAGCGCCTGATCAAGGAGACCCAGCCTCCGGTGGAGCGGCTAGCCTTCGACGCCGGCGTGGCCTTGGCTGCCAAGGCGGAGTCCGCCGAAGTGATCCTTGAAACCACTATCGACGCGCTTGACCTCACCGTCTTGAAGGGCGGTGGCGACCAGGTGGGCGAGTGGGCGAAGAACAACGGCTTCACCCTTCCCCCCGATGCCCCTGAAGTGCTGGACTTCTACGCTGCGCGCAGCCCGATCTTCCTGGCAGCCCGCTTCGATGCCGATGCGGCGGCCGCCCGGGGCCAAAATCTCGGCGAAGGCACGCCGATTCACCTGAGCATTCCCACCGACAATCCTTGGGTGCCGCTGCGCATTCTCGCTCTGGGCAAGCAGGCGCAGGAGCAGGTCCAGGCCGACGTTTACCTGCTGACACCAGGCAGACCTGGTCTGATGGCGTTAACCCCCGGCCTGACGCTGGACCGTAGCGAGGAAGCGTCGCGAAGCCTGATCGCCGACTTGCGCAGCGACCAGGGAATGGACTGGCTCCCGCCGAGCGGGATGTGGCTGAGCTACTTCAAGGTCGATGCCCGGGCAGGCCAGCTGAGCTATGACCTGGCGGTGGATGTCGCGGGTGGGGTTCCTTCGGCGTTAGACGTGGGTACCAAACCCGCCCAGGCGCCTCCGGACGCCCCCTCCGCCCCGGCTACCGCCGGTTTGCCGATGTGGTTCCTGGTCCTGCTGGCAGGGTTGGTCGCCGGCTTGGGCACAGCGGTAGGACGGCTGGGAATGCGCCGTGGCGGTGCTTAGATTCGTCTTACCTGTGCTTGCGGCGGCCCTGGCCGTGACTGGTTCCGCGTGCACGGGCGGTGCCGGCGGGGTGCAGGAGGTGGAGATATCGGTCCACCACTCCCGCTTCCGCCCCGAGCGCGCGCTACTGTTTCGGACCGGGGACACGGTTACCTTCAAGCTGGTCAACGACGATCCGATCGATCACGAGTTCATCTTGGGCGACGAGGCCGTCCAACAGCGTCATGAGGACGGGACAGAGATGATGCATGACCAGATCCCGACTGAGGTATCTCTACCCGCCGGACAGACGGTTACCACCACCATCACCTTCGGCGAAGCCGGTTCAATGATCTTAGGCTGCCATCTCCCCGGCCACTATGCCTTCGGGATGAGAACAACGCTCGAAGTTGTATGAAGACGGCTCCGGGACCCAGGGCAGACAAGCAACTCCCCGGCCAGGCCCACAATGCTGCGGGTGCCTGACCGGGGAGTTGTTGTAACCGCAAAGTTTCCAGGGCCACTAACTGTAACTACGTATAACTAACTTACGCCCATCTTCTCGGCTGCCATCCGGGTGCCCTCGATTCGGTTGGTGATCTTCTGGAAGGCGATGTCCCGGGCATAGTCGGGAGAGCCGTGCTGCGGCTTTTCGTCGATGGAGAACGGGCTGAACCCGCAGTCATCGGTGGAGCCGACTCGCTCCTTCGGAATGTGGTTGCCCAACTCCACCAGCATGTCGCAGATCTCCTGGGCGCTCTCCGGACGAGGGCTCTGGCCGGAACATACGCCGAGGTAAACCATCTGTGGCACGCCGTTGGCGTCATCACGGCTGTACTTGCCGATCGATTCGTAGACCGGGCCCTTTTCCCGCTCAGAGGAGAACTGCATCAGGAAGTACCCGGCGTTCAGCTTGAACAGCTCGCTCAGCAGGTTCTCATAGGGCACGTCGGCCGAGTGGACCGAGTCGCGGTCTCCGCCGGGGCAGACATGGATACCAACATTCACGCGCTCGGTTGCTGTGAAGCGGTCGAGCACCCGGTTGTTGAGCTCGATGAAGTGCGGCAGCATCCCCATGCCGGTCCACGGGTTGCGCGGGTCTGCGCGGGTGGCAAGCCGACCTTCGGTGAAGTCGATCGACACTCGCTTGGCACCGGCGGCAAACGCTTTGCGGACGTCCCGCTCGCACTCGTCTACCAGGTCCGCTTCAAAGTCTTCCTGGGAGTAGCCGTCTACCGGGGCGTCGAGCGGATAGAGCAACGCCAGCATCGACGGGGCGATGACCGCCTGCTTCATCGGTTTGGTGGCGTAGCCGATAGATTTGGCCAGCGTGTCGCCAGCATAGTAGTTGTACTTGAACGGGCGTCCGGTCAGTTTGGGGAGCTGGCGGTAGTGACCGTCGGCGAAGATTGCGAAATAGTTGCCGCCCGGTCCGAGGTTGGGCGCTAAGCCGGTGCCGGTCAGGGTGTCGGCCAAGGGATAGGTGGCGAAGCTGCTCCAGCGCTGTTCACCATCCGAGATGATCGGGGATCCGGTTGCCTCAAAGCGCTCGATCGAATCCTTGGCGGCTATGTCCTGCTCTGCTTCCAGCGCTGCCTTGTCGATCTCGCCCTTGTCGTAGGCTGCGTACGCGGCCTGGAGCTTGCTAGGCCTGGGTAGCGATCCCACCGGCTCGGTGGGGATTCCGGTTTCCGCCCGCGGATCGTATTCAGTCATTCCTTGTCCTCCCGGGTTCTTTAGGGGTGACGCGACAGGACCGAACCTGAATCGCCACCTCCCATTTGGTTGACCTATTGGTTGACCGACCTGCCTGCTTGTTCGCGGCTCAAACTACGTCGTACTCAGGTTTGAGTCAAACGGACGAGGGAGCCTGTGCAGTTGTTGTCCGCAGCGCCCTTCGGCCGAGCAATAGCCGCAAGGCCGCCATTGCTCGCATGTAGGGTTAAGCGGGACCGATGATCGAGACGGCATATTTCGACCAGCTCTACCGGCAGAATGAGGGCGCCTTCGGAGGTGCACCTGACCGGGAACTCATCGACGCGCTTTATCCCCTACCGCCGGGCAGGCTCCTGGACCTGGGGGGCGGCCAGGGAAGGAATTGCCTGCCGCTGGCCCGCATCGGGTTCGAGGTGACGGTGGTAGAAGCGTCGGCCGCTGCGCTGGAGCAGGTATCCCGGGCGGCTGCAGCGGAAGCACTTCCCCTTAGGGTGGTGAACGCGGACTACCGGTTCTTCGTCCCGGATTCCGGCCTGCACGCGGCTGTAGCCTCTCTGATCCTGCACCTGCCTCCCCGCCACGTGAGTCTGCGGATTGCCCGAACTACCGGTAGGGCGCTGGCCTCCGGTGGCCTGTTCTACCTGTCTTTTCCCGGCTACAGCCGGGAACGGGTGGAGTTGGCCCACACCCTGCTAGACGCCGCCGGTTGTGGCCGCTGGCGAATCCAGAACCATGTCGTCACCCGGACCGAGCGCCCTCGCCTTTCCATACCCAGGCGCAATGAGACGAGGGCCATTGGGTTCAAGCTCTAACGCCGGCTCTCTGGAAAACCTCCGGCGGGAGATAGTCGGCTGTCGCAGGTGCCCCCGGCTGGTCGCTTGGCGCGAAGCTAAAGCCGCCGATCCACCGCTGCGCTTCCGCAGGGACGATTACTGGGCCCGCCCGGTGCCCGGCTTCGGCGACATCGATGCGTGGTTGCTGATTGTCGGCCTGGCCCCCGCCGCCGACGGAGCCAACCGCACCGGCCGGGTCTTCACCGGTGATCGATCAGGCGACTGGCTTTTCCGTGCGCTGTGGCGGGCGGGTTTTGCCAGCCAGCCGGATTCGGTCAGCCGGCAGGACGGTATGGTGCTGACCGGATGCTACATCGCTGCTGCGGTGCGCTGCGCTCCCCCGGGCAACAAGCCGGCCAATGAAGAGATGGCCAGTTGCCTGCCCTACCTGGTCAGGGAGTTGCGGCTGCTGGCCAACCTGACAACGGTGGTTGCGCTCGGATCCATCGCCTGGAAGGCCGCACTACGGGCCTTGGGGGGCAACGGGATCCAGCTGCCGTCGCCCTTGCCCAGTTTCGGCCATGGCGCCGAGTACCGGCTGGGCCGCTATCGCCTGGTCGGTTCGTACCACCCCAGCCCGCAGAACACCAACACCGGCCGGCTCTCCGAACAGGGTCTGGACGCCATCTTCGCCTCGGTGCAGCGATGAATCCGGTGGAGCAGTTCCGCGCGCTGGTAAGCCAGCCGCAGGAGCAGATCGATTTGGGGCGTGCGGCCTTGCTGCTGGGAGCCGCCGACCATCCCCGGTGCGACGTCCAGGCGTGCATGCAAATGCTCGATGAGCTGGCCTACGGGGTGGACGATCTCGCCGGCCTGCGCCGGCGCTTGTTCCAGGAGCACGGGTTCACTGGAGAGACCGATCGCTATTACGATCCGGACAGTTCCTTCCTGGACGTGGTCCTGGAGCGCAAGCGGGGTATCCCGATTGCTCTTTCTGTGATCACCATGGAGGTGGGCCGGCGGGCGGGCGTACCGTTGGAGGGGATCGGGATGCCCGGGCACTTCCTGGTCCGCTCGGCACCGGCCGGCCAGTACATCGACCCGTTCTTCCGGGGCGAGATCTTGGATGAGGCGGGCATCGAGGCACGCTTTCGCCAGGTAACCGGGGTTCGGGGGTCGGTGGCCTTTGCGCCGGGAATGCGGCCGGTTGCCGGCAAGCTGGAGATCCTGGCCCGGATGCTGAACAATTTGAGGGCCATTTACCGAGCCCAAAAGATTGGCGGCTCGCTGGAGTGGGTGGTGCGGATGCGCCTGGCCATTCCTACCGTGCCCCGCCAGGAAGTGGCCGAGCTGGGCGAGGCGCTGGCCATGCAGGGCCGGGTAGCCGAGGCGGTGGCGGAGATCGAGGCGGTGGCCATGGCAAATCCCGAGCTTGCCCCGGCGTTGGCCGCCGCCGCGCTGAAGCTCAGGGCGACGCTCAACTGATGGGGGACCGTGTCCGGCTCGTCGACTACGGCGATGCCCCCGAGTACGACCTGGGACCAAGCCACCCTCTGCGCCCGGATCGCTTCCGGCTTACGATGCGCCTGATCGAGGAGTACGGGATTGTCGACGGGCAACAGGTGGTCAAGGTGGCGGCCGAGGATGCCACCGACGAGTTGATCGGGCTTGTGCACGATCCGGGCTACCTCCGGGCGGTGCGCGACGCCGGCCACGGCAAGCGCGGATCCTACTGGGAGTTCGGCTTCGGGCCGGGCGACAACCCGATTTTCCCCAACATGCATGAGGCGGCGGCCCGGGTGGCCGGAGCTTCGCTGGTGGCCGCGCAGGCAATCTGGTCCGGCGAGGCCGACCACGCCTTCAACCCCTCCGGCGGTCTGCATCACGCTCTGCCCGGCCGCGCCAGTGGCTTTTGCGTCTACGACGATCCGGCGATAGCGATCGCTTGGCTGTTGGAGCAGGGGGTGGAGCGGGTAGCTTACGTGGATGTTGACGCTCACCATGGCGACGGCCCGCAGGCGATCTTCTACCATGAGCCCCGGGTACTTACGATCTCGCTCCACCAAGACGGCAGGACACTGTTCCCGGGAACCGGGTTCGTTGACGAATCGGGGGCGGGGAAGGCGGTTGGCATGTCGGTCAACGTGCCGTTGCCTCCGTTCACTTCGGACGACTTGTGGCTTCATGCCTTCCGGGAGGTGGTCCCGCCGCTGTTGCACGCTTGGGAGCCGCAGGTGCTGGTGACCCAGTTAGGGTGTGACACCCACCACACGGATCCTTTGACCAACCTTTCGCTCACCACCGATGCTTTTTTCCGGACGGCCCGGTTGCTCCATGATCTGGCGCACAGCAGCGCCGGCGGCAAGTGGCTGGCCACCGGCGGCGGAGGCTATCAGTGGGCCCGGGTGGTTCCCCGTGCCTGGACTATCTATTTCGCCGAGATGGCCGGGGTCACCCTTGCCGACGATCTTCCGGCAGCCTGGCTCTCACACGCCGAACAGGTCGCTGGCCACTCGCTGCCCGAAACGCTTTCCGAGCCTCCAGTTGCCTCGGAAGTGGAGCTGAGCGCAGTGGACCGGGTGATCGAACAGGTCCGGGAGACCATTTTTCCCTACCACCGGCTGTAGGGATCAGCCATTAGGCAGCGCCGAAGGCGCAACCTTTTCCGGGGGGGGGAATCCGGGCCCCGCGGCGGCGGACCGTCAGTCGATGCGCTTGCGCTCCGGCACCATTGCGGCGAACAGGATAAGAACCGCCACGAGCACCAAGAAGGCGACGGTCTTCAGGGGGCTCACTTCCAGTAACGGGTCGACATCGCCGGAGGAGTCGTCCGGCTCATTGCTCACCTCATCGGTCCCGGCAGGCCGGATGACTGCCGAAGGGATCGGGCTGGGATCGACCGGCTGAGGGTTTGGCGACTCCGTTGAACGCTCAACCTTCATCGCCGAGGCGACGTCCAGGATGGGATAACTGGTCTGTTCGCCCCGGCACGAAACCCCGCTGCCCGAGGCGGTGGCGATTATTCGATCGATTGCCTCAACGTTGGTCATCCCTTGGGACATGAGCAGGGCCGCTGCACCGGAGACGAACGGCACCGACATGGAGGTGCCGTCGGCGTAGGCATAGCCGGACTTTTGCGTGGCCGGGTTCCAAAAGGTCGAAAGGATGCCCACGCCGGGGGCCAGGATGTCCAGTCCCTCTCCGTAGTTGGTGAAACCGGCGCAGTTGTCTTGCTTGTCGCTTGCCCCGACCACGATGATGCCGCGGTGGTCGGGCGCGTCGAAGGCGGTCCGGGCGGCGCCCTCATTGCCCGCCGGCAGCACCACCGCCGCGCCGGCGGCAGCAGCATCGGCAATGGCCTTTTTGACCGCCTCGTCGCCGAAGATCGGGCTGGAGTCGCTGCCGGCCACCGGGTTCTCCTGAGAGGGGCCGACGAAGCTCAGGTTCAGTACCAGCTTGGATCGCCGGCCGGCGGCGGCATCGACCGCAAAGCGGATCGCCTCGGCCACCCGCCGGGAGGTGGCGCTGCCCAGCGAATCGAACACCCGCACCGGCATGATGCTCGCCATTGGGGCGACTCCGGCGATACCTTCCTTGTTGTTGGCCGACGCGGCAGCGATGCCCGAGACCAGGGTGCCGTGACCGTGAGTATCCTCCGGGGGAGCGTCGTCCACCAAGCTTTTGCCCGGAACCAGCCGTTGTTTAAGGTCAGCGTGCTGAAGGTGCACACCGGTGTCGATCACGGCGATCACCACCCCCTCGCCCTGCGAGATGCTCCATGCGCTTTGCGCTCCCACCCTGAGCAGGCCCCATTGTTGGGGGAACAGTGGATCGTCAGTGGTTGCCAGGGCGGGCAGGACCGGGCTGGCGGAAACCACGACCGCAAGCAGCACCGCGACGGCACGGACTCTTTCCATGTACGCGTCGACCATAAACTAAGAGCCGAAGACCCATAACGCCGGCCGGTTCGAAACGGTCGGATCGCCCGAAGCGGCGGATGGTAGCCGTACCCGATGGTGGCTGGGACAGGAGTCAGGAGGCTCAATGGACGCACGGATTTCGGCCCTTGAACAGGCCCGCAGGATCATCCCCGAAGTCTCGTCCGATGAGGCTTGGGCGGAGCTGGAAGCCGGTACGCCGGCATTGCTTTTGGACGTCCGGGAAGCGCACGAGTGGCGAAAGGGCTATATCGATGGGGCCGTGCGGATTGCCCTGGACGAGGTGCCGGACAAGGCCGATCCGCAGATCTTGGACCATGATCCGGCGCTTACCGATTGTCGGGACGGCCGGATCATAGTCTACTGCGCCACCGGGGTGAGGTCGCTGCTCGGGGGCCTTGCTTTGCACCGGCTCGGCTACAGCAATGTTGCCTCGCTGGCCGGGGGAATCGAGGGATGGAAGCAGGCGGGGCACCCCACGCTACGCATCTGAAAGAACCCGCAAATAAGGCGCCGGGTATGGAACGCGCCGCTTAAACGGCCGGCAGCTTCAGAGGATCGCCGAGCCCACCGGGTCGTAGATCGTACGAAGGTACCGATCGTCCTCGAACTCCAGCGTGGTCACCGACGCTTTGTCGCATGGCCGCTTGGCTCGCCAGGGCGGCTTGGTGCTGCCTTCGATAAGAATGCGGGCCACCAAGACCGGGGTCATGTGGGAGACGATGATTGGCTCGCCCTCCCGGTGGGCATCCCGGACCCGGTAAACTGCCCGCTGCATGCGGGCACGGATGCTCCGGTACGGCTCGCCCCAAGTCGGCCGGTAGGGATTCAAGAAGTAGCGGGCGTTGAGCGGGTTTCGGAACAGCCGCCGGTCGCCATGGCTGCCCTGAAGATGGGCGATCGATTCCAGGACGTCCTCGTCGGTCAACACCTCCAGCCCGTGGCGTTTGGCGATCGGTTCCGAGGTCTGGAGGGCCCGGATGAGCGGGCTGGAGTAGATAGCGCTGATCGGCCGATCGGCAAAGTGCTTCCCCAGGGCCTCCGCCTGGCGCAGCCCCCGCTCGGAGAGGACCCACCCCTCAAGTCTCCCGTACCAGATGTTGTCAGGGTTTTCCACTTCGGCGTGGCGCACGAGGTGAACCAGGGTTGAGCTCATTGTTGTGCGAGTTTACGGGGCGCTAAGCCCGAGTGCTGGCTACCATGGAGCTTATGAACTGGAACCAGGCGGTGGTGGTGATCACCGGCGCGTCGAGCGGCATCGGCCAGGCAGCCGCCCGGGCGTTTGCTGAGCGGGGCGCCACCATCATTGCGGTCGCCCGGCGGGAGGAGCGGCTGGCGGCCCTTGTGGCGGAGTTGGGTGGTGCCCCCCATTCCTATGCCGTGTGCGATGTTTCCGATATCGATCAGATTCGCCGGCTTGCCGGCACCGTCGCCGAGCGGGCAGGAAGGGTGGACGTCTTGTTCACCAATGCTGGGATACCCTCGGGCGGATCGATCGCGGGGAGCAGCCCGGAGGAGGTGGAGCAGGTGATCCGAACCAACCTGATCGGGCCGATTTGGTGTATCCAGGAGTTCTTGCCGTTGCTGGCAAAGGGCGCGGCGCAGAGGCCGGGCTCTGCTTGGGTACTCAACATGGCTTCGGTTGCCGGAAGGATTCCGCTGCCCGGCAGCAGCGTCTACACCGCGACGAAGTTCGGGATGGTCGGCTTCACCGAGGCGGTTTGGGGCGAACTAAGGGACAAGGGCATCAACAGCCTGGTGGTGGAACCGGGCTTTTGCGATACCGAAGGCTTCCCAATGGATGGCCTTCTGGGTAACCCGCTCACCAGGGGCCTGGTGATGCATCCGCCCCGGGTGGCCGAGGCGATCTACGCCGGAATCGAGCGGGGAAGCACCGAGGTCCGGGTTCAGTGGTTCTGGCACCCGATCTACTTTTCGACGATTTTGCTGGGCCCACTCCGCCGCCGGGTCAGCCGGCGGCTCTGGCAGGCCTTCGGCCGGGACGTTAACGCTTAGCCGATCCGCCGCCAAGCAAGGCCGGAGATCCGGAGGCCCTTGGAGGGTCCACCCAGGCCCCCGTTGAGCAGCGCGGCCCCGCCACGCCGCAGGCCCTCGCTAGTGCAGTGTCTCGGTTTTGGGCACGCGCATTCTGGCTGGGCGTTCCCGAGGGTTCATGGTGCCCATGCCGAGGGGTCGTTGAGGTAGAGCCCGCAGGCGCAGTCGAGTGCCTCTTCGGGCGT
>JBQTHR010000079.1:0-4453 GCA_052389675.1 Actinomycetota bacterium
AACTGCCGGTCCTGGTCGAGAGCTTGAAGGCTGAGGTCGCGAAATTGTCACAGGGAGAAGATAGGATTCCAGCATAGGAAAAGGTCAGGAACCGTCACCCAATTTCAACGGCGGACGGGACATCCTCTACCGTTGGGGTATGAAAGTTACGCGCGCGTTTTGCATCCTGCACGCATCAGAAGCGAGTCGACAGATAGATCAATATCCTGGAGCGCTGTCGCTAAAGAAGCTGGCCTTGAAATCAATGCGGGTAATCTCTGGGAAGACATCGACCGCAAAGTTGCAATCGGCCCGATAACCCCTCCGGATGAGGGACATCTTGCCCCTGAACAAGCTGGCGCGATGACGGAGATCTTAAGGAAGCACACTACGTCCGGTTTTTGTTGGTTCGCAATCTGGACGGGCTACGGATCATTTGGACCGGTCAGGAGATGGCCGGCTGCGGCAATCCTCTCGCTTCCCTACCGTGATTACGTGTTGTTGAAAGGACCAATCGAAGCGGCTGTACATTCCTTCGAGCCTGAACCATTCTCGCAGTCCCCAAATATCTGGTGGCCGGAGGACAGGGCGTGGTGCGTGGCAACCGAAATTGACCTTCAATGGACATACGTCGGTGGCAGCGCGGACTGTATCGAAGAGGTCGTCAGCAGCTCAGCAGCGCTTGAAGCATTCAAGGTCAGATCCGAGGATGCGATCCATTTCAGCTCATGCCTCTGACTCAGCAAAAACGGCACAACCCGTAGTCGTTCAACGTCAACCAAGCAGACCTGTCCGTCTGGGTTGACGGACTCCACTCGTTCACGAAACTTCGTCGAGCTCTTGGAGGATCTGATCGCCGCAACCCCGGCCGGCTTTTGAGTCCCTGCATCGGCGACAACCTCTCCGCACACAACACCCTTCGGTCGAAGAGCTCTTGGATAGTCCCGAGCATAACCACGTGTTCTTGCACCGCACCCCGCGCACGCCAACTGGCTGAATCAGGTGGAGCTGTTTTTTTTCGATCCTCGAGCGCCGGCGGGTGACGTGCTGTCCACCCGAGACGTCGAGGACTGCTTCAAAGACCAGGCCGGCAAACCGATGATCTCCCGCAGCGCGGTCTCAGAGATCACCGACCAGCTGTGGGAGAACTACCAGCAGTTCTGCGCCCGGGATCTGTTAGAGATCGACGTTCAGTACCTGTTTTTGGATGCCGTTTACGAATCCTTGCGCCGCTATGGTGCAAAGAAAGGAGTGCTGGCAGCTTGGGGAACCTGCGCCGACGGCCGCAAGCAGCTGCTGCATCTGGCGGTGGGCAACAAGGAGTCGGAGGCGTGCTGGACCGAGTTTCTGCGCAACATGGTGGGCCGGGGTCATAGAGCCCCGATCTCTGGTCACCGCCGACGGTCCTGGACCTCGGCGGCTCGATCGTCGGGGTCCCCACCCGCGAGGGGGAGATCGCCGGCGAGACCTTCGGCGCGACTCCAGAGCAAGTCGCTGTGATGATCCCGATTGGTGAGGCGTTCTCACCGAACCTCGAACCGATCTACGGCATCGGTCCCGAGCCGTACCTACGGCGGACTGCTCGACGCGCTCGACGTGATCGCGCCAGTCCTCACCCGTCCCGACCTCGACGTCGGCATCGCCTGACCCCGTGCCGAACCTTACGTGATGCCAGTCCCGCCGGCGCACCGGGCGAGCCGGCATCCGTGGAGGGCGACGGTGTGGCCTCGACGGCCGGAGCTCGTCCATCGACGAGCACGGCCCGACCGATCAGCCCAGCAGCTCGTCTGCGGGCCGGGGATCGGTGAACGGGTCGATCCAGCGGACGCCGTCGGCTTCGGCGTGGACGTCCTGGCTGATGATCGCTGGGATTTGGTGCAGCCGGGCGACGGCCCAGATCTGGGCGTCGAAGAACGGCAGGCGATGTACGGCACAGCCGCGCAGCGCCTCGTCGAGGACGGCCGGCGTGATCGTCAGCACCGGGAAGGAGGCGGCGAGCGCCCGGATCTGGAGCCGGAGCTCCTCGGGCGCCATCGGTGGATCGAGCTTGCGCATCGCCACCGCGGCGAACTCGGTGAGCACCTGGACCGGCAGCGCGGCGGCGCCGCTGCGACCCGCCGCTGCGAGCATCGCTTCGGCCCGCTCCCGCCGACGCCGGTCGCTTCCATCGTGGAGGTAGACGAGCACGTTGGTGTCGAGCAGGGCTCGGATCAACCCGTGCGCTGGTGCAGATTGGCCCGATCCCAGGGGCCAGTTAGCCGGTGCCGCTCGGCGGCAGCTCGGCCCCGATCCAGGAACTCCCCGAGCGCGTCGAGGTCGGCGGTGGTCCCGAGGAACCGGTCGAGCGCGCGGCGGACGAGCTCGGCCTCGGAGAGTCCCGAGGCCGCCGCCGCCTCCTTCAGGGCGCGGTCCTGGCGCTCCTCGAGGTACAGCTGCTTGCGCACCATTGCTACATTATATACATCGCGATGGCCCAGGCGACCTCGGACCGCCGGAGCGGCCCACCGCGATGCTGGCCACCACCCCACTCCGAATCCCGAACACCAATCAAAAGGAGAAGCCCATGACCACCAACTCAATCAACCCGCTGGACGACCTGACCGCCGGGAGTTCATCACCGGCCTGACCGCCGCCGGGCTGCTGGCCGCCTGTGGTAATGGCGGCGCCAGTGACCCCGGACGAACCGGCGGCGCGTCGCATGGTCGAGACAGCGTTCGGGCCGGTGGAGGTGCCGACCGCGATCCGGCGGGTCGCCTTCCTCACCACAATCGGGATCGACCTTGCTGTGCGCTACGGCTTCTAGGTGGTGGCCGTACCCGGCTACATCGGCTCGCCTGCGACGCGGGACGCCGTCGCCGACGTCGAGGTACGGGCCACCGGCAGCGTCGCCAACCTGGAGGCGATCGCAGCGGCCAGGCCTGACGTGATCCTCTGCGACAGATTCAGCATCCCGGAAGGATCTTTCGAGACCATCAGCGAGATCGCCCCGGTGACGGCGCTCGACTTCGTCAGCGATCTCGAATGGAAAGCCAACCTGCGCTTCATGGCCGAGGTCCTCGGCGTAGTCGAGCGGTTCGAGGACGACCTGGGCCGGCTTCGAGGCCCGGGCCGCCCGGCTCGGCAAAGAGCTGAGCTCCCCAGCTCCAACCGTGGCCATCGTCAACCCGTTCGAGGACACCCTGATCAACCTCACCGAGGAGGGCTTCGCAGCCGCCATCCTGGCCGAAGTCGGCTTCGAGCCCCTCCCGCTCGCCGCCCGGGAGCTGTGTCCGGCTTCAGCCGGAATCTATGTCCGGGATTGGATCGGAATCAGTGTCCGGAATCACCCGCCCGGAATCGGTGTCCGAATTGAACCGGATCGCGCACTCAGGGGCTAACATCTAAACTCCCTGTTGCATTTCAACGATTCAAGGAGGACCCGATTGGGAAAGCGCGCACTCGCGTTTGCACTTGTAGTTCATTGTGGTTGTCGGTCTTCGCTGCCACTCCAGCCCTGGCGGCCGGGAGCTTTACTTGGGTGGCCCACATCAAATGCTGTTTGAATTCCCGCACCTGGAACCAAAACCGAGGAACGGTTAAGATCACGTCGTCTAGCGACTGCTACAGAGCCATCGCCGACTACACCATCACACTGTACAGGGATGGTGAGCGAGGCAATCTTGGTACCAAGACCTATGCGCGCCGCAAGGAAGAGACGAAGTCTTGGACCAACTTGCCGGCCGGCACCTATTACTTCCGGCTCCAGAAGCGCACCGATGGCATCTCAATGGATCTAAAAGGCAAGGTCGTATACCCGTAGTAGACGAAATGACTCAGCTAGCTCGAAGCTTTGGCGACCTGGTCCTATTTGGCGCGCTAGCGATGCTTTTCCCGATCGGATTCGTTCTGATCGCTTGGACCCGGCAAAAAAGGCGAGGGAGAATTTCCTACTTGGCGTTTTTGCCCTACCTGGGGCGAGCACTGGCTGCTTGCGCCGTGGTTTTGGTGCTGGCAGTTACATTGACCCCCGCGGCCGGGATGGAAGGACGCGACCTGGACCTGATGCCATTCCGAAGCATCGCCGAAACGTTGCGGAACCCCGTTGATTGGAGAGTTCCATTAGCCCAACTTGGCGGCAATATGCTGCTTTTCGCGGCTGTCGGATTTCTTGTTCCCGTTGGCTGGGGCAGGTTTGGCAACTGGAGATGGATAGGCCTGATTGCCCTAGGATTAGGAGCGGGCATCGAAGCAGGTCAGTATCTACTGGCTTTTGGCCGGGTAACCGCGACCGACGATGTGATCTTGGCGGTGGCCGGAGCACTCTTCGGTTTGGGTGCGCTGAGGATCTTGGAAGCGACGCGGTTGAAGCCGCTTGCGCCAGGACCTTTGTCCCAAAGCTCCGCAGAATTAGTCAGCATCTGAGGTCCCTCTGCACCCTCGGTTTACCTCAAGCCGGTGTTGTTGCGCTCGCTTCATTCCGATCCTACGGGCCTCA
>JBQTHR010000080.1:0-3846 GCA_052389675.1 Actinomycetota bacterium
CAGGAGCTGCGTAACTATGTTCGAAAGACCATCGGTAAGCCGTGTGCGGGAAAACCGCATGCACGGTTTGAAAGGGGAATGCGGAAACGGGCTCGCAAGAGCACCGCGCCGCTGACTACCAATGACCACTTCCTTAATCAACCCAACCGACGATCTCACCCGCCGGGAGTTCATCACCGGCCTGACCGCCGCGGCCTGCTGGCGGCCTGCGGCCGGGGGGACGAGCGTGCTGCGCAGGACGGAGCTGTCGATGGCGCCCGGACTGTCAAGGAACCCGGCAAGACGCCTGAGATCACAGGGGTGCCCGTACGGGTCATCGCCCTTGACGGGGGTTTCGACCTCGAGGCGCTGTGCACGCTGGGCATCACACCGATCGCCGCCGGGGAGAATACCTACGACGAGACGGCCGGGGCGTGGCCGACGTACATCACGGATCAGTGCGATTTGGCAGGAACCGAACTGGTTCGTGGCCGGCAGCTCGCCAACGTGGAGCAGATCGCCGCCCTCAAGCCGGACCTCATTGTTGCGGTGGAGTTCTACGCCGAACAAGAGATCTTCCCGCTGCTCGAGGCGATCGCTCCGGTCATCCTCATCGACCGGATCGCGGGGACCGGGGCGAACGCTTGCGGCCGCCCTGGGTGCGGGGAATAGGGCCGCGGCGGTGTTGGACCGGCTCAACGAACGCCGGTCGGATGTCGCCCGGAACCTTCCCGACGGCCTCGAGATCCCCCTCGCCTACGCCGATACCTCTCCCTACTACTGCTACTACTGGCCGGGCGAGGGCTTTGACCTCAACGCTCCCAGCATGCTGAGGGATCTGGGCATTCGGCGTCCCCAAGCGCAGATGATGCAGCTGTCGAGGACCTGTCGAATTGTGTCGAGGTGAGCGGCGAGCGACTTGACCTTCTCGATGGCGAGCAGATCCTCCTCGTCACCGGGGGGTCGAGCGAAGAGCAGCAGGAGGTCGAAGCCGGGCTGAGGAACAACCCGCTCTGGGTTGGACTCGATGGCGTCCAGAGCGGCCAGGTCAAGTTTGCCGGACCTCACTGGGGCCAAGAAGGGGTGCTGGGATACCTCGCGATGCTCGACGACCTCGAGCGTTGGTATGGCAACTCGGCCTCCGGGCAGTGACCGAGCCACTGGAAGCCCTCGGCATCGAGCATTCCACGCCGATCACGGCGCCGGGTCGCACGCGGTGCTGGACGATGTTGACGCGCTGGCGCAATCCACGACGCGGGGTCAGATCGTTCTGGTTGACCGAGGGCGCTTCGGCCCGCACTACCCCAACCGCATCGCCGTTGCCAGGTTTCTCACCGTTGCTGTCGCCGCCATCGAGGGTCTGCGCAGCGACCTCGTCTGATTCCACGTCCATCAACACCCACCCAGGAGGATCCCAGTGACCGCTACCAACTGCTTGATCGACCGCCTGCGGTCGCACTACCGACCGACGACCTGACCCGCCGGGAGTTCATCACCGGCCTGACCGCCGCCGGCCTGCTGGCCGCCTGTGGGGGCGACGGCAATGGGGGCGCCGGTCTGGCACCGGTGCCGACGAGGACCGTCGAGCACCTCAACGGCGTCACCGAGGTCCCGGTCCAGCTTTCCCGAGTGGCGGCCCTCGAGGCCCGGGGGACGCTGGAGACGGCTCTGGCGCTCGGGCTTGCGGTCCTGGCCGTCGGGGTCGAACCGGGCCTGGGCTTCCCCGAGTTCCTCCGGGCCGCACCCGGCGCCGACGGGTTGGAGGAGGTGGCGGTCAGCGGCGGGGGCGTCAACCTGGAGGCCCTCGCTGCGCTACGGCCCGACCTGATCCTCTCCAACCGCTCCGGCTTCGAGTCCGACTACGACGACCTGTCGGCCATCGCCCCCACGCTGTTCCTGCCCAACAGCCGGGAGGAGCCCTGGGCCCAGACCATCCGTACCCTGGGCGCCGCCCTCGACCGCTCCGAGCAGGCGGAGGCATCGATCGGCCGCTACGAGACCGAGCGTGACCGCCTCCGCGACCGCTTCGGCCCCACCATCGCCGACACCACCGTCACCGTCTTTTACGCCGGAACCGCCGACGGTGTCTTCGGCTACGGCACCCTCGGCTTGTTCGTCCAGACGCTGCTCGACCTCGGGGGCCGTCTCCCGGCCGGGCAGCCCGAGGAGGGACAGGACCTGAGCCTCGAGCAACTCGACCGGCTCGGGGGCGACCTGCTGATCCGCCTGTCCTTCGCCAAAGACGACGCCGACCTCGAGACCAACCCGTTGTTCCAGGCACTTCCGGCGGTGCAGGCCGGCCGGCTCATCACCGTCGACGGCGGCACCGCCAACATCGGCAGCCTCTTTTCCGCCCTCGAGTGCCTGCGAAACATCGAGGCGGCCTACGAGCTGGTCGCCTGACCATGACCTACGACCGACAGGAGAACCCGATGACCGTGAAGATCTCAACTATGACGACCCGATCGAGATGATCAACGCCAAAACAGTTTCTGCTGGGCGGAGCGACCATAATGTTGCTTACTTACCTTAGTACGCGTTCGAAGGTTAATCGAAAGGACAGCTGAGCAAGATGCCAAATCTAACAACGGAGAACGCTCACAAGGCACTCCTGATTGCGGATAACTGGGCTACGGCGAACGGGTCGCGCGAGGTGGATTCGGAACATCTTTTGGTGGGACTCCTGTTTGAAGGCGAGGGATTAGCATCGGTGGCTCTAAGACTCGTCGGGATCGAACCAAACTCTTTCTTGGGGGGTCCTGCTGGACAGGCCGACGATCTTGACCGTCCAGGGCATCTTTCGCTGTCCTCCGATGCTCTGGACGTCTTCCGATCGACAGTCCGCCGTTCCCAGGAGTTCGGAGTCCAACCGATCGGAACCGCCCACTTCCTGCTCGGGCTGCTCGACATCCCAGAAGCAAACGGAGTGAAATTACTTAAGAAATTGGGAGCTGACCTAGAACTCCTGAGGAATGAGACGATCAAACTTACTTCCTCTCCTGGCGTTCTCGCAAGAGAGCCACTCCAAGCCGAAGATTCTGAGTCAATCGGGCGTGTTTACTCCGTTTCGTCGGAAATCCATCCCCTCGAGGAGTAAACGTAGCAACCTTGAGCCAAGAATCGTCCAAGCAAGCTCAAGTGCTCACTCACTTAACTTAAGTATGACTAGTGTCCTGCGCCCGAAGTGCGCTTAAGATATCTGGCGAGGGAATCCAGGATCTCCTCCGCGCTCTTCTTCCACACGAACGGTTTTGGGTCATCGTTCCACGATTTGATCCACGACCGTATGTCCGCCTCCAGGGCCTGGACGCTTTTGTGAGCCCCCCGGCGGATCTTCTGATCGGTGAGACAGCCGAACCAGCGCTCCACCCGGTTGAGCCAGGAAGACCCGGTCGGCGTGAAGTGCATCTGAACCCGCGGGTGGTTTGCGAGCCAGGTCTTAATCGCCGGTGTCTTGTGGGTGCGGTAGTTGTCGCAGACGATGTGGATCCCAAGTCCCTCGGGCACGGTCTTGTCGATGGTAACCAGGAACTTTTTGAACTCGGTGGCCCGGTCCCGGCGGTGCAGCTCGGAGATGACTGTCCCATTCGTGACGTCGAAGGCGGCGAACAGGGTGGTGATGCCGTTGCGGTAGTAGTCGTGGGTGCGGCGCTTAAGGCATGCCCGGCATCATCGGCAGTACCGGCTGAGAGCGATCCAGCGCCTGGATCTGGCTTTTCTCATCCACACACAGCACCACCGCCTTGTCCGGCGGGTTGTGGTACAACCCCACCACGTCAACCACCTTCTCCACGAACAACGGATCGGTGGACAGCTTGAAGGTTTCGCTGAGATGGGGCTTCAGGCCGAAGTCCCGCCAGATCCGGC